>WYAU01000047.1 GCA_011525665.1 Candidatus Brocadia sp.
AGAACACCTTACCGTTGTTATCCGGCTCACCTATCTGACCGTATACCTCATGAGGTACCCAGTGTGTGATGATTTCCACGGCCTTTGCCTCTTTCGTCATCAGGTTGGCAACTACACCCATCGTGCCACACCCTATTAAAGCTGACGCTAACGTAACTTTTAAAAATTTATGCATGATTCTTTAAATTCTCCTCCTTTCTCGTTATCCATACGCCACAATCGTCATTCGATTGCGTTACTTAACATAATGCAGCTTTCCTGTTTCTTATTTCCAACCACCCCCTTTCGCCTGTTGTTCAACACAATAACGCCCTTTGCACTTTGATGTCCTCTATCTCTATTCTTCTACTTGACCTTATTTTAAGAGAAGCATTATACTTAATCTACTGTTGAAGTCAACACAAAAGTAAATATTTTTCTCTTAAAATAATCTCAAAATTTTGAATTTACATTAATTTCACACGCAGTATAGAATCATTCGCAAAAGAGCCCCTCCGCAAAAGAAGAAATATGCGCGTCCAGTGGCTTTGTTGAGATCTGTAAAACTCAAATATCTTCCTCAAATTTACCCTTTTGCTCCGAGAACCAATTGTCCTACAAACGCACCGACAGCGTTTACCAGTTTTTCAGACGACTCCTTTGCGTGCCTTTCAATTTCTCGCATAATCGCGCTCCCGACAATAACGCCATCAGCAACCTTCCCAACCATTTTTGCATGTTCGGCTGTCGAAACACCAAAACCTACAGCAACAGGGGTATTCGTCATCTGTTTCAGTCTGCTAATATTCTGAACGATATCCTCCGGCAATGTGTCTCTTATTCCCGTTATCCCAACCACAGAAATATAATACAAAAAGCCTTGTGACCTTTTAGCAATTAAAGCCATACGTTCATCCGTTGTTGTTGGTGCAATAAAACATACGATTTTAAAATCGTTCTTCTTTGCCACTTCAAACAGATCATCGTCTTCTTCCACCGGCAGGTCAGGAATAGTCAAGCCATCAAGCCCCGCATTAAATGCCTTTTCAACAAAGATACGGCTTCCTCCCTTGTATACTGTACTGTATGATACCATCGCAACAATGGGTATTTCAGACTGATTCCGCAGTTCAGAAACCATATCCAGAATACGGGCAACTTTCACACCCCCAAGCAAAGCCCTATAATATGATGCCTGGATAATCGGACCATCTGCAATAGGGTCAGAAAAAGGGATGCCGAGTTCAATAATATCGGCGCCCCTTTTTTCAAACTCTAAAATCAATGCCTTTGTCGTTTGCAGGTCCGGATCGCCAGCAGTAATAAAAGGAATAAAGGCTGTTTTCTTCCCGGCTTTTAATTCCCTAAATTTTTTATCAATCCTGTTCATCTGACTCCATTAGTAACGCAAAATGCGTCTCCGTGAAAAATTATTTCCATACCGGGCTGTCTCCACACATTAAATGTTATATCCCAGTTTTTTTGCAACTTCAAACGAGTCTTTATCTCCACTCCCCGATAAACACACAATGATCAATTTATCTTTGCCGAGCGTCGGCGCAAACTTCATTGTATAGGCAATGGCATGCGCAGCTTCGAGAGCAGGAATGATTCCTTCCAATCGAGCACACTCCTGATACGCATTGACAGCCTCATCATCCGTAATTGAAACGTATTTGGCCCTTCCCGTATCCTTTAAATAGCTATGCTCCGGACCAACGCCGGGATAATCCAATCCGGCGGAAATCGAATGAACAGGCAATGTCTGGCCATCATCATCCTGCAGCACATAGCTTGCACTTCCGTGTAAAATGCCTATCTTCCCGCTGGTAAGAGTGGATGCGTGTTGGCCGACTCCGGGTCCGATACCTCCGGCTTCAACACCGATCATCTCTACCTCTTTATCCCCAACAAATGGATGAAATAGCCCCATTGAATTACTGCCCCCACCCACACAGGCAATCAGATAGTCAGGCAATCTCTTTTCTTTTTCCAAAATCTGATTCTTCGCCTCCTTGCCAATTACGGTCTGGAAATCTCTAACCATCATAGGATATGGATGAGGGCCAACAACCGATCCCAGGATATAGTGCGTGTGCCGTACTGATGCCATCCAGTCTCTAAATGCCTCGTTTGTAGCGTCTTTCAATGTTTTCGAACCGCTCGATACCGCTATAACCCTTGTACCCAGGAGCTTCATTCGAAAGACATTTAACGCCTGGCGCCTTATGTCTTCTTCCCCCATATAGACGTCGCACTCGATCCCAAACATAGCGGCAGCAGTTGCAGTAGCCACCCCGTGCTGCCCGGCCCCTGTTTCGGCAATAATCCTTTTTTTCCCCATCCGTATTGCAAGCAATATCTGCCCTATGGTGTTGTTTATCTTATGGGCACCGGTATGGTTTAGATCTTCCCTCTTAAAATATATCTTGGCCCCTCCTAGTTTCCGTGTAAGCCTCTCTGCAAAATATAACGTTGACGGTCGTCCCACATACTCCCTCAAATAATACTCCAGTTCCGCATTAAATGACGGATCGTCTTTTGCTTTTAAATAAGCCTTTTCCAACTGATCCAATGCCGGCATTATCGTTTCCGGGACAAACTTTCCGCCAAAACGTCCGAAATGCCCCATCTTGTCTGGCAAAATAGTTCCCACAGAAGAAGTCTCGTACCCCCGCGCTCCCGATTTTACTGTTGTAGTTACCATAAACCAACACCGCCTTTTTTAAGAAATACCATCTTTTCCGGATATACCAAAAAAAACAATTGATTATCCACACCATCTTTAATACCGCTTAAATAAAGCGAAAATTTCTCTACTATAAATCTTATAAACACAATGAGGGTAGCAAACTTTTTCTTTCTGCTACCCTCATCGTTAAAACCTCTTCAATTTACAACTACGCCTAAGCTTTCATACATAATTCTAGCTTAGTGATGTACTTCAACGCCAGCATCTGCATTGGCACGGTGAGGAATATCTGTCCTCTTAAACCATTCAACATCTACGTCTCCTAGCTTTCTTCTCCATCCGGGGAGCAGATCAGAATACTCACCATGCTGCCAGAATGCCTCCGATTTGTGCTCCAGCCCGATCTTTTTCTCAATTGCCGCAAACCTTCTTAACTTGGCAGCCTCTGTTTTGATCTCAATCAACTTCCTATCTGTTTCAAAAGCACCGCCATTTCCATACGTTGCATTGTACATGCTCATATGAGCCAAGGCCTTATAGGTATTGCCAATCAGATAGCAAATCATTTCGAGACCGAGACGCTCAATGTTTGAGGTCGCATAGAACCTTGGATCACCGCCAGGTAATAAACTGAAGGTGTAATGACCATACCAGTCAGGAGGTGAACCTTCAGGCATTGGATCAACAACACCATCCAGGAAACAACCGACGATAACGGCAGCCGCTTCCCTCCATTTTGTGAAACTCAAATTAATGCCGGCATCCATCGCTTCCAGTTTATCAGCAGCAAATCTCGGAGAATGACAGTCTTGACACTTCTTTATCCATGCATCTCTCTTTGCCTTGTGCTTTGGCGCTCCACGATCAACCTGGAACATGCCCATATCACTATAAATGGTTCCAAACTGTTGTGGATTATGATTTCCATCCTGCATATGACAGTAGGCGCATGTTGGAACCCTGTAGTTTCCCTTCTTGGAAGGCTTGCTCCAATCCATGGTAGAAGATTCCGCCTCATAGAGACAACCATGGATAGATGTGTTATACATAGCCCATTCGTCATGATCTATACCCATGTGGCAGTATCTGCAAGCAGTAGGTTTTCTGGCTTCAGCAGGACTAAATACATGCCTGGTATGGCAACCATCGCATCTATTCTCGGCAATTGCATGACATTCAGCGCAACCGGCAACCTCTTCAGCCGGCTTTCCTAACTGCCATGAAAATTCCAGAGTATTGACGGTAAAAGCATGTGTATGCGAACCTAAACCACCAGCCCTGTGCTCCGATGTCTCTTTCGGATGGCATTCACCGCAATGCTTCCAGGTAGGCATGAAAAGCTTCTGATGATCATTACCATGACACACATCGCAACCAACTGCCCCCTCAACAGGCTTTCCATCCTTCCCTTTTATACCAAGACCTCTCCTGAGTTCCAGGTTACCGTGTGCGCTCTTCTTCCAATCCTTTACTATGGTGGGAGTCTGAACGGTATGACAAAGGACGCATTCTTCATTCTTAAAAACCCCTTCATTCTGACTTCCCGGCGTCCAATAATGCTCCGGATCGTACCACCGGATCGAAGGTAAAAATTTCAAAAATGATTTATATGGACCCCTCCCCTCAACATATTCAGGCTGGGTGTATTTCGCCGTTAATCCAAAAATATACAAGGTGCCATCGTTATCCGGGCCAACCGCCTGACCAAACACCTGTGATGCCACGTCCTGAAACGTAGGCCCTTCCGCAAATACTTTACCATTTCCCATCGTACACGTCAACAACGCTACCCCTGCAACGGCAAGAGTCGCCCCCACCATCCTGGATAATGGTTTCTTCAAAATATCAAGCATTACAACTTCTCCTTTCTTTCATATCACGAACCTTAAAACTGCATTGTATTACCCATGATATCAGCTTATCTACACAATCATTTGGTAACAGTAGACACAATAAGACTCTTCTGCTTCGCCAAACCACCCCCCTTCACATCAATCAATACCCTATCGTCGTAGATTATACTAAAACACAATACAATAAAAAGCTTTTTCATTATACATTTACAATGAACCTTGTCAAGTATTTTTTATGAAATTATCGCCTCATTTTCAGCCACTTTTAACGCCTCAGGAGTTTTTTAAAACGCGAAGAGCCGGGTAGTGGGGGGAAGCCCACGTGACCCGGCTCTTCACTTGCTACAGTGCGCCGATTTCCCCTGCTTTCACAGGGACAAGCTCAGGGTTCCGGCGTTATCTTGCCTGATAGCC
>WYAU01000048.1 GCA_011525665.1 Candidatus Brocadia sp.
CTAACATAGCGTATTCCTCCTTTCTTGGTTTTTTTTGTTATTTACTCTTTCAACTCCAAGTATAGTGGGGAATGCGCTTTTTTTCTACCTCCGCTTATAATTTACACAATATATTTTACACTACCGTTGTGGAAAGGCCATTATCATTATAAATGATCGTGTTTGAAAGCAGGGTAAGGGATATTTCGCCATTTTCTATCTCTAATGTATTTGCCGTAAATCCATCTATCTCAGAATCAAAATCCTCCGGCTCCTTAGAAATAAATTCAAATCTGATCTTGCCGTATTGGGCATTCCTTGAGCGGCCAATATAGGCAACTTGTTCTTTTGGAAACAGGGCTAAGATATCTTTTAACGCCTCGCAACTGCCCAGGATATTGCCTTCAAAGGTTTGGTGGGCATCCATGGATTCGTAATTAAAGATCATACCTTCTTTCACCGTACCCTTTTCAGGGTCGCGCTGGTGGTGGAAATTGAGTGACTTCTTTACCTGTTGTCTGTAAAGGATGTTTCCCTCCATTCTCCCGAAACCGACTTTGTAAACGTGTTGCCTGACAGTGTCCTCATCAGGAAAAAATAAATCATAAAAAGTGTTCTCATCATCTTTTTGGTGCTTGATGGACAAAGGAATAAAGAAGTATTTTTGAAAATTTCCCCTTTCATCTTGAGAAACGATGTAGGCATTGGTGAATCTCACATCGCCTTTTAAAAACCATTGATAAAAAGTTGAATTCGTATGGGCATTGCTGCCGAGGGAGTTTTTCTTGATAAATTCACCGGCAAAGATGCCCATAACCACACTACCGGGGATGTACTCACGTGTCGCGACCATATTGGTATCACCCACATTCATTACGAAAAGGGCGGGGGATAGTGTTGTTATCCTGTATGTTACCTTGTGCATAGCGCCTCCAGTTCATCGAAAATTGAGAATTCCGTAGCGCCGTCAAGCAGCTTGCACCCCACCTCACCAAAGCCCCGGTTTCTTTTGGTGCCAATACGCCGGAGATTCAGGCATCCCAATGCAAGAAGTTTTACTGTATTTTGATCATCTTTCAATGCATGAATTTCACCATGGAAGACGATCCCCTTCTTTAAGACCCTGATGGTTCTCAGGGAGTGTTCGTCCGCAACACCTTCTTTGCTGATGGCGGTCTGCTGGCGGATGGTGGTAAATGTGGACAGGATATTGTCCCTTGAGAGTATACCAGTACAATATTTTTTAGGAGAATCACCCGAACGTCCTTCGTGTTCTTTTGTATATTTTTCTGTAAGATACTTCAACCATTGTCTGTTATTTTCGTAGTCATCAATAGTCAGGTGAGAGAAGTACGCGGGCGCTGGCAACTCTTTCCCTGGTGAACCAAATACCTGTTCGATGATTTTATATTCTCTGTCTTCATCGCTTTTATCCAGATTTATGAACGAAATTACCTGTGCGCTTTTCAGCATCTCACAGGCCTCCCTTGCTGCATCCCTCAAACAGCCCTTGATCCGCTTGGCCGGGATATAAGGCAGACCTACATCATCAAAGACAACGTCAGAGTCAATGATTGTCCCAAAACCCTCACCGGAATTGATCAGGGCGTCCGAGAGGAGTTTTATACTGAGTGTATAGGTTTTCATCTTTTTCTCTCCCTGAATTGATCTTAAACGTAGGTGGGCATCGCCCACCCTACTTATGCTTTGTTTACAATCACGCGTAGAGGCGAAGCATTTGCTGACACGTGTAGGTTTATTTTATCGGCAGGCAATGCCATGCCCTACGTACTGTAGAGGCAATTCATGAATTGCCTCTACAGTAGGATTGAAATTCCTTAACATTTGATTAGCACGAAACAAAGTTTCGTATATCATAGTGTTCCCAAACAGAGTTTGGGAACAAGCAACCTAAAGATTTAGTCAAGATGATTCCGCCAACGCAAACTCCGGGTAAAATTCCATAAGTTCAACCATATCAAAATAAGGAGTCATCGAATTTTCAAAAAGATGTATTTTATAATTATTTCCAGGAAGTTCATATCCCCGTGCCTTTATCTCGGATGCAAATGTCCTCGTAGCTTCTTCACCAAGGGTAATTATCTTCCTCAGTTCTTTGATTTTTGAACCTGGAATATTTTTAACCTTCGGATACTGCTTATATTTAAGCTTCCAGATATTTGCAGTTAACGTATTGAAACCATATACCGGATGATCGCCTATTTTATAAGGTCCGAAGATTAATTTTCCCTGTACTGACTGGTAATGGGACTTCCTGATCTCATCCAGCGTCCCTGAAAACCCGCCATATGCAATATGGAAATCCAGCCAGGAGCCTTCACCTCCTTTTTCTTTACGCCGTTTTTTAGCGTTTTTGCATAAATCATCTGCAAGCTCATAGCCACGATGGAATGGATATTTGGTCTTTGTCATAGCAATTCCTGCACAGGCTGATAGTGCTTCGTTATCACTGACCTGCTGCTTCTCAAATGCTTCCAGGAAAATCCTGGCAAAATAAACCCCTAATTTCCCATCGCAGACAAAGGTGATGTCATCTCCGCCTATGATAATAGAACGGAGAGGAATATTCATTTTACCATTTTTCCCAGGATATTTTTTTCTTTTCTCGTCAGTATCATAACCCAAGGCATTTTGGATATCTTGAAACTTTTCGGTTATTGTCTTCAGTAGTACACGAAAGCTTTCATCAGTGGCTGCTTTGACTGAAATGGATAGCTTTCTGATTTCTTTAAGGGTTTTTGTCTGCCTGAATCGCTCTCCCATTCCGTTGCCATCAATGTGGACAATAGCAATGTGGCTATCTTCCCCTTTTAATTGTCCCAGTTCGTCCAGTTGGTCGGTAAAGCGATATTCACCCTTAAGTTCTTTTTCAAATTTGTCCTCTAGTTTCTTCGTTGCCTCCTGAGAAGCGCAGATTTTTGCGTAGGCAACGCTCGAAACATACTCCTGCTCCTTTTCATTCCAGATATCCATTGAATAACCGGTATGTGAACATTCCGCAATGATGCCGTGGCGTGGGATAACCGCCTGCGGGATGAACCGGTATTTATTTTCCTGTAACTTGTCAAATAACTTTTTGTTCTCTGATTGGAACTTCTCTGATTGGAAGTCTTTCAGATTAAACCCATCACAGGCAATCGCAGTTACAACTCCCGGTGTTTCCACTAAAAGGGTTGTAGTCCATCTTTCAATAAATTCCCTTGCCCTGTCCCTGTCTTTAAAAAACAGCAACGCATTGCCACCGCCGATATAACCGACTTCAAAGGGATTATCAGTCTCTTCAATCAGACATTTATGCTGTTCCTCTTTCCATGCGGTAAAATTAATATTTGCAGAAGGAAAAATACAGTTAATTACCTTTTGTAGATATGCTTCATAAACCTCCTGTATCAAATACGAGGCGCCTATATTTTCCTTGAGTTTGTTGCTTCCAAAGACATACCGCTGTATGGAGACCATATCTATTAAAACTGCATGAACAGCCATCAAGTCTACTCCTTCATCTGATTTAAACTTCCTGATGGATAAAATCCGTTACACATTTTATGAGAATCCCCTCCTTCAGATCGTCCTTCCCGAGGACTAAGATATTGCCTGAAGTAATCCCTGTATTCAGTTGCAGTTCTTCTTTCAAGGCTTTTTTCTGAAAGTCATCCAACAGGGTAACAAGAACTGCTTTTGCTTCATCACCCCCTATCTGCCTTGTTCTATGGATAATTTCAAAGCCCTTATTTTTGCACAGGTGCTTTTCCTGAGAAGTGGTGCAGGAGATGCCGATGAGTTGATAACCCTTTAACAGAATAACATCGATCTGGAAATCGGTTGTCCAAGCCTCCTTGTCAATCTTCCAATCTTTTAGCACCGTAATATTAGATTTGGATAGTTCATGTAACAAAATGGTATGAATGTAATCTTCAAGCCAGCCACCATCGAGAAATTTTATGGCATGTTCGCACAGTTTGTTACTGGAAGGGTCAACAAAACGTCCATTTGCATCAAATAACTGGTAATCCTCCGGCATGATCTTTATTACAGATAAAAAGGGGTCTTTGGCAATGTAACTTTTAAGCTCATCCTTCAGTTCAGCAGCCTTTTTTGCCAAATCACCGGGTTTCTTTTTGTTTTCAAAGTGGGTGCGGTTATAACTACCATCCTCAGAATAATATTCATCTAATCTGCCTTCGTCGATAAGCCCCTTAAATACGTTAATTGCATCGGAAAAGTCTTTACTATCAGTGTCTTTATTCTTCCTTTTGAATCCGTGTAACGTAATAAGTTCTATGAAAGAAATTGAAATTTCATCACGCAAATCCCTTTCGTTAATTATGCCATTTTTGTCGCCCACAATCTGGAAATTTCGACCATCAAGATACGAAAATGACTTTACAAGACTTCTTGCGGTGTCCTGTTCAATAGCCCGGTATACATGCGTCCCCATGGCCTTTGTCCCACCTGTGTAATTCAAGTGTACACGACTGTTTTCAGGCAGTCTCCTGATGAGTTTCTCATTGGTGTCACGCAAAACTTCTTTTGCATTGCTGACATTTGAGAGGGCAACTTTTGGTAAAGGAAAGGGCAATTTGCTGTTACCGGGGTGTCGTTCTTTTAAGACCTTTTCAAGATGTTCGGCTTGTGCCCGAGTACCCACCTGCCGTGCAACTTCTTCAGAGTGTACCAACCAGATGTTTCTGAGTTCCTTATTGGTTTTTAAAAAATACTCTGCGACTACGTAATTTGGCAATGGGTTTGTGCCGATGAGAAGAACCAGATCAGTGAAGGTATGCATGGATGATCTCTTTGTGTAAGGTTGCAGAATGGGCGCATATATTAATTTCCCGGTTCCATTGTCAGAATTTTATATCTATTGTGAGAAAAAAACAAAACAAAAATTGGTAGATACACTTCCTTTGTCAAATCTATTAAATTTTCATGAGTAAGGATTTTTTTTGGACAAATTACGTTTGACATCTCATTCACACATGTGATACCTTAAAACCATGTTGTCTGAAGATAGCCTGGTATTTGTTTTGACAGGGAGGGTCGTGTATCTTGGCAAAAAGACATCTGTCGATAATGGGTATTTTAAGTGCCCTATTCATAATCTTATTCCGCGGCATCATGGGCATATACTTCGTTTAATCAAAAGCCTGTGCCTTTACTCTTTACAAATGAATTCATGAGAACCGCAGGACAACGAAGCCCTTCCGCCGGGAAAATAGACGGTAAGGTTACGGTTGCCAGCGGGCTACCCCCCTGTCAGGAATAACTATCAGCCTTCAGATGCTTCTGTGCGGAACATTGCAGAAAGGCCTTCAAAAGAGATCCAGGGTCTTATATAAAAGAAAAAACACAATCTGGTGAAAATCCAGGTCAAAGCATTAATGCGCGTATCTTAAACAAACCGATTATAGAAACATAAGAGAATAAAGAATGACAGGTTTGACGGCCATGATGGAATTGAGGACATAGAATGTATTTACTTAAATAATAAGCGGAAGACCTCCCCTTACTCTCTCAAGGCGAAGGAGGGGAAAGAGGGGAAGTTATAACTCGAATGGAGGTATCTTCGATGAAGCTACTGCTCGTTTCTCTGTTTTGCTTAGTTTCAATGGGTATAATTGTTACAGAAATACTTGCGGAAGAAGAACGGTCAGGTTCCATGCCGGCGGCTCTCAGCGAACAGACTCAACTCTGTGTGCTGTGTCACAAGATCTATACCCCGGGGATCGTTGAAGACTGGCTCACAAGCAGACATTCAAAAGTCACCCCTGAAATGGCCATGGCAAAGCCTGTCCTCGAAAGGAGGATTTCAAGCAATGCAATTCCGGAGTCATTCAGGCCGGTTGCAGTTGGTTGTTATGAATGTCATGGGCAGAACGCATCTGCGCACAAGGACAACTTTGATCACTTTGGATTTAAGATCAATGTTGTTGTTTCACCGAACGATTGTAAGACATGCCACCCTGCGGAGGCGGAACAATATTCCGTGAGCAAAAAGGCCCATGCCCTCGATATTTTGCAAAAGAACCCCCTCTATCACACCTTTGTTGAAACGATTCAGGGCATGAAAGAGATCAGAGATGAAAAAATCATCCGCCTCAACGCATCGGACACGTCAAAAGCTGAAACCTGCTACGCCTGTCACGGTACCCATGTTACGGTAAACGGTATGAAAAAGATATCAACCGACATAGGGATCATAGAAATCCCTGACCTTTCCAACTGGCCAAATCAGGGGGTAGGAAGGATTAACCCGGATGACAGCCTCGGCGCATGCACTGCGTGTCATCCCCGGCACAGTTTTTCCATCGAGATTGCCAGAAAACCATACACATGTTCCCAGTGCCATCTTGAACCGGATGTGCCGGCATATAATATTTACAATGAAAGTAAACACGGAAATATTTTCCTTTCAAAACACCACGAATGGAACTGGACAAATGTCCCCTGGAGGGTCGGTAAGGATTTTCAGGCGCCAACCTGTGCCACCTGTCACAACAGCCTTTTAACCACTCCTGATGGGAAGGTTATTGCACCAAGAACCCACGATTTCGGGTCACGGTTGTGGGTCAGATTATTCGGTCTCATTTATTCGCATCCTCAACCGAAGGATGCAAGGACGTATCTGATCAAAAACAAAGACGGACTCCCCCTTCCGACCGCCTTTACGGGCGAGCCGGCTTCTGAGTATCTGATCGATAAAAGCGAGCAGACACGGCGTCAAAATGAAATGAAGAAACTCTGCCGCAGTTGCCATAACTCCGACTGGGTCAACATGCATTTTGCCAGGCTTGACGCTACGATAGCAGAAACAGACAGGATGACCCTGGCAGCTACACAGCTCATGCTGAAGGCCTGGGACGAAGGGCTGGCCGACCCTTCAAATCCTTTTGATGAAATGAGAGAACATACGTGGATAAAGCAGTGGTTTTTTTATGCCAACTCAGTGCGGTATGCATCTGCCATGGGTGGCCCTGATTATGCATCATTCAAAAACGGCTGGTGGTATTTAACAACGAATCTGAACAAACTGCATGATCTGATTCAGACCCGGAAATAGTCGTGCAGAAATAAAGAATACTGAACGCGACGTTTTCTGGATTTTAAAAGGTTTCTTTCTAAATAAATTTATTGACAATTTTAAGAGGAACAGTTATAAATATCTTTTACGCACGTTAAAAGTTTCTGGTACAGGTGATTTTTTGTTCATCCGTTCGGCACCCAAAAGCCGTCAGGGGCCTGCATGAGTGTGTACAAAGGAATTCTGAAGTTGCATGTTCAGTTACATCGCGGCTTTGCTCAGTGATGAAGCCGTTTCAAGCAGAGTGCGGGAATTTAGTGTATACTTTATAACTTTTTAGAGTTCTGAAAGGAGGGTAAGAACGTATGTCAGTCAGGAGAATTTTCGGAAGGGTTACTTTTGCAATTATGGCTGTTAGTGTGATGACCTTGGTGGGTAATTTGGCTTATGCTGAAGAAATGCATAAACATAGTGAAAAGGCATTGGCCCCGGGACATCCAACGGTTGAGGAATTTATTTGTCCTTCTTGTAAAGAAGTACGCGTGAGTCCTGAGAAGGGAAGGACGCTTGCGACAAAGGTTATGGTTTGTCCGGATTGTAAAAATGAAATAGGTGAGTTTTCCGTTCACAGTTGTGATAAATGCGGAAAAGATGTGCTGGTATGCACGATGTGTAAGCAGGCAGCCGCCGAGTTAAAGGCAGCGACGATGGAAGGCAAATGTCCCAAATGCAAGGAAGTAAGAAGAAGGCCCGTTAAGGGAAAGGCATTGGCAGGATGGGAGATGAAATGCCCGGATTGTAAGAAAAAGACAAAAGAAATGCTCATTCAACATTGTGATGAATGCGGCGCAGAATTTCTGACCTGTCCCATTTGCCTGAAAGAGCAAGAAAAGGCGAAAAAATAAACGTGAAAACCGGCTTTCCGGACGAATGTTTTTTCAGGGGTTAGCTTTTCCCGGTAGTAATGAAAGTACAAAACCACAGAGGACACAGAGATTAACAGATAATGATGTCCGTCAATAATCACAGAGGGGGCGTATAAAAATTTCTCAATTTTTTCTCTGTGAACTCTGTGGTTCAGTGATCAATGTGAAGAA
>WYAU01000049.1 GCA_011525665.1 Candidatus Brocadia sp.
GATGAAGTGAAAAATGAGCGGTGATTGTGGCTAACTCCAGTCGGGCTACGCCCTCCTTCCGTTAGCCACAATCAAATTAATCTTAATTTATTATAAAATAATACTTGACTAGAATAAACTAGGGGGCTTTCAATAATCCTTCATATCTGAGGAAGAAGCCATGCAGGATAGTGAACGAATCTTACATAACGGAACCTATACCGGCATCATTCTTTTTCATAATTTCTCGAAATTTCTTCAGCCTTACGTCCCTTTCCAGTCTAAATCGCAGCGGCTGGTTGCCTCTGCGGCATGTTATGGCGAATTCGCACCATCCGCATCTTTGCGGATCTTCTGCAGGCGAAATGGGGAAGATGCCTTCGCGGATAATCCGGAGAAATTCCCGCAAGGTCTCCCGGCATTGTTCCTTGTTCTCCCTCCAGTCATTGCTGCCGATGGTCTTTTTCTGCGGAGATAGCCTCCCCTTCTTTTCCTCCATATCCTGTGCAACATAAACAAAGGAGGCCTCATCCAGGTTGACGTGGCCTTCGGGGATGCGACCATTCTTGATTGCTTCCGATAGTAAATACTCTGCCATAATAATATAAAAGGGGAGTTGTAATTTTTGACCCCGGATAGCTGTTTTCAGGATATTATCTTTGAAAAATCTTCCCGATTTGTAATCGATCACACGGAATCTCAGTGCGTTTTGCTCTTTTTTTATATCGATGCGGTCGATCTTTCCTTTAAAGGTCATCGGCGAAGTGTCTTCCTCTTTGGAATCCCCCGGGATAAGTTTGAACACATCGTTGTGCTGGCTCAGTTTTATCGTCTTTTCCAGATAGGTGGGTATATAGCCCGTTTGTTCACTATGCTCAATGTCCCATGTTACAAATTTTATGAGAAGGACAAGTATCTCCTCCTTTTCGATTTCCCAGACGACAGGATATGGAATCGGTATCTGCTGTTCTATTTCTGTGAAATATTTTTGGGCAATACTTTGCAAAAGTTCTGTGGGATTCCAATGCAAAAATGCCTTTTTTTCATCGCGGGTTTTTCCCCTCCCTCTTTCCACCCCTTCGCAAGGGGGGGATGAAGGAGGAGTCTTTCGATCATGACTATTTTGCGCGACGGAATTTAATTTATGTCCCTTTACGTTAAAATAATTATTTTCTATTAAGGTATGATAAAAATCCCTCAGAATGCTATGATAAAGGGTGCCAATGTCCACGGCTGCTGTCGTTTCAGCCGTTTCTGGCTCTTCCAGGGATTCCAATTCGAGGATCTTGCGCATAAAAAACTTAAACGGGCATATTCCCAATGTCTCTAACGTAGTGGGGCTAAGACCGCGGCATGCCTGCCCATTCCACCATTGGGACATATCACCAACAACCCCATCGTACCGCGTTAAGCAAGGATTGTAAGCCTCCATAAAATCTAAGGCTGATCGCGAGCGCTTGAAGGCATCCCGCGCGATTCCAAATGCCTTCATAAAAAAGGCCGGATCTATGCGGTCGAGGGCCATTCGGATACCAACCTCCCGGGGTGTAAGCAAAGATATTTCCTGCCCGTAGAGTTTATCCTTAATACCGCGTGGAACGTAAATTTCATATCCCGGCTTTTCCTGGGGTTTCTCCGCAGCCCCTGATATCCGTCTTATATTTTGCAGGATATCCATAAGATAGTGGGATTGAACCTTCGGTTTTCCTGCTTCATCCGAACGTTCATGGATGAGATAAAGTCTCTCGCCGGCAGCGTTTAATAGAAAGGAAAAAAGTAAACGCTCTTCGTCAAAACCTCTAAGCTTTTCGGGTATAAAATTACCCAGCACCTCAGAGAGCCTGCGGCGCAAGTGGTCTCGCAAGAACGGTTCTTCGGAAATGGCGCGGGGAAACATCTTTTCATTAAGACCTAAAACAAATAAAGCGCGGAAGGGGATACCCCGGGCCGACATGGCATCCAGTACCTTCACCCCCCTGCCGTTTCCCAATCCGACAGGAATGGATTCCTGCCGGCATGCATTGATAAAGGTATCTACAAACTGATCCATCGTTACCTCTTCCCCTAAACAGTTCAGGCCAGAGAAAGTGTGCAACAGTTTCCCTATTTTCTCAAGTATCATGAGGTCTCTTGTGTTGTCTCCGGTATTTATGCTTTCTGCGGGAAGGGAGATATAGCTTCGGAGGAAATGGGTGATTTTCTGACTCATTGTCGCCCACGATGCCCTTTCAGGAATGGCAGATAAATCATTTGATAAGGCGCTTAAAACATTATGGAGAAGTTCGATTTGACTGGCAGGAATAGGAATGTGCCTTCCCGACTCTTCTTCGTCGAAAAACACATTTTTGTTCCCGCTGGTTGTCCCGTGGGAAGGGGGAAGATGAGAGGGGGAGGAGTTAATATCCTCTGTGCATTCAACGGACATAATTTTTGCCTGCTTAAGCCTCGATAACCAGCACGTGATGTTAGCGCGAATACGCAGCCTTCTGCTCAAGATGTCCCAAAGATCGGGGCGTGGAATAGTTTCTCCTGCGCTGCGTACTGGTAATGTGAAGTAAGGTGATCCAAGCAATTCAATAACCATAGGACGATAAAAATCTTCCCGTTTCAGCAGGAGGATGTGCTGGATCATTTTTACCAATGGGTACTTTCCCACGGGCTCCTGGGCGCTGGTTGAAAATGGGATATTGTTCTCCTGAAATATTTTTTTTACGGGATCGGTGTACGGTTCAAGCGTCCTTGCAACCACACCAATCTCTTCCATCTTATAACCTGCGCCCGCTAATTTAAGTATCTCCTTGGCAACCGTCCAGACATCGTCTCTTTTACCGGAGGCGCTGATAACAACGGGTTTCAGGTTTCGGATTTCAGGCTTCGGGTTATGAATTCGTGACTCGCAACTTGTCATGGATTCATGCACAGATTTAGGATCCATTAAGCATGAGAATCCAGTAACACTTTCGGGTGGCAGTTCCTCTACATCTTGCGCCAGTCCCAGTACGAATGATTCAAAGAAAGGCTTTACGTAGGCAAAGGCAGGGTGTTTCTTCCGGTAGGGCAGAAAGAATATGGTGGGATATGTCCTGAATATTTCTCCGAAAAAATCCTGTTCAACACCTGTAAGGTCATAGAACCCGTATGCGAGAATGCGCTGAAAATTTCCAAGGAATCCGGAATCTGACACGCATGAAGCGGCCGCACGGAAGACGTCGGAATAGTGGCATATATTCAGGGTTTTTAGTTTCTGTTGAAACAGGTCATAAAGATGTATAACACGGGAAAGTTTCTGCTCTTCTGCCCGTTCAACAAACCCTTCCCGAATAGCTTCTGTTAAGTCATCCACACGAACATTTGCATCAATAAGATCCTGGATAACCTGGAACAGTGCTTGAGCGAGGGCCGGGAGGGAGGGTGGGGTAATTTGGCTGGGGGCTGCTCCCCTATGTTGTCTCAGTAATCCTGCAATAATATTTTCATAGATAACTGACTCTTGGACTGTTTGTCCTGCGACTATTCCCCATCGTCTGCATATCTCCTTTGCTAAAACGGAAAAGTTCAGAAAAGAGATATTCAAAAATGAGGCGCCATTTTCTTGAACAAGGCGTTCCTGGAGACGATTGAGCATCCAGTTTGTGGGCGCTACAACGGCAAGGGGCATTAAGGGGTCGTCCTTCTTTAACGTTTGTACGACACTTATAAACGAATTTTCAAGAGACGGATGATAGTGTCCAATCTTGACGGATAACATTATTGTGTCCTGTAAAACTTCTTTTTTAGGAGATTTTTCCCCCATACTCCCCCCTGTAAACGGGGAGATAACTACCACCCTCACCGTTTACGGGGAGGGATGGGGCGGGGTTTCCATACCCCGTAAGTATAATATTTTTGATTGCAACTTTGCCACGCTCGGTATCGTCTGCCTTAAGAGGTTCTAAATCCTCTGTCAGTTCCAAACGCTTAATCTGAAGCAACGGCGTTCCGGCAATACCTTCCCCGCCACTATACATACCGGCGGTGTTTTTGACGGTTTTTTCAATGTGTTTTTCTCTTTTGCCTCTGCCTTCATCATCGCCCTTTTTTCCCGTTAAAACCCTTTTCGGATTTCTTCTTTTATCGGAGGGGAAAGCGTTTCGGTGATCAGCATCTTTTTACAACAATAAGGGCAGGTTATTGTCTGGTCTGACATATCATTATCCGAAAATAGTGTTCAAATAGCAACGCTGTTTTGCCAACAGACTCACGACTGGTTGTTCTCCGGAAAAGCGCTGAAAATATTGTTAAAGAATTTTTCCTGTGGATTTATTATAATTATGTTTAATCGGACTCTACAATGCATTTTTATAAAATATTCGGGGTGATTTCCATGGAAGCATTCTTTCTTGCCTTACTTACTGCCTTTATCTGGGGATTTGTGCCTTTTTTAGAAAAAGTGGGGCTCGCGGCTGTTGAGCCCACGGCCGCATACCTGGTGAGATGCTCCGGTGTTTTCCTGGGTGTCGTCATTATTATCGCATTTACACCTCAATTTCCATCGTTCGGGAAAATGGGCATTAAGTCAATCTTCTTTCTTGTTCTCGCCGGTATTTTGGCAGGTTTTGTAGCGCAGGTAGTATTTTACAGGGCGCTCAAGATGGGAGAGATATCGAGGATTATCCCGATCACAAGCTGTTACCCGTTATTTACGTTTCTTCTCGGCTGGCTTTTCCTGGGCGAGGAGGTGACCCTATCCAAAATAGCAGGCATGTTGCTTATTTTGGGAGGGATTGTGCTCTTAAAATAGGACTATGAATTACTCCGGACGCATTTTCAAAAGCATCAAGATTCAACTCATCTGTTACATCTGTCTTTTGACCACTATTCCCTTGTTGTTTATTTGCGTTGTGGAATATTACAGTAGTAAGAGCGCCATTGAACAGCGGATGATCGAACAGCTTACCTCTATTGCCGACTTAAAAAAGAACGAACTCAACAACTGGCTGGAGGAGCGATTGACGGACACCGCGGTAATTGCCCGCAACAAGGTGCTCGCCGCTGCCGCAACGAGCCTTTTACAACAGAGGAGAAGATTTGAAAGTATTGATCAACTGCGAAAATCGGAAGCCGGTAGAATAAATTACGAAAGAATTTTAGACAATCTTCATGCCTTGAAACAGTTTTACAAGCATTATAATGTCATCTCCATTGTTGATGGCGCAAATGGAGAAGTAGTTATATCCACGTATCCGGATATCGTCGGCAAGACACTGAGTTCGTTTGGCGTTTATGTCGATACCCTGGAAAAAAAAGAAGTCGCCGTGAAGGATATCCACGTCTCGGAATTGACTGACCAGAATTGTATGACCTATTTTTGCCCGGTTTGCATGACAGATACCATTACCCTCGAAAGCAGTGATATTATCATTGGCGTTATATTATTGGATGTCAACGTGAAATATAGCGTTGAACCGGTAATTCGCAACTGGCCGGGGATGGGAAATACAGGGGAAACACTCCTGGTGAGGAGAGAGGGGAGTACCATCGTTTATTTAAATGACCTTCGTCACAGGCCGGACGCAGCCTTAAGATTTACCAGTTCGATTCATTCCACTCCCGATATTCCTTCTGTGTTAAGCTCCGGGGGCGAAGAGGGGATTAAAAGGTCCGCGGACTACAGGAATGTTCCCGTGCTTTCCGCTTACCGGCATATCCCCCTTCTCAATTGGGGGCTTGTGGCGAAACAGGATTTAACGGAGGCATTTGCCCCGGTTGAAAAACTCAAGGACCGTGTTATTGTCCTGATCTTTGTTTGCATCCTTGTTGTTGTTGCTATCGGCATTTCACTTACTAACCGCATTACGCAACCGATATTACAATTGGTCGAGGGGGCGAAGGCTATCGCAGCCGGCAATCTCGACCAGCGAATAGCGATTATTTCAGAAAATGAGGTGGGCCTTCTTGCCAGGGAATTTAATCACATGGCCGCAAAACTGAAGGAATCTTATACAAATCTGGAACAAAAGGTGGAAGAACGGACGGCCCAGTTGTTGCGTGCTGAGCGCCTCGCTGCCGTAGGAGAGCTTGCGGCAGAAGTGGCTCATGAAATCAACAACCCATTGGGTGGTTTGCAGAATTTCGCCAGCATGATTGAAAATGAACCGGAAAATGCCTCGCAGACAAGGAGATACGCCGCTCTTATGCTGGAAGGGCTGAAACGGGTTGAGATGATCGTAAAACGACTTTTGACATTTTCCCGCCCCTATACGCTTCGCATGTCTGAAAACAGCATCAACGCTATCATCAACGGTTCTCTTGAGTTTGTCGAGCACAGGA
The DNA here is from genome assembly GCA_011525665.1 of Candidatus Brocadia sp. Classification (GTDB taxonomy): domain Bacteria; phylum Planctomycetota; class Brocadiia; order Brocadiales; family Brocadiaceae; genus Brocadia. Next base: position 6,289 of record WYAU01000049.1, read on the forward strand.
TAGATCCCTCCCTTATTCATATTCATAAAGATTTGAAGGAATCCCTTCCGGCGGTTTCCATAGATGTTGACCACATTTCCATGATGTTTATCAATATCATGGTTAATGCCATAGAGAGTATGCCGGGAGGAGGATCTCTGACCATAAAGACAGACTTTTGCAGGAGACATGAAGCATGTATTGCCGTGTGTATTGGCGATACCGGCTGTGGCATCCGGGAAGAAATTATGGATAAGATATTTGAACCTTTTTTTACCACGAAGGATAAAGAAGGCGAAAAAGGGATTGGAATGGGATTGGCCATTTCGAAGAGGATTATCGAGGACCACCACGGAGAAATCCGTGTAGAAAGCTCGGCGGGAGAAGGTACCGTGTTTACGATTTGCCTTCCCTGCAGTAAAAGAGGCGGAAAATCTTCACATGAAAAGCAAAATACTTGTTGTTGATGATGAAAAGCTTATGCGAGTCTCCCTTGAAGACAAATTACGAAAAGAGGGATATGCCGTCACTTCCCTGTCAAACGCCGCCGAAGGACTCAAGATACTGCAAACCACAAACTTCGATGCGGTAATAACAGATTTGCGCCTTCCCAAGATGGACGGGATAGATTTCCTGAGAGAGATAAAAAAGGCGTCTCCCGATACGGTTGTTATCATCATGACTGCCTACGGTTCTATCGAAAACGCAGTTACGTCAATGAAAGAAGGGGCGTATGACTATGTGACAAAGCCCTTTTCCCTGGAAGAACTGATGATAAAACTCGGGAAGGCGCTCAAACACAAAGACGTGGTTGCAGAAAACGTCTTACTGAAACGACAGGTTATGAGCCGATATGGTTATGATAACATGATAGGAAACAGCGATGTGATGAAACAGGTGTTTGAGATTATCAGCACCGTATCCGACCGCGATACAACGGTACTTATTCAGGGAGAGAGCGGTACCGGGAAGGAACTCACGGCAGGGGCGATTCATTATAACAGCAACCGAAGGGACGGACCTTTTATAAAACTCAGTTGCGCCGCTTTAAACAAGGAAATTCTGGAGAGTGAACTCTTTGGACATGAAAAAGGTTCCTTTACCGGCGCCATAAAGGCAAGGCGGGGGCGTTTTGAACTTGCCGACGGCGGCGCGATATTTCTTGATGACGTTGATGACATCCCTTTGGAAATGCAGGTGAAACTCCTCAGGGTTCTTCAGGAAAGGGAATTTGAACGGGTTGGTGGCGAAGAAACGATCCCCGTTAATGTCCGCGTTATCTGTGCAACGAAAAAAGACCTTAAAAAACTTGTTCAGGAAGGACGGTTTCGGGAGGATCTGTATTACCGGATACATGTGGTAACCATTCATCTTCCACCCCTGAGAGAACGAAAAGAAGATATACCTCTCCTGGTAAATTACTTTATAAAAAAATATGCGACACAGCAGCGTGTAGCGGTCAATTCTATTTCTCAGGAAGCCCTTCACCTGCTGTTAGCGTATAATTGGCCGGGAAACATCCGGGAACTGGAAAACGCCATTGAACACGCCGTAGCTTTTTGTACGTCTGATATAATTGTACCCAAAAACCTTCCCAAAAATCTGACGGAGGGAGATGCCCCGGCGGGGATATTCCCCGTTGAACTTTCAGCGATCGACTCTCTTGATCTGCAGGAGACCCTGAGCGAGGCAGAAAAAAAGCTCCTTTTGTGGGCATACCAGAAGACGAACGGCAACCAGGTACGTATGTCAGAGATATTGCGCATACCTCGTACTACACTCCAGAACAAACTTGCTAAGTATAACATAACGAAACCCAATATTCCCGCCGCCGAACGGATATAATGCAGCATAGCCACACCCATTCCGTTTTCTCATTGACATTGTTCCCCGAACTTGCAAATGCACTGAGACGTAAACCAAATTTTACCGTTGAGGATATCCGGACATCACGGGATTCTGTTTTTGATATGGAATTTGACGTAAGAAAGGTGGGCAGCTTAATAAGAGCTACCGCTGACTACAAATTCTCCGGGCGTATAAAAAATTTTAAAAACATCGTCAATTTAATTGAAATTTACATGATTTTGTGGTGTCAGGAGTCACTCCGGACACCATACGAGGGTTCAATCAGCAGGATTGAACTAGCCCTGGATAAGTTCAAAGACAAAGTCCCTGCCATCAAATCGGCCAAACGGTGCCCACATTTAGGCACCAATCTAAGTCTTTTTTCTTAAAAGGTTTACCATAGATTTTTTTCATTCCCATAAACATCCTGGACTTATACACGTCAAATTTAAAATATGCCCTGTTTCAAAAAAGCACAAACAATTCTCTGGAAATTTTCATAAGCAATATACTTATAAATACTTACAAAATAAACGACTTTTGTGGAATATCCTGGCACTTCCGTTGCTAAACTAAATCCGTAGAAATAAATGTCAACGGTGGCCATTAGTTCGCTGATAACAATTTTGGAATGAAAGGAGGTGGTTCTGGAGAAATTGATGATAAGGAAAGAAATAGCGTTAGGAGGGTAGATTATGATAGGTTTTGCTATTCTTGTTAGTCTTATTGTTGGATTCGCGATTTTTTACGTAGTGAAGGAGGTTTAGCATGTTTACGAAAACGTTACAATTAGGACTGGTCGCAGCCCTTGGTGTAGCGGGGGTGGTGACGACCGGTGAGTTGATGGCGGGTACGCCGCAGGTGATAGCGACGATCCAGACGGGGCCGGAGTGGGAGCCGCTTCCGAGGGGTGAGCCGTTGACGGTGCCGGAGGTACATTACCGGGTAAAGCACTCGCCGTTCA
>WYAU01000050.1 GCA_011525665.1 Candidatus Brocadia sp.
ATATCCAAAAACTTTTCCCTGTCTTTATCATCAAAGAATATTCTGTCTCTCAGATTGCCTCTTGATGTGATATGATAAAAAGCACCTTCAAATTCCAATCGTAATGGTCTTGCCATAGTGCTCCATTTTATCCATTACGTAAAGTTTGTCTATTGAAATATGAAGGTTTGACCCCATGAATTGTTGTGACCCCATGAATTGTTTGTCTCCTTTAGCGGCTAGCACGGTTTTTTGTTCCTATCCGCCGGAGCAATTTGTTAGTCGATTTTTTTATTTTCTTAGAATCTAAATATAAAGTATCGGGGCATATATCCTGCCCATGTGGCCATACTACAGTACCAAATGCAGCCCTCACCTGTTGAAAATAAATTTTGTCTTTCAACTCACTGAATACCCCGAAATTAAGCAAAGGACTGCAATCATATACCCCGACTTCCCCATTGGAAAATGTTATCTCAAGTTTATAGTTATCTCTTGCCTTTACTGCTTTTACTCTTGGATTCATAGTTTACCTCAATGGATCAATTTTAAACGGCTGCTGTCCGCTAACTGCTAAATCCCAATCAGCCATAAGCTCATCTTTGTGAATTTCAATCCAAGCCAAAACCAATCGCATTTTGGCTGGAGGCAATTCTCCGTCAAGAAGTTCACCATGTGGAATTGAAATAACAGCTTCGCTACTCTGATATTTTACATGGATATGTGGTTGTTTATGTTGTCTGTTATCAACAAAATAAAGTGATACAACTATACCAAAAAACATGGATATTGTTGGCATATTTATTCCTTATATTTATCGTCCGCCGCTCTTCCTCTTATTTAGAGGCTAACATTTATTATGCCATCGTTGCAATATTAACAAATGGCATAATGGCCGTCAAAAGAAAATAGCGATGGACTTGTTATATCGGTTTGGTAGACTAAACGGAACTGAGATAGGAGAAATAATGGGCAAGACTATAGTGCGGTAAGCCTAGAGAAAAAACGATTGCGAGAAAAACTGAAAGGTGACAAGCATCTTTCTCAGATTATCAAAAGAGTTGACTCTTTTCACCCTCCCCCGAATTGCAGCATGGAGAGTAAAAAAGGCACCACCTTTTGCGTATTTTGCGTATGGTACAAGACGTGGTTTAAATTCGACTGCACAGAAATGCCATGAAGAATTACAAATAAGTACACTGTAATTCGCTTTTTTGTGTTTTTCTCCCTGCCACCATTTCCACCCGGTTGTTTTAACCGTTGAGTATTCTTACCTTTAAAAAACTTCCCAGCTTTTTTTACCTTTGAAAGCATGTTTTGGAATACCATTTGTCATCAGACCAAAAAGGCTTATCGAGGAGGCAAGGAACTTGAATCCTTGTTGAATAATTCCATCGTATAAAATCTTTACTATTAAGATGCGTCTCACCTGAGGATAGTTTCCTTTAACCTTTTTAACAAGGAGTTCGTTTATGCACACCATCAAAGGTGGACTCGTTGTGCTTTTGTTTTACAGCCTGGTTTTCCTTGTATCTCCTGATTTTGCAACAAACCTGATGGCAGATGTAGTTACGGTCTTTGAACACACCTATGTGCGCCAGACCGGATCACCCAGAACGCAGAAAGACACATTCCCCGGCATTAAAGGCCTCGCTACTATACGGGTAACCAATGGCGGTCTTGAGGGCGCAGACAACGAGAAGGTAAGCAGTGCAGACATTGTACTAAATAAAGAGACCATCATCGGCTCATCCAATTTTAATCAAAATGTAGAGGTCGTAGACGTGGAGAAGACCCTTGACGGCAAAATAAATACGATTGAAGTTACCGTAAAAGGCAAACCGGGAGGGGCATTAACCGTCCAGGTACTTGCCGAAGATGGAGATGTCGACTTTGACGGCGATGGTTTTACGAGGGTCGAGGGAGATTGTGATGATAAAAACCCCTCCGTAAACCCGAAGGCTCAGGAAATATGCGATGACGTGGACAATAACTGCGATGGACAGATTGATGAGGGACTAAAAACCACATTTTATGAAGATGCCGATGGCGACGGATACGGGAACCCGCATGTTACCACAAAGGCATGCAGCCAGCCTTCAGCCTATGTTACCAATAATACCGACTGTGACGATACCAAAGCCGCTGTAAATCCGGGGGCTACAGAGATAAAGAAGAACGGCATTGATGATGACTGTAACCCATCGACACCGGATGATGATACGGGAGTGAACCTCCCACCTGATCCCGGGGAGGAAGGAAAGAAGACATTGCTTGGGATAGATACAGATGGCGATGGGGTCCGTGACGACATTCAAAGGTATATATACTTCACCTACCCCGATGATAAGAAACTTCGATTAGGTCTTACCTACTACGCTATTGAGTTCCAAGGCATACTCAAAGATGCAAACGACCGTGAGGCTTGTTATAACCATGCAAACAAGATGGCCCGGCATGGCGAGTGTCTTTTTTACCTTAAAGGAGAGGAATCTATAGACATTCGTCGTGCACTACGCGCCAAGATACTGAATACCAGGGAACGCAGCATGGCATACATTAGGTACAGTGACAATCTAGGCGGTAGAATTATAATGAGCGCTCCACAGAAGGAATGGAAGGACAGTTGTTCCTTTGATGTGGACAATACGGGAGGTGACCAATGAACATCCGATGGATATCTAATATAGTACTTCTTGTTACCTTTCTTGCGATGTCAGGTGTTGTTTATGGTGAGGGTGGGCAACAATGTCAACCAGGGGTCGTTGTATTTTTTGGCAATGGCGTATGGAATGATGTGGAGGATGCCGAAGAAAGCAAGGAATTGTTGCAGAATCGACTAAATGCACATATATCAGGAACGAGTCTGGACGGTACAATAACCTATGGATTAGCACACAATCCTTCCGACGGTTATTTGGAAGACCTGCTGGAGACATTTGAACAAGATTTACAAACAAACTACAGCCTGTTCTGGAACTATACATAGCGACATAAATAATTGCGCATGTTTAAATAATATTCTGGCTTAATTTAGCCTTTTTGAGTACATTTATACGCACATATTTATGCCGCTGTGTATATCTTGCCGAATGGGATACCATGCCAGACTTCCTTCAAGACAGAATAATAGAGATAGCAAAGGAGGTTGACGCTGCTGTAGTAAGCGCCAACCCGTCGGTACAAGAGCATATTGTTTTATATAATAAATATTTGAGTGAAGACAAAATGGTTGTGCTTGTCGCGCATTCTCAGGGCAATCTGTATGGCAATATTGCATATCTCGGCATAGATCCGCAATATATTGATGGATTCGGTATCGTATGCCGGTGGAGGTCCCTATACGACGATTCATGAAGATTTCATCATCAACAGCATTCTATCTGCATTACCACCGAATCTTGACAATTTCTTCGGTCCTCTCAATTGGGGAGATATCTGGGGTGGCCATAATTTTATAAAGTCTTATATGGCCCCCGGTCGTAAGGCAGAAACGAAAATCCTTAATGACGTCGTCACTATGATCAACGACCTCATAACATCGGATGCGAACAGAGAAGCCGTAGTAATAGTGAATACGTATAATATTCTGCAGGTTGTCTGCGGTAATCCTGGCAAAACCCTGGTAACCATACCGCAGGATGCATATATTACGGAAATCTACACCTATCACTGGTGCGATGGAGGCCAGCCAGCCGGCACACATGCTTTATACAATCTCACCACATTTCTCATGTATGGGCCATTTTCAGGAACAACAGACTATCGCTCCTGGGTATCCTATCCCAATACCTATGTACCCGCAGGAAGCTATGAAGTCATCGACTCTGAACCAGGCACCTGGTCACACACGAATAGCGGTGGATTTGTGATAATCAGGGGAATAGTGTGTTACTGACGTACATTCATTGCCTAACGTAGCGTAGTCACAACCAAATTAACCACCCCTCTCTCCCCTCCTTTGCAAGGAGGGGGCTTCGTCGTGAGTCTTCGGCGTGAGCGTTCGACCGAACTCACGCCGAGGTATCCGACGAACGCTCAGCCTTTGCGTCGAAATGTAGAGGCAATTCATGAATTGCCTCTCATTGCGCGTACTTTATTATTCTTGCGCCCTCTGTTTTTACTTGAACCTCGCTACACCTGAATTCATTACACACAGACTTAATAATTGTTGTAAGAGGTACCTTCGGTTTTAATTTCTTGAGTTGGGGAATTTCTTTCTCGTCTTTTCTTGTGGAAAGAAATTTGTCTTTTATCCAGTTTACAAAACCGGTTCCACCCAGAATAAATCCTCCGGTGCATCTAACAGGATGGCCTTGAACCTGCCCTGGAAGAGATGGCCTTTTCTTCGATGTCTTTTATTGAAATACACTACACGTAAAGGTCTTGCCATGAGTTCTTTCTCCTGTTAAAAATTTAAAGTGAAAGAAAATAGAGAAGTCATTATAATAATTTAGAAAGTGTCAATATTTAAGATGACCCCTTTCTTTTTCTTCTTCGTCAGGAAAACTCCTTTTTTTGAAGCGGTAAAAATTGCAATTGAAGAAGAAATAGATATAAAAGGGACCCCTGGCTCCTGAAACCATGCTCCAAAAAATTAAACTGGGTATCAGTTCCTGCTTACTTGGAGAAAAGGTGCGTTATGACGGTGGGCATAAACACGATCGCTTTATAACGGATACCCTTGGGCAGTATTTCGAGTGGGTGCCGGTTTGCCCTGAATGTGAATACGGGTTTCCCGTGCCGCGGGAACCCTTGCACTTAGTAGGAAGTCCGGAATCCCCCCGACTCATCACCATCAAGACCGGCATTGACCATACGGAAAGGATGTTGCAATGGGCAGAGAAAAGACTCGGTGAATTAGCCCGGGAAAATCTCTGCGGCTTTATCTTTAAGAGCAAATCTCCCAGTTCCGGTATTGGCGGGGTTAAAGTGTATACAACGTCGGGTGTGCCCAGTCGGCGGGGCGTGGGCATCTTTGGCGGCGCTTTTATGAAACGTTTCCCGCTCACCCCGGTTATTGACGATGGCCGTCTCCACAACCCACAACTAAGGGAAAATTTTATCGAGGGTGTTTTTGTCTTCCATCGATGGCATGGGCTTCAGAAATCCAGGAGTACGAACAGCCTGATCAGGTTTCATACGAGTCATAAACTTCTCATGCTGGCGCATAGCCCCAAACATTATTCATCGCTGGGTCAACTCGTGGCAGGTGAAAAGAGGGTAAAACGGGAAGACCTGTATGGTTCATATATTCAGGGTTTTATGGAAGGTATGAGGCTCCTTGCGACACCAAAGAAGAACGCAAACGTCCTGATGCATATCGCAGGGTATTTTAAAAAACTCATAACGGCGGACGAAAAGCAGGAACTCCTTGACGTTATTGAAAACTATCGCCGGTGTCTTATCCCGTTAATCGTTCCCATTACCCTGATAAAACATTACGTCAGAAAATACAACGTCGCCTATTTACAAAAACAGCACTATCTTGATCCTCACCCTGTAGAACTCATGCTGCGAAACCATGTATAGCCGTATTATTTGACATGCCATTCTGAAATACGCTGGAAGTGGTCTACATGAATGTGATGGGTGACATCGATGTGAATGATTGCCGTGGTTGATGAGGTAATAAAGTCACTCAATTGAAGGTGTTTTTTTATCAAAACGGCGGCTGATTCATTCCATTTCCTGCCCTTTCTGAGTGAACGCGCAGTTCCTACCACAGTAACAGACTCTATACTCAAATAATCACCGCCTGAATTAGCGCGGCTATCAATAAGGACTGAGACCCGCGGATTCCTGAGGATATTCTTATATTTACGGGTATTTTTCGGCGTTGCAAACACAACTCCCTTTAAATCCTCAGTAAGCGCATACGCAATGAGCGATGTATACGGTTGTCCGCCCGAATCCGTTGCAAGGACTGCATAGCGTTCCTTTTTGTTAAGAATTTGCAGACGGTCTTTTACCGGGGCATTTCCCTTTGTCGTCAGGACCGGGATATTTTTTAAACCCTTTTTCAGCATGTACTCTTACAATCTTTTAACCGATTGAATATATGATTGGATAGTAAATTTTGATTTACAGCCATTATAGCTCATGAATCGAACCTTGCCAAAAATATTCCGTTCCTTCCAGGGACGATCGTGAACCCCACCGATACTCCAGGCAATACCGGTATATCCATTGGGATCTCGTCCATCAAGTTCATACCTGTCGTTCAGATAAATTGCAATTTCCATGGCCTCTTCCGGCGATGGTGTCCATTCCAATATTTTTTTTGCCCAGTACATCCGCAGGTACCCATGCATCTTCCCCCGTTTGATCATATCTGTCTGTGCAGCATTCCATAATTCGTCATGAGTTTCTGCATCTTCAAACTCTTCCGGTGATACGTATACTCCCTCTTGTCGCTCCGATGTTTATTCAGTGTTTCCTTTGCCCAGGCAGGAAAACCCTGAAAACTGTCATAGTGTGGATTATAAAAACAAAAATTATCCGATAATTCGCGCCTTACGATAAGTTCCTCAAGAAATGCATTCCCGAAACTGCTCATCCCAGGCATTTTTAGCACTTCAAGCGCCACCCTTTGCGCTGAAATCTGGCCAAAATGGAGATAGGGAGACAGATGGGACTGCGCATCCTTCGCAGGATCATTTCTGTGTGCGTCATACTGCGGTAATTTTTTCTCTAAAAATTCCCGGAGCATCTTACCGGCGGCCTTTTCGCCCGGTTCAATCCACGGAAAACGTTGATCCGTGTCTGTTGCCTTTACAGACTGCATGCACACATTCCAGTCTACGGTCTCCACCTGGCCATCCCAGGCAACGGGATGTTTCCTTACCGGTGGATATTTATCTAAAAATTCCGGAAGAAGGCGATGTATCTTCGGGCGCAGGGTATATGCGCCATATGCCTGCTTCGGTGAAGCTATCCGGCAAGGGACGACATTGTGCGCATCTACCTCGTAGAAGGGAATGTTGATCTTGTTTGCAACGGCATCGTTCCATCCTTGTTTTATTCTGAGGGGATTAAAATCCGTTATAAGGGCACCAATCTTATATTTGTTGATAAATCGCGGTATTTCATGGTTGGGATCACCCAGAAGGAGAAAAAAGGGGATATTCCTTTTCTGCAAGGTTTTTTCCGTCTCCTGCAATCCCCCGATCATAAACTGATAATGGTTTTTCCCTGCATCAAGGAACCGTGGCACGAGGCAAAACACAACAGCCATAGTAACTTTCCATTCAAACGCTAACTCCTGGGCATAGAGAAGCGCCCAGTTGTCACGAACCCGTTGATCACGGCTCATCCAGTACACAACAGGACCAGGAATTTTATTGGTATCCTTGAGTATTTTAACCCGCTTTAAATGCATGCCTTAAAATTGTATGCATGTTTTTGAAAATTTATAATGGAAAATTCTTGTTGTGAGCCTTCGGCTCCTGATTGTTTAGCCTGTAAAAACTTCTTTTTTTAGGAAGATTTTTTACTTCTCTTTTTATCCCCTCCTTGCGAAGGAGGTGGTTGTGGGGTGGTTATTTCAAAAAACTCTATTGTTAGTACCCAATGCTAATTCATCAATTTAATACGAGGCTAATTATTGTTATGGGAGTATCACTATGGCAAGCACGGACGCTTGTCCTGCTATTGGATGGTGAATTTGACAGATACGCAGATTTTTATAAACGACGGTAGCGTGATTTCGGAAATATTTTGATAAGAATTATACCGAGAATAAATCCTCCAATGTGCGCCCACCACGCTACGCCACCTCCCCCCTGGACTTTGGAAATAGCGGCTGCGCCACTAAAAAACTGGATAAGGAACCAAAAGCCCAATACAAAGACGGCGGGCAACTCTATTATTTCCCAGATGATAAACAGGGGTATAATGACCAACACCCGTGCCCTCGGAAAGGTAACCATATAAGCCCCCAGAACCCCCGCGATCGCCCCGCTTGCCCCTACGCAGGGAATCCCTGACTGACTGTTGAGATAGATATGTACCATGGCGGACCCAATTCCACAGAGCAAATAAAACAGGATGAATCTGAAGCGACCCAGCGTTTCCTCAATATTGTCACCAAAGATCCATAAATACCACATATTTCCGATGAGGTGGACAAATCCGCCGTGGAGGAACATATAACTCAGGAACGGAAAATAGGTGTTGGCAAAAGTGGAACCCGGGATTTCCGATGAATAGATCACCTTGATGGGGACTACGCCAAATTGGAACAGAAGGGCGTCTAACCGGGGCCCTGCAGAGAGCTGAATGATAAAGACCACAACGTTTATGAATATAATACTAACCGTAACCAGGGGAAAGGTTCCCGAAGGATTCCGGTCTCGAATAGGTATCATTTGGTCTTACACCAGTTAAATAAAATGAAAATTCCCCTCTCCTGTTTCATAATCCACCGAAATGTGAACAATAACAAGCCCTGACCTTCGTGTAAATCCTCACAACTATTCGTTAATTACAGTTCTGCGGCTGAAGCAGGAAATTACCACCGGGCGGTTTTCGCAAGTAATTTATAATAGGGAAAATTTCTTCCGGGACATTCCGTTTCCCTGAAATGCCTGTGCATGATGACGTTTTCCGAAGGAATACGGCATCGTTCCTGGAGATATTCCACCAGCGCTGAAAGCGAGGCCATCTGTGCAGCCGTTGGATAGGATTCGTTGAAGTTTCCAACCAGACATATTCCAATGCCGGAATGATTATATTCCTGTACGCCTGCATGCGCCCCGTCTATCTGGTTTATCCATCTGCCGCCGATCTCAATTTTTCCGTCGTCGGAACCACATCCATTGCCTATTACGAAGTGGTATCCCAAACCGTTTTCCCAGCCCCTTTTCTCCCGGTGAAATCTATCAAATTCAGCGGCACAGCCCGATACCGAGGCACTGTGATGGATAACAATATATTTCCAATCGCGTACGAAATAATGATCCAACTGGCTACCAATATAAGGCGCTTCCTTCTTTGGATGTTTCACGGTCGTTGTTATTGGTTTGAAAGTTGGCGGGGCATAGCAACCGGATAAAAATATAATACTAGCAAGAAAAGACAGGTAAATATATATTTTTTCCTTACAGTGCATGTTTTATCTCCCAAAATTCAAGAATTATACCTACCTGATTTATCAAACATATCCTGACCCCGAACGAGTAGGAAAAGACAAAATCTGAAGCATGGAATTCGTGAGTAAACCCTGAGAGGGTTAGTTTTACTGATATTTTTACTAAAGATGTCAAAATTATTTTTGGAAGAAACTACGGCTATCCAGTTTGTGGGAGTATATCATAAGCGTTTTTATTGTCAATTAACAAATTTAAAGGGATATATCCATAAATCCTTGAATCGAATCCTTTCCCCTGCATCCAGTGAGAATTTGGTTTGCTTGAAAAGGGGCAAAAGATGTGCTATTATATTCCCAATTCATGATGCCAGAAAAGAATCAGTAAGAATATTTTAAGACATACTTTTTTACTCCGGAATGCAGGTGCGTACCACAAAATGATTTTATAAAGTGAGCATTGCATGGCAAGGACAAAAGGTTTGATAACCTTAACTGATGGCGCTCATGTGGCAATAGTAGGAGGGGGGCCGTCGGGTTCTTTTTTTGGCATTTTTGCGTCAAAACTAGCCAGGGATTTAGGAAAAACGCTTGACTTTACCATTTACGAAAGAAAGATGTTTGTCAACCATGGGGCGCCAGGATGCAATATGTGCGCCGGGGTTGTCTCGGAGTCGCTGGTACAATCACTCGCCCTGGAAGGGATAAATTTGCCGTCTTCCGTCGTTCGGTGGGGCATTGAATCTTACTTCTTTCATACACCGAATGGCAGTGTCCGGATACAATCTTCCCGCCTTCAGCAACGGGGAATTGCCACGGTCTTCAGGGGTGGGGGACCCGCAGGGAGCCGAGAGAAAGATGTCCGGAGTTTTGACGGATTTCTCCTTCAGAAGGCAGTTGAACACGGCGTCCACGTCAAACATGCTATTGTGGATGAGATCCGTATGGAAGGGGAGAAACCGGGGATCTATTCAGACGGGAAGATGCTTCAGGACTGCGACCTTCTTGTCGGGGCATTCGGGATCAAGGCAGGCACGGGCAGGATGTGTGAGAGGCTGGGAGTAGGGTACAAAATTCCCCCGTCCGTCAAAGCTACTCAATCGGAGATTGAACTGGGAAGAGACTGGGTTGCTAGCCGATTTGGACATTCCATACACATCTTTCTCCTGCGTATCCCCGGGATAAAATTCGTAAGCGTTATACCCAAGGGTGACTACATCACCATCAGCGCTCTGGGCAAGGAACCCGGAGTGGACCGCATAAAGACCTTTCTTGACCATCCGGTAATGAAAAAGATGCTTCCCGCCGGTTTTAAAATACCCGAAAGGTTTTGTCACTGCTTCCCGAAAATAAACACAGGTACTGCGCAAAAACCTTTTGCCGACAGGCTGGTAATTGTGGGAGATGCCAGTAGCTCAAGGCTCTATAAGGATGGAATAGGTTCCGCTTACATAACTTCCAAGGCAGCGGTGCATACGACACTCCTCTACGGCGTGGATGAAGAAGCCTTCAGGGATCATTACCTTCCCGTTTGCAAAACCCTGAATAGAGATAATTTTTTTGGCCAGTTCCTTTTCTCTGCAAACGACATCATTTCCGTTCTGCCGTCAATCCGCCGGCGCTGCTTTGCCGTAATAGAGTGGGAGCAGAAAGATTTCGGAAGAAAGACGCCCTATAGCGATATCCTCTGGGATATGTTTACCGGCAGCAGATTCTACAAAGACATTTTCATAAGGGCGCTTAGCCCATTGCTCACGATACACGTGCTCGGTGTAATGATCGCTTCTTTTTTAAAAGAAGTGTTTTTTCCCCTGCGAGAAAAAAAAGAAAGGAATAGCGCCGTGTCAGAGGAATCTTTTTTGGGGAGGCTGTACAACGATGGCGAGACTATCGTTGAAGAAGGCATGCAGAGCCGGACTATGTATGTGGTGCAGAGCGGAAAGGTAAAGGTGGTCAAAATCAATGCCGAAGCGGGGGGAAAGGAAACCCTTCTTGCCTTATTGGGGGAGGGGGATATCTTCGGCGAGATGAGCCTGTTCGATGCCAGTCCCCGCTCAGCGACGGTTAAGGCCGTGGGAGAGGCACGGGTTCTTGCCATAGAACACGAAGGCCTTCTCAAGAGGATCAAGATGGATCCAACCCTCGCCTTCCGTATTATCAAGCAGATGAGTCAACGCATCAGGGAGTTGAATAGCAAATTGATCTCTGCCCGGAAAACAATAAATCAAGTCAACGGCGAGCTTGTGCAACTCACGGAAATGGAAAACGTTCGTACAAAGAACGAGGAAACGAAAGTAAATCGTAGTGTCGTGCAGTTACAGGAAAAACTCCGGAAGTTAACCGGGCAGTTCATCCGCGGTGATGAATCTCTTTTATGACGTATAATGGATAATTCAGGCATCTTCCCGTCAATCTCATCGGCACGAAAAAGAAGGAGAAGTCTCGATACGATGACACAAAAATACCCTGAACCATACCGGTATCAAAATTTTACCGTAGTATATTGGTGTCTTCTTGTGTTTCTTTTTACGGGATCACTCTTTATTTCCTGTGCAGGTGCCGCGGAAAATGAGGTCATTATCATCCGGAGCCAGCAAATTTCTGCCTATAACGAGGCGATTAAGGGTTTTGAGGAAGGGTGTAAAGGGAAAAATATCTCCATAACGGCGATTTACGATCTGCATGGGGACACAGAGGAGGGGAAGAGGGTTATTCAGAAAATCAGCACCGGCAGCCCCAGGCCAGGTGTTATCCTGGCCGTCGGGGTGCTTGCCGCAACCCTTGTGAAGGACCAGTTTCCCGATATTCCCATAATCTTCTGCATGGTTATCAATCACGAGCGCTTTAATTTGCATGGCGCTAATATCACCGGTATTTCTTCGGAAGCGTCCCTGACGGATCAGTTCGCTATTCTGAAAGAGCTTCTTGGTGCGCGGAAGAATGTGGGGGTGATTTATGATCCCATGAAAACCGAGAGAATTATCCGGGAAGCAAGCGCCACGGCGAAAGAATTTGACTTCAACCTTGTTAAGGCAGAAGTCTTATCTGAAAAAGAGGTCACACCGGCGCTAAAAAAAATGGTCAATGCGATTGATGCCCTGTGGATGATACCCGACAGTACGGTAATTACCAAAAGCGCACTCAGCGTGATTTCCAAAATAACCCTGGAGCATCGCCTGCCTGTATTCTGCACTTCCGATGCCCTTGTAAAGGCGGGTGCGCTTGTTTCCGTTTCGCCAAATTATAAATACACGGGTCTGCAGGCAGCCCAACTGGCGCAGAAGTTATTAAGCGACCCGACGACGACTTCACTGGGCATTAAACAACCGGACAAACTAAAATTAACTTTGAACACCAAAACGGCAGAGATGATTGGAATGAATCTCTCCGCGGTACGCTCTTTTCCAAATGTAGTCCTTTATCCACAATAGTTTTTCATTTTGAATTCCATGATTGGCATCCGTATAAAACTTATCCTTTTTACGAGCATGCTGGTGATCGTTATTGGCATACTCAGTTGTCTCTTTTTTCTCAGCCATGCAAAAAGGCAACAGGGGGAGGCGCTGAAGAGTTTCGGGACATCCCTTGTTCTGTTGCTTGCGCAGGACAACGAGATCAAACATGCCCTGCACTCCCTGCAGCCTGCATTCCTGGATGCACCCATCCAGAGGATTCGGGAACTTGACCGGGAAGACGAAATCGGTTATTTGCGTGTCTCAAGTGGCTGGGCTGTTATGTTTGAAGAAAAGGCGTCCTGGCTTACCGTTGATATGAGAGAAATTCCCGCAACGATGGACTCCCCAAAACCAACGATCATCCCTTCGCGCATGGTGTGGACGCGAGGCGGTTCCCGGACTGTTGGGGAAAAGCCCCGGACTTCAGAAGAGCCTCGTCACTGCTGCATCACCCTGGATTCAGGAGAGGAATTTTGCGATTTTGTAACGCCTATCTTCGAGAAACGAACCTTCTCTGAGGAGGAATTTGCCGCACAAATTCTGGGAGAGGGCGGTGTTGCCGAGGGTGAGATACAGCCGATTTTAGGCTTTGTGCAGATCGGTTTGTCTCACCGCAAATTAAGCGAAAGGATTCATAAAATTATCTGGCAGAGCATTATCCCGCTGGGGCTCTGCATCGTTTTTGGGGGGATATGCATCACGTTCTTTCTTACCCGGTATATCGTTTCTCCTCTGAGGCACATGGCGGACATTACCCTTGATATTGCCAAGGGGAATTTCAGCCGCACGGTGGATATTCATTCAAGAGATGAGATGGGACAACTATCGGTGAACTTCAACCAGATGACCCGGTCACTCAGGGCGCTTTGTGATGAAAAAGAAAAGATTATGACGCAGTTGCGGGATCATATTAACAGCCTGTGCCATGCGAATAAAGAACTCAAAGATGCGCAAGAACGCCTGCTGCGCTCGGAAAAACTGGCTGTCGTTGGCAAGCTGGCATCGGGAGTCGGACATGAATTGCGGAATCCGCTGGGCGCCATCAGAAACGCACTTTTCATTTTAAAAAAGAACTCGGCGTACCCCGGCATGTCAACCGACCCTCACAAGGCAAACCACCTGCTGGAAATCATCGGGAAAGAAACCGAGAGGAGTATCAAAATCGTCAATGATCTCCTGGGATTCTCCAGGACCGGAAAACCCACCGTATTCCCCGCAAAGATCCATTCCATTCTGGAATCCTCCCTCTCAAGGCTCAGGATGCCGGAAAAAGTTAACACGGTTATGCACCTGGAGGACTCCCTCCCCCCGGTGCTCGTTGACGCAAATCAGATTGAACAGGTGTTTATGAATCTGATCCAGAATGCCTGTGACGCAATGCCCACGGGAGGTCTCCTGACGATTCGCGCACAAAGAGAAGGCGGTGACTTTTTGACCATTACCTTTACGGATACCGGCTGCGGTATACCTGATGACAAGAAAAATCTGATATTTGACCCGCTGTTTACTACAAAGCCCAAAGGACTGGGATTAGGCCTGGCCGTCAGTTCCAGCATCATTCAAAGACACGGAGGATATATCGATGTAGCAAGCAAAGAAGGGGCAGGCGCAACGTTTATCGTCAAGTTGCCCGTTGCGGCTTCCCAGCGCAGCGAAGCCGCAGTCAGCAGCTTACAAAAATAACGGGTATCAGCGCCGGGTAATAAAGAAATTCGCAAACACCCGCTTGGGAGGGGGCTGCTAAAAAATGAGTTTTACCGTCTTTGGAGCAAACTTCAGTTCACAGGGCGTCGGCAGAATATCGTGTTCCATGTCCCGATCCGCTCGAATCAGGATGTTTTTCAGAAAACCAAATTGTTACAAAAAAAAGTCTTACGGGGTAATACGATAAAATACCATGGCAAATGAATCATCCGATAAAATCTGCATCATGCTGGTCGATGACGATCCTTCCATGCTTCAAACCGTTACCGCACTGCTGGAAGAAGAGGGATACAAAGTCCTTGCCTGCGGGGGAGGAAAAGAGGCTATTGACACATTTCATGATGCCGTTTTTGCAATCGTCCTGGATATCAATATGCCGGATATCTCAGGACTGGAGGTCTTTGAAATCATCAAATCAAAGAATCACTATGTTCCCATTATCTTTCATACCGGATATGATGAAAGAGAGAAAAGAATCGATATCCGCAGGCATTTTCGACCCCATGCATACGTGGTTAAGGGCAGCGACCCGGAACAACTGCTCGATACCGTTGCCGGCGCAGTGGAGTCTTACAGAAATATCCGGGAAAACATCAAACTAAATGAGGCCCTCCGGGAACGGAATAAGGTGATCGAGGAATTCAACCGGTTGTTGGAAGACAAGGTGAAATGGCAGGTGGAAGAAATCCAGAGGACGTCGCGCTTAAAAAGATACGTCTCGCCACAAATCGCCGAAAGCATTGTTTCGAGCGGCAGTGATAAGTACCTGATTAATGCCAGAAAATTATTGACAATATGTTTTTCCGATCTTAAAGGATTTACCGAAGCATCCGAGAGCATGGAACCGGAAGACACCGTAAATTTATTGAACGAATATTTTGCGGAAATGACGAAAATCATTTTTCACTATGGAGGTACGCTTGATAAATTCATGGGGGACGGTATCCTCGTGTTTTTTGGGGATCCGATACTGTACGACAACCATGCCGAAAGGGCAGTCAGGATGGCCATTGATATGCGTGAAAAAGTACGCGAACTGCGCACTCATTGGTTTGAAAGAGGGTGTACTATCGACGTCTATTTCGGAATAAACACCGGATATGTTACCGTGGGAAACATCGGCTCGGAAATCCAGATGAACTACACCGTAATCGGACACCAGGTCAATATTGCCCACAGATTGCAAATGGAAGCCGGGCCGGGCCAGATCCTGGTCACCGCACGTACTCTGTCGGAAATAAAGGATTTGGTTGAAACGGAGGAAATTAAAAACGTAAAGCTGAAAGGGGTGCACAAACCGTTTACCGTATATAATGTTTTACGGTTCAAAGGAGGGGGCCATGGAGAAACTAGGTAAAGTCTCATTTCTGTTTTTTCTCTCTTTGGGTATTTGTTTGAACATCATTGTGTTAGACGCAACCGCGGTTTTTTCTGAGGATACCGCTAAGTCTTCACCTGCAGTCGGGGAGACATCATATTCAGGGGAGGAATCCATTCCCCGCGCCGAAGGAGAACGCACGCAAAAGGGGGTGATAACCGTTACAGAGGCGCTTTCAACGGAGGCCATCTGGTTTGGTTCGGGTGAAGAGGTAACCATCGTGACGCGGCATGAAACACCCCTCAGCAAGGCGCCGGGGATTGTTACGGT
This sequence comes from Candidatus Brocadia sp., assembly GCA_011525665.1. Taxonomy (GTDB): domain Bacteria; phylum Planctomycetota; class Brocadiia; order Brocadiales; family Brocadiaceae; genus Brocadia. The sequence goes on from WYAU01000050.1 coordinate 15,875, forward strand.
GATTACGGCGGCGGAGATTAAGCGTCTGGGATACCGTACCTTCGCAGAAATCCTGAGGATCGTACCGGGGTTTGAGCTCTTAAAGGGCGGCGGTTTTGGAGATATAACCCCCGCAGTGCGCGGTCTTATCAGCACAAGCAAAATACGGCTTATGATTAATGGTCACATGGTAAATAACCCCCTGGGGGGCGGCGCATTTCGCATTTTTGAAGACTTCCCGGTAGAAAATATCAAGAGGATAGAAATTATCAGGGGGCCGGGTTCCGCCGTTTACGGTGAAAATGCCTTTTCCGCGGTTATTAACATTATAACCTTCGACGCAAAGGATATTGACGGTGTAAAGGTGAGTGGCGGCTATGGGAGCTTTGATACAAAGGAAGGAAACATTGTCTTTGGAGAAACTCACGGAAAATTTGATATTTCCGGGATGGTTCATTACAGGGAAACCAATGGATTTGACGGCGTCGTCCAAGCTGACGCCCAGACAGGGATTGACAATGCACTTCCCACCCCTCCTTTCCCGGATGTATCACAAGCGCCGGGAAAGGTTGAAGACTGGCGAAGGGAATACGATCTGAATCTGAGGGCGACGTATAAGGATTTTTACGCTGAGGCATTATACGTTAACAGAAACCAGGGCACTTTTCTCAGTCCATCCCTGGCATTGACGGACGAATCTGATATAGAAAGCAATTATGTATTTGTGGAAGCAGGGTATAAAAAAACCTTTGAAGAAAGACTGACGATACGGCCCAGGATTTATTATGACCAATTTGACAATAATTATTTCATTGAGGCATTCCCGGACGGCGCTACGTTGCCTTTCGATTCAGATGGAGATGGTATACCGGAGTTTAATACGTATCCGGACGGATTTATCGGGAATTTCCAGGCAATCGAAAAGGGCGTTGGCTCAGAGATTCCGGTTGATTTCGTACTGTTTGACGGAAATACCTTTACCGTGGGATTCGAATACCGCTTAATTAATCAAACCAATGTCCGCAGCCTGAGCAACTTCCATCCAAAAACGCTGGAATCGCTGGACTCTCTTCAGAATTTCTCCGATACATTTCCCTTCATAGAAGAAACCACCCGGAGGATGTGGTCCGTCTATTTGCAGGATACGTGGGATATTACCGACGCCCTGAATCTTACCCTGGGAGCACGATATGATGATTACAGCGATTTTGGCGATGAACTTAGCCCACGGGCAGGTTTGACATGGGCGTTCATGAAAAATGCGTCTTTAAAGCTTTTGTATGGACAGGCATTTCGCGCCCCCAGCTTCACGGAGTTATTTACTACCAACCAACCAACTGTCCTGGGGAATGAAGATTTAGACCCTGAAATCATCAGGACGTATGAAATAGGGTTGAGTTATCAATTTAACAAATACCTAACCAGCTCTCTTAATTATTTTTACAATGATATCAGCGATCTCATTGATGCAAAAGAATTTCAGGAGGCTACCGGACATGTGTTACGTTATGAAAATTCCGGAGATGCGCACGTGCAGGGTGTGGAGATGGAGGCAAAAGTGGATATCTCCCAAGACACGTACGTATTTATGAATTATACCTTTAAGAACGCCGAAAATGACGACGGAAATGACCTTGGCGGAGTCGCCCAGCACACGGGCAATTTTGGGGTAAATGTGCGCTGCTGGAAGTATATCAATACCAACCTGAGCGCCTTCTTTAGCGGGAAGCGATCCAGGGATGATGACCCCCTGGAAGACAGAGACGACCTGTCTTCCTTCGCATTGTTGAATCTTTCCGTTATTGCAAAAGAATTCTTTAAAACCATGGAGGTGCAGGGTACGGTGTTTAATCTGCTTGATAAGGATTACAGTGATCCCGCCCCCCTTTCTGTGCCGGACGATCTCCCAAGGCCGGGAAGGACATTTTTTGTTGGACTGAGCTACCATTTCTGACAGCGTTTATCCGGTCCGGCCGGGAAGGTTTATGGAAGGCCGCCCAAATAGTGTTTCGCTTTTGCGTGGTTTGGGTTCAGCCGTAATACTGCCTGCCAGAATTTTATGGCCTTTTCTTTTTCCCCTTGCTTGTAATAAATAGCTCCCGTACAAAAAAGGGCCTCCGCGTGGAAAGGAGCAAGCTTGAGCGTCGTTTCGAATTCCTTCAGGGCATTTTCCAGATCGCCTTTTTGTAAAAGGGCGTACCCGATATTAAAATGAAAATCAGGCTGGCCGGGGAGCAAATCCACAGCCCTTCGAAACGCAGCCAGTGCGCCCTCACTGTCTCCTTTTTTCATCAATGAGGCGCCCAGATTGTTATACGAATAAGGGTACGAAGCATCAAGGCCTATTGCATGGTTATATTCCGCTATTGCGTCCTCCAGACGGCCTTTCTTATCATAAATAGTACCCAGGTTGTTATGGACATGCGCTTGTGACGGATCGATCTTCAGCGCGGATTGATACGCCTCCACGGCAAGGTCATACTGTTTGCCTGCCTCGTAAATATTACCCAGATTATAATACGCATCACCGTAGTGCGGGTCGAGCGAAAGGGCTTTTTTATATGCAACCAGGGCATCTTCCTGCCTGCCGAGTTTATTATACAAGACACCAAGATTATTGTACGCGTAGACGAAGTCGGGGTTGATGGCAATGGCTTTGTTATACTCGGCAACCGCATCGTCATATCGATTCAGGACAAAATAAACCTTTCCCAGGTTGTTGTGTGCCTCCGGGTAATCCGGCTTCATCTGAATCGCTTTTTTATAGGCAGAGACGGCCTGCTGGGGCATATCTTTCTTTTCGTAGGCGTTTCCCATGTTGTAGTATACCGCTGCGTAGTGAGTAAAACCTACCTCCCGGGCCTTGTGGAGGGCCTTTTGATAGCAGATTAATGCCGTGTCCGGATAGCCCTTCCTGTTATATTGTGTCCCCAGATTGTTATACGTTGTGAAACTGCACAACGGGTTTCGGGAAGAATGATGCCAGAGCGTAAATTCATCCCGCCAGACGTTGTTTCTGGCAACCGTCACAACAAGAAAGAATATCATCAAAGAGATGATTACAGGATACTTTACTCGTGATGCCTTCAGCTGCAGAACGGTAGTTGAAAGAAACAGGCAGAATCCGAAAATGGGCAAATAGAGATAACGGTCTGCCATGATATTGGCCAATGGGATAATATTCATGACCGGGAGGACAGAGATAAAAAACCACAGTGTGGCAAATATCCCTATCCGGTAAAAATACCTTTTTCTCAGGAGTCGGATCGCGATAACGACAAGGGAAATGACCACAAAAAGGGAAAGAAGAAAGGGCGCCGCCAAAGGCGTTTTAAGATACAGGACGTGGTAATCTGCGTTCAGGTTAAAGGGCTGGAAAATATTCGCCACGTACCTTCCCAGCACCTTTGTCATGGTAAGGATGTTGACAAGAAAACTGCCTTCCGGATAGGCGATCTTTTCCTGGGGATTATGGAAAATAAAAAACCTGATGATGAGGTATACAAGACTTATTCCCATATATCCCGGGAAAAAAGGCGAACGTAGTATCTTCACAACGGTTTTGCGGAGGGTGGAAAGGGGGGGCATAAGGCCTTTCTGCCTCGTACTTGCGCTGAACAGCAGATCGAAGGAAAAGACTAGGGCAGGCAGTACGATAGCGGATTCCTTGGAGAGCAGGGCAAAGAAGTAGGCAGTCATGGCGCCCGCAAAGAAGAAAGCGGTGCCTGTCGGGAAATTTCCGGATGATGAAAATCCCCCTGAATCCCTCCCGGGTAAATGATCACAAATAGAGACCGGCGCGCCCTTCCTCTCCTTATAAAGCAAATAGAGCACGAAGGAAGCAATCAAAAAAGCCGTCGCAATCAGGTCTTCCCGGTAACTAATCACATTGACGACCTCACTGACCACGGGATGGATTGCAAAAAGCACGGACGTCAGTAATGCCCTGCGTGTGCCAGGAATTTGGCCAATCTGCAGCCGGGTTTTGGGGGCTCTTTTTTCCTCCCCCGTGTTATTTCCGGGAGAAGGGAGGCAGGGGGAATTTTGCCGGTATACATCCCTTTCGTCTTCCCCCGGTAAAGGAGTAAGGGGCTTCCTGTGGCTGTATCCCCTTGTGTATGTTTCAGAGTGGCGCAACAAGAGAAGTGTGAAGAAATAGACAAGGATTACATTCAGGGTGTGTAATGCCATATTTACCGCGTGGTATCCCACGGGGCTCATGTGCCAGAGGGAATAATCGATGAAGTAGGAGAAAGTAACAAGGGGACGGTACGTAAGCTCACCCGAATATGTGAAATAGTCGCGGGAAAATAAGCCCAAAACATTCCCCCAATCCTTGATAAACCGGTTCTCTACAATCGTGGATGTATCATCGTAAACGAACTGATTTGGCAGGCAATTGAGGTACGTGATTATCGTTAGTGCAACGATTATAGAAATTGTAATGCTCTGCGAATAGAGTTTGTTTTGATACGCTTTCTTCATAAGTTTCCCTCTTTATTAAAGACAAAATGAGGTTTTTTTACAATGGAAAACTCTGTCCCGGCTTAAAAACACGGGGCGTTTTCGTCAATAAGGAATACCCGGTGTTGTCTCGGGCCTTGCCGGATGTCAGCCTTTTTCTGTTGCCAGAAAAGGCTTACTATGGTAAAGTAGATTAGTTTTGTCGCGGTTAAATCAGATCCTCGACTCCCCTCCGAACGATATCATCCCGTACAAGGTTGGAGCAATCAAGACCGAAGGGCAGCGTCGAGGTATAGTTCATGGTCCCTTTCAGGTAAATCCAATGGAAACCAATGAAAAAAATCTGGTAGAAATGTCAGTTATCGGAGAGGTTTCAAGTCCACAAAGCGGACCTTCACCTTACAGCATAACCCCGGATGGAAAGCCTAAAATATTACCGGGCATCGGGGGGATTACGTATAACGTCAAGGTGGGTGACAATGCCATCCGGTGGGAGGCAGACCATGCAGAGCCCTGCGTATCCGTTAAAAACAAGGACAGAGACGAAAACGGCGCGTTGAACTTATTATCCTGCATAGGAAATATCGCCCGGGTTATAACCGGCGATGCAAAAGGCAGCACAGGTGTTGTAACGGGAAAACATGGCGGCATTGAAAATGTGCTGGTTGATTTTGATGACAGGACATTGGAAAAACTCGCCATCGGGGATAAAATTCTTATCCGGGGTATTGGTGTGGGCCTGTCTTTGACAGCGTATCCGCACATCAAACCCATCAATATGTCTCCGAATCTTTTCAAGGCTTTGCCCATTCGCGAGGATGAGGCGAAAGGCGTTTTACACGTTCCTGTAACGCATGTTATTCCTGCGGCCATTATGGGGTCGGGTTTGGGGTCCCAGCAGTGTTACCGGGGGGATTACGACATACAGCTTTTTGACAGGCAAAACGTAGAGAAGTATCATTTGCAGACATTGCGTTTTGGCGACATTGTGGCAATCATGGATGCCGACCATACCTATGGAAGGATCTATAAAACAGGGGCGATGAGCATCGGGGTCATTGTGCACAGCAATTGCGTAACGGCGGGGCACGGCCCTGGCGTTACAACGTTGTTTACCTCTGCCGAGGGTAAAATCGTTCCGTATCTTGATAATACAGCGAACATTGGGATATATCTGAAAATCGGACGGTTTCGGAAAAAATCACAAAAGAAAGGCTGACAGGTCGTTTGTTTGGCTTGATTGTGTGGGAAATTTTCATTTTATTCATTCATGCATAGGCGTTACCGGTTATATATATTTACTTAAATAATCAGCGGGAGATCTTTCATCATCCCCTTCTTTGGGAAGGAGGGAAAAGAGGGGTGGTTGTGAGTTCAACGACGCATCTCTAAAGCATGCACGTAAAATACGCTTGACATTTTGTCTGAAATGAATATAATTCTAAACTTTCTAAATATGTATCTGTTTCCGTTTATTTTAAAAGGAGAGGAGATTATTTGTCTACAGTGAGTATTCAGGAGTTGGTCGATGCAGGATTTCATTTCGGTCATAGGACAAGTAAATGGAATCCCAAAATGAAACCTTTTATCTTCGGCAAAAGAAATTTAATCCATATTATCAATTTACGCGAAACGGTAAAGGGTCTTGTGACGGCATGTAAGTTTTTGACTAGTCTTGTCCAGACAAGAAAAGATGTATTATTTGTCGGCACCAAATGGCAGTCTCGGGATATAACGATACGCGAGGCCCGGCGCTGCGGAATGCACTATGTGAGCGAGCGATGGCTGGGCGGCACGTTGACAAATTTCGATACCATCCGGAAACGACTGGAGCGGCTGGAAGAACTGGAAAACCTGGAAAAAACAGGGGGAATTCACCAGTTTAGTAAAAAGGCCATTTCTTCGCTCAACCGGGAGCGAAAAAAGATCCTTGCGAACCTTGAGGGCATCCGTAATATGGCGTCGCTTCCCGGGGCGCTTGTAATTGTCGATCCAAAGCATGAGCATAATGCCGTGAATGAGGCGATAAAGCTGGGGATTCCAACGGTATGCCTCGCTGATACGGACTGTGACCCCGATATGTTAGATATTTGTGTGCCGGGTAACGATGATGCCATACGGTCAATCGATCTCTTTTTAACGAAAACAGCAGATGCTATTTTAGCCGGAAAAGAACTTATCGCCACCATGTCAAAGATCTGATATGATAGTGAAGGTGTGAGAAAAATCCTTCCTTTTTGCATAAGATAATATATTTTCCAATACAGTGCATGTCTTGTGATTACCTTCAAAGAACATCTCATAAGGATTCTATTCCCGGTTTGTTTTTCTACGAATAAAATTATCGCGGTATAACATAGCTTTTTATACCGGCGCGTATACAGTATGGAGGATATTGATGGCGGATACAGCAAGTATCATGAAGTTGAGAGAGCAAACAGGGGCGGGTATACTGGAATGTAAAAGCGCCCTGGATGAGGTCAAAGGTGACTTCGAAAAAGCCCTGGAGATTATCAAAAAGAAGGGCATCGCGAAGGCTGCAAAAAAAGAGCAGCGTACGACGTCAGAGGGCAGGATCGGTACGTATATACATACAAACGGGAAATTGGGTGTAATGGTGGAACTCAATTGCGAAACGGATTTTGTGGCAAAGAACGACGTTTTTCAGCAGTTGTTAAAGGATATTTGCATGCAGGTTGCCGCCACAAAACCGATGGCCATAAAAAGAGAAGACATTCCCGCCTCTGTTATTGAAGAGCAAAAAAAATTGTTTATGGAAGAGACCAAGGGAAAACCTGCAAATATCATGGAAAAGATTATTGCCGGAAAGCTGGATAGTTTTTATAAGGAAAAATGCCTCCTGGAACAACCGTTCATAAAAGATAGTGCCCGGACAATCCAGGATTTATTAGTTGCAAATATTGCAAAAATAGGAGAAAATATAAAAATTAACCGTTTTGTTCGGTTCGAAGTCGGAGAATGCTAACCGTTTGCAAAACAGTGTGTTGTCTCCACGTCCATGAAAAGAAAGAGAAAGTATAAACGGGTGCTGCTAAAGGTAAGCGGCGAAGGTTTTGGCGATGAAAGCGGGCGTGGCATTGAATTTGAGCGGTTTTCTGCGCTAGCGAAAGAGATTCGGGAGGTTTCCGGGACGGGAGTAGAGCTGGCAATTGTTGTTGGTGGCGGCAATATCCTTCGTGGCGCAAAACTCGGCAGCAACTGTAGGTCGCGGGTACAGGCCGATCAGGTAGGTATGATTGCCACCGCGGTTAACGCCTTGCTCCTTCAGGACGTATTGGAAGGATTGTCGGTGAATACCCGTGTTGTCAGCGCCATTGAAATTAAAAATGTGACAAAACCCTTTGTGTTGCGGGATTGCTTGCAGTATTTAACAGAAAAAGATGTTGTTATCTTTGCCGGAGGAACGGGAAATCCGTATTTTACAACTGATACAGCGGCTGCGCTTCGTGCGATAGAGATTAACGCGGATGTCATGTTAAAGGCAACACAGGTTGATGGCGTCTACACGGATGATCCACTGAAAAACACGTCTGCTAAATTATATAAAAAACTAACGTATATGGACGTCTTGGGCAAACGGCTGGGGGTAATGGACCTGACGGCGATTTCCCTGAGCATGGAAAATAAATTACCGATTATTGTTTTTAACATAAACAAGCGTGAAAATATAATGAATGCAATTTTCGGAAAACCTGTTGGAACATATATCGGGGAATAAAGAACCATGTCAAAAGAGTCGATATGCAGAGAGACAAGAACAAAGATGGAAAAGGTCGTTGCCCACCTGCAAGAGGAATTGAAAGGTCTGAGGACAGGCAGGGCTCACACGGGATTAGTGGAAAATGTAAAGGTGGAATGCTATGGAGATTTATCGCCCCTTAAACAGATTGCCGTCCTTTCGACTCCCGATGCCCAATCCATCCTGATTAAACCCTATGACGTCTCCGTCATCTCGCATATTGAGAAGGCCATATTACAGTCAGACATCGGTTTAACACCTTCGGTGGAAGGAAAGGCTTTACGCATCTCGATTCCACCGCTCAACGAGGAACGAAGAAAGAAACTTTCCGCGCATGCAAAAGAATTTGGAGAAACGGCAAAGGTGTCGTTGCGTAATATAAGGCATGACGCGAACAAACAGGTAGACAAAGAAGAGAAAGGGGATATCCTGACCGAAGACGATGCCAAGCGGGCGAAGGACGAAATACAAAAGATTATCCATGAATTTGAGGGAAAACTCAACGATTTGGTCAAGAAAAAGATAGAGGAAATACTCAAGGTATAATTCCGGGAATCAAAGAGCAGAAAAAATTACAACAAATGCAAATTTTACGTGCAATCAGGAATGGAGAGGATATAATAGGGGGCATAGCTCAGTAGGTAGAGCACCGCCCTTTTAAGGCGGGCGTCGATGGTTCGAATCCATCTGCCCTCACCACTTTTAGCAGTTTACCATCGAAAAATGCGGAATTATTGCTTAAAAGGATTGACGCTTTGGAGGACTTAATATACAAGCCTGAAGAGAATGCGTATTTGGCTCGGTCTGGTTCCCCGAGCGTTTGTGGTATGTGATTACATGGCCCCATCGTCTAGCCTGGTCTAGGACAACAGATTTTCGATCTGTGAACTGGGGTTCAAATCCCCATGGGGTCATATTTGTTCAACGAAAAGCCATGTGATTGGAAAAATCACATGGCTTTTTTAGTTTGACAAAGATAACCAGATTGCATATAAAATGAGCAAGTTATGTAAACGTAAAATAATGTTATGTGCTTAAAAGTATGGACGATATTCAGGAAAAAACCCGAGAGAACAGTAGGAGATTGCTTTATTAACTGGTACAACCTGCAGTATAAAACTTGCTTTTCCTTCAAAAGTCGTGCAGATGAAATAGGAGTGAAATAGGAGAGGGAAAATGAGAAGAAAAAATATGTATATTGGCAAGATGGTGATATGTGGCTAGGTTACCTTGAAGAATATCCAGACTATCAGACTCAAGGACAATCACGTGAAGAATTAAAAGAGAATTTAAAGGATATTTATCAAGAGTTGGGCGGCAAGCCTGGAGAACATATAGACAAGAAAGGAGACTATCATGAAGGCATTCGTCATGAAGAAGGTCGGAGCAGTGGGCTTCGTGGAGAAGGATCGTCCCAAATGTGGACATCTCGATGCAATCTTGCGTCCGACCAAGGGACTGATTTGCACCTCTGATGTGCACACAGTCCACGGTGCGATCGGGGAGCGTCAGAACCTCACGCTTGGGCACGAGGTCGTAGGCGTCGTCGAGGAAGTCGGCGAACTGGTTACGAAGTTCACGAAGGGGGACCGCGTCGCGGTAGGAGCCATAACGCCGGACTGGGGCTCGGACGCGGCACAGGCAGGCCATCCCTCTCAATCCGAGGGGGCACTCGGTGGTTGGAAGTTCGCCAACGTCAAGGATGGTACCTTCGCGGAGTACGTGCACGTCAACGAGGCCGACGCCAACCTCGCTCTGATCCCCGACGGCGTCTCAGATGAAGCCGCCGTGTACGTGTGCGACATGATGAGCACTGGGTTCATGGCTGCAGAGAATGCCAGGATACCGATAGGAGGGACCGTAGCGGTCTTTGCACAGGGACCCGTAGGCCTCATGTGCACTGGCAGGATCTCGTCTCCAGGGTGCAGGTTATGTGATCGCCGTGGAGAGCATACCCAAGCGTCAGGAATTAGCCCGGTATTACGGGGCCGACGAAGTCGTCGATTTCACGAAGGTTGATCCTGTGAAGGGGATCCTCGACCTTACGGACGGCGAAGGTGTCGACGCGGCCATCGAAGCCTTCGGGGCTTCCAAGGTCTTCAAGCAGTGCGTAATGGTAATCAAGCCCGGAGGCAAGGTTTCGAATGCTGGCTACCACGGTGAGGGTGAGTTCATCGAGATACCGCGCGAGGAGTGGGGTGTTGGCATGGCAGAGAAGGACATCGTAACCGGCCTTTGCCCGGGAGGTCGTCTGCGGATCTCGCGTTTGCTACGATTGCTCAAGAACGGACGTCTCGATCCCACGCCAATGACCACCCACAGCTTCCAATTCCACGAGATCGAGAAAGCATTCCGCATGATGGAGAACAAGGAAGACGGTATGATCAAGCCTCTGATCGACTTCGGAAGCTAAGACTTCCGATCGCGACTTCGATTTGGCGTACGCTGCCCAACAACGGCATGCAGCGGACGGCGCTTCGCGCCGCCGCTGATGCCGAGGCCGTTATGTAAAGGGAAAGGAAGACAATAAAAATGGCGAAACACGATGTTTCTTTCAATATCCCGCAACGTGCTCTCGGGAAGGCAGATGTCGAATTTCAAGTTAAAATTGATGGGGCGGTATTAGGTACGCTTACTGTTTCAAATGGCTCTATAGCCTGGTTCCCAAAAGGAACTTTATATGGGTGTAAAATGGGATGGGCAAGGTTTGACCAGTTGATGCAGAAAGAGGCTTCAAGATCCGAGAAAAGATAAGCATATGCTTGTACCATCACTAACATGGCCTTTTATGCTATCATATTTTCATAGAATAACACTGTGAGGTAAAAAGATGAAAACAAAATTAAAAATGATTTACTGGAAAGGTGAAAAATTCTGGGTGGGTAAACTCGTTGAACATCCTGAAATAATGACACAAGGTGAGACGCTGGAAGAACTCGAAGAAAACATGAAAGATGCTTTTATGCTTATAACGATGGAGGACGTTCCGGCAGAACATAAAGTTAAAGAAGTCACCCTTATCGTATGAAAAGAAAAGACCTTATCAAAAGGTTGACTGATTCAGGATGTGTTTTTGTTAGACATGGAAGCCGTCACGACTTATACAAAAATCCGGCCACAGGGAAAAGGCAGTCTGTTCCAAGACATAATGAAATAGACGAAAACCTTGCGAAGCATATAATAAAAGAATTGACATAACAATCAAATCCAGCAGACGGCAAAAAACGCCGCCGCTGATTTAAGCCGTTATCTAAAAGAAAAAAATGAATACAAAATTAAACGACGATGTTGAATTCTATCGCTTTATTCGTTACGAAACACTTCTTGACTATCTTGTGAATAAACGATTTGCCTTTATAAAATGTAAGTTATATAGTGACCCTTGGGAGCTTTTTTTCTATGATGCGGAATTTATAGTAAATGAATACGACTCATGGGGTCACCCAGAGAAAGAGCGGTTTTTTGCAATGTGTTTTACCAAAACAAAAGAATCAGAAGCATTATGGCGGATACATTCAAAAAATGAAAGCGGTGTTAAAATAGTCACCTCTGTAAAAAGATAAAAAAACCTTGTCAAAAATTCTGCTTCAGATTTTGATATTTATTTACACTAGTGTCCGGTTATAAGTTGAACAAAGGCAATTGCTTATAAGGAAAGCATGGTTCGCTTTTGTAATCAGAATTTGTAAGTACTTGTAAAATAGGGACTTTCTCAAATAGGGTAATACTCAAA
>WYAU01000051.1 GCA_011525665.1 Candidatus Brocadia sp.
GGCTATCAGGCAAGATAACGCCGGAACCCTGAGCTTGTCCCTGTGAAAGCAGGGGAAATCGGCGCACTGTAGCAAGTGAAGAGCCGGGTCACGTGGGCTTCCCCCCACTACCCGGCTCTTCGCGTTTGTAATTATCGGGATTGATTTTCTTTGGGAGAAGGTATAAACTATTACAATAGGGAAGACACAGTGAGTTTTGCATATAAATTAAAGGGAGGTACTTTTGCTATGAGAGAAATGAAAGTATGTTTCGTCGCGGCACAACTGTTTTTAATTTTTATGACATGCTTTGATGCCTTGATAGCGGAAACGATGGGTGATGAAAGTAATCACACTGCAAAAATTTCAGGGAAACCTGAAATAGTTTTTGATGAAAAAGTATATGATTTTGGCAAGATTTATATCGGTGAGATTGTGGAGCACGGATTTAAATTTAAAAATCAGGGATCGGGAGAATTGATTATAACGAGTGTTAAATCGTCGTGTGGATGTACGGCGGCATTGGTATCAAAAAGTAATCTCTTTAAAGGTGAGGATGGGGAGGTGAAGGTTAAATTTAATCCAGGCCGTTTTATAGGCAGAGTATCAAAGTCCGTAACGGTGAATTCAAACGATCCGGAAAATTCAACGTATAAACTAACTATTACCGGTGAAATAGTAGAAGAAGTTTGTGTTAACCCAAGGCAGATAAATTTTGGTATGATAAGAAAAGGTGATTCCTGTGCCAGAAATATAGAGATAAAAACAACACCGGAATTGGACATTGAAATAAAGAAGGTAGAGTCACCTAATCCTTATATCTTCATTACACAAAATAAAACATCAGCGAAAAATGTCTATAATTATCTGGTTTCAATTGAAAAATACGATTACATTGGCAAATTCAAAGGAATTATATTTATTTATACGAGCAGCAGCAGGCAGGAAAGGATAGATGTACCATTTTCCGGAGAGATTATCGGGGATGTTACCTTCTACCCGGAAATATTATCTTTTGGCAATATTAAAAAAAATCAGCATGTAAACAGAACGCTTATCATTAATTTTGTGAATAAAGATGTGAAAATAGAAAAGATTGAAGCCGAGCCGTCTATAATACATTATGCTGTGTCTGATTTAAATACAAGCAGTAAAAAAATAGATATTAAGCTTGATAAAGATACAGTGGCCGGGAAAATTACGGGCAGTTTAAAGATATATACAAACAGTGTCATTCAACCGGTTATTCATATCCCAATAAATGGTGAAGTAAAAGGATAAGGCAACTATTAGTTCTTTATGAAAACGCATCTTGGATGTTTCATTATTTTTTTCGGTGTCGTAGCGTTTAGCTCGACTTATGCATTTTCCGGGGAAGTATCAATAATATTTTCCGGAGAAGAGTTGGGAAATCTTGAACCGTGTGGCTGTTATGAGGGGCAACTGGGGGGAATACCTAAGAGATATTCGTTTATAGATTCCCAGAGGAAAAAAAGTAATATTGTTTTGCCGGTGAGTATCGGTGATCTTTCCAAAAGTTGCAGTAGACAGGAAGAGATTAAACTGGAGATTTTCTACCGTGCAATGGGAGAAATGGGCTACGTGTTGCATAATTTGGGTGAAAAGGATATTGAAATTAGCCCGCAAATCCTCAGTTTTTTATCCCAGACGAGCAGGGTGAATTTCCTTTCAAGCAACGTAAAAATTGTTGCCCCCTTCCCGATAAAAATCAGTCAATACATAGTCAAGGAATGTTTTGATTCCGGTCATTCTTTTACAATCGCATTTTTTGGTATCCTTTCTCCATCCCTTGTTAATACGGGCGCGCTGAATTATGTACAAGTCTCTGATCCCGTTAAAACCCTAAGGCCTTTGATGAAAAAGCTTCAGGGTAAGGTAAATCTCATTGTGTTGCTTTCGCATGCATCGATGGAAGAATCCCTGGAAATTGCGAAATATTTTCCGGAAATAGGTTTAATTATATGCGGTCACGGTGGAGAGGAGCCACATGATGCGGTATATGTGAATAATACCCCGGTTGTATCTGCCGGAGGAAAAGGAAAATATATCGGACTTGCACGGTATTCTGTAAATAAGAAAGCCGTAGAAAGAAAGTCGGTTGAGATTATCCCCCTGGATAAAAGGTATAAAGATTCAAAAGAGATGATTTCCTTATTGAAGGAATACCAGCAAATACTGGCAGACGAAGATTTGTTAAGCAAAACACCACAAATATCCCTCCCTGATGGCTTATCCTATGTAGGTAGTTTTTCCTGCGGAATATGCCATAAAGCAATCTACGATCATTGGTATCAGACAACGCATAGCGCTTCATATAATACCCTCGTTGATGTGGGCCATCAATATGACCCGGAGTGTATCAGTTGTCATACAACCGGCTACGGAGAAACATCCGGATTTTTGAATTACGAAGAAAATAAAAACTTAATACATGTGGGTTGCGAAAGCTGTCATGGCGCTGGAAGTAAACATATAAAAAATGTGAATGATGCATATGGTTTTGCCGATGAAGGCAGTTGCATGGTTTGTCATAACAGCGAACACAGTCCAAAATTTCAGTTTAAGGAATACTGGAAAAAAATTGAACACCCGAAAGAAAAGCCGAAAAAGCTTTCTGGAATACCGCGCGACGAATGATCAAAATTGCATTTTATTGGCATCAGCACCAACCGTATTATAAAGACAATTTAACGGGTGAGTACTCTATGCCGTGGGTGCGGTTACACGGGATAAAGGATTACATTGGTATGGCGCTGTTGCTGGAAGATTTTCCCCGGATACGTCAAACGTTTAATTATGTGCCATGCCTTTTAGAACAACTTAAAGATTATGAGGAGGATTGTGCCAGGGATCGGTTTGGAAAGCTAACAATGATTTCCGCCGGGGATTTAACCGAGGAAGATAAACTTTATATATTGGATAATTTCTTCTCTGCAAATCATCAAAATATGATTAATATTTATCCGAGGTATAAAGAATTATTAAAAAAGAGAAATTTTGGAAAGAAATTGGCGCGAGAGGCAGCAAAGATATTCTCTCTGGAGGATTTACAGGATTTACAGGTTTGGGCCAACCTCACGTGGTATAATCCTTTGGTGGTCCAAAGAGACCCGTTATTATCCGAGTTAATAAAAAAGGGTAAAGGGTTCACACGAGAAGATAAAGAATTCGTGCTGGCAAAGCAGGCAGAAGTTATAAGGCAAATTATTCCTCTTCATAAACACTTACAGGATTTGAAACAGATAGAAATTACTGCCTCTCCCTATTATCATCCAATTTTGCCCCTATTATGTAATCAAGAATCCGCAAAAGTCGTTTTACCCAAACTGCCCTTGCCGAAGAAGAGGTTATGGGCAGTTGAAGATGCAAAGATGCAGGTAGAAAGAGCCGTTCAAACATACGAAAGGTATTTTGGACAAAAACCGCATGGGATGTGGCCTTCGGAAGGTGCTGTGAGTGATGATATTATTCCGATCTTGGCCCAGGCTGGGTTTCGCTGGATTGCTTCTGATGAAGAGATACTGGCATGTTCTCTTGATAATAAAATATTGAGAGACAGGTACGGAGAGGTTGTTGCGCCTGAAATATTATATAAACCGTATCGGCTCACTGTTAAAGGGGATACACTTCATATGGTTTTTCGCGATCACGTTCTCTCGGATTTCATTGGATTTCAGTATTCAAAGTATCATGCCGATTTTGCAGTGTCCGATTTTATGAACAGGGTCCATAGTTTGAAGAAACATGCCCATACAGGAAAACCTCTTCTTGTAACAATCATATTGGACGGAGAAAATGCCTGGGAACATTATCCTGACAGCGGTATAGAGTTCTTGCGAAAACTCTATCGGGCAATCAGTGACGACGGCGATTTGGAATGTGTCCGTATCGGGGATTATCTGGAAGAGCATCCCCCGGAGCAAACGGTGCAGCATATCTGCCCGGGTTCCTGGATCGGGCATAACCTGGCAACATGGATCGGGCATGAAGAAAAGAACACCGCATGGGATTTAGTAGAAATTGCCAGGTCTTTTCTGGTAAGTCAAACAGAAGGAAAACGCCTTTTATCTGAGGATGATGTCTTGAGTAAGGCGTGGGAAGAAATATTTATAGCGGAAGGCAGCGATTGGTTCTGGTGGTTTGGCGATGACCATTTCACCCATTACAAAGATGAATTTGACAGTTTGTTCAGATTGCACCTGAAAAACGTGTATACATTATTCACCGTGGATCATCCAAAGATATTAGATGTGCCTGTTTCCAGGATGGCTCTGAAGAAACCCTATTCATATCCAAAGAGATTTTTATCTGTCAAACTGGATGGTCTTGTGAGCAATTATTTTGAATGGCTTGATGCCGGCAGATATAGCGCAAATAAAGATATGGAAACAATGCATCGGACGTCCGGTCAGCCTGTTCAGGATGTATTCTTTGGATTTGATATGGATAATTTATTGATAAGAGTTGATTTTCGGGAGAATGTGTTTTTTCACTCTATGAATGCGGGAAAACTTGTGATTACTTTTGTCCAGCCTGAGGAATTTCAAATTTGTACTTCTCTTTTTACGGATAAACCGCTGAGATTTCACATCAAAAATAAAAGTGGCACGCACGACAGAAAAGACTTTTATAGCATTTCCTTGAACAAAATAATTGAATTATCTTGTCCTTTTGCAGATTTAGGCCTTTTCCCGGGGATAGAGGCGGAGTTTTTCATTGAACTGGTAAAAGGGGATGAGATTATTCAAAGAATGCCCTTTCGGACGGTATTTTGTTTTTCTGTACCATCGAAGGATTTTGAAAGAATGTTATGGCAGGTGTAGCGCCAGGACACCAAGATTATTTTTCAAAAAGACAAGGGAGGACGAGACAATATGCCGGAGCTTCGAAAAGACCCCGTTTCTGGTCGTTGGGTAATTATCGCTACGGAAAGGGCTTTGCGGCCGACTGATTTTAAAACGGAACCACAATCTATTCGTGGTGGTTTTTGCCCTTTCTGTGAAGGAAATGAAGACAAGACGCCACCCGAGATTATGGCTTACAGGGAAAGAGGCACTCAGGCCAACTCAAAAGGATGGCGTGTCAGGGTGGTGCCGAACAAATTTCCCGCCTTAAGAATCGAGGGTAATCTGAACAAGCATGGCGAAGGAATCTATGATTCGATGAATGGTATCGGGGCGCATGAAGTGATTATCGAAAGCCCGAAACACGTTACTTCTTTGACAGAGCTTGATAACAACCAAGTGGAGGAGATGCTGTGGACGTACAGGGATAGGCTTGTGGATTTAAAAAAAGACAAAAGATTTATCTACGGATTGCTTTTTAAAAACGTGGGTACCGCCGCCGGCGCTACCCTTGAACATTCCCATTCTCAATTAATCGTCACACCTATTGTGCCGATATCGGTTATGCACGAGATGAATGGATGTGAAGAATTTTATAAATACAGAGGTCGTTGTCTCTTTTGCGATATGGTTCAGCAAGAGTTAGCTACAGGCGCGCGAATAGTGATGGAAGGCGATACTTTTGTTGCCTTTGCACCGTATGCCTCGCGGTTTCCTTTCGAGACATGGATTTTGTCGAAAATTCATTCCTCTCATTTTGAAAATTTGCAAAAGCTGGAGATTGAAGAATTGGCCCACGTGTTGCGCACGGTGCTGCTGAGGCTTGAAGCATCCCTTGAGTTTCCGCCTTACAATTATATTGTCCATACAACGCCGTTTATTTTTGGAGAAATAGAACATTACCACTGGCACATTGAAATTATTCCTCGGTTGACAAGGGTTGCAGGTTTTGAATGGGGCAGTGGCTTTTATATAAATACGGTAACCCCTGAGAATGCTGCGGAATTTTTGAGAAGTGTAAACATAGAAAAGAAAGCGGTGGTAGCGCAGTCGTGAAAGTTGTCTATTTGTCATCCGAAGTTGTCCCTTTTGCAAAAACCGGCGGTCTGGCCGATATTGCCGGAGCTATCCCTAAAAGTTTGCAAAAATTCGGTGTGGAAATTGTGGTAATTATGCCTTTTTATGGCATTATAAAAGAAGACCGGCACCCAATAACAAAAACGGATATACGGTTTGAGGTAAAGGTAGGAGACAAGCTTCAGCCAGGATTTGTGTATAAAGGATTTTTACCGGATACGCGGATACCCATTTATTTTCTGAATAATGAACACTATTTTGGACGAATGGGTTTGTATAATTATCCGGGGACGACGAAAGATTTTGAGGATAATAGTGAGCGGTTTATTTTTTTTGCGCAGGGCGCCTTAGAGGTCATCGAAAAGCTCAAAATGTGTCCTGATGTTGTGCATTGTAATGACTGGCAGACGGGGCTTGTTCCGGTATATAGAAAGACAAACTATGCAGGAAAAGCGTGTTTTCAGAAAACCAGGACAATTATGACGATCCATAATCTTTCCTATCAGGGGGTGTTCTGGCATTGGGATATGAACCTGACAGGGTTGGACTGGAGCCTTTTTAACTGGAAACAGTTGGAATTTTACGGAAAATTGAATTTTTTAAAGGGCGGTATTGTCTTCTGTGATCTCATTACTACCGTTAGCAAAACATACGCGGAAGAGATTCAAACACCTGAATACGGTATTGGTCTGGATGGTGTGCTGCGAGAAAGGGCTGGAGATCTTTATGGAATCATCAATGGAATTGATTATTCCCTATGGAACCCGGAAACTGACAAGTGTATCATTGCAAATTACGGGTTGAAAAATCTTAACGGAAAACATCTCTGCAAAAGAGCCTTACAACGAAAATACAAACTGCCGGAAAGAGATTGCCCCGTTATTGGAATGATAACCCGCCTGACAGACCAGAAAGGGCTTGATCTGATTGTAAATAAATTCAGTGAGTTAATGAAGATTGACCTTCAGTTTATTCTCTTAGGAACCGGTGATCAGCGATATCATGAGATATTTCGGGGTTATGAGAAAACATACCCTACAAAGGTAGCAGTAATAGTGACGTTTGATGAACGTTTGGCGCATGAAATTGAGGCCGGGTCGGATATGTTATTAATGCCGTCGCGCTTTGAACCGTGCGGTTTAAATCAGTTGTACAGCCTCAGATACGGAACCGTTCCGATTGTCCGAAGTACCGGTGGTCTTGCCGATACAATCACGGATGTTCGCTCGGAGCCTCTGAGCCGTGGGAGGGCCAACGGATTTTCTTTTAAAGAGTATGACCCGGATTTATTGTTGGCCACTGTCATAAGGGCTGTGGATTTATTTACTAAGGACAAGACACAATGGACTCATCTTATGAGAAACGGGATGGCACAGGATTGGTCTTTGGAAAGAAGTGCAGGGGAGTACGTTGCGCTTTATAAAAAATTGTGCATGCGGGATGAATCATGCCAAAGCCAAATATGAAGAGCGGATTATGGTGTTACCACACGTTCTAAAAAAGAAATTCGACAACGTTGTAAATGACATCGTGGATGCGCTTGGTGCCGGATTATCCATAATGGATAAAGATCTGAATATTATCTGGGCCAACAAGACCCTTTTCAAAATACTCAATTTAAGTGATAGTCCCGTAGGGAAAAATTGCCGTGAGGTATATAAATGTGAATGCAAGGAAAATAAATATTGTTCTGTTCTTCAGGCGCTGTCAAGCGGTAAACGACAGGTGAGTGAGACCCAGCTAATTACAGAAAAAGGAGAAAGGCGGTATATAAAAAATATCTCAATACCTGTCAGACACGAGAATGGCGATATTATCCAGTTACTGAAGCTTTCGACTGATACCACGGAGCAGGAAGAAAAAATTCGCCGGCTTTCTTTGTTGCGAAAACTCGCGGAGTTAATGCAAGGGCAGTTGCAAATTGACCGGGTACTTCACCTGATTTTGACATGTGTCACTGCTGGGTCTGCATTGGGGTTCAATCGCGCAAGGCTTTTTCTGGTGGACAAGGAACGAAACATTGTTTACGGCAAGATGGCCGTTGGCCCCTCCAGCTGGGAAGAGGCGAGCAAGATATGGAATGAAATAGTCAGCAAGTATGAAAAGTTAGAAGACCTTGTTCAGGCATCGGAAGACCATTATCGTGAGGATACGCCGTTGCACATGATTACACGGCTGATGGCCTATTCTTTAACAGATGAAAAAGAGATCATTGTCTCCTGTATAAAAACAAAAAAGCCTATTTTAGAAAGGGATGCCTTTCGTAATCCGAATAGCAACAAAAAGTTTGTAAGTATGATTAATGCAAATGAATTTGTCTGTGTACCGTTAGTGGTTAAAGACGAAGCGATCGGGGTAATTTGCGCTGATAATGTTTACAGTAACAAACCAATAACAGAGGATCAGGTTGAACTGTTAAGTATCTTTGCTAACCGTGCGGCGCTGGCAATTGCGAATGCAGATGCGTATAAAAAACTCGAAGAAAAGATTCAGCAGCTCAAAGAGACTCAGGAAAGGCTCATTCGCTCGGAGCGGCTTGCGGTTATAGGAAACATGGCGGCATATATTGCTCATGAGATCCGTAATCCCTTGGTAACCGTGGGGGGATTCGCCAGGGCGATTTTACGGGAACCCACGAACAATAACCAGATAAAACGGAATGTAGAGATAATTGTTGAAGAGGTTGGCCGGTTGGAAAGAATCCTTGCGAATATAATGGATTTTAGTAAACCTGTGGAACAGGCGCCAGTGAAAGTGCCTTCTCGTGTAAATGAAATATTGGAAAATACGTGTTCATTGATGGATCCGTATTTCAAAAAAAAACGCGTTCAGTTGATAAAAAAATTAAGCACCCTTATACCGGAAATTAATATAGATCCTACCCAGGTCAAACAGGTATTTTTAAATCTGATAAAAAACGCAGTGGAGTCAATGTCTGACGGCGGTACCCTGACAATAGAAACCATGATGGAAAAAGAAAACGTTAAAATTAATATTACTGATACCGGCGAGGGTATGACGGCGGAAGCAATGCAAAATATCTTCATACCCTTTTTTACGACAAAGGTAAACGGGACCGGCGTGGGATTGGCGGTATCCCGTAAGATTGTGGAAGACCATGAGGGCTCTATTAAAGTGAAAAGCGCATTACACGAAGGAACAACTTTTTCTATCTTCTTGCCGGTAAAAAAGGGACAAGAACAATTTCTGAAGGAGGTGAACGATGAAAACTATTCTCGTGGTGGAGGACGATAAAAATCAGCTTTTGCTCTATGAGCAGGAATTGTCAACAGAAGGATATAATATTATTACGGCAAGGGATGGCCTTGAGGCTATAAAAAGGGTAAGGGAGCAATTGCCGGATCTGATTGTAATGGATATTAATATGCCTAAAATGAACGGGATCGAAGCGATGGGAAAGATCTTAAACGAACACAGAAAGATACCGATTATTATTAACACTGCATACAGCAGTTACAAAGATGACTTTATGTCATGGGCGGCCGATGCGTATATTATAAAGTCCTCAGACTTAAGAGAACTGAAAGATAAGATAAAAGAACTGATTCGAAGGTAGCAAAATAAGAACAGACCGGGCAACTACAGAAACAAAAAAGGCGTCCTTGCATTTTCTTATGCAAGAACGCCTCTTCGTTATTGAAAAATACTCTTAAGGGTTTGAATTTATTATTGTGATTATTTCTTAATGATGACCTTCTTCGTGATGAGGTGACTTCCGTTTTTCACATTTTTCATCATCACAGAATTTGCAAGGATCCTTTTTAAATACGGCTGCACAATCGTTACAGCAGAGGGTAACCGACTTCCCTTCACATTCTACCTTTACACCTTTATCCTTATCAACTGCCTTGCCGCAGACCACGCACTTTGCCGCTGACTTTTCAGCGGCAGAAGCTTCTTTTGTGCCGCAACAACTGGAGGCTTGTGTCATCTTGACTGCAGAAGAAGTCAATAAAACAAATGCAATTCCCACAACGCTTACAAAATATCCTATACGCTTCACGCATTTACTCCTTTCATAATAAAACGGTTAAATTGAACTCTAATTAAGTATTATAATACCTAGTGACTTTGTTTTAAAACAAAAAATAAGGTTAAGTGGTTCCATATTTTTGACAAAGACGAACAATATGTGATTATTCCGTTTTTGCATCCTTAGCACATCGGAAACCCAATCCTAAGTTAAAGAGATTTGGCTGTTCTGATTTTCTGGTGTGCGTTCGTACCTGAAAAGGTTGTGAAAATCGTGAACCTCCGCGTATTATGCGCCGAAGACCATTGTCAGGACCTTTCGGGTTTCGGGAAGGGGCCTCCTGATAGTATGTATCCAGATACCAATCGGCGCACCATTCATAGACACTGCCCGCCATATCATAACAACCATAGACGCTTTTTCCATTCTCAACACTCCCAACGGATTTAGGCTCACCGCTGAGATTGCATCGCGCCGGGTCCCATTCATTTCCCCACGGGAACTTTCGTCCATCGAGACCCCTTGCTGCCTTTTCCCATTCTGCCTCTGTGGGGAGCCTTTTTCCTGCCCAGGCTGCATAAGCGTATGCATCATACCAATCAATGCGCACAACGGGGAAATCCGGATTATTATAGTACTCGTTGTCCCAGAATCGGGGGGTATGGTCCTTTCCGCTGGGTTCTCCTTTAAAACATTTGCTGTGGTCATTTGTCCTCTTCATGTAATCCAGGAATTCCCAGTATTGTGCATTTGTCACCTCATAACGATCGATTTCAAATGCATCAAGGTAGACCTTACGCTCGGGATAGGTATCCTCTCTTGCTTCATTGGAGCCCATGATAAATTCACCAGCCGGTACCACCACACTGTCATGTTTTTGTTTTTGCTCGATGAGTGCCTTTTTCATTAATTCATTCCTGCTCTTAAAGGCATCCATGGCTTCCCTGCGTTTTTCTGCAGCGTTTTTCAGTATAACTACGTAACTCTGCACTTCGGTAATGTCAGGGGAGCCCGGGGCAAGAACAATATACCTTTGCAGATGGTAAATGGCCTGCTCCGCATTGCCCAGTTTGCTGTAAAGCCATCCCATGTTGTAGTGCAATGCAGGAAAATCAGGGAACGCCTCTTCAGCTTTTTTATATGCCTCTATTGCCAAATCATATGATTCTGCATCGCAATGGGCATTGCCTTCCTGATAATACTTTCTAGCAAGCTCCTTTTTTTGCTGTGAAGAATCTGATTCCGGGGCAGCGGCAGGTTCTGAAAGTGGAACGAGTTTCTTGCCGTGTTCCTTACAGAATTTTTCACCTGATGCCCCTTCTTTTTTACACTCAGGGCAAATCATCTTCATGGGAATATCGATTAATTTAGTTCCGTCATCACCGCAAAATTTTGTTTCATCTGAGAATAATTTATTGCACGTTGGGCATTTTTTGGTCAGCGCTTTTGCGCCAGGGGCATCCGCATGGAGGAATGAAACCAAGACAACACATGACACAGTTACACAGCATAAAATAATCAAATACAATCTTTTCATAGTCTCTTTATCCAAGGTCGTTCAAAATGAGTTTTATTTTCGATATTTGCTCTAACAGTTCTTTTTCCCGATTTTGTTCCATCGTTACCACGTGGGCGGGTGCCCGTGCGGCAAAGTTTTTATTTTCCAGCTTGCGCCGCACCACCCGTAAGTAATCTTCCAGTTGTTTCAAATGTTGTGATTGGCGTTCCTTTTCTGCGATTGGATCGATAATCCCCGCAAGAGGTATAAATACTTGTATTTGTTGGCCGAGAAACAATCCTTTTGACAAATCGTATTCACCGGAGAGGGTTGGCGCAATAACTTCGCAGGCAGAGTTAGCAGGCTTGGCAAGATCTTTGCCGATTTTTAAATATTCAATATTTGCCATTCGCTTGAGCAGATCCGAATGTTCCGTCACCGTATACTCACCGTCTCCGGAGACAGAGATAACAGCGTCTAATTTTTGTTTTTCCTTGATATTCATCTTGCTCCGTATATTTCGGATAGCCCGGATAATGCCCTGCAGGACAGCCATGTTTTCTTCGGAAACCTGGTCTTCAAATCGTTTGTCCTGCCGGGGCCAGACGTCGCGTATAAGATACTCGTGACCCATGTCTTCCTGAACGGTGATTTTGTTTTTGGAGACCACGCCTTTCAAGTTTTGCCATAATTCTTCTGTAATAAAAGGGATGAAGGGATGCAGCAGATGTAATATCTGACCGAAAACCTTTGCAAGTACGGTTTGTGCCAATTTCTTGTCTTTAGAACTTACCGGTTCGTACAGACGTGTTTTTACGATTTCCAGGTACCAGTCGCAGAAGGAGTGCCAGGTAAAATCGTAGACCTTCATGGCCGCATCATTAAATTTGAACTGCTCCAGATATAAGGTACATGCCTTAATAGTGGTATTCAACCGGCTGAGGATCCACCTGTCTTCAAATTGATAGTCTGCTGGTTCCAGCTGAATCTCTTCCGGATGTTCCTCCTCCAGGTTCATGACGATAAAACGTGCCGCATTCCACAATTTATTGGTGAAGTTGCGACCCATTTCAAACCGGCTTTCCGAGAGTTTTATATCCTGTCCCTCTGTGGTGAGCACGATAATCGAAAATCGCACGGCATCTGCACCGTATTGATTGATCATGAGGAGGGGATCAATACCATTGCCCAGTGATTTGCTCATCTTCCGGCTCTGTTCGTCGAGGATCGTTCCGTGTATGTAAACGGTGGAGAATGGGACGTGCCGCATGATTTCAAGCCCCATCATGACCATCCGTGCCACCCAGAAATAGATAATCCCCCGGTCGGTAACCAGGGTAGATGTCGGATAGTAATACTGCAACTCCGGCGTTTCACTGGGCCAGCCCATCGTTGAAAAAGGCCACAGGGCAGAACTGAACCAGGTGTCGAGCACATCCTCATCCTGTTTTATAGCCACGCTATTGCACTTCGAGCACTTCGTGGGTACATCGAGTGCTACGGTAATTGCGCCACAGTCCTGGCAATACCACGCCGGGATACGGTGTCCCCACCAGATTTGTCGTGAAATACACCAATCGCGTACATTTTCCAGCCAACTCAAATAGATCTTTTCCCAACGGTCAGGAAAGAAGGTCACTGATTTTTTCCGGGAGGCCTTAATGGCGGCATCTGCAAGGGGGCGCATCTTGACAAACCACTGGTCAGAAATATAGGGCTCAATAACGGTATGGC
Organism: Candidatus Brocadia sp.; assembly: GCA_011525665.1. Lineage (GTDB taxonomy): Bacteria > Planctomycetota > Brocadiia > Brocadiales > Brocadiaceae > Brocadia. Next base: position 13,148 of record WYAU01000051.1, read on the forward strand.
ACCTGTAACAATGCCCAACCGAGTGCTTATGAGGAGTGGCCATTTCGATAAGTTTCTTTAATTTTAACTCTTCTATTAAGGCATCCCTGCACTCAAATCGATCCATTCCCTCATAGTCCCCTGCAAATTCATTCATAGTTCCGTTTTCCTGCATAACGACAACCGGGGCCAGGTTGTGGCGTTTGCCCATCTCAAAATCATTGGGATCATGGGCAGGAGTAACCTTGACCGCACCCGTACCAAAGGATGGATCAACAAATTCATCGGCAATGATGGGTAATTCACGTCCTATAACGGGAAGGGTGAGGATTTCACCGACCATGTCTTTGTAACGTTCATCTTTTGGATTAACGGCTACTGCGACGTCTCCCGGCATGGTTTCCGGACGGGTTGTGGCTACTATCAGAAAGAGATGCGGGGCGTCTCTGAACGGATATTTTATATGCCACAGGTGTCCTTCATGTTCCTCATGTTCAACCTCGTCGTCAGCCAGGGCAGTACGGCATCGCGGGCACCAGTTGATTATGTATTTCCCCTTGTAGATTAATCCCCGCTCATAGAGACGCACAAAAGTTTCCTTTACCGCAGCGGAAAGCCCTTCATCCATGGTGAACCGTTCCCGCGCCCAATCACAGGAGCTCCCCAGCTTCTTCAATTGACTGATAATGGTTGACCCGTACTGATTCTTCCATTTCCAGACTTCTTCCAGAAAACGTTCCCGTCCAAGCTGCTCGCGTTTGATACGTTTTGTCGCCAGTTCCCTTTCAACTACATTCTGAGTGGCAATACCGGCATGATCCGTACCGGGCATCCAGAGGGCATTGTATCCCTGCATACGCCTCCAGCGAATTAAAATATCCTGGATGATATTATTTAGTGCATGTCCCATATGGAGGACGCCAGTTACATTCGGAGGGGGAATGACAATGGTGTACGGTTCTTTTGAGAGGTCCGGCGCGCTATGAAAAAGCCCATTTTCCTCCCACACCTGATACCACCTCTCTTCAATTTCTTTTGGATTGTATTGTGTTGACAGTTTTGTCTGCATAGTTTTCATAGTTTACCGCAAAGACTCCGGGAGCGCAAAGCTTTAAATAAGATGGACGTTGGCAGGGAAAATTTCAACGTAAATCTTAAAACTCTTTGCGTCCGTCGGCTGAGCTGACTCCGAAGACTTACGACAAAGCCTGTGAGTCTTTGTGGTGTATTATTATTCCTCTCCCATCTCAAAAAGGGTAACTTCGCAAGAAATCCTCTTCCCGCCTCGTTCGATATCGACCGTACAGGTATCACCAAACTGCTTCGTCTGGAGGTAATGAACCAACTCCATCACATTTTTCACGATTTTCCCATCAATCGAAAGAATAATGTCGCCTACCATGAATCCGGCCTTTTCAGCAGGACTGCCGGTAGTTATTTCCTGTATGACCAATTTGTTGTCGCCTGTTCTTTGTATCTGGACTCCCAGATAGACCCGTTTTTCCTGTATGCCGGAAGGGGGGATAACCCACATAAAATCGGCCGGTTCTAACGGAATTTCCGATAAAAACAGGTCTTGGTCGGCTACAGGTTTCGTCCCGTGAAATTCGGCCGGATAAATTGTGTAATAGGGTAAAAAAGTTCTGCGAAATACCCGCTTCGGGATGCCGAAATCGTATATAATATGTCCGTTTCCGGCAAAGACGAGAAACTTCTTGTCTTTACCCTCCCAGGAGGACAGATAGTTTGTAATTGTCTGAGCCATGTACTCTTCCCACAGGCATTGTACATCGTTATACTTTTCTAAATCTGCTGAACGGTCAACCATATGCTCACGGACAGCCCTCTCCAGATAAACCCGATGAAAGAAATCGGCCGTATCAATCTCAGGTAATTGCTTTTTCTCTTCCTCACTCAAACCTTTTAACCCTTGTTTGCTTACCATTTTTACCATTTCCCTGGGTGCGTTTAAGGCGATTACCGGGATTTTTTTTTCGCGGGCGAAATCCAGGATGTCTTTATACAGGCTATAATCGTATCCCCACTCCTTATCCCAGCGTGTCTCTTCCAGGAATTTTTGCTCGTCTATTTCTCCGGCAATCCACTGGTCTAAAAAAGGCTGGTATGGCCGCGTAAACATCTCCATGCCAATGACTACATTGCCACCGAATTTTTCATAACAAGTCTTGAGCACCTTCACTTGAACCTGATGTGCAACCTTGTTGGCATGGGTTTCACCGACATAGATGATACTGGCACAATCAAAAAAATGATGCAGGCTGGAAAACAGCACCTTTTGACCCGTCGGTATATGAATAATATCGTCAAGGGCTACCTGTTCCGGAAAATTTTTTATTCTGTCAGCTTCTGAAAAGGCATTCATCGGCGATAAAACACATAAAGTTAAAAGCAGCAAGAAGGCGTTGCTAAAACGCTTTAACCACAAATGTTTCACAAGACTCTTGACAACCTGCAGGGTATCAAATCCTATTGGTATCAGATCAGGAAGTTCAAAATCTGACACCTTCGATGTGGATAGTGATTCACCCAAGACTTCTATTTTGTTTAAGTTTTGCTCTCCTGTACCGTGTTTCTTTGCCGTTCGCAAGAGAGGTGCTTGGGAAGGAGGAATGTTAAGAACCTCTGCAACAATCCGGTCTATAGCAATGCAATCGGTGCCACCGAGGATCAAGGAAACCTGCCTTGGTATTCCTCCGGAAGGTCCGCGTTTTTCCATAGCCACAATAGCATCAACGATCGTGAAAGTAGGTTTTACGGCATGATAATTGGCTAACAACATCTCCGTATACCACGCGAGATCATTATTTGATGTAAAATGTCGCCACGCCTTCCTCTTGCCACTGACGCATCCATACGTATTCTTTACCGCTGCGGTATAGAGCAATTGTACATGTGCCTTGAGCTTGGGAAGGTTAATGATGGCATCTGCATCCAGCGCCCTGCCGGAAATTGTGAGCGAAAATGATTGTGTTCCACAGGCTGCCTTTACCTTGCGTGGCACATCGAGTTCAATGATTTCTATGCCGTGCTTTTCTGCAAATTTGTTCAGACCTAAGCGACCGGCAATCTTCGATACGGCGCCAAAGGCGGGACTGTCACCGATAATCGGTATTGCGCCCATTTCCAGCACCTTTTGGGCTACTGTTTCTATGACCACCGGATGGGTAACGACACATTCATCAGGCGCGCTCTCTTTTAAGAAATTTGGCTTTAGCAATACCTTAGTACCCTTTTTTATAATTTTATGGATACCACCGAAATGGTCAAAGGTCTTGCCAATGGCCTCATTGACCTTTTCACGGTCATAATCAGTACAGCGGACGATAGAAACACGTGTTTTGTTTGTCATAAAGAGATCAAAAAACCATAGTGATTACTACCGTGAATTTCAAAATTACGGGTGGCACGGACAAACTTGTTTATCCGTGCTCTAAATGAAAACGTGGTGTCAGAATACAGGATAAAATTGTAATTTCCATAATATACCATTTTTTAGTTATTAATCAAATCATCATTTTTATTGTTTTAGTGAATTCTTGATTCCCTGATTACTGTGAAAGATACAATAACAGCCGTTTGTCCCTGTCTCCAACAAAAATATAATACCAGATTTATGGAAAATGAAAGCCTATCCAAATATCAGGCAGTGAATTCTCCTGAGAGACCATTGGAGGGTATGTTCTCAGGGAGAATTATGATGCCGTGTTGTATCGTTTGTACACGTTAATAGTGGGCATACTGAGAAAGCAAGAAGACAAGAAGGACCAGAAGGCTGATAGTGAATCTCATAGTTGTCGATTTCACCCACGGTTATTGCAGCTACAGAGACTCCTTCGAAAACCACTGTGCCGACATCTGTGTGCATGCAGTTGTTGAGGACAATCATCGGTAATTTGATGATTTGCACTCTTTGATTCTTTCTTTTGAGAAATCTTACGAAGGCCGGTGCTGCACTACATATCAGACTTTCTGTACAAAGAGTTGAAATCAGTGATTGAAGAAAGAGAAGAGTCCACCCCCTTACCCCGCCAGCGGGGACAGTTGCCACCCTCCACCACACCACGGGGTACAGTCAGTCGTTGTTCTCCTCAGTGGGCGAGACGCAGGGGGGGGGTATGAATCATTATTTGTCGTGCTTTGTAGGCGTTGTAGGCGATTGAAAAATTCTAACAACGAGGGAACCCGGGGAGTTGTAACAATACAGAAATAAAGATTCATTATAACACAAAATCAAAAAAGCCCTCTCCCGGGAACACTAAAAAAATAGATGCACCGGCTGCAGATATTATTCCGGCATGTGCTGAAATGCCGGAATTAATGAGCTAACCCCTTTTCGTACCCTTTTTATCAACTTCCTTCAGTTTGAGATTCAGTATTTCCCGTTTCCTTTTTATTATCGCAGGTTGAACAAAGTAAAAATTAAACAGGGCTTCCAGCACATCGAGATTCCAATCTGCCTCACCTGGTTCAACGTCTACAATCTCACCAGGCCGTTCACTCTTGATTGGATGGGCTGCAAAGTTGCCAATGTTCCGAACGTCATTGATAGACTCCACTATGTACGGCGGTAAACTTCCGTTGTCAATCACTTCCTGGATTTCATTTGCAAGATTGGATGGCTTAACTTTTGCGTTTCCTCGCAACAGGTTTTGTAGACAGCGACGACTTAAGGCAGCACTTGCCTTTGGACTGTCGGCAAGAACTATACACGCCTCTCTGTATCCCGTTGCAAATTCCTCCGGGACTTCTTTTGAAAGTGGCACACGACTCGGAGCTCGGGGGTAAATGAGACGCTCATCTTTGATGTAGTCTAAGATGTGTCGACCGCCGATACTACCAATTTTGCCGCTTCCCAAGACAAGTACCACCCGCTCACAGGATGGACATTTCCTGCTAATAACACCCCAATCGCCGCTTGCATCGTTGCCAACCGGTATGACCTCGTAGAAATCGTGAAATGACTCGAGGCAATGTGGACATTTCATAATAGAAGTATTCCTCTCAAAAATAAAATATTTGTCATAATGTAGTTTTGTGAAAAAGCCCTAAAAACCAGGTTTTACCGTTTATGTAGCGCGAACTTCAGTTCGCAGGGTATCGACATAAATGTCGTGCTATATATCCCGACCCGTTCAGGTCCGGATGCTTTTTTAAAATACCGCATTGTTACGCCTTTTGTTCATAAAAAGCATTATGAATACACAACCTGGGCGCTTATTCCCACTCGATAGTACTCGGTGGTTTCGTGCTAATGTCGTAAACCACCCGATTGATGCCCCTGACCTCATTAATAATCCGGTTGGAAATGATTCCGAGCACCTCATGCGGGATAGGGTACCAGTCGGCGGTCATAAAGTCAGTTGTCTCTACAGCGCGGATGGCGATGGCGTTTTCGTAACTCCTTTCGTCCCCCATCACTCCCACGGTGCTCAGCGGTAAAAGTACCGCAAAACATTGTGCTATTGAGCGATAGAGACCTGCCTTGCGTATTTCTTCGATAACAATCCTGTCGGCGTTGCGAAGGATTTCTAAGCGGGATTTTGTCACCTCACCAATAATCCGTATGGCGAGTCCCGGTCCCGGAAAGGGGTGACGCCAGACCAATTCTTCCGGTAAGCCAAGTTCCTCGCCTATTTTTCGTACCTCATCCTTAAATAAAAATCGCAGGGGCTCTACCAGTTCAAAGCCCAATTCTGCCGGTAGGCCACCCACATTATGATGGCTTTTAATAGTTGCTGTCGGACCTCCGTGGACAGGGATACTTTCAATAACATCGGGATAAAGCGTGCCCTGAGCCAGGAATTTTGCCTGAGATATCTTTTTTGCCTCTTCCTTGAAAATTGCAATGAATTCGTGTCCAATGATCGTACGTTTTTTTTCCGGGTCGGTCACGCCTTTTAATTTATCCAAAAATCGATCTCGTGCATCAATGGCGTGCAGGTCTACCGCGAAATTTTCTTTAAACGTTTTAGTAACCTCCTCGGCCTCATAATTTCTCAAAAGTCCGTTGTCGACAAAAATGCAGGACAGGTGGTTGCCGATGGCCTTATGGATGAGCGCTGCCGTTACTGCTGAATCAACCCCACCAGACAGCCCGCACACTACCCTTCTGTCTCTAATCTGTCCGCGAATGTCACTTACAGATTTTTCTATATAGGAATCCATCTTCCAGTCCCCGGTGCAACTACAAATTTCATAGAGAAAATTACGGATGATCTCGCTCCCCTGAGGGGTGTGGGTAACCTCGGGATGGAACTGTACCCCGGAGAATGGCCTTGTTTTGTGTTTAGCGGCAGCATAAGGGCAATTCCGAGTACGTGCAAGTGACTCGAATTCCTCAGGTAATTCAACAACCTGATCACCGTGACTCATCCATACGGTGATGTCTTTGACAAGTGATTTGAATAACTTGCTTTCGTTGTTAACCGTACAGGCTGTTCTTCCGTATTCACGCGTAGGCGTTGGTTTCACCGTGGCGCCCAGCATCTGACAACCAAGTTGCATCCCGTAACAGATGCCTAATATGGGTATTCCCAGTGTGGATATTTTTTCATCACATCGTGGGGCATCCTTCACATATACGCTGGCTGGACCACCACTGAGGATAATACCTTTTGGATTGATTTTTCGGATCTCCTCTGCGGTAATCTTGTGTGATACAATCTCGCTGTAAACGTTATTCTCTCTCACCCGACGTGCAATAAGCTGTGCGTATTGAGAGCCAAAGTCGAGGATTAAAATCTTTTCTTTCTTATCTTCGATCATTTATTTTCCTGAACGTAAAGTGGTTGTTGTCAATTCTCTGTCTTTTTCGTTTTAAGGTTATTCTTTAGTGTATAAAGCGGCAGAGGGGATAATGAGCATGGATACTTATCCTATTTTCTTGTTATCACTCAATGTGTAATGCTAACAAGTTAGAATTATAGTAGTGAGAATTTTATATGTCAATATTTATGCCAATTTCCTTGACTTACGCTGTACTATTTGTCAAATTAAAGAAAAATTGTTAATAACATCGTTATGCCTAAGAAATACAAGCTGTATGAGCAGTTATTGAGTGGTTTTTTAATATTATTTGTTATCACACAGGAATGGCAAAATAACTTCGACATGAGTTTAGAGATAGCAATAACAAGGTCTTGGGATAACCTCTTAGGTTCGGGTATATCAAATAATACAAAAGTGAAATTTCTTGGTAATGAGTACATAGTTAATGTTACGTTTCGAAAAGTATTATCATTACCCCATAATACATCAATAGAGGATCATCGAACTGTCTTAATCCTTCATTATCTTTCTCAAAAGATAGCAGGCTTACCGGTAGTCAGTGGAGAATATCTTAGTTTTCACGGGCTCACTGCTATAAACGGCTTTGCCGAAGTGTTTAAGAAACGATCTACTGATGTGATAATGAAAAGGTACGGAAATAACATATTCGATATATTATCAGTATTGCATAATTTGCCTGCCCAAAAAATAAACCGCGCAGACGTAGCAATTGTGGTTGAGGCATTTGAAAGTGTCCCCATATTAATTGAACTCTGGGATGCGGATGAAGAGTTTGTCCCTGAAGCAAATATACTTTTTGATAAAACCATAACGAAGATATTCTGTGTTGAGGACATAGTAGTATTGGCGGAAGTTGTTGCTCGGGCCGTATCTTATAAGAATGACTATGGGATATATGACTAATGGTATAAAGACATTAACTGCAATGTGCGTTGGACCGATATCTTGGCAACAGACCAGTCTTGTCGAAATACATATTCGGTTCAAGTTAAGACAAATGCTTGCACATTCAATTTCCGGCTTCTTACGAAATAAAGAAAAAGAGCAGGTATCGGACAATCATATTTATTTGTTGGTTGATCTGCGTTGTAATAGGCCAAGAGAGACAATGGAGTATTTCATAGTGCCGAGTAAAGTAATTTCTGAGAAAATGGTGTATTCAAAAAATAAAATTTGCTGTATAACAAGTTTGGGCGCTAACAATCGCATCTTGCTGACGCCGGGGGGCGGGCGGCTGTACAGCCGCCCGCCTCTTACCTTCGTAACTTATGCAGCTCGTTATGCAACCAACAAACAGGGCCAAAGGCGGGCTTCGTGGATCACGGTGGTAAAGGCAGTCATCGGAATTTTGTCCACCCGAACATCCGCAAGCCTATAACCATATCGGGTAATCTTGGAGATGACGCAAAACATTATCAGGTCCGGGCCGTACGCCTGCTGCACAACAGCACGTTAAATCTTAACTATAAACAAATAAGCGTTACGCATCGAACCCGCCATGCTGTTGTGGTAAGTTCTGGAAGTATCAACTTTGCACGCTGTCCGGCAAACGTCTCTGCTGGACATTTCGTCACTTTCCGAATCTTCTCTTTCAGCCCAGAACAGGATTTCGTTAAGATTCACGGGCAATCTTGTTTTACTCCAAGGAATAATAAAGCCTTATGCCAGATATTTTGTACAAGCCGGATGATACAATTTTCATCTTTACCTTCTATCTATTATCTTGCGTCTTATGTCATGTGTCCAGTATCATGTGTTGCAAATGATGTAACTTGTGTTCTCTTGTTGCATACGAAGTCTGAGTAAACTTTATTTTGGCATACTTAAACAGAATTAAGAAAAAATGGCAATGAAAAATATTACTTATAAAGTGCCAAAAAATGACAGGGAAGTCTTTGTTGATCCAGTAATGGATCGGATACCGGATTTGGTACATGAAAATCGGCAGAAGATACATAATTACAAATTCGAAATGAATGGCATTCCCTTTCAGGTATTGCGAGATAAAACCCGTGAGGATTTATTAACTATGGCCATAGACTATACGGAGGGGATTCAATCCCTGATTCACAGAAATCAACAGAGTCAATGCCTTCCTCTGCGGGATGATACTCAAAAAAACTCGTTATCTCAGAGAACCGGGGGAAAATTATCCTGTAAAGGAATGAACCTTGATTCCGAGTGGATTAAGGATATTTCAATTATCCAGACGGGCCACGAACCCATTTTGTACTATCCGGGGGTGTGGATCAAGAATCATCTTACACAATATCTCGTGAAAAAGGTGGGCGGCGTTGGGGTAAATATGATTGTAGACAACGATGCCTGCAACAGGGGTTTTATGTATGTGCCGATGTTATCGGAGAAACCTGCATATATTCAGAAGGTGGCGTTTGTAAAGGGAAAGGACAACGTCGCATATGAAGAAATTGTGTTTGACGACCTCCGAACTATACTCCAATTCAAAGAGGAGGTATTAATCCTGCTCAGGAAAAATGCTTCAGGCGAAAGAATGAGATCACCCTCTGAACATATGCAGGCTGCATTTGAGGTATTTATCAATCGTGTTGAAGAATATTATCATCGGGGCTGCATTGACATGGTTGGTTTATTCACTGCTGCAAGATATGCCCTGGAAGGGGATCTTTACATTAAAAATCTTGAAGTTCCCGTTTCCCGGATGTGCAATACTGATGGATTCTATCATTTTTTGTTGCACATTATTTATGAGGCGGAGCGATTTGCTAAAATTTACAACGAGAAGTTGTCTGAATACCGCGGCATTCACAAGATTCGTTCAAAGGCAAATCCGCTTCCGGATTTAAAGATTGCTGGGGATTTAGTCGAAGTACCCTTTTGGATATGGAAGTCGGGTGGTTCGAAGGAAAAGTGTTATATGATGCGGGAAGGGCAGTCTATAAAAGTTACCAACGGAGAAGACGTTTTCGTTACACTCGATAATAACGGAGAGAAGGAGAATGACGTATCGTTAGTGAAGTCCTTGAAAGAAGACCAGACGAAGATACGTCCGCGGGCGATCACGGCAACAATGTTTTCCCGATTATTCTTTTCTGATGTATTTATTCATGGGATTGGAGGGGCAAAATACGATACAATTACCGATGAGATTATTAAAGAATTTTTTGGAATTGACCCTCCTGCGTTCATTACAACCTCGGCGACACTTTTTTTGCCGTTCGATACATCTGATGGTACGGATACGAGGACTCTGCTGGCACTTCAACAAGAATTCAAGAAGATGGGCCACAACCCGGAGCAATATGCCCCGGAGGAGGTACAAAGTGATGGAGAATTTATAAATAGAGTCAATGAGAAGAAGAGATTATTAGAGATGATGGCGTTTTGTGGCAAGGAGGAAAAGAGGCGTTATTTTCGTCAAATCAAAGAACTGAATAAATTAAATTTGATGGGTATAGCTGCCCAAGTTCAAAAGAAACGAAGTGAAATTGAAACAGTGTGCGAAAGGCTTGTTTATAATGAAACTGTTCAGTTTCGGGAATATCCGGTTTGTATATACCCTACGAAGGTACTGAGAGATTATTTCCTGAGCGTTTTTTCCGGAGGGTAAAATAAAGGTATATACCGGTAATACTTCCAATTGTTGCGCCGATAATAATCAGTTTTGTTTTCAGGGTTAGAATGGAGTAAAATGCCTCTTTTACGTCCATTTCTATTAACAGCGCCCACGTGACATCTTTCAGATTATCAAGCGGCGTATATGCGCTGATAACCGGGATATTCCGATAATCCTTTACAATCTGAACATCGGTGTTTCCACGAAGGGCGTCCCGTGTAGCCATTGTATTGATTTCAAGCTTCAGAATGGTGTTTTGTGTTATGAATCTTGATTTGGACCGCATGAAATAGTCGTCGCCTACAATATAAATCTCACCCGTCTCCCCCAGCCCATCTCTCTGGGACAAAATGATATCGATCGAAGAATAGGGTGTTTCCGAGATAACGACGCCTAAAAGCCGGTTGGCAAGGTCATATACCGGCGCAGCAGCCATGAATATGAAATCTTTTGATTCTTCACACCATGTCAGATCGGAGAATTTGATATTGTTTAATGCTTCTTTAAATAATTCTCCGATAGAATAAGAACTGTACTCACCCGTACGTAGGTTGGTTCCCAGATATTCATCCCTTTTGACCCCAAAGACCACGTTTCCGTCTGTATCCACTAAAAATATATTTTTATATCCGTATTGCCTGAGGAAGTGTTCAATGAGAGGGCCGTAGTAGGTATCCACTTGTTTGTAAGCCGGATCGTCAAATCCGCCGGACCGAAAGGCATTTGAGAACCGCGGAAGACTCTGAACAACGAGGGGGTTTTTCGAAAGGACGTGGATATCTCCATATCGTTCATGGAAGAAGTTTTGGATTTGTAATTTTTTGATTTCCCGGACGGAAATTAGATGATTTACGAACTCATGTTTCATGGCCGGAACAAGGGTTTTATATGTCAACGGCCCCATAATGACCAGGAAGGTAAAAATGGCGATACCCGACGCAATAAGAATTCTATGAGCTGGTTTCAAAGTAAAAATTCAAGATCCCGTGGACACTTGCCTCGCTATATAACGGAGGAATAAAATCAAAAAGAAGCAAATATTTCGACAATACAGAACACGATGATACAAATAATTTTTATTTTGTCAAGCTTATTGATTGGGAGAGCGATATGCTTTAATAAGAAAATGTATGTCTTCCGTGTCTCCGTCCAATACCTCGATGGTAAAGTGGGCAATCTGATTTCTTTTAAGAATGGAAATAATTCTATCCATATTCATGTCATACCGCCGGGAAAAATGCGAGTGTGTATCGCCATCCGGATATTTCAGGTTCCAGGTGAGCGGGGTTCTGTTGGTATTCAGATGTACGCCGATTACTGGCATTGCTTACAAACCTCGTCAAGCCCCGCGTAAAAATCAAAATTATGTAAAATGGCGGATGCCCAGAGGTGGCCGGTATCGAGCCAAATCGGGCAATCAAGGTGAATTAAGTGCGCAGGTGTCTGGTTTCCGTTGCCAATGCCGGGAAAGTCATTTTCCAGGCAAAGGGTATAGGCTGGATACATTTCCCTGAGCTGTTTCATATTCTTTTTCACGGTGTTTTGATAAGTTCTGAATTCTTCGGTCTCCAGGAACCGGGGGTCCATAACACGGGTATCTTTTAGCCGGTATTTCTTGTCAATTGCGTCGCTCAAGACCTTGTTGTAATTGGCAGGGTCATTTTTAATGGGCTTCTTTGTCATGAAGAAACCGTGAAATAATGCGACATTGCTGTGAAGTGACTGCATAACGTGTGCTGTGTTGTGAAATGATGCGAGGATGGTGTGAAAATCATTATCTGCCAGATTGATAAAGTAGTCCGAGAATACAGGGGCATGTATAGTAAATCCTGCGTCAATACCTTTTATTTTGTTATACAAGTCATGGGTAACGGAATTATGTAATTGAATGCCAAATTCAAAGCCGTGTGATTCAATCAGGTTCCTGCATCGGTTGATCTTTGCTAGGACGTCTCCGTGATGAAAACACATTGTGCTCAGTTCGATTTTCATAATCACTATTCCCGTATAAAAGCTTAGTTGAAATGAAAGGTGAATTAAAGAATGTACCATGTTTTTATATGAAACGATAGGTATTCTTAAATAATTACTAACACAGGGTGGGAAATATATTCCCTCCTGCGCCCCTTCTCGTATGATTTATTTTCTCCGGTTACAGCCAGCGGACTTTTATAACACCGTATGGTAAATTAAGTTAAAATAATGTTACTTTATGCCTGCCGAATATCTCAGGGCTGGGAAGTAAAGGTATTAGTTTTGCGTTGCTGTTATAACGGAGATATTTTTACATACAATCGTTTTTATTAAAAGGGATTGGGCATGTTAGAAACAGCCAGGGTGCCGATAAGCGATAAACAGGTGGATTTTAGTATCCAATTAGGTGCGTATAGCAGGGGAGAAGGGTCTCCTTTTAAGGATGTCATCTATGGCGAATTGAAAAGACAAGAGGCAAGGGCGGAGACCAATTGTGATATAATGACTATGAGGCTTGAGGGGGGTATGTTATCTCAATTGGAACGTAATGCCTTTGAGTCGAGGACAGTGCAGTCCACGCCAAAAAAAGATACGTCGTCGGTGTCAAAAGATCAGTTTAAAAAGTATAAGGAGGATCAATTACTATCAAATCCTGGTGGGGATTATTTCAGTCTGGATAACGATGCTGACGTTATCGGCTATCGTGCTGATCAATCTGAATTTTATGCAAGGGTGTGTAAAGATCTCAAAGATGCGGGGGAGAATTTCATAAATATATTTAAGGACTTTGGTACGGGCGCCTCCTTTAAGTATCTCGATGAAAAGGGCCTCATCCGGGAAGGCAAGAAAGTGGGATTTGTGGGTACTGTGGTTAATTTTTTTAAAGACATTGCAAGCGGTTTAACGTTTGGCATATATACACCGGAGGGGGAAAATGCGCCTGATAACGCGTTGGAAGCCACAAAACATTTCGTGAAAAAGATATTTGTGGATGCCATATTCAAGGACGTGGCGGTGGGGGTGCCGAGAAGCGCTATCCATGTGGGGGAGAACGTTGTATTTACCTGCATTAATCTCGCAGAAACAATTCCGGATGCTACGATTGGCAACTTTAAGACAGGGCAGGTAGTAACGACAGAAGTCTTTGATGATATGCAGGTATTCGTGGACTTTGTTACGGATGTTATACCAATGGGAGAGGCGAGTACAAGGACACGGGCCTTTACAGTGGAAAAGGGGTTTAAGGGATTTCCTATCATCAACAATATCACCTCTCCGGAGCAAGGAAGGATGGATGAAAACTGGAAGTACGTGCGAAATACGCCTTTGAGGAAGACCATTGAGTCAATAGCGACGTTAGTTCCATTTCGGATGTGAAAGCGAAAAGAGCAGTAAACTCTAAAATTGTATTGATATTTGGTCTATTGTTGATATAATTTTTCTAATTGAAGCGCCAGTAGCTCAGCTGGATAGAGCATCGGATTTCTAATCCGGCGGTCGAGGGTTCAAATCCTTCCTGGCGCGCCATACAGAAAGACAAAATCAGGTTATCGTAATTTTATACTGTGGTGAGCGTAGCTCAGTTGGATAGAGCATTAGACTGTGGCTCTAAGGGTCGCGGGTTCGAATCCCGTCGCTCACCCCAAACAACTCCTTGCAGGTCAAAGACTCGGTGTTTTTGACCTGCAGAATATCATCCCCAAACTCTCCCCAAAATGTTTCTCATATATTTTCGTTGAAGCTTATACAGCTAAAAAATTCGTAGAGTTTCTCAATGTTGATTTTGATAAAGGGCTTCTGCGAGGTCCGACTTTAGTTCAATAGTTTGAACTTGCCAAGGAATTTATTGAAAATAAACAATTCTTATTATGAAAGGGTAAAAATTTTAAAGGAATTTGGATTTAATGATTTATCTTAGAGAATTAATTAATTTATGAAAATTATTTTTTAACATTATTAGATGTGTCGTATTTGTTCATCCTCCATATTTCTGAGAGATAGTTCTCAACCAAAGATACGTCTTCGGGATATACAGTTCTTTTACCGATTTTTACAAACGGCCCATCAGTATTATCACCTGCCAATGACGCCTCCCCGGTTGTTACTGTCGGCGGTTCTGGCATCGGTGTTACTGTTGGCATTGTTGAAAGTATTGGCATTTCCTGTCCTGTGCAGATACCAACTTCAAACATAAGGTCCCACAAATAATTAACAAACAATAAGAAAGGAAAATAAATCTATTTCTCATAAAAAAATGAATTATCAATTGCTTTATTAAGAAGTACGTAATCAGATAAGATAGCTACCTAACCTTGCTTGTAAGTGACAACCGTAAAGAAATAGGTTATACCCAGTTTTCGTATCCTTCGATAATTTGGCATGTATGCTCATTTTCCATTCGCGCAATTTTATGTAGGGCGGGCATTGCCCGCCATAATCAATCTATTTCGGTCCAATTCCCGTTTCCACGAGGACATGTCCTTCATGCAGAACTCACCCCGATTGCTCAATTTTTGGTAGGCGGTGCCTACCCTAGTGCGCCTGAGAGTGCGCAATGTCAGAGGGGTGAAAGTCCCCTTCAGGTAAAACGCTTTCCAAACCTGTAACCGACCGTAACTGCGCCATCGTGAGATGGGGTGGGGAGCAACGGGAGGTGAAAAGCTAGTCCGTAGGTAGACGAACTCGATTCGGCCTGTTGTAACGGTGAGCCTGCTAGGGAATGGCGAAGCCCAGACCTTTTGAAAAAAAAGGAAGCCTATCAATCTGAGGGGTAGCGTGTAAAAGCGATGATAGGGTGCAATGGGTGGTTGGAGACGGAATGGCTGGAAGGCAGGTGCATGAATCAGGGATACCTGATAGAGGGAGTGACTGTATCAGGAGACAGAGCCTCCATAGGAGCGAAGAAACATCGTAACAGATGTGGAGCAAAGGGAGACAGGAAGGTGGATGCGTGAAGACTGTGGAGAAGGAAGAAAGACCAGCGGGAGTGGAAGAAGATCCACTTTGAACGAGGGATGAGATGGCCACGCAAGAAAAGTATGGATAAGTTCAAAGAGACTATCCGCCACAAGACAAGACGAACATCAGGAGAAAGCATGAAATGTATAACAGGAGACCTCAACAAAAGCCTCAGAGGCTGGAATGAATACTTTAAACACAGCCACAAAGCGACATTTCCAGGAATAGACAGTTGGATACGAATGAGACTGAGGAGCATCCTGAGAAAGCGTCGGGGAGGTAAAGGAAGAGGCCGAGGTGCAGACCATCAGAGATGGCCAAATGCATACTTTGCTAATCTTGGGTTGTTGACAGTAACCGCAGCCCATGCATTAGCCTGTCAATCCCAAAGGGGTAACCACTGACTGGAGAGCCGTATACGGGAGACCGTCTGTACGGTTCGGAGGGAGGGGAAGCGAAAGCCTTTCCTATCCTTATTCTTGCTAGTATATTGACAAATTAATATCGAAACATTATGCTGTGCTTCATGAGACAAACAAAAATTCAACTTACCGAGGAAGAACGAACAACCTTGAAGTCATTTCGCTCCAAGGGGCAGCACATGACAA
>WYAU01000052.1 GCA_011525665.1 Candidatus Brocadia sp.
ATAATTCTTATATTATTCAGTGTATACATAAATCGTCATACAAAAATAGCCACAACCCATTGTTTCATCATAGGTTGTGGCTTACCGCCCCGCCTTTATATCAACTTCTGTAATAAACTCACGCTAGCGGTGAGGTTCCATCTGCTCCTAATCCTACAAAATTACCGGACACATCGTTCCCGGTTACTCCACTGCCTTCAAGGCGAATACCATATTGGGTATTGCCGGAGATGACATTCCGCGCTTCGGGTGTTGTACCGCCTATGGTATTGTTTGTAGCATTGACAGAAATGCGCACACCATCCAGATTTCCCAGTGAAATCGTACCCTGTGCATTGGTACCTATAAAGTTTCCCAGTACCACGTTACCTTCCGAAGCAACACTCGCCCCGGAAATGGAGATACCAACGCCGTTGCCCGAAATAATATTGCGTGCCTCTGCAACTGATCCTCCAATGGTATTATTGCTGCCGCTATAAACTTGTATACCCGCAATATGATTAGGCAAGCAGGCGGTGCCGTCTCTGTTTGTACCAATAAAATTGCCCTGGATTTTATTTTCAGAACCTCCATTGATAAAGATACCGTTTCCTAAATTACCAGAAATGACATTTCCTGCTCCGGGAACTGTTCCTCCGATCGTGTTGTTTGATGCATAATTATTAAGGTGCACCGCACGCCAATTACCCGCAACGGTACTGGCTGATCCACCATTACCCAAGGCTACAGCACCCGTTATATCCGTGCCAATAAAGTTACCTTGTATCTCGTTACCCGTTGCACCGGCACCATCAAGACTGATTCCTGAAAGATCATTGCCGGAAATAAGATTGCGTGCAGCCGACGTTGCGCCGCCGATCCTATTGTTAGATACATTACTGATTACCAGTCCACCACGGCCATTGCCCAAATCCAGCATACCTGTAGAATCAGTGCCAAGAAAGCAGCTCTCGACCATATTTCCGCCGTTGGTTTTTAACACAATTCCATCGCGATTAAAGCGGTTTATTATCAATCCTCGTATGGTACTCGTTCCAGCAGTAATAACAAGTCCATCCACATTAAGTCCTGCCATGGTGCCATCCAATTCTACAATCGGCCTATCTATAAAGCCTGGTTGGGTCGTGCCGTCAAGAATCACAGGGCTTGTAATCGCAGGCAGGGCTATTGCTGGTGTGATCGTAGGGGGACCCGCACCAGAAATATTAAAATCAATATTATCAAGTCCTGGAAGTGCATTCGCATCAAGGATGGCCTGTCGAAGCGAACCAAATCCACTGTCATTGGTGTTTGTCACCGTGAAAGTAGCTGTATGTCCTGCGCGTGAAAAAATAAAGCACGAGAAAAATAATAAATTTGTGCTGCTGTTTTAATTGTTACTGAAAAATTAACATCTCGACTTAGTAACATCAGCTTTAAAATAATTCATTGACAGACCTTGTTTTTTAAGTTACAATTTTAAAAATTTATTCGTCTTATCGAGAGTGGCAGAGGGACTGGCCCTGTGAAGCCACAGCAACCGGTCTTGTCCAGTGAATTACCCGGACAGGATGCTGGTGCTAATTCCTGTCTCGTGTTTTGGGAAAAGATAAGATAGGTGCATAAAAAAGCCTCTTCCTATCTTATTCGCATAGAAAGAGGCTTTTTTATTTGATGGAGAGTTCGGACACAGATCACCACAGACTTCGTCGTGAGTTCGGTCGAACGATTATCAGATTTTAAAGGTTTAAAAAGTTAAATCTTTATTATCTCTGTACATCTGCGGAAATCTGCGTCCTAATCAAATGAACGGAGGCAATAGATGGGATTTGTAAAAGGTCTGAAATGCCGGGAGTGTGGAAAACCCTATCCAAAAGAGCCACTGCACGTCTGCAGCTTTTGTTTTGGCCCGCTGGAGGTCGATTATGATTATGACGGAATCAAGAAGGTTTTAACGAGAAAACTGATCGAATCCCGCGGCAAAACGATGTGGCGTTATCAGGAACTGCTCCCGGTTGACGGTGAACCAACGGTAGGTGCACAGGTCGGCTTCACGCCCCTTGTCAGGGCAAACAACCTTGCCAGGGTACTTGGGGTAAAAGATCTGTACGTGAAAAACGACTCCGTGAATTATCCTACGTTCTCCTTCAAGGATAGGGTCGTTTCAACGGCGCTGACAAAGGCGAAGGAATTCGGGTATAAAACGGTTGGATGCGCCACGACAGGAAATCTGGGAAATGCAGTAGCTGCCCAGGCCGTACAGGCAGGTCTGGAAAGTTATATCATCATGCCTGCCGATCTTGAACAGGGTAAGATTGTTGGCACGCTGATTTACGGTACAAATGTAATAAAAGTCAGGGGAAACTATGACAATGTAAACAAGCTCTGTTCTGAGATAGCCGACAAATATGGCTGGGCAATTGTGAATGTGAATCTGAGACCATACTATGGAGAGGGGTCAAAGACCTATGGGTATGAGATCATGGAACAACTGGGATGGAAGGCCCCCAAACATATCGTCGTTCCCATGGCTGGGGGGTCTTTAATTACAAAGATAGAAAAGGCCATTAAAGAATTCGTAACACTGGGGCTCATTGATAAAGCGGATACCAAACTCCACGGTGCCCAGGCAAGTGGCAGCTCGCCGATAACTACAGCCGTTAAGCAGGAAACCGATGTGATAAAACCCGTAAAGCCCAAGACCATTGCGCAGTCAATAGCAATCGGTAATCCGGCCGACGGTTATTATTCTGTGAAGTCTATCAATGTATCCGGAGGATGGGCAGAGGACGTGACCGACGATGAACTCGTTGAAGGCATTAAATTGCTAGCCAGGACGGAAGGTATTTTTACGGAAACTGCCGGCGGTGTAACTGTAGCGGTTACAAAAAAACTCATTGAACAGGGCAAAATCCCGCGTGACGAGTCCATTGTAATCAGCGTGACGGGGAATGGGCTTAAGACCCAGGAGGCTGTCCTGGATAAATTGGAAGTTCCGAAAATCATCAACCCTTCTCTCTCTGAATTTGATGCTATTATGGAAGAGAAGACGGCAGCGGTACATTAAACTTCATAAGCCCCGGTAAGGTATGGTTACCGGACATTAAAAAATGGTGAAAAAACCTTTGTGATTGTTTGTAGTGGCAATTCATGAATTGCCACTACAGCGCATGATAACTATAGGATTGATTATTGCTGGAATTTTTCTAAAAACTAAACTGTTACAAATTTTCTTGTTACGTAAAATCTGTGGCTACTTTTATAACGTGAAGGGGGTATAAATATGTCAGTAATGGTACGCATTCCAACACCTCTGAGAACCCTTACGAAGGGCGCCGACGAAGTGAAGGCAGAAGGAAAGAATATTAAAGATATTGTCGATAATCTGGAAGCAAATTATAAAGGAATCAAGGAACGGATTTGTGACAATGATGGTCAAATCAGACGGTTTATCAATTTTTATCTCAACGACGAGGATATCCGTTTTATGGGTAACCTCAATACACCGGTAAAAGACGGTGACTATATCTCCATAGTACCCGCTATTGCCGGAGGCAAGTAGTGATATACTATTTTGTAGAAGGAGACAAACCCTTAGGATTTAATCAGAAGAGAAGGATCCGAGTTTCTTTTGGTCCAGTTGTGAAAGACACCACGATATCGGAAACATTTTGCTGACTCCCCCAATTCCCCGGAACTGGGGGAGCATGGGAACAGGGGAAGGGAAAAGGGCATCAATGCAGGAAATCATTCGTACCTTTATGACTTCACTTCGTAGAATTATCGTTAGTGACCGAGGTTAACGAACCTTTATCCTCGCGTAACCCTGGTGATCACCATATTTATCTGACCAGACAATACCCACCTCCCAGATGTCTCCTTTTTGCATAATTTTCAGTAAGGCACCAAGTTCTTCAATATTGTTGATCCGATATTGGCCGACATACACAAGCACGTGACCTGCAACAATCCCAACGCTGGCAGCAGGACTGTTTTTTTGCACCCCGGAAACTAACACCCCACTCTTTAACCACCACAAATTTAACTGCTTTGCAAGTTCCGGGGTCAAATCCTGGACAAACAGTCCTAATTTTTCCAGGGCAAGTTTTTCAACAGAAGGAAGCGGGGCCTTTTCAAGAGTAACGTTCACCTTGAATTCACGTCCGCCACGATTTAAAGTTATATATAATTTATCTCCTGCATTTTTTTTCAGTATATATTTTTCAAAATCAAGAATGTCCTGAATTTCTTTAACGTCTATTTTGGTAATATAGTCTCCATTTTTGATTTGCGCCTTGTCGGCAGGGCTGCCGGGTTCAACAGATGAAACCATGATACCTTTCGAGACATCATTTTGTTCTTCAACCTGTACTCCAAACCATATCTTATTGAGCTCACGAAAATTAAAGAGTTTGACGAGGGTTTGTCTTACCTTATCGACCGGGATTGCAAACCCAATCCCCTGAGCCTGATTAACAATTGCGGCATTGATACCGATAAGTTCTCCATCTATATTAATGAGAGGACCTCCGCTGTTCCCCGGATTGATCAGCGCATCGGTCTGGATAAGGCCATCATATTTAATTTCACCATATTCACTGCTGAACGTCATGGTACGGTTCTTTGCACTCAGTACACCCGTGGTAACAGAGTTTTCCAGGCCAAAGGGATTGCCCAGCGCTATTACCGTTTCTCCGATCATAAGATCCCTGGATGTACCCATTTTGACATAGGGAAGGGGCGTGGAAGAATTTATTTTTAAGACGGCGATGTCGCTGATCGGGTCAGAACTGATCATGGTTGCCTCAAAGTCTCTGCCATCAGATAGCCTGACCTTGATTTTTGATGCGCGGCTTACGACATGTTCATTGGTGACAATGTAGCCGTCTTCATCAATGATAACTCCGGAACCCAATGGCCTTTCGACCATTTGTTTTTGTCCCTGACCAAAAAAATCGTTAAAAAATTGATCAAACAGCTCGCTTCTTGATCCAAAAAACGGGTCAACATGTCGTTGCGTAATAAGCCTCTCTGTGCTGATATTTGCAACGGCGGGACCCACCTTCTCAACTGCAAGGACTATAGGCGTTCTGCGATTAGAAACTGTTTCGCGGGCCGGGACCTTATTGTATGCCACGGGAATGCAAACAAAAGTTGCAAAAATTGGCAAGGCGATAAGTAATTTTTTCAAGGTCGTTTACTCAAAATACACGTTTACTTTATGGATTTTAACCATCACCCGATTAAACGAGACTGCCTTTGGGAGCGACTTCGAAACTCCCCTACGCGGACTTATAACCTATTTCAAAAGCAACTTATTAAGATGCATACTATGTTACTTAAAATATTTCAACAAAAATATCCAAACCGACGATTAGAATGCAAGGTTATCCACCTTTACACTGACATTCCTTGTTTGGATATTTTGTTTTAGTTTTTCCGGACTTTGATTGTTATACTACCACACGGTCATTTTAATGAAAACCTCCGTGAGGGGAACTGCCCATCGGTTTTCCCTGCGGTTTGATGCCGACCGGCACTTCCCCGACGGCTGCCTTTGCCGCGTCCTCGACCTCTTTTGTCAAAGACTCAATAAGGCTCTTCGTGAAATCCTCTTCGTTTTTCATCAGGTTGGCAATCACTTCACTACCAACGACATAAATATAATCCGAATCCTTATTTTTGGCGTAATAGCTGTTAGCGTCCTTCTTCTTGCCGATGTAAAGTACAGCAGCACCGCTTTCCAAACTTACGGTAATGGTAAGCAGAGGTTTATCTAAAGAAAATTGCGTCAGGTTGGTTGCTTTGTATTGTTCAATGTAATTGGCTTTTAACTCGTCAAGGTTACGGACAAAGTAATCCACCTCTCTTCCCTGCACCTCTTTTTGTTCGTTATTTTTCAATTTCCATACGTTGTTTGTTTTTTTCAAGAAGACTCCGTTATTGACATAGTTAAGAGCGAGTTCTTTTACTTCTGTCCTGTCAAAATTAAGTATTTTGGTTGGCACGAGTTCAGCGTCAAAATTTTTTATCTTTGGCCAGGAAAGCTCAAAGACAAGATCACTGTCACTAAACATACAATAGGAACTTACCTTATCGCCTTCCGTAATTTTTTTGCCGACGAGCAAAGTCCTTGTTTCGAATGTTCTTTCCATGGCCTCTTTTTGTTTCTGGCCAGAACCGGACTTCTCCTCTGATTCATCCTGCGATTGTTCCGGGATCTTCTCATACGTTACAGAAACTTTAATCCGCGGGTCATTCAACCCAAAGACGTTAAGATCTTCAGGGGCTTTTGTAATATAGCAATCCGCTTTTAAAAAGGACAAGTCCCAGATAATCTGGTTTACCGCATTCGTATCGGCTACCGTTTGCATAGGCTTAGAGAGCTCCCACAGGAATTGTCCTTCCGCATCTTTCTTGTTTGATATTTCACAACTAAAAGTGCGGTCCGGTTTTTCAATAACAATCTTTTTGGCAAGGTCCCGGTTAAAGTCGCATACCAACCTGTCTCTGAAGCTCAGGAGCGGGTTTTCTATCTTATCATAAAATTCTGCCGTAGGAACGGTATAAACAGGATCTTCTCCGACACGTTTCACATAACATTTTGTGCCATCCGGCAATTTGTCGCCTACGTAAAATTTAGCCAACTCCTTATTCTCTTCCTTGGTAACCGAAATCTCAAAGACGGGATCTTTCAGGCCATATACAGATAAATCCTCCGGTTTATCAGAAATAAAATCTTCTATTTCCAGGGATTTGATCTTTTCGATAAAATTTTTAACCGTATCCTGATCGGCATAGATATCAACCGGTTTGGTAAGCTTCCAGTCCAGGTCCAGTGATTTTTCAATAGCGATGAGATCGGTTGGCATCTTGATTTCCAGTTTATTTATGCCATAAGTCCCAATAGAGTCGAATCTGACCACCTTCCTGTCCCTAAGGTCATTGGGTTTTTTACTCAGGTCAACAAGGATGTTGTCTTTGAGGAAAAATATCGTAGGCTCATCGGTGCGCTTGGCGTAGACCTTATTATCCAGGGAATGGCCAAAGAGCACAGACTGAGCGGTATCTTTTTCGCCAATGGTAACGGTAAAGCGGGGGGAATCAAGGCCATATTTCACCAACTCACCTGATTCCTCCGTAATAAAATCTGTCCTGTCAATTTGCAGGTTTTTGAATTTACCGAGAATATCCTTTATTTTTTCCAGGTCTGCCAGATCATTAACAGGTTCAGCGAGACGCCAGAAATTCCCTTTCCGATTACACACAATGTTGTATTCGTTCGTTTTGATCTGCACAGTATCCACAGCTTCCTTATCAAAGGAAAACACCCATTTACTCCTCAAATCCAGCACATTTTTGCTGACTTTATCAAGGAGGCTCCCCGGTACGACAACGACTTCATCGCTTGTATCAAGCTTGATGTATACATTGTCACCCGCGGCAAGCTTTTGTCCAATAAATACCGTGTATTTATCTCTTGGCCCGGTTACCAGTATTTTACCGGGTTTCGGCGGAATGTCAGTATACATGGTTATCGACGTCTTCGGGTCGTCAAGGCCATAATCCTGAAGGTCAAAAGGCTTATCCCCTTCTTTCTGAAAAGACCCCACCTTGTACATAAACTCAAACTCGGAGAGGATGCTATTTACTTCGGAATTATCTGAACGGAGTTTGAGAGGTTCAACGATATGCCAGTAATTATCTCCCGATTTTTCCAAAACGACCTTGCCGCTTTCATTGATCAATTCAATCTTTTTGATGATTGATGCCTTGAAATCCGGGAGCACCTTTTTCTGCAGCCTTTCCCATTCCTCATGAGGCAATTGCTTCCTTTCGTAAATGAATACGTACGAAATGCCAATGGCTGCTACAATTAAAAGGATGATGGTTGTTTTCAGTTTCATAGCTTAACTCTTTCCTCCAGCATAAAATGATAGAACAACGACAAATCTTTTCCGAAGCAAAGCCTCAGACCGAAAAAAATTTTGAAACTGCAGATTACCGAAACAAAATTCTCATTTACCGATACAATGCACCGCGTTAAATTTATCGGCGTCTTTTCCACCAAACGATACTGCCGACAACAATCGGCACTACCGGGATTCCCGCAATCGATAGCCAAAAGATAACTTTCATCTGGACAGGGCTAATCGTTGCCTTGCGGAAATCGGGTGGCTTTGCAGAGATACCAAGCTGCGTCTCCTTTTTCGCCAGCCAGTTGATTGAATTACGGAACAGGTCTGTATTTCCCGGGTTTTCTATATATTCATTCGTGGCAAAATTCACATCGCCAAAGACGACCAATCGCGCACCCTGGGGTTTGGCCGAAGGATCATTGGCCATAGAAGGATGCGATTGGGTAACGGCTTTGGGTAATTCCTTTACCTGAGATGCCACCGCCAGAGACACAGGACCCTGAACATCGGTGTCTATATTATACTCAGGTTTTTTTTGCCGTAAATTTGCAACATCGGTCTCCCCCCATGACCCTTCAGGCGCGCGCATGAGCACGGTTGCCTGATAAGGCATTTGGTCATTGGGAGGCGACGCATCAACGGGACATGCACCAAAAATGATCGTGTTATAATTCTTCAGATCGTTAGTAATCGCATGATCTTCCGCATATTCGTCCTTACCCACATAGATTTCCGCAACGGTCTGTATACCAAAAAGAGGCATATTGACCTTGTTGTAAACAACGACATCATCTCGGACTGCAATTCCGTATTCAGGCAAAAGCGTCTTAAATCCGGTGGGTGCATTCGGATTAAGGGCCGGTTCCAGCATAAGTAAAAGCTTGCCTCTGTTTTCAAGATAGTTGCGAATTATATTTAATTCTTCCGTCAGATACGCCTTGGTTGGTCCTGCAATCACGAGCACGTCGCAATCATCCGGAATTTTCTTGGCAGTCAAGATATCCAGGGGTGCAATACGACAGTTGTCTCGTTTCAGCGCGTTGGCAATTCCGGAAACCCCTCCGCGATCGAAATCCTCAAACTGCCGCTCGCCGTGTCCCGTAACGAAGTAAATTGCCGACTGTTTCTCCTGTGTAACATTGAGAATCGCTTCCGTAAATGCCTCTTCGCCCTTAAATTTAAAGGGGTATTGCCTTTCTATCACTTCACTTTGCTGTACGTGCTTGCTATGGTCACCGCATTCAAATACCACCGTATTCAGTTGAAGATCGCTAATATTAAGGCGTTTTGCCAGCTCTTCAACCTTGGTACGGTTTCTTAACGGATCAACACTTTCCACCTTGATTTTATCAGAATGATAGGCATATTCTTTCAGGATATCCAGGATTTGTTCATAAAACATCTCTCCCGGATTGAAGAGGGTGGTAACGACAACGGGTTTGTCAAGATTCTTGAGTATGTTTTTTGTTTTCGGTGAAAGGGAATACTTGCCGGTAAGCGTGAGGTCAAAACGTTCATAATGCCGGTTATTGAGAAATCCTACAACCGCAAAAATACATGCCGCGAAAATGGACATTATGGCAACATTGGTACCGACGAGCGCCTTCCTCTTGGATGCCTCAGTTGAAAACCATTTTTTCCGGATGGCCATAACGGTGCTGAATCCGATAATAACACCGCCGCCTGCACCGATCGGAACAAGGGAAGAAAACCCCCATGAATCGAAAATCCTTGATATACCGAATCCTGCCACAACAGCAATGATTCCGGCCAGGACAATGTATCCACTAAACTGCTCAAACCAATCATTCTTTTTTGTATTCACAGTGATCATCTCCATCTCCTGCTCTCAACAATGCGTACAACGATAAATATGAGTAATGCAGTAAAGCTAACATAGTAAATTACATCTCTTGTATCCACGATCCCTTTTGTAAACGTATCCCAGTGATCGTAGGTACCGATATACTTCAGGGCATTGTAAAACCACCCTTCATTTCCGGAGCTTGCCAGACCAATTACCAGCAGGATAAGAAGAGCTACAATCCCTATGACGGCCGCTACAATCTGATTTTTTGTAACGGCAGACACCAGCAGTCCAATGGAAATAAAGAGCCCGCCCATCAGAATTAGCCCGATGTAACTGGCAATAATCGCTCCATAATCGGGGCTGCCCACCCATGCTAAGAATATGATATATAAAGCGGTTGGCGCAATCATGATATTGTAAAGCGCCCAGGCTGACAAAAATTTTCCGAATACCACTTCGAAATCCGTAACGGGAGCCGTCATAAGGGGCTCAATGGTGCCGGTTTTGTTTTCTTCGGCCAGTAATCGCATCGTAATAACCGGAGTCAGGATAGAAAGAATAAATTGTGTGTAGGCAAGACTGTATCGCAACGTTGATTCCTGGGTAATACCGAGCATGATCGAAAAAAAATAGCCTGAAAAAACGGTAAATACAGCAATAATAACGTATGCAACCGGTGATAGGAAATATGCATTAATTTCCCGTTGAAAGATGGTACCTATGCTTGTCATTTATATGGTTACCTCCTGTTCCTGCATCGTGATCTGATGGAATATTTCTTCCAGCGTTATCGAGGCTTGTTTCATCTCCCGGATAATTCCGTTATTTTTTACAATGTTCGCAAAGACGTCTTCGCGAATATCCATACCTCTTTCTGCCTCTATGGTAAAATTATTCAATTCACCCCTGTCGTGCCACACAACTTTTTTAACGCCTTTGATAGCAGACAGGGAATTCTTGATTTTCTCGCCATTACCGCGCACTTCTATCATAATATTGTTTCCGCTTCTCAACTGGGTTGCCAAATTGGACGGCGTATCCATAGCGACTATTTTACCTTTATTGATAATAATAACACGGCCACAGATCATTTCGACTTCAGGAAGGATATGGGTAGAGAGCAATATGGTGTGTTTTTCTCCTAACTCCTTTATGAGTTGTCTGACCTGTCGGATTTGGTTGGGATCGAGCCCAATTGTCGGTTCATCAAGAATAAGGATCTTCGGGTCATGGACAAGGGTGTCTGCCAGACCAACCCTCTGGCGGTAACCCTTGGAGAGGGTACCAATGATCTGATTCTGGACATCGGTAATCCTGCACTTCTCCAGACATTCATCGATTTTCGTTTTACGCTCACGATAGGGTAACTTCTTCAGCTTTGCGCGGAACGAAAGATACTCTTTCACTCTCATTTCAGGGTACAGAGGCACGTTTTCCGGTAAATACCCTATTTGCTTGCGCACATTAATCGAATCACGGAAGACATCGTACCCTGCAACCGTTGCTGTACCGGAAGTTGCCGGCATGTAGCATGTCAGAATACGCATGGTAGTGGTTTTACCCGCCCCGTTCGGCCCTAGCAGCCCTAAAATTTCACCCTGATTGACTTCAAATGAGATATCGTCTACCGCATAAACATCCGCATACCGCTTTGCCAAATGGTCAACTTTAATCATAATGTGTGAAACTCCCCTTTTATATTTATCATTTAAAAACTTCTCTTCTTAGCGAGTTTTTCATCTCCCCTCCGCTACGTCATGGCATTCAGAAACAGGAGTTGTATCGCCGCCATGATTCTCATCTCCGTACAACGAAACCATTTTGCCATTTTCTTGTTTTGCTTCTGAAATTAAAGAAAGAAAAAAACGACGGTTTGATGCACGATTTCTGGCAGGAGGATGGGAATTGCAGCCAATCTTAATACAGGTGAATTACAGAAACATATCCCCTTGCATAGGCAAAAACGACGATACGCCCATCCCTACAATCTGCAACTCAGCACTTTACAATCTTTCAGACTTTTCGAATACATTTTCACTGTTAGCGGAGTCTGAAATACCCGGGCGCTGCTGCGAACCACCCTCGTTTAACCGGACCTTTCCCTGTATCAGTTCAAAAAAAGCAATCCGCACCGGATCGTCGGTATCTGTCTCAACCAAAACAGACGCCTTTTTTATAATTTGCCGTGCCCTGCTTATGATCAACGCAGTAAGCCGCAATGAGCCACCAACTTGCCGTGCAAGTTCGTCAATATTTTTATAATTCATGGTAACACCTGTGAGAGGAAATATGTTCCCAAAATTTTATAAATTTACCCGAAATTTCTCGCCGGATACACGGCCTTGCCTTAAAACTATATCGTTGTTTCTCCCCGCTCCATTAAAAAGCGGCCGGACTAAGAATTCCCTGCGGAAAATTTCAAACAAGTATGAAGTAAAACTATGTATTCTATAGATAAATTCTTTTTTGTCAAGGGAAATCAAACCCTAAAAATTCCTTGAGAAATAACTTCTTACTGTGATACTATAATAAGTCTGCATTTTTACTAATAAAAATACTTGCTTTATATCGGCACTTAATTAAGGGGAAAATATGGCAAGGATATATGAAGACATCACAAAGACAATTGGAAATACACCACTCGTCAAACTGAACAACGTCACCAAAGGATTGCAGGCCACCGTTGTTGCCAAGCTGGAATCTTTTAACCCCATGGCCAGCGTCAAGGACCGCATCGGAATCGCAATGATTGAGGCGGCAGAAAAAGAAGGGTTAATTAACGAAAATACAATTATCATAGAACCCACTTCAGGTAATACAGGCATTGCGCTGGCCTTCGTGGCAGCTGCACGAGGCTACAAATTAGTTTTAACAATGCCGGATACCATGAGCATAGAGCGAAGGGACCTTCTGAAGGCATTTGGTGCGGAGATCGTGTTAACGCCAGGGTCGGAAGGAATGAGGGGAGCCGTTAACAAAGCAGAAGAATTGTCAAAGAACACCCCCAACTCTTTTATGCCACAGCAATTCAAGAATCCGGCCAATCCGGAAATACACCGGAAGACAACGGCCGAAGAGATCTGGAATGATACGGATGGCAGGATTGATATCTTTGTCGGTGGTGTGGGCACGGGGGGTACGATCACCGGCGTAGGCGAGATTATCAAAAAGCGCAAACCATCATTGAAGGTGATTGCCATAGAACCAACCGATTCACCGGTACTTTCCGGAGGAAAACCAGGCCCCCACAAGATCCAGGGAATCGGCGCAGGATTTATTCCGGATATCCTCAACATGGAGATAATCGATGAAATTATTACGGTAAAAAACGAGCAGGCTTTTGCCGTGGCCAGACAACTGGCACGTCAAGAAGGGGTTTTGGCAGGCATCTCTTCCGGGGCTGCCGCCTATGCTGCATTACTGGTGGCTGCAAGACCTGAAAACAAAGGAAAGCTGATTGTGGTTGTGCTTCCCGATACGGGAGAACGATATTTATCTACCGTATTATTTAAGGAATTTTAATGTTTGAACGCATAAAAGAGGATATCGAAGTCGCTTTTCACAGCGATCCCGCAGCACGGAGTAAACTGGAAGTCCTTTTATGCTATCCCGGTATCCATGCATTATGGCTGCACCGGATATCCCATTATCTGTGGGGAAAAGGATGGATTGTACTGTCCCGTTTCATTTCCCACATAAATCGTTTTTTGACGGGGGTTGAAATACATCCTGCAGCGAAAATAGGACGCGGCGTTTTCATTGACCACGGCATGGGTGTTGTCATTGGGGAAACCGCTGTCGTTGGGGACGGTTGTCTCATCTATAAAGGGGCTGTGCTCGGCGGCACAACCAGCGAAAAGACCAAGAGACATCCGAATCTGGGCAAAAAGGTTGTCGTAGGTTCAAACGCCTGCATCCTGGGCAACATAACTATCGGTGATTGTGCGCGGATCGGTTCCGGTTCTGTCGTAACGAAAGATGTGCCTCCGCATGCAACGGTAGTCGGTGTACCCGGAAGGATTATAAAACTACGAAAAAAAGACGAACAGGAAGTGATGCTGGACCATGGGCAATTGCCCGACCTGGTTGCCGAGGCTATTATGGTAGTATTAAAAGAAAATTGCAAGCTTAAACAGCGGATAATAAAGCTCGAGAATACGCTAAACCTTTCAAATGAAGAACACTGTAAGGTTTCTGAAACGGAATCAGAAGTACTGACCGTATTCATGAAAAATTATAAAGACGGGGACGGGATTTAGAGGCTTGTAAATGCCAGGAACGATTTCCGGTAAAATGCGGGGGGTGTTTTTATAATTAAAAAAAACGGCGGGGCATTTATTGGTACCAGTGGTTTTGCTTATGAGCACTGGGGAAATGGGGTATTTTACCCCGAAGGATTATCAAAGGGCAAACGGCTGGAATACTATGCGCAATTTCTAGATAGCGTGGAGTTGAATGTCTCCTTTTATCGATTACCCTCAGAAAAGACCTTGAAAGCCTGGCACAGAAGAACGCCGGATAATTTTTCATTTGCCGTAAAAGGAAGCCGGTTTATTACCCATGTCAAACAACTTCACGAAGTGGAAGCGCCGGTAAAGTTGTTTCTCGGCAGGATAAAATTTCTCGAAGAGAAATTAGCGACAGTGCTGTGGCAGCTACCGCCCCTGTTTAACGTTCGCTCCGACAGGTTGTCTGATTTTGTGTTGCTCTTAAACAGGCTAGGGACAATTTCACATGCCTTCGAGTTTCGGAACAAGAGCTGGCTTTGTGACGATGTGTATCATATATTAAAAGACAATAATATGGCAATATGCATTGCCGATTGGCCTGAATTTGCCGGGGACGTTCCTGTGGTGGCTGATTTTGTATATCTCCGGCGCCACAAGGCAGGGCAACACCTTTACGGCGGCTGCTATTCAGATGCCGCATTGCGCGCTGATGCGAAAAAGATAAAACTCTGGTTAAAAGGAGGAAAAAATGTATTCGTGTACTTCAACAACGATCAGGCTGGTTATGCAGTGAAAAATGCCCTTACCCTTTCAAAGATGATACAAGGAACAAGGGGCGCGTCTACTTCAAAAAAGTAAATTTATTATTTGATAAAGGAGGAAAAAAACAGTGGATTGGGGAATGAAAAATCGTTTATCTCAACTCATTAAATCGAATGGCCGTTGTATGTTTCTCCCTATAGATCACGGATATTTCCAGGGACCTACCTCAAAACTGGAAAGGCCGGGAGAAACGATTAAACCGATTATCGACTACGCGGATGCACTCTTTTGCACCCGCGGGGTATTGCGTGCATGCATTAATCACGAAAACAGCAAGCCGATTATCCTCAGGGTATCGGGCGGCAGCAGCATGGTGGGTAAGGATCTTGCCAATGAAGTATTAACCACTTCGATCGAAGAGGCTATCCGTCTGAACGCGTCCGGTGTCGGCATCTCGGTCTTTATCGGCAGCGATTACGAAAAGGAAACACTATTAAATCTGGCAAAACTGGTTGACGAGGCAGAGAGATATGGCATTCCTGTCATGGCAGTTACCGCTGTAGGCAGGGAGCTGGAAAAGCGGGACGCGCGGTATCTTGCCCTCTGTTGCCGTATTGCAGCAGAATTGGGCGCCCGCGTCGTAAAGACGTACTGGTGCGAGAATTTTGACAAGGTGACCAACGGTTGTCCCGTACCGGTCGTTATGGCCGGCGGACCAAAAACAAACTCGGACCTCGAGGTGTTTGAGTTTGTTCACGATGGGATGCAAAAGGGGGCCATCGGGGTAAATTTAGGGAGAAATATCTGGCAGAATGAACATCCGGTAGCCATGATCAGGGCATTGCGTGCCATCATCCATGAAAATGCCACGGCAAATCAAGCCAATGATCTGTTTCATACCCTAAAGAACGAAAAGAAAAAATAGTTTTAAATATTATTTGATAATTTTATCAAATGGAAAACCTCCCCCTCAATCCCTTCCTTGCGAAGGGATTGAGGGGTGGTTATAAGACCGACAAAGATTCCGTGGTATAATAATGTAGTTGTAAGATTATAATAGCCTATTGCAGATGACGCAAGAAAGACGAAGAAAAAAGTTGAAAATCTCAACCTCTCCGCTTCCCAATTTTTCAACTCCCACAGTAGTAATTACCGCGCCCTCTGCTGCAAACAAACTTTGCGGAGAATTGAATGGGGAAAAAATGGTATGCGCGTAGCAATGTATTATAACAACCGCGATGTGAGAATCGAAGAGATGCAAACCCCGCAAGCCGGGCCGGGCGAGTTGCTGGTAAAGGTACGGGCAAGCGGCATCTGTGGCAGCGACGTCATGGAATGGTATCGCATTAAAAGGGCGCCGCTGGTGTTGGGGCATGAGATTGCTGGGGAAATTGTTGCTGTCGGCGAAGGAGTGAAGCGTTTCAAGGTGGGCGAACGGGTAACGGTTGCCCATCATGTCCCGTGCAACACCTGCCACTATTGCCTGAACGGCCATTATTCTGTATGTGAGACCTTACGTACCACGAACTTTTATCCGGGCGGCTTTTCTGAATACATCCGCATCCCTCAGATCAACGTTGATCGTGGCACCTTTATCCTGCCCGATGAGGTTTCTTTTGAAGAGGGGACATTTGCCGAGCCTTTGGCCTGCACCCTTCTCGGACAAAGGAAGGCAAATCTACGCCGGGGTCAGAGTATACTCGTCATCGGCAGTGGTATCTCCGGATTACTCCACATCCAATTGGCATGTGCACTGGGGGCAGGCCGTATA
Source organism: Candidatus Brocadia sp. (assembly GCA_011525665.1). Taxonomy (GTDB): domain Bacteria; phylum Planctomycetota; class Brocadiia; order Brocadiales; family Brocadiaceae; genus Brocadia. The sequence goes on from WYAU01000052.1 coordinate 16,471, forward strand.
TTTGCCGTAGATATCACGGAATATCGCTTGAAAATGGCCAAACACTGCGGAGCGGATGTAACCATTCACGCCAAAGAGGACGTGCCCGCCTGGTTGCGCAAGGCGAACGACGGACGGCTTGCAGACCTTGTTATCGTATGTACGGGCGCCCCTTCAGCTATTCAGCAGGCATTTAACTCCGTGGACCGGGGTGGAACGATCCTCTTTTTTGCCCCGACAGAGCCCAATGTATCAACCCCCATGAACCTATGGGACCTCTGGCGCAATTGCAATTCAATCATCATGTCATATGCCGGCCCCCCCGATGACACCGCAGCGTCCATCGAATTGATCCGTTCAGGCAGGGTAAAAGTACGCGATTTGATCACCCATCGGTTACCCCTTGCAGAAACAGCTCTGGGCTTCAAACTCGTTGCCGAGGCCAAGGATTCCATCAAGGTCATCATTGAACCCCACACGTCCGGTGGATAATAACAGGATGGGCGGCAACCGGAGAGACGGATTGAGTGGTGCCTAAGCGGGAGAAGTTGTGAATGCCCGAATTACCCGAAGTTGAAACAATCAAGAATGAACTTGAGCCACACGTTGTCGGGCGGAGAGTTACCGGCGTCAGCCTGCCCTGGAAGGGGATCGTGCGGGAGCCTTCGGTCAATCAGTTCCGCGCCCGCCTTATCGGGCAAAGAATCACTGGCCTGGCCCGCAGAGGCAAGTACCTCAGCTTCAGCCTGGACAGTGGCGAAAGCCTGATCATTCACCTCAAGATGAGCGGCTCACTCCTGCTCAAGAGGAACTCGACGGATGACCGATTCGTGCGGGCTGTCATCAGCCTGGATGACGGCCTGGAGCTTTACTTCCGTGACCCGCGCAAGTTTGGCCGGATGTGGCTGGTGGACGACACCAGGACAGTCGTGGGCAAGCTGGGCCCGGAGCCACTTGAGACCGGCTTTACTGTGAAACTCCTGGCCGGGTTGCTGCGCGGTCGTGCTGCGCCGATAAAGGCGCTGCTTTGTGACCAGGACCTGATTGCCGGTATTGGCAACATGTATGCCGACGAGGCCCTGTTCGCCGCCGGGATTCACCCGCTGCGGCCAGGCGGTAGCCTGTCTGCGGACGAGGTAAAAAGGCTGCATAACGCCATCAGGCAGGTGCTGCGGCAGGCTATCGGTAAGAAGGGGGCGAGCATCATCAACTACTACCGGCCGGATAGCGAGCTTGGTACGGCCCATTTCCATTTCAGGGTGGCCCACCGGCGCGGCGAGGTGTGTTACAACTGTGGCACGCCCATACAGCGCATTACGGTGCGTAACCGCGGCACTTACTTTTGCCCCAGGTGCCAGCGCCAGTAGCCGGCAGGTACCCGGCATGCAAGGCATAACATACATAGTGAGGCTGTCACCACTTCTGCTGCTGTTTTTTCTGCCTGTATGAATCGTCAAGCTCAAATTGAGCAGGTTTTAAAAAGCGGATTTTCATCATTGTCGTAATATTTTTTGAAATAAGCTTGTTACAAAAACATTTTTCTCAAAGTCGTCTTTAGATTTACTATTTCTATGGGTTCTAGTGTCCCCAATTGTTTAATAACGTACCTTTTTTCTATAGTTGCCAGTTTAGCAGGTCTTATATACGATTCTCCGAGGAGACCGCTTTTTTTTCCATTAAAGGATTTTGTAGTCTGTTTCTGTGGTATATTCCTGAGTAGTTATCCTTGCAACAAGTACATCTTGATCGCCAGAATCATAAAGGACTATTGCAGGTCTTTTTGAGACATCCTGCAAATCAGTATGAGGAAATCCAACAAGAATAATATTCCCAAAGTTATAACTTGTCATACATAGAATCTTTCTCTGAATAACCTTTCAGAAACTGTGACATGGCAAAGTTATTCCAATCCGTTTCCTCGTCTTCAAGTAAAAGCATAACTCTTACCTTTGAGTCTGGCTTCAGCTTTTCCTTTAGATTTTCAGGGATAGATAAGTACCCATCTGGCAAAACGTCTGCATAGTATTCATACGCTTTCATTGTTTGCCTCCGTAATCTTTTTTAGAGTTTTAATTTTACATTGTCCAACTAAGCATCTTTAACTTCCACTCCCATACCTCAGCAATCATCCGCTCAATGCGCCTTCCCGCCTCTTGCCGTAAGAGCCTCACACTTTCTAGTGTAGCCGTCTCTTTGTCGAGTTTGGCAGCGATTTTTTCTAAAAGAGTCGCTGATCCTATTTATCTACCGAAGTACATTACAAAACGACCAGACTTTTGAGACTAATGCATCAGTCATATTATTTTTCCTTCCCTGCGGCAGATTCACCCAACAGATAATATTCCTGCAATTTTTTCCGCAAAATCTTTTTCGGTATGAGTTTTGTTTTATATTCAGCAACCAGCGCAGGAGAAAGATTGCGACTAAGCGCGTACTCCACTACTTCATCATCCTTTGACTTGCACATAATAATACCCACGCTGGGATTTTCATCCGGCTTTTTCACATCCCTGTCCAAGGCTTCAAGGTAAAAATTTAGCTTACCCAGATAATCGGGTTTAAAGTCGTCTATTTTCAGTTCAACTATTACCAAACACTTAAGCCCCCGGTGGAAGAAAAGCAGATCAATAAAATAATCGTTTTTACCAACCCGGATCCGGTATTCCTGACCAATAAAGGTAAAGTCCGTGCCGAACTCAAGAATGAAATGCTTTAAATTGGTAACAATACCACGTTGTAAATCTTTTTCACTGTGGGTTTCGGGAAGGTTTAAGAAATCCAGAACATAGATGTCTTTAAATACCTCAATTGCGTCGGGACGGATTTGTGTCGCCGCTGGTGACACTTTCTTTTTGGAAATCATCACCCGTTCGTAATAACCGCTGTCAATCTGACGTTCGAGTTCACGTGAACTGTATTTCTCTTTGATGGAAAGCATCAGATAAAATTCGCGTTCTTCTTTTGACTTGGTTTTAGAAAGAATCAATAAATGGTTGGTCCAGCTTATTTGTGTCAGCACTGCTGACACAAATTTCTTCTGCCGATATATTTCGTAAAACTGCCGCATCCTGAAAAGTCCCCGGCGGGTAAATCCTTTAAATTCAGAATGATTGATCTGAATATAATTTGCCAGACTATCAACACTGCTGAGAGTTTTATGTCCGCCCGTTCGGCTTGTTATTTAAAGACTCTTTCTCGGCTTTAATTTTTCGAGGAGCGCTTCGGCTGAATTCTCACCGGATATTAAATCCTTGTGATCCTTGCGCCACTGTTCAGTCAGCTTGCCTTAAAAGCCCTACACCTTCCAATGCCTGCTTTTTTATCAAGTTTGGCAACGATTTTTTTGTAAAAGAGTCGTTGACCCTATTCCCCTAAACTAAATAAGTCAACTGCCTGTAACCTTGTGTTTTTACTGAGACGTAAGATGCAAAATGTTCAAAAATGATCTATAAACCACTATGCCAGTTCCCTGCCCTACCCTGCCCTTTAGATCGCAGAAACGACCATTTCGGATTGGACGATTTCTTGTTTTTTTGGCGGCAAAATCTCTTTATTTATCTACTTTGTAATCTGCTTCCCCTTCTTCAATTCCTTTTCTGGCTTTTTCAAAAGCCCATTTAGGAATTTGAGGAGATTCTATATTTAATTTATTCCTTCTGTCGTTAAGCTTCTTCAATTCTTCAATAACTTTACCATCGTCTAAGCTATTTACCTCAATATCATAAAATATCCTTGTATCATTACGCAAAGAGGTATACTTGTTCCCTGCTTTATGATGAACAGAGGCTCTTTCATTCGGATTAACAAAAGTAATTACTGCAGTCAAACCAGCTACGATAATAGAAAGTACCCCAGCAACTATAGTGTGATAATCGAAGTGCGAAAGCGCAGAAGCTCCAGCAATTGCTGAAAGTAGCGCAGAGATTCCGCCAAGCCACAAATGCACATTTCCCCAGCATTGACCGGCATAAAAATGTCCCTTTGCCGAATAAAGGCAGTCTTCTTCAATCCTTTTAGCTTCGGTTATTGTTTTTTCTTTATTTGTCATAGTCATAATATTTAGGTTTACCCATATGCAGGAAAGTAATCACCAAATATTTTTTTCCACTCATCAACTGCATTTTCAATGTAGCCCCTCCCTGCATAATCTTCGGCCTTGATTGCTCTATTATAGGCGGTTTCAAATTTACTTACAGCGTCCACAACCGTCGAACAATTTCTAAGCCCATTTATTTGCCCGCCATATGCTACAGGGTCTTGCACTTTATATTTTATCGCCTCACGTCCTTTGTCAAAGAAAAACCTCATTCCACTTGGATAATCAGAAATAGTTATATTTTTGAAAATCTTAATCGCTAATAGTTCCAAATAGAAAGAAATAAAAGCATAATTTATATTTTTATTCCAACCTTTTATCATTTTTACTATTGGCACCAAATCGCTATTATGATTTATATTTTCACTACTCATGACATCAACATGAACTTTTGGATTTGTTGAAATCCAAGTTTTTTCCACTGAATTTGGTATTAAATAGCCGCCACCTTGACGATTAAAAGCTGGTACAACATCAACAATAAAATCTGTAAACGTTACACTAACAGCCTGTCCGTTTCTGCTGATTTTTGGCGTTGTCGTATAGGTTTTTAGCAAAACCCTTTTTACTTTATCAAGTAGATTTGCTTGTCCGTCTACCTCATAATATTTCGGGTCCAATACAATAAAAATATCAATATCTGCTTCTGAAATCCGCCTCTTGCCGTAAGAGCATCATCCCTTCTGATGTAGCCATCTCTTTATCAAATTTGGCAACGATTTTTGTAAAAGAGCCGCTGAACCTGTTATTCACTTGTCCATCTCAGGCAATTCAGTATTATGTCCCCGGAATTTCCCTAGTCTATCCTTATTCAATAATTCCGCAAACTCTTTTGCCTTGAATTTTATTTATCAGTTTTTCAAGCATCCCGCCTTTGCTGACATAACCTATGGCGATTTCATCTGCCAGTTCAATCATAAATTGGTTTCTCTTTTCGGCTGTCTCAGAGGTAACGCGGTTTATGGATTTATCAAAAGGAGTAATTAACAATAATCTGTCTGCGTCAATAGCCGTTTTAATTTCCGGTTCGATTTTCTCTTTCATTCCCCGCGCCAATGCTATGATTACCGGCTGTGTTCCTGAAAGCAGGTAATGGAATACGTCTTTTTCAATTTTTGAATGAAATCCACTAATTACGCATTTCCCTTTGTCCCGCTGTTCGATTGCCCAATCATAGCACTTCAATACTGCGGATGCCGGTATATTACGGCTGCAAAGAAAGGCCGTTTTGGGAAGATTTAATATATTTTTATTGCCTACAGACTCGACGATTTCCACTTGTCCCTCTTTTTGTGCTTTTTCCCCATCGTTTCTTTTCCAAGTTCTTTTTCAATCTCTTCCACCGTGGGCAGAACTGATTTTAGTTTTTTCGGCAGGGCGCGGGTAAGCTCATAATCTGAAACGCCGATGGGTTTCTGTATGTCACGCATTGCATATTCTGCCAAAATACGATCCTTGGTCTGGCAAAGTATAAGGCCGATTGTTGGATTATCCGTTTCATGTTTTACTTTGTCATCAACCACCGAACAGTAGAAATTCATCTTCCCTGTGTATTCAGGCTTAAAGTCGCCTTTCTTTAAATCAATCACAAGAAAACATCGGAGTTTCAGATGATAGAAAAGCAGATCAATATAAAAATCTTTGTTACTGACCTCAATATGGTACTGCCGGCCAACAAAAGCAAAACCCGCGCCCAATTCAATCAGGAATTTTTCAAGATGCTGAATCAGACTTACCTCCAATTCCCGTTCATGAAATGGTTCTTCCAAGGTAAGAAAATCAAACACATATGGGTCTTTTAACATTTGAACAGCCATGTCAGATTGGGGAGTCGGAAGTCTCAAATGAAAATTGGTGACTGAAGTCCCTTGTCATTTGTGCAGCTTGTTCTTTATCATAAGATCCATTACATCACGGCTCCAGCCATTTTCAAGGGCTTGCCACATATACCAAAAGCGAGTCTGCATATCTTTGACCTTTTCCATCAGCAGAATATTGTGTCCCCATGGTATTTTTGCGATGAGATTGTGTAAAATTATCAGGACAGCACCATCGTTTGTTTTTGCCACAGATTGTGGCAAATTCTTAGCTTTTCCCTTTGGAATGGTGGAATCCATCGGAGTAATATTCAATTTTGCCACAACCTGTGGCAAAATTGAATTCCGCCCGGAATATTCGCGGTAAAAGGCAATCATACGCCCTATGTTTCGCTCAGAAAAGCCTTTCACTTCTGGTAATTCATTGCGTAAATATTTTGCTAATCGGGGAATGACGGCGCTTCCCCAACCTTCTCTATGCTGGCGTTCATCAATTATCCGTCCAATATCCCAATACATCAAAATCATTTCGGCATTGGCTGACAGGACTGCTTTAGTTTGTGCCTGACGAATGCGGATTTTTATCGCAGAAAGCAGGTCTGCATAACGCATTAATTCAGCGCTCATGTATTATCCTCCTCACTGTCCAGTTCCTTACCCATACGATACTTGATGTCGTAGTTGATGATGAAGTCAAGCTCTTCGTGGGTGAAACCGTAATTTCTGTTAAGTCCCCCCTTAACAATTGGGGACCAAGGGTGTCCGCTTAATACGCTTTCCGCCTCTTGCCGCAAGAACACTTTACTGTATTTTCAATATTGTCGTAATATTTTTTGGAAATAAGATTGTTACACTGATCACATCTGAAAAGGCCTTCCAACTCCAAAACGTCACCGTAAAACATTTTCAGGTCATCAATACTTTCAGTGAATGTACTATCATGGGAAGTTCGGTTGCCGAGAAACATGGAAGCATTAAGCCTATCAAATACAGGTTGATCTTTTAATTCACATTTTCTGTCTTTAAGTTTGCCCTTTAATTCCGACAGCAATTCATTAGACATTCTATTTTCATTATGCTCATTGAAAAGAAACTTTACCTTAACTTCAAGGTTAAAGCAGACATCCTTTAAAAGCCGTTCAAGGTATTTGCGTATCATGTTCCCTAATTCTGAGGAATCTGAACTTTTAAGCTTCGTTTCAATTCTTTCTTTTAAATCAATTAAAGGCTCTTCAATACTTGCCCCGCCCTCATGTTCCCATCTCATTTTTTTAATTAGCCAGTTTTTACCTTTAACCATGTTTGAGACAATCTCAAACCAATCCTTTTCATGGGTAAAAAGAAATATCTGATAATCATTGAATTTTTCCACCAAAAGTCTTGCAAAGAGAGCGCGATGATTTGTATCAAAGCTGGATATTACATCATCAAGGACAATAAACTTATTGAACTTATTAAAAGCCTTTACAGACGCTAAGAACAAGCATATCCCAAGACAATTCAAATGAGATTCGCTCAGATACTTGTGCGGTGGCGATTCCGATTTCCCATGAAATTTGAATTGGAGCGTTATTCCCAAAAACTCATCATCTGCGCCCAAAGGAATAAGCTCTATCTCGCTGACATTTTCAGAAGTATTCATAAACAAATAAAGGTCGTTCATGTATCTGGATATAGACTCCAAGAATGCACAAAGACCTTCTCGTTGTTTTTTTACGAAATCGTTATAAATAAGTTCCATAGATTGTTGTTGCTGAGTAAGAACCTCTGAAGCCTTTTTCATGGATTTGATTTCATCATAGAATTGCCTGACGGAAAATACCTTGCTATAGACTGTAAAGGTCTGATCTTCTTTTTTTCCGGTAATTATCTTTGACTTTTTATCTATAAAGGAAGAATTCAAATCTTGCAAAAAGGTCGCATCCAAATCGATAAAATCTTCAGGCTTACTGACTTGTTCAATTTCGGAAATATCAGTTTTTTGAAGTTTCTCTAAAGCAGTTGAGATTATTTCCTTAAGCCGTTCAACTTTTTTTCGTAAATCAGCATTTTCATCCAGGAGCATGCTCTTCTCTTTTAACGCATTGTTTATTTCAGTTATAGCTCCTTGAACAAATCTTTGAGTTGTATCTTTTTCATCTATTGCGGCTTCCTTTTCTTTTTTAACAATAGTCAATTCTTCAAGTCTCTTTCTTAACTCATCAATTAATTCTTCTCTGCTTTTATCTTGCAGGCAAAGAGGGCATCTATCCTCCTCGTATAATCTCTTTTCAAGAATTGAAAACCCTTGTGACAATAGTGGCTCAAGACCTATTTTTTTAAGCTTATCTTGATCGTTGGCAATCTGCTGATACTTTTTATAGAAAGACTTATAAGAGGAGCAAATATTGTCAAAAGAAGCCTTGAAATTGCTTAAATTTTCAATAATTTTTTCATATGAAAGCTGTTGCTCGACAGCCTCTTTATCTTCCGGTTTCTTTAGCAGTTCCAGCACATTATTTATGCCTGCATCGTCTTTAATCTCAACAGACAGATTCAGCGGAGCAACTAATTCTTTGATGGCATTCAAATATTGGTTATCGTCAAAAATGCTTTGCCCTATCTGCTCCATTACTGAACGCTGCTTTATGCTTATATGATTGTTATAATCCTTTATTTTCTGCTCTTTCTTTAACTCACCGACAGCTTTTTTAAAGATACCTTTTACTTTTGATACCTCAGAAAAACCTATTATTTGTGAAATTTCTTCAAGTTTCTCCGCCTTAGTAGATAAAATAAACCTCAATAAATCCTTATATCTAAGGATAAGATTTTCTTTTAACGATGTGCTTAGATAATCTTTGAAATCCTGCGAAGCATTTGAATGCTCGATGGTAAGTTTTGATTTTTTGAGAAATAACCTTTTCGTTGAATCATATTTTGAATTCGAGTATTTCAGATCAAAGTAAGCATCTTGGTTATCCGATAAAAAAGTATTTCTCAGGGCAGTAATACCCTTTATATCAATTTCTTCTGATGTAAGATGTTTTACCTTGTCGTAATAAAACCATTCAAAGGCATCTGCGATGGAGCTTTTTCCACTGCCGTTATCACCATAAATGAGAACTGACTTGCCTGGACTCAAATCAAGATTAACAATTTTTCTAATTCCTCTAATACCGCATATTTCAAGGTTTTTGACTTTCATTTTTTATCCCTTATGCGGCTCAACTCATTTGACAAATTTGTATTAGTCAACTTGCCGTCTTTATATAATTTCAGAACTGACTCGGCAACATCTTTATCCACTCCGTCAATATTCGTTATTTGAGAAAAGAACTCATCAAGTATTTCCTGTCCACTCTTGATTTGTTCAGTCATGTTCTATGCTCCTTTTTCAAAGTACTTCCAGTTTATTTCAAGGGTTACCGGTACGTCGTGCTTTTTAATCTCAAATCCACTCTTGTTATTGCAGATAGGATAAACGCCGTACTTATCCAAAAAATCAAGGATAAAATAACTTTCTAAGTCTTCTATACGGTGCTTCCATATCTGTTTTAACATCTCAAAATTCAGATAGGTAAAAAAAAGCCCTTGTGTATTCTTGTAATTAACAATACCTTCGTTTCCAGATATGCCCTCAAAGTGGTCTGAAAGCCTCTTACCTATACTGTTAGTCTTTTTCTCACTCATGCCTATATAAATCAGCCGCGATTTTTTGAAAGGATATGGAATTTCTATCTCTTTTAAAAAGATAAAATAAAGCCCGCATATCCCCATTAGTGGCTTGATATTCCGCAATTCAAAATCCTGCGGCTTGTCAAAGTTGATTTTGAAAATTTGCATTTTATCGGACTCTTCGTATTGAATGATGACAACCAGCTTGTGCTGGAATAGAAAAAGCAGATTTATTAATCACCGGCCAATATTTGGCTCTATGCCCATCATATATGATTTTTGTATCTACAATTTGCCCCTCATGACTACTACAGTCGCCAGGCTCCCATTTTGCATCTTTGACTCTGTATACCTGACATTTTTCAATTCCCTTTGTAAGTAATTTCTTTGACAATCCACGCACATACCATGTATTAAATTCAGAAAAAGCTAACTGTTCTGATGCCTGTTGATAATTTATAATCCTTTCTTTTGTTACACCGTTTCGCGTATATACTTCCTTTTCCTTCCAATAATCTTGGCGTCTTAAAGATGTTTCAAGTGACTCAGCATCTCCTGATATAATTGCTTTTTTCATTAGTTCCGGAAATATTTTCTTACCAATGTCTGATAGTCGGGGACTGATGTAAGGATTTATTGAGCTTTGCTCAATATCAAATTCTTGCAACATAAATTTTCTGGTCTCATCATCTAATTCTTCAAAATCAGATTTCATGTTAAGATTCTCCTTCTTTAAATTTATTTTCTTACAAACTCTTAAGGAGTCATGAGTTCACAGAACTCCCCGACCTTTTTCACTTTTACTTTTTCTTTAAGCCAGTGCGCATAAGTTTCGACAAATTGATCGCAATCCAAGACACTCATATGAATAACCCTCTTTTTATACAGGCATATCTTGTACATTGGAGTATCTTACAAAAATTTGGGTCTTCTAAGTTTTGTCGGGTAAATTTTCATGATTCCAGCTTTAATTCCTGCAGTATCGGCAGTTTCAGGTCTTGGACATCAGGAAGCTTTCCTTTGAACGCCTTGGGCAGTCTCTTTGTGAGGTAATATTCGGCCACCCCTATTGGTTTTTTGACACTGCGCAATGCATATTCAACTACTATGTTATCTTTATCCGCGCATAAAATAATGCCTACGGATGAATTCTCATCTTTCATCTTCACCTGTTCATCCAAAAGATGCAGATAAAAATCCATCTTCCCCGCGTATTCGGGTTCAAACCCGCCGGTTTTAAGCTCAAGCGCCACAAGACATTTAAGTTTTCGGTTGTAAAACAAGAGATCAATAAAATATTCATTATTACCCAATGTCAGGCGGTACTGATTGCCGATAAACGAAAATCCAAACCCAAGTTCTAATATGAATTGCTTTATTTTCTCCACAAGCCTCTTTTCCAGTTCTCGTTCCAAAACCGGTTTTGTGATGCCGAGAAAACCCAAGCAGTAAGCGCTCTTTATGGTTTCGTCCGCCTGCTCGGCAAGATGCACGGGCAGGGTTTTCGGAAAATTGTGTATTTTATGTTTCAGGCTAAGTGGGTAAGCACCGGCTTTTATCTGGTTGAGAAGCACATTCCTTGACCAACCAAAATCACGAGACGATCTGATATAATATTCCCGTTCTTTATCATCGGTCAATTTCTCCATAATCAATAAATTATGTCCCCAGGGTATTTCTGCAACAAGCTGTTGCAGAAATGGCTTATCTTTATATTCCTCGTAAAATCTGCGCATATTCCAGAGGTTTCTTCCTGAAAAACCAAATGATTCCGGAAATGCCTCTCTCAAATCACGGGCAAGAGCTTCAACAATATTGTCGCCCCACGTATATTTTTTCTGCCTCTCTACAATTGCTTTGCCGATATCCCAGTATAATTTTATCAGCTTTTTATTAACCGACCGAACGGTCTGTATCCGCGCCGTAGCGATACGCGTTTTAATCTCGTTCAAGAAATTGAGATACTCTTTGCTTATAACCTTTTTCATTCTAATTTTCCAATCTTTCCGGCTTTAATCTTTTTGAGGAGCGCTTCGGCTGAATTCTCACCGGATATTAAATCCTTGTGATCCTTGCGCCACTGTTCAGTCAGCTTGCCTTAAAAGCCCCATGACTTTCAATGCTTCGATTTCTTTATCAAGTCTGGCAATGATTTTTTATAAAAGAATCGCTGTCCCTATTTGCCTAAACTAAATAAGTCAACTGCCTGTAACCTTGTGCTTTCTTGAGACGTAAGATGCAAAATGTTCAAAAAGGGATATAAACAGGTCTGCCAAACCTAAACCACTACGCCAGTTCACCGCTCTAACCTGCTCCTTATGCCCACAAAAGCGCCCCTTTCGGATTGGACGACTTCTATTTTTTCGTCCCGCTTTTTGAAGGACTCATAGTTTCACGCTGTTTGGCGGCAAATCCCTTTTAATTTTATCAATATCCGTCTTTAACATCCAATTCAATAATTTCCCACCCGCCAATTTTACTTTTAATAGCATTAAACCGATCTTGGTGAAGAGCAAAACATAATAAATGCGTGGGGGCGTGACATAGCTACATAAGCAATTTTTGCCGTCTCCTTTTCGGTTTTATTTGAAAATGTATTGCCCTACCCGCAAAAGCACTTTGACAACCTATCTGATTCACGCCTTGTTTCTTTCTTAAAATATCGAATATAGAAATCCCGTGCTGACTCATTATCAACCCGCATCAGCAACCGGTAAATGCGTCCAACTCCATTGGCTACGCAGTGCGTCGCCAATTGGAAATGTCAGGTAAAACTGCCTCATATTTTTTACATTGGACACTTTCACATTTTTTAATCTTAAATAAATTATCCCGTAAAAGGAAACTCCTTCATTAATCGCTAATGTACCAAAATCTACATCATGGGTAATAAGCCAGTGCGCATAAGTTTCGACAAGTTGATAGCAATCCAAAACACTCATATGAATAATCTTCTTTGTATATTGGAAAACTCTTGCACATTACAGTATCTCAAAAATTTTTCATGACGTTATAAAGATTGTTATTTGAATTTGCTAATTCATCAGGTGCCGGTATTGCCCACCTACTTGCAAAACCCTCGACATAGATATGAAGATGTGGGCATGAATCTCGATCCCATTATAAGGTACAAGAAAATCAAGAGGAACGCCCGCGACTACAAGATTCGGATGACTTTAATTGGCGATAGGTGGTGTTAGAAATTGTTCAGATATGCTTTGATTCTTTCACAGTTTTCATTTTCCTTGTCGCCCTTATAATATATCTCGATAAAAACAATCCTCAAATCATTACAATGGAAAGCATAAATAATCCGCAGAGAAGAACCCTTTAGATAGCGGCAAAACAAACGCGCCTTTACGACAGTGCAACGGTCATTTTTTGTTACAATACTAAAATGTTTACTGTTTCCCAAAGGCTCAACAGTGATTACGTGTTTAAACTCCTCCAGGTCATCCGGCAATGATTTGTATTTTTTACTCATCCGCTTAAATTCTTTGGCAAATTCCGGCAGTTCATTAAAGTTCATCGTCATAGTTTCTTACTGAATAACGTTCGTCCCGATAGAACACGCTTTCATAAGAAATTGGCTGACCTTCCTTTGCCGCTTTCCACGGCATATCCTCGTGAGAGTAATTTTCTATTTCTTTAGCATTTTTATCAGAAAGACGAGCCAGAACTTCCTCTATATGACCAATTTCTCGTGCCGAAAGGGCATTAAGATCGGCTCGCTTAACCGGCAGATATTTTTTTTGCAAATGGTTAAAATATTTGCTTTTTACCGCTTCAATCTCGCCGTTTCTCTGCATATCTTTTAAAATCGTCCCCAACTCAACCGATGTCGGTCCGTGATGATTTTTAATGTAAGTCGCCCCCATTAAGTTTTCTTCATACTTTTCATAATAATCAAAATCGATAAAATAAAGAAGTTTATGAAGTACGGTTTCGCCTACATTTGGCTTGCTGCCGACTTTTTCCAGAATATAAAGCAACACCTGCTTGAATTTATCAAGATTCTTTCGCGTTACGCGGATTTGAAGACCGGCATCTGCTTTTTTATCTACACCCGCTTTTTCTAAAATAACCTCATGTCTTGGCTCTTTGCCGGTTAAAAAATCGTCAAAAGAAATGCCAAAAATATCTGCAAGTATTTTTGCAGCGGAAATAGTTAAATCCTTCCCGCCCTGCTCGATTTGGATATAGGTAGGACGGGATACGCCAATCTTTGATGCCAGATACTCCTGCGTCAGATTGTGCTTTTTGCGCATGTGTTGGATGAATTTTGGAAGTTTGGAAACATGATAGTTAGCCATATATATCTCCCAAAAATAGACTTTGATTCTTTACGGTATCACAATATTATTTCTTACGTTATTATGTTAATCTATGTAAATATATTTATCAATTAAAATGTAAATAATATTGACAATCGTAAAAATAGCCAAGCAGCAGGCAAGGATTCAGCCCTCCCTTCCGCCCGCAGAAGCGACCCTTTAGGATTGGACGATTTCTATTTTTCCGTTCCGCTTTTGGAAGGACTCATGGTTTTAAGCTGTTTGGCGGCAAATTCGTTTTGAATCCGGTATTATTTGAAAATGTATTGCCTTGCCCGCAAAAGCACTTTGACAACCTATCTGATTCATGCTTTTTTTATTTTTTACAACGCTTCAGGTTTTTCCCTTTTGATGTTTTTTGATTTCCCTCTCTAGTGCCAGTTTTTCTCTTTGCAATTCCTCTATCAGCTCTTTTTCAGTAGGCAAATAGAGTTTGTATTTCGAGGCAAAGACGTTCTTGCTGTTTTCAAGGAGCGTATAACGCGCCATAGCCTCATTTTTCTCGGCGCAGAGAATCAATCCGATTGTAGGGTTGTCTTCTGCATGCTTTATTTCTTTCTCAAAATATCGAATATAGAAATCCATCTGACCGATATCCTGATGGGTTAGCTTGCCGACTTTCAGATCAATAAGCACGAAGCATTTCAGAATAAAGTTGTAGAAGACAAGGTCGATATAAAAGTGATCGCCATCTATAGTTATCCGTTTCTGTCGGGACACAAATGAGAATCCCTTTCCAAGTTCCAAAAGGAAATCTTGCAGTTTGTCTATCAGACCTTGTTCCAACTCCTTTTCAAGATAATCTCTGTTCTCCTTCAGCCCAAGAAATTCAAGAACATAAGGGTCTTTTATAACATCGTGGGGTGTCGCTGACGGTTCAATCTTCTGTATTTCAGTCCTTACCCGTCTTTTGTTTTTGCTTGCTAGGATGCGCTCGTAGTAGAAGGAGTTTATTTGCCGCTCCAACTGGCGTGTGCTCCAGTTTCCGGCGATGCACTCGTCAAGATAGAATTTACGGACAGCAGGCCGCTCTACTTTTAAAAGCAACCGGTAGTGGGTCCAAGAGAGTTCCGGTCGGATTACGGGTAATTCGTCACGCAGTGCGTGATGAATCTTATCAGGTAAAAATTGTGAACGCTCTGCGTTCAGAATCTCGAATGACAGGTAAAACAACCGCATATATCGCAAATTCGTTTCAGTAAAACCTTTTCCAAAATCCCTGGTTAAACGTATTGATAGTTCCTTTAAAAGATACTCACCATATCCAGCCTTTGCTTTGCCCCGCTGTTCTTCCTCAACAATAAGTTTGCCGATGTTCCAATACGCCTGAACCATAGCAACATTGACGGCAGAGTAAGCCGTCTTTCTGGCATCTTCAAGAATCTGCCTAATGTTTCGATAAGCAGTATCTATTGGCTTGGAAATTATGTTTTTATCCATTTTAACCGTTTCCCTCTCCCCACACCTCGGCAATAATTCTTTCAATACAACTTTCCGCCTTTTGGTGCAAGAGGTGCACGCTTATTTGACTTTTTTGTAATAATCTTTCCAACTGTCATAGTTTAGCAAATCAGGTATTTTGTCTATACTACGAGGTAGTTCTTTCATCAATTTCAATGCCATGCCTTCTTTTAATGCCCGCATTTTAGCCATCCATATACAATGACCATGCTTAATACTCTTTAAAGACCCATCTTCCTTTTCGTTCCAAGTCGCGATTATTTCTTCTTCGGTCATATCATTTTTTGATGTATAGAATCCCATCAAATCCCTATAATCGTTAGTTTTCACAGAATAATCTAAAAAGTATTTATAATCGTTTGCAGAAAAAGACCGCTTAATGATTTCACCACCTTGCTCATCAATAAATAAACCCACTGGTGCGTTAAATCCAAACTTTCTCTGAATATCAACGGGATGCAACAACATCGGAAAATTCACATAGTATAGCCACAAAACAGGTTCCAGTATCATTGAAATTTGATGGAAAAAGAAGGCCCTTTCGAGTGTTTGTTCTGGTAAAAAAGAGCCAGAATGTTTTGGTGAATGAACTGGTTGATATGGGTGTGCTGAAGATTCAGATAATCCCTTAAGATGGATATCCAATCGCTTTTTTATAGGTTTGCAAAAGTTATCCGGCGGCATTGACTGGTTCAATAGGGTGTTCCAGCTCGGGTTAAAGCAATTTTTAAAGTAGTTTTCTAACAATCCATAATCTTGAGACTCCTTAAGCTTCCTATAGAAATACGTCTGTAAGATATTAAACTCTAAGAAGAGTCGTAGAAGCAAATCAATAGAAGCCGTCGTGAAGCCGTTTAAGCCACACATAATAGTTTCTATGAGAAGATACTTGCTTTCATAATAGAAATACCATTGATGAAACAAGCTTTTTTCGTCCTGTAATTTATAAAGTGGGGCATCAAAAACATCTTGAACGGTATAAAATGCCGACAGTTTCCATTTGAAATCAAGCCAACCAGCTTTAAAAGCTTTTTCGCCTTCTAAAATATTTAATGTTTCAATGGAGATGTTTGTAAAACGGGTAGTGTAAAATATATTGTGTAAATTATAAGCGGAGGTAGAAAAAAAGCGCATTCCCCACTATACTTGGAGTTGAAAGAGTAAATAACAAAAAAAACCAAGAAAGGAGGAATACGCTATGTTAG
>WYAU01000053.1 GCA_011525665.1 Candidatus Brocadia sp.
ACCATATAGTATGCTGTTCTCAACCCTTATTTTTCAGGCTATTCCGGTCACACCAACCTCACTTCCCTTACGGAGTGCTGGTTAGCTGGTGTTTGCTCTATTTTTCGCGCAACTTATGTGTATATACGTTTTTCATTATTTTAACAATTTCAATCCTCTGCGTCTAATTCTTTATCCATGTCATTCGTAAATTCCAAGTAAGCTTCTTCAGTCATAATTTGGCCACAGTTAATAACGGTTGTATGGTGAAACTAAATAATAAAACAATCAAATAATGGGTCACAAAGATATTAGAATGACGCAAAGGTACGCTCATCATTGCCCGGAAAGTTTGCGTGATGGCGTTCAAATTTTAGAGGTCGGTCACAATTTGGTCACCGTAGAGGGAAAACAGAAATGTGTCGAATGTCTGAAAACACTTGAAATTACTGGTGGAGCTGAGAGGATTCGAACCCCTGACATTTTGAATGACATATACTGTAAAGGGTATTTGCCTTTTTGTCTATTGTTTTCTATTGCTTGGTTTTGTTGGAAATTCTTAAGCATAAGGGGTAACATCTTTGTTGGTAAAATAAATATTTTGGTTGCTGATTTATTGAATGCCCATTGAAATTTTCGGTTATAAAAGAAAGCACTATTAAAAAAGCCCTTCGGGTTAAAAAAGACTCAAACTACTCATATTGGGACAGTCTGGTAATAGCATCCGCATTAGAAAATAACTGTTCAATCCTCTATACAGAAGACATGCAACATGGGCAAACCATCGAGAATAGTTTAAAAATTACTAATCCTTTTAAAGAATAATAGGCTTAAATTTTTGTTTTCCTGTATTTATCAATGGGAAGTATATTTTGAGGATTTTTTTATAGATTCTAACCTCGATCTGACTTTTAAAGTAATTGGATGGTTATCTCCGTATTCAGCTTTATATATGTTGAGTGCCTTCGTGAAATACGCGATGGCCTTTTGTGCATCGCCTAACTGAAACCACGCCGAACCGAGATTATTGTAATCTCTTGCAACATTGGGGTGACTTTCCCCATACACCTTGAGGTTGATATCGAGGGACTTCGTGTAATACTCGATGGCTTCTTTTGAATTACCTAAAGTATGTAATATCATTCCATACTTATTGAGGTATGTGCTATTGTGTGGATCATACTCGACTGCCTGCTTATAAAAATCCCTGGCTTCCACATAATCTAATTGCAATTCTTTTATCAAGCCTAGCTCATAAGAGTCTGATGCAGCGGATTTTTCTTTTCCAGAGATTGTTGTAAAAGTTTCTCGGCACCTTCAAGATCCCCGGCATCCAATCTCTCCTTCGCTTGAGCAGCAAGGGTATCACCGGCCGGTCGTTATGCAAACTGAGACTCTAATTCCTTGTATTTTCCTATCCATTTTTGAATCTCTTCATCACGCTTTTTTATATCAATATCTTTTTCATCCAGATTTTTCAGCAATCGATCTATCGTCTTTTGGTTTCCTTTAACGGTCTCTGCCAATGCATTGAAGGCTTCCTGGGATACACCATAACTAACGGCTACGTTCCCACCTGCAATTATTGCAGGACTTTGATTACCCGTGGTAGTCTGAGTACCTGATATTTTGGCAAAAGACTGATCGCTATGAATAAAATGAGAGAAAATAATTATCAATACCGTAATGGCAAGAACAGGGGATTTTATTTTATAACGCATATTCTTCATTCTTTCTTATTATCATAATGTTATATTCACATCGCCATTTGATATGATTGCAGGGCTTTGATTTCCTTCCGTGTGTTGTTCGGTATCGGAAACTTTATTTGAGGAAACAGCTGTATGCGTATCATGAGGAACATCTGGTTTGGTCTGATTATTTTCCTTCGGAGCGACTCCATATTGTAAATTAACTTGTGAATCTTGCCCTTTATTCATAATGGCAGGTGATTGATCGCCTGTTGTAGTCTGGATGTTAATTACTTCTTTGTTATTATTTTCGTAAGATTTTTTAAAGGCAAGCACAAAACCAGAAATAATAACAATAATTCCAATAATAAATGCATATAAAAGGCATTGTCGCAATAATCGCTCTAAAGATTTTTTCGGGATATTGAGAATACCCTTTGTTAGCAAGGGTTTGATAGTAACAAACAAAAGCATGAGTGCAAACCCAATAAGTACCAATGGTTCTTTTAAATAGGGAATCCATGGGAAAGGTTGGATGATGGCATGAAAGAGGTTCCTTACGATTGTTCATTCAATATCATTGAGGTGCGCCTATTAAACCTAAAGAATTATAAAACATTGGCAAGGGATCTCAATAATGATTTTGGGAGTAGAGAAACATACCTTTGCTACCCGATTGGCGCAAAGAGGAGTCGATTTGTACAAGATAGCAAATCTGTTAGGGCATAAAGATATTCGGATGACTCAAAGATATTCACATCATTGCCCGGAAAGTTTGCGTGATGGAGTTCAAATTTTAGAGGTCGGTCACAATTTGGTCACAGTAGGGGAAAACAGAAATGTGTCGAATGCCTGAAACCCTTGAAAATACTGGTGGAGCTGAGGGGATTCGAACCCCTGACCTTTTGAATGCCATTCAAACGCGCTCCCAACTGCGCTACAGCCCCACCTAATTAGTATTCAGTTATCTTACGTTGAATCTTGCTAAAAAATAACATGATACATAATTATTGTCAAGGCTTTTCGGTCTGAATTTAGATTGATTCAGCATGAAATTTTGATAAAATTCACATTCTTCTGAATCCATTCAGAAGAATGTGTAAAATAAGCATATTTATCTAACGTATAGAATTTCGATCTTTTTGATTGTTCCTTTACACACCCCTGCCCCTCTTTTAGAGGGGAGAATAGCGGAGTCCCCTTTATCAAGAGGGTAATCAGGGAGTGTGTGATAACAAGTCTTTGGGGTTTCGTCTTTTAAATACAAACTAATTTTAAGGGAATTTGGATGGCAGAGAGGGAATATAACTTTACCGATATTGAATGTAAATGGCAGGGTTTTTGGGAAGGTTGCGGACTGTTCCGTGCCGATGAAGCCAGCAGGAAAGAAAAATTCTACTGTCTCGTCATGTTCCCGTATCCATCGGGCACCCTGCATGTTGGTCATGGCAGAAACTACATTATCGGTGACGTTGTTGCGCGTTACAAGATTATGAAGGGTTACAACGTCCTTTCGACCATAGGGTGGGATGCCTTCGGACTTCCCGCCGAAAATGCAGCCATCAAGGGTGGTGTCCATCCTGCCATCTGGACAAAGAACAATATTAAGGCTATGAAACAGCAACTCCACAGGTGGGGTGTCGGATATGACTGGGACAGAGAGATTACGTCCTGTAATCCCGATTATTATAAATGGACACAATGGATATTTCTGAAACTCTACGAAAACAATCTGGCTTATAAAAAGAAGGCCGCGGTGAACTGGTGCCCGTCCTGCGCTACCGTGCTGGCCAACGAACAGGTCGTGGACGGTTGTTGCGAACGCTGCGATACCCCTGTACGGCAGCGGGACCTTGAGCAGTGGTTCTTCCGGATCAGTCAATATGCCCAAAAACTGCTGGACGACATTTCTTTGTTAGAAGGTTGGCCTGAGCGGGTTAAGACCATGCAGGCAAACTGGATCGGTCGCAGTGAAGGAGTTCGGGTCGATTTTAAGTTAGAAGGTTCAGGCAAGACTTTACCTTGCTTTACTACACGTCCCGATACGCTTTATGGAGTGACCTTTGTTTCTTTAGCACCAGAACATCCCGTAATTGGAGAATTGATTTCAGGCACTCCTCAGGAAAAGGCAGTGGCGGACTTTGTGGACAAGGCACGCAACCAGGGGATGATGGAACGGACTGCCGAAGGGACAGAGAAGGAGGGGATATTTACGGGCAAGTACGTCGTTAATCCTGTCAATAACGATAGAGTCCCCATTTGGGTAGCCAACTATGTACTTATGGAATACGGTACGGGGGCCGTTATGGGTGTACCTGCCCATGACCAGCGGGATTTCCTCTTTGCAAAGAAATATAAGCTTCCCATCAAAATTGTTATTCAGCCTGGAGACAGGGAACTGCATGTTGACACGATGAAAGAGGCATACGTCGATGACGGCATACAAGTAAATTCGGGCAATTTCGACGGGATGCCGAATACAGAGGCAATAAAAAAAATTGCCATATACCTTGAATCCAAAGGACTTGGTATGAAGACCGTAACCTATCGGTTGAGGGATTGGCTCATCTCCCGTCAGCGTTACTGGGGTGCACCTATCCCTATTATCTATTGTGAAAAATGCGGTATGTTACCGGTGCCTGAATCACAACTCCCGGTAGTACTACCCGAAAAGGTGGAATTTAAGCCGCACGGTATGAGTCCTCTGGCAGAAGTGGATTCCTTTATCAACACAATTTGTCCGGAGTGTTGCGGAACGGCGCGGCGCGAGATTGATACGATGGATACATTTGTGGATTCAAGCTGGTATTTTCTGAGATACCTTTCTCCAAAGGATGAGAGACAACCGTTCGCCACAGAGAAGGTCAACAAATGGTTGCCGGTGGATCAGTATATCGGCGGGGTAGAACATGCCATTCTGCATCTGCTCTACTCACGTTTTATTACCAGGGTGCTTTATGATCTCGGCTACATCAACTTTAAGGAGCCTTTTGAACACCTTTTTACACAGGGTATGATTATCAAGGAAGGGGCAAAGATGTCCAAGTCCAGGGGTAATGTGGTAAGCCCTGATATCCTCATTGATAAATACGGAGCGGATACGCAGCGACTCTATATACTTTTTATAGGCCCGCCCCAAAAAGATGCCGAGTGGAATGACCGGGGGGTGCTGGGTGCTCACCGGTTTCTGAACCGTTTGTGGCAAAAGATCAGCGACTATGACGACGTATATGTCAGGGTACAGAGAACAGAGATTCATATCCAGAAACTTTCGCCTGAGGCAAAAACCCTTTACCGCCAGACGAATCAGACGATTAAGAAGGTCGCAGACGATATGGAAACTTCCTGGCATTTCAATACAGCTATTGCCTCTGTAATGGAGTTATTAAACAATGCAGATGTATTTAACGTTGTCATGCCCAGCAATGCTGCGGAAGAGCTTAATTTTAATGTCTTTCGCCACTCCATGGAGACAATCCTCCTGTTGATGGCCCCTTTTACCCCGCATATTTGCGAGGAATTGTGGGAAATAATGGGAAATAAACCAAGCATCTTTCACCAGAGATGGCCTGCGTATGATAAAAATGCCATTCAGGAAGAAGTGGCAGAAATCGTAATTCAGATCAATAGCAAAGTCAGAAGCCGTCTATCTGTGCCAGTTGATATCAGTGAGGATGAATTGAAAAGGCGTGTGTTGAGCGATGAACGCATCGCCGGATTTTTGAACGGTAAGAAAGTTATTAATACCATTGTAGTGCCCAGGAAATTGCTGAATATCGTGGTGAAATAAGCAAATAGTGCAGCATCGCCGCAATCAAAATAACCACCCCTCTTTCCCCTCCTTCGCAAGCTTACAGTTGGGCAAAAATTGGCTGGACAAAATAACAGTAAACTGATTATGTAACGTGCACGCCAACCCCCTGAATCCCCCTTAGAAACTAGGGGGCGAAGGGGGTTGTATTTTACACCCATTTCAAATATAGGTTGAACTGTATATTTTGACAAGGCGTATTTTGTGAACTATACGCCAAAACCCTTGAATAATTGGGTATTTCCTGCCATAAACTTGTCCAGCAAAAAATTGTCCAACAGTTATACTACCAAATAAAAGGGGCGAACAGCTATTCGCCCTTCTCGGTATTTATAAACTTACATCTTTTTGGTATCTCACTTTAGACGAGCTGATATTTAGCGTGCTTCTCTGTATATACCAATGCACCGGTCTTGCATGCCTCCACACAGGCCATAGTGTCAAACCCCTTGCAATCATCGCAGTTAAAGGCAAAGTTGAG
Organism: Candidatus Brocadia sp.; assembly: GCA_011525665.1. Classification (GTDB taxonomy): domain Bacteria; phylum Planctomycetota; class Brocadiia; order Brocadiales; family Brocadiaceae; genus Brocadia. The sequence continues at coordinate 5,963 of WYAU01000053.1, forward strand.
CTCAGTATCTTTCGTAATAGCTCCGAAAGGACATTCCGTTACACACGCCCAGCATCCGACGCATTTTTTTGTGTCAATAATCACGTTCCCGTCTTCATGTTTTGTAATTGCCCCATACTCACAGGCTGCCATACACTTTGGTTTTGCACAATTCTGGCATACTGTCATATGCGGTTTGTCTTTCCTGATAGACACTTGTAACCGGTATTGGGATTTGGGTGTTTCTGTAAAGGCTTCATACAGGTTCATTGATACCGAGTGTCTCACTGCACACTCCATCATACATTGCTTGCACGTAACACATTTGTCTTTTATAAATTTTTTTTTCAGCATTTCTAGGCACTCCTTGTGTTTTTGAGGTAAATAGATAAAATAATTTTATAATAAATTTCAATAAGCCGCAACCAAAAAAGGTGAATTTTAGCGGAGATAATTGCCCGAAAAGTAAAAAATGTGGGATAAATTTATCCGTTTGTTTTCTAGGGCAATCCATTTTTTGTTTTAAGAATGGGCCAGTGTTATATACTATACGTATATTTTTGAATTGCTTTTCTTTATTTCAAAACTCATTTCCGGGGAATTGAACATCTGATGGATTCAAAGGATAAGGAATTGAGCATTTGCATTGCCAATCATGACCAGAAAAACCTGGTAAAAGAAGAATCGTTCCTGGGTAATCACTACAAGGTCATCTCCCGTTCCGGTCTGAATGTTACCGAAATACAAATTATTGAAATCCTTAAAGAACTTTCCGCTCCCGAAAGAATTTTTTTTCTCGGAAACAGGACAGGTGTGTGTGGCATTATTGCAAGGTACCTATACCCTGAAGCGGAGATAACCATGCATTGCCTGGATTTGTATTATGCCAACAAAATCAAGCGGAACCTGTCAAGAAACGGTGTTTCGTCCGTGACGGTGTGGTGTAAGCCGTATATAGGGCAGAAAGAGGTTTTTGATGTAATTTTTCTTCAATTGTCAAAAGGCGGTGCCACAAAAGAATTGGTACTGGATTTTATTCAACAAGTACACCAGGCATTGCAAACAGGTGGGAAATGCTTTTTTTCACTCGAGGGGAATGACCCGTGGATTCAAAAACAAGTAGAAAAGGTTTTTGGGGGATTCTCCGTTTACTCCCAGGTCAAAGCAGGCTACTGTATAGTAACCACAAAGAAGGAAAGACTGAAAAGAGTGAGAAACTTTCAGGCAGAGTTTATCCTGACAATTTTTGGGAAAAAACCTATTCGCCTCATTACCGTTCCTGGTGTCTTTTCACACAGAGAGATAGATCAGGGGGCGCTGGCCCTCGCAGAAATTTCAGTTTCGGAATCCCAAAGAGGCGATGCCGTACTGGATATGGGTTGTGGTTGCGGAGCCGTCGGGATATCGGTTGCTGTAAACCAGGATGTAAGCAGAGTTTGCTTCGTTGATTCAAATTCACGCGCTGTTTCTATAACTGAAAAAAATTGCCATCTCAACGGTCTGGAACGTTATGAAGTGGTAATGAGTGATACAGGAATAAAGGAAGAAGGTGGATTCACCCTTTTTACAGGAAATCCGCCATATTTTTCCCATTACAAAATTTCGGAACTCTTTATTAACAGTGCATATAAGGCGTTAAAGCCGGGTGGAAGGGCGTATATTGTGGCAAAGACAGCCACATGGCACCGGAAATTTATGCAGAACGTGTTTGGTAATGCAGAGGTGATCAACAGAAGGGGATACGAGATTATAAAATCGATCAGATAGATGTGTAAGGAATTTTTCCCCAGATTTTTCAGAAAGCAATGCAAAAATTTATATTTAGCCGTGAAAGTGACGTACACACACTGCTCAATTTTATTGCCCGGAAACTGACCGTATCCAAAAAAAAGGCGAAAGAGCTCCTGGATGAACGATTGGTTTTTGTAAATAAGAGACGGGTCTGGATCGCATCCTACCGGCTCCGCGAGGGGGACGTAGTTGAAATCCTTACGAGAGAGACAAAACCCCAAAAATTTCAGAAAAACACGATCCTATTTCAGGACAATCATTATCTGATCGTTTCAAAACCCCCGGATATTGTAACAAATGGTCCGGAAAGTCTTGAAAGCAAACTGAGGGAGTATTTTAAAGACAACCGTATTCGGGCTGTTCACCGACTGGACAAGGATACCTCGGGCGCCGTCATCTTTGCAACGACCAGGGATGCTTTTGAGCGTATAAAGGAATTATTTAAAAAAAATCTTATCGAAAAGGTCTACAGGGTGATTGTGAAGGGTGGCGTAGGTAAAAAAACCTTTACCATAGACACCCCAATCCATGGACAAAAGGCCGTGACACATGCAAGACTCGTAAAAAAGGGCAAAGTTGCTTCCTATCTGGAGGTGAATATCGAAACAGGCAGGACGCATCAGATCCGGATACACCTCGCCTCTGCAGGATATCCTGTCATCGGAGAAACAGAATACGACCGCAGACCTGTCGAGCATCCGTTATTAAGGAAAATCCGAAGGCAGATGCTCCATGCTTATCAACTATCTTTTATCCATCCGTATACTCAAAAGGCAGTATCCGTTACAGCAGATATTCCCGGCGATTTCAGTCACTGTCTTAAGACTGTGGGGCTTGCGGAATAAAAATACAATGGGCAGATTTCATTTTTCTTTTTGCGTGAAGTTTTAACTATGACGAAGGGTGCATGGTTTTGTGCTTCTTCCCAGCGCTTCATTACGGCTTTTTATCCGCTTCGAGGACCGTCGGGGCGACCACCCTCTTTAAACCGGCCCCTTTTGCAGCATCCATGACATCAACGACGACACCGTAAGGGACATTCTTATCTGCCCGAAGAACAAGCGTTCTGTCGTCGTGTTTGGAAAAGGCATTCTTTAAAACCGTGACAAGGTTCTTTCGTTCCACAGGTTCATTCTGGAAAAACAGCTTTCCATCCTGTGAGATGGTTAAGACCCGCTCCTCGATCTTGCTGGTAGAGGCATATTTTGTTGAGGGCAGTTCTAGCTTGATATTTGGCTGTTCAATGAAACTGGATGTAACCAGAAAAAACAGGAGGATGAGGAACAGCATGTCTACCATGGGGGTAAGATTTATAATAGATTTGGTAACGCGTTTTTCACGGAATTGCATGGTTTTATAGAACAGGAAAAAACTTGCGGAAAAGAAAAGTTTCCCTAAAGTAATACAATGATCTGATGCTCATTTGTTATCGTGATCCTGAGCAGGGTAAAGTTTATTAAGGACAAGCATGGAGTATTCTTCCATTTCCAGGACAAAGGTATCTACCTTTTTGTCGAAATAACTATAGGCAACCAGCGATGGGATTGCTATAAAAAGCCCAAACACGGTTGTTCGGATCGCTTCTGCCAGTCCTGCGGAAAATGCCTTGGCCTGCCCCAGTCCCAGTTCGGAAATAACACCGAAGATATCCTCTAATCCCAGCACCGTTCCAAGTAATCCTAATAAGGGAGCAACGGCAGTAATGACTTCTAATACCAAAAGTCTCCTTTCGAGCGACTTGGTTTCCTGCCGACCCGCGGCCTGGATGTCGATAAATTTTTCTTCCCGTGTGAGGTGGTTATTTGTAAGTATCCGCCGTAAGAGATTAGAAAAAGGACCGGAAATCACTTCACATTTCGAGATCGCAAAGGGTATATCTTTGTGACTGTGAATTGCTTCTATGGTTTGGATGATCTCCGGTTTTAAGATTTTATCCCTCCGTAAATTTATTGCCCTTTCAATGATCACCGCAAGGGCTAAAACGGAACAAATGAGTAGTGGTATCATGAGAGGACCACCGCCTATAAGCCATTCCAAAGTATTATTTCCTCCTGTTTATAAAAAGCGTACACAACGTAACAAAATCATTATTGTCAGAAAAAATAGAAATTAAATCTCACATCGATTGATGGCTCCTTGATGTGGGATGGGAAGGGATTCAATGGTGCTGCATTTTTGATCGAGGATACAAGACGGGAGGCAAGATTAAAATTCCCCGCATCGTCCACAATCTTTACTCCATCAATAGAACCATCCGGTAATACCTTAAATTCTACAATAATCGGTTTGTCATCTCTGGTTTCTAATTTAATCTCGGCACGGGTTCCGTATCCCAGGAACCAGTACAGGGATATTCTGTCCCTGATATGTTTAAAATAATCGGCGTATTCATGCCTTTTGACGTTAAAAGACGGCGCACCGGGGATTACTGCATTTGATATCGTGTCCTCAAAAAGCACCGGGTCGTGGTTTGCACCCTCTGTCTTTGCGTTAACGGCAAAAGAGACCTTGGGTTTCTTTGATTCTTCCGGGCTTTCTTGTTCATCCAGGCCTCGTTCGAGTCTGCGCTGCGGTTCAATGCCCGGCAATTCCGGAGGAAGTACAGGTAGTTCAGGTATAGCGGCATCCATCCTCTTCATTTCCTGTGTTTCGCTTATTTCCTTTGCATCCGTATCGGTCTCTTCTCTTGTTTTTTGTTTGCGGAGTAATGGCTGTAACGATTCTTCTTCTGTTTCAGCCTCCGTGTTTATTTCATTCCGTTTCTCCGTAAATAGCATCCCCTCGCTAGGGGGCAGATGTTCCGTTGCCTCTTCCTGGCTGATACTACGCCCGATGGTCAGTCGTTCTCTTTTGGACGGTTGTACGGTATTTTCCGTTTTTATCGTTTTGTCCGGTTTTGTGGTCTTTTCCTCTGACGTATTCTCCCTTCTTTCTTCAGATGGTAATTGACTCTGTGGCATACGAAGAGGTTTCGCAGGAGGAGATTCTTGCTTCTCCAGACCTTTGGGCAAATTGGCATAGAGGGCCGGCGAATCTTTATCATGGACACTATCCTCAGGGATAATTGCCTGTGCCGTAACCTCCTGTTCGTGTGATTGTCGTCTGCTATCATAAGGTGCACCTGATTTTCCCTTGCCCAATAATGGCGCTTTGGAATGCCCTTCAGCGTGGGGTTCATTATTGACCGATTGTTTGTCGTCAGGAAAATTATCCTTTGCTATGGCTCCCTTTTCACCGATTTTATCTGTATCAGCGGTTGTTTCCTCGTCTTTGGCATTTTCTGAAGTATCGGTAAATATTTTGTATTTCTTTTTTTCAGAATCATCCTTCTTCTCCTGCCCGGTTTCGTCTTCTTTTGTATTTTGGCTTGCGGTGTTTTCTCTCCGGTCATCTGCATTTTCCAGTTCCAGGGTAACAGCATATTCACTCGGTTCACGAATAAAACTGTCTCGAAGTGACCTCAAACTGAAAATTTGATTTGCCTGCGGGGACATGAAAATGAGGACTGCATGTATGGCAAGGGACGCAACGATAAGAAGCAAAAACAGGTTTTTACTGAAAAATTCCGAACGTATCTTAAAGAACATGATTTTGTATTAAATATTCGCAGGAAATGCTTTACGTTCACGATAAGACTTTCAAGCCAGATATGTAATGGCAAGAAGCGCCTCTGCCACTACGGTTATAAAAATTACCCGAGGCCTAATTTATGTGTAACTGTATAACTATAAACCGCAGTTAAAGTTAGAAATGATAATTGATTTTCAATCTTTCAGAAAAGTGTACAGCATGTGCATTTTGTTGTCAATGAGATTCTGGCATAGAGATCAGGGATGAAATTTCGGACAAATGTATTAATTCGTGTCCCCCTTGCAGATTTTTATTCTATAGGATTTTTATTGTATTTATGTGGTTTGTAGAGCGACGAGCCCCGTCGCTCTCCGGTGTAAGGTCTCGTATGCCCGATTTAAGCACGACTGTCCGCAGGACTTTTTTTAAGCCTTGATAACAAAAAATCGACGATCAGAGAAGCGTTGTCATCGACATGGAAAAAAGGTATATCGATTTCTGATTTTTTATCGCCAACGACTGCTATCAGGTTCGGATCGTTCTTACATACCAACTCAGCGCTGATCTCTGAGCGCAGGACCTCGATCTTCGGCACAGCAAGGCTCTTGTACCCTTCTGCAAGAATAACATCCATATCCGTCAAGTAGGTGTTTACAATATCTGACAGGGGAAGTTCCCCGGACGTCATACGTATGATTCCTGTCATCTTTTGTGAGGCGACGACAATTGCGTCGGCTCCCGCCCTCGTATGCAGCCAGCTATCCTTTCCTTCCTTATCGATTTCGAAGCTATGGTGGCTGTGTTTAATAGTGGCTACCTTAAAACGCCTGGATTTCAGTTCCCGGACGAGTCGTACAATCAGGGTAGTCTTGCCGCTGTTGGATTTGCCTACAATGGAGATTAGTGATGATTTTAATTGCATAAATATTCATTATAAAAGATACATTTCAGAAATAAAAACGAATTTTATAGCTTTTCGGCGTATGGGGATGATAGGGATTTAACCTTGACAAACCAACTATTGGTAAATTAAAATTCAGTTACTATGCCGTGTTTTTTTTGAGATCGGTTTCTCGTAAAACGCTTTAAAAACAGCCAATTCCGGGTGGAACGATCCTGCAAGCAGATCATCATGTTGACAATTTGAAAAGGACGTTTCTTTTATGGATAATACGGAAAAAATAGTGGACAGACGACAACTTTTTAAGGATATGTTTTTCTTTGTGGGAAACAAGGTTGCGGATTATGCCAGTAAAAAAGTTGACCGCGTAATGCCGAAAGGTGATTATTTGCGACCCCCCGGCGCTGTCGAAGAGGCGGAATTTCTCTCCGTGTGTACCCGTTGTGACGAGTGTATCAAGGCATGCCCTGCGAAGGCTATCAAGAGGTACCAGGGACTGATGGATGTGGCTGTGGGCACGCCTGTTATTATACCCCGGGAGAATCCCTGTGTCTTATGCAACGGGTTATTGTGCATTGCTGCCTGTAAAGAAGGGGCTTTGAAACCCCGGGAGCACGCGGATAAAGTTAAAATGGGTATTGCCAGGATTAATCAGTCGCGATGTCTTGCATGGGGGGGACAGGATTGCCAGTTGTGCTATATAAAATGTCCTTTACGGGGAGATGCGATTTATCAGGAGGACGGCAAGCCCGTGATCAATGAAGAGAAATGCGTAGGTTGTGGCGTGTGTGAATACGCATGCCATACGATCAATAACACCTGTGCAATTAAGATTGTGTCGAAAAGGTAGTTTTCGTCTAAGGGTGTAAAATAAGACCATTATGAAAGGGAATGTGATGTCAGACTGTAAGATTCCGTTTACCTGTGAGCTCTGTGAAAAACAGTTATCGTGTCAGTTGGACCAGATAGAACACAACAAGTGGGCGATTGCCCAGCGCATGAAGGATATTAAATATAAAATCGTTGTAATGAGCAACAAGGGCGGGGTAGGGAAGAGTACGGTGACAACAAATCTCGGCGTTGCTTTAGCCCGCAAGGGCCATAAGGTCGGAATAGCCGATGCGGATATTCACGGTCCCAATATCCCGATAATGTTAGGCGTGGAGGGAAAAAGACTCAAGGGCAGCAGTGGCGGTGTGCTTCCTCTGGAAGTATTGCCGAATTTAAAAGTGGCATCGCTTTCCTTTTTAATTGAAGATCCGTCAATGCCGGTCATCTGGAGGGATTCTGCAAAATGGGATTTTCTTTGCGAGTTGATGGGAAGTGTATGCTGGGGAGACCTGGATTATCTTTTGGTGGATTTACCGCCAGGTACAGGGAACGAGGCAATTTCTATTATCGAGCTTATTGGAAAGGTAGATGGTTCTGTGATCGTTACAACACCCCAGGATGTGGTATTGTTGGACGTAAGGAAGGCTGTTGTTTTTTCCCGCGATAGCAATGTGCCCATTATTGGGATTGTTGAAAATATGAGCGGTCTTATATGTCCCCACTGTAATACCCAGATTGATGTCTTTAAAACGGGAGGGGGGGAGAAGATTTGTGGAGAATTGGGCGTGGAGTTTCTTGGCAAGATACCGTTGGACCCCGGCATTACGGAAAAATGTGATACCGGTGAGGCGTTTGTAACTGCCTATCCCGATTCAGAGGCGGCAAAGGCATTTGATGAAATAGTCAGAAAATGTGAAGCCTTCGTGATGACTCGCAAAGAAGAACTCGATACAGTCACCGAGTTTAGAGAGGTTCCTTTTTTGGGCAAGGTGCCGGTTGATCCAAAGTTTGTGGAAAAACTCCCCTAACGACGCTATTACTTTATGAAAGGAGAATTTGCCCTCTGTGTTATTCTCAAGCCATGTATGGTATCTGGCAATCTGTCCGGGAAGATACGGGTATGAATCAGGGAAGAGGGTGTGACGGGCTGTGTTTTTTCCTGAAGATTTTTCCGCAATTAATTTTCATGCATTAATTTTCGGTTTTTAGTACCATCCTTTTTTGAGCATTTCGGAGTACCCTTCCCCAAAATATCGTGATAATTTTTTATGTGTAATCGGTCACTCAACGATCCCCTTGCAGTAAGAGTAGCGCAATGTTTCGTTCAATCAAGAACAAATTAATTTTTCTCTTCCTCGTTGCTGTCCTTACGCCATTGCTGGTAATGCGTCTTATTGCCTATCCTTCCGCTCAAAAGGCCATCCAGAAAACGACGATAAACAATTTACAGATGGTGGGTTCTAAAAAAGTATCCGGGGTAAATGAGTGGTTAAAGAGCGTGAAGGACAAGGCAGAGCGCATCGCCCGTGATCCGTTAGTGATAAGCGCAGTGAATGTGACAAAAACGGATACCGATACCATTTCTGAGTTTCTTTCCCACATACCATTGCAGCCGGGGTTTCACAGATTACTGATTAGCGACATGTCGGGTAATGTCAGATTGTCCACGGATGACAAACTGATAGGGTTAAACATTGGTGACGTTGAAGGTTTCAATCAGGCCGCGGAAGGAAAGACCTATGTTTCAGATATTGTATCCTCCGTTTTCTATGATCTGGATGAATTCGGGAACAGGTCGGAAGGATTACCGATTATGTATATCTCTGTACCGGTTAGGAGCGCGGACGGGCATGTGGCCGGGGTTATAATGTTACAGACCGATCTGGCCTCTCTTAACAGGGAAATCCGGGAGATGCGGTATGGGGATAATTACGATACGTATATCATCAATCAGTTCGGCATGATGATTTCCGAACCCAGGTATGTCGACCGGGTAAAACAGATTGGATTAATCAGGAAGAGGGCAACACTGGAACTGGCGGTTGTTGAACCACAGACGAGGCAGTTTACCAAAAGCGTAATTTCATGTTTAAAGGGTGGCAGCGGTTTTGATGTGAATGGCTACACGAATTATGCGGGGGACAAAGTAGTGGGGGTATGGTACCTCATTCCTGAACTGAAATGGGGAGTCATTACAGAAGTCAGCGCCAGTGAAGTGTCTTTAGCTATAAATAATCTCAAAAATCCTATTTTAAAGATTCTCTCTTACCTGACTATTGCGGGAGTGGTTTTGGCAGTTGCCGGGATTACTTTTGCCCTTGTGATCGGGCAGAAGATCGCCAATCCTCTTATGGAATTGATAACAGCAACCCGGAAGATGTCCGCGGGGGATTTGTCTCAGCGGGTTCTGATAAAGACCGAGGACGAAGTGCGCGAGCTGGGGGATGCATTCAATGTAATGGCAGAATCCGTCCAGGAGAAGACAACGAAGCTGCAGGAAACATCAAATTTCTTAAATAGCATTCTGGTAAGTTCCACCGAGCATTCAATTATAGCGGCTGATCTTGAGGGGAATATCCTGGCCTTTAATGAGGGAGCAAAAAGGATGTTCGGCTATGAGCCGGAAGAATTGATTCAAAAATCAGGCATCCATGTCCTCTATACAAAAGCAGACATCGAATCGGGAAAGGTGAAAAAGATTCTGGAGACAACACGGGTTACCGGAAGATATAAAAGCGAAATGCAATTGGTGCGCAAGAATGGAGAGGAATTTACGGGATACAGCACATTCACTACGCGGCAATCTGCCGGAGGGATACCGATCGGCTTTGTGTTGATCGCACGAGATATAACGGAACAAAAATTATTAGAGGAGGAACTCCACAATTATACGGTACACCTGGAAAAAATTGTTGATGAAAGGACGAAAAAACTGAGAATATCAGAAGAAAAATACAGGCGTCTCTTTGAGACCAGCAAAGACGTTGTTTTTTTCTGTGATACGGAATGCCGGTTTGTAGACATTAATCAGGCCGGCGTGGACTTATTCGGATATGAGTCAAAAAACGAGATCTTGAAATTGAATCTGGTTCAGCATCTGTTTTTTAGCCCGGCGGAAGGGAAGGCGACTAAGGAAATGGTATGTAAAAACGGTTTTATCAAGGATTACGAGGTAGAATTAAAAAGGAAAGACGGAGTCAGGGTGCCCTGCCTGATGACGAGTAATCTGAGACGGGATGAACGGAACAGCATCATTGGCTATGAAGGGATTATCATTGACCTAACCGAAAGGAAGAAGATAGAGCAGGAGAAGGATATCATGAATAACATCAACAAAATTCTGGCATCCAACCTTGATATTCGGGAGGTGTATAAATCTTTCAGTGAAGAGCTGAATAAGGTCATTGATTTTGACCGCATGAGTATTACCCTTCTTGATGAAAAGCGGGACGAATTTCTCATTTTTGCTGTTTCGAAAGATTACCGCGGCTCAAAATTAGACGAGGGGATGCATTATTCGAAATATGGAACACTGGCCGGTAAGGTTGTGGAAAATGGTGAAGTGTATATGGTCAGTGATACCTCTCAAGGGTCTTTCTCTACAGATCCCATTCTGTTTAAAGAGGGGATCAAGTCACGCCTGTCGTTTCCACTGGTGTGCAAGGGTGAGATTATCGGGAGCCTCAACTTCGGGAGTAAAAATGTCAAGAATTACTCTGAAAATCATGTTGAAATTATTAATAAGATCGCTCCTCAACTGGCTATTGCGATTGACAACACACGCCTTTTTGATAAAATCAAAGAGTCGGAAGAGAAGTACAGGAACCTCGTCGAGGACATTGAAGACGTCATATTCAGGTTGGATAAAAAAGGAAGATATTTGTTCCTCAATAGTGCATTAAAGAATGTAACGGGATATGACCCGCGCGAATTTTACGAAAACCCCGCCATTGCCCGGGAAATAATCCATAAGCATGATGTGGAACTGGTTGGGGAAACAATACGAAGGGTACTGGAAGGCGAATTAAAGGTATCAAAAGATTTGGAATACAGAATTTACTGTAAGAGCGGAGAAGAACTCTGGGTCTCCCAAAATACCTATCCGATTAAAAACAAAAAAGGAAATATTATTGGTATCGAAGGGATTATGCGGGATATCACGGACAGTAAAAAAATCGAAGAGCAGATACGGCGCTCCGAGCGGCTGGCCTCAATTGGCGAGCTGGCTGCCTCGATAGCCCATGAGATCCGTAATCCTCTCGGTGCCATATCGAACTCAGTGGGTATGCTGAAAAGGGACTTATCCCTGAAAGGCGACGATCAAAGGTTGTTTGAGATGGTTGTGGAGGAAACTGACCGGCTCAATAGTATTATCACCAACTTCCTTACCTTTGCGCATTCCGCCGAGTATCATTTCGCCAGGAGCAATATCCTCGATATTATCGATGAAACTCTGTTTTTGTTGGAGCAGGACGCGCGGTTTCATGAAGAAATAAAGATTGTGAGAATTTATGGGAATGACATCCCCCGGGTCGATGTCGATCGAAATTGGATCAGGAAGGTTTTCTGGAATCTTCTGGTAAATTCGATTGATGCAATGCCACGGGGCGGAAAAATCTTTATCCGGGTGAGAGAATCGAAAACTTCCGACAGTAAAGCGATAGAGATCGTGATTGCGGATACGGGTGTAGGGATTCCACCGGAAATTATCAGAAAGGTGTTTGAGCCTTTTTTCACCACAAAAAAATCAAAGGGAACCGGATTGGGACTTTCTATTGTGCATCGTATTATAGACAACCATGGTGGTGTGATCGATGTGAAGAGCAAGAGAAACAAAGGGACAATATTTACGATACGATTACCGGTAAAGAACAGACACATGAATGCCATTTCAGTATAGGTTTTCACAAAAAATTATGTTTAGTATTCTGGTTGTTGAAGATCAAAAAAATATGCGGGAATCTCTCGTAATAGCTTTTAAGAGGGCAGGCTATAATGTGGATAGCGTTGAAAGCGGGGAAAAGGTTGTGGAACTTCAAAAAAACCACGTCTACGATTTGGTTGTCGTGGATCTCAAGATGGAAGCGATGGATGGCCTGGAGGTGTTGTCGCGCATTAAACGTATTACTCCCTCGACAGAAGTTATTGTCATGACTGCTTTCGGCACGATTGACAGTGCAATTCAGGCGATGAGGAACGGCGCTTACGATTATGTCACCAAGCCTTTTCAACTCTCCGATATACTTTCCGTTGTCGAACGGGCATTAGAAAAGAAACGTTTATCGGACAAGGTCAATAACCTCCAAAAAGGGGTTAAAGAAAAGTATAAATTCGAGGGTGTTATCGGCAATTCCCCTGTGATGATGAGGCTCCTGAATATTCTTGTGGAATTGACAAACAGTGAAAGCACCGTCCTGATTACCGGAGAAAGCGGCACGGGAAAAGAGTTAATCGCCCGTGCTATCCATAACAATAGCCGCAGGAGCGATAAACCGTTTGTTGTAGTAAATTGCGGGGCGTTGCCGGAAAATTTGCAGGAGAGCGAATTGTTCGGGCACGTTATGGGGTCGTTTACCGGCGCGGTAAAAGATAAAAAAGGCATCTTCTTAGAGGCAGAGGGGGGCACCCTGTTTTTAGATGAGATTGGCGAGACGTCACTTTCGACCCAGGTCAAACTCCTTCGATTCCTCCAAAATGGAGAGATACGGAAGGTCGGTGACAATAAACCGATTTATCTTGATATCCGGATCATTGTGGCGACAAATAAAGACCTTGAAGAAGCTACAAAAAACGGATCATTTAGAAAAGATTTATTTTACCGGCTCAATGTTATCAGAATCCATTTGCCACCGCTCAGAGAAAGAAAAGAAGATATCACACTCTTAATCAGCTACTTCGTGAATCTGTACTCAATTAAGCTGAAAAAGAGACCGCCGGAGATATCCGGAGACGCAATGGCGCTACTCCTGAATTACACATGGCCGGGGAACGTACGGGAACTGGAGAATGTAATCGAGAGGGCCGTGACGCTTGCGAAGGGCAGCCACATAACCGTAGCTGACCTGGCGTTGCAGACGGTGTCACCGGCAGATACCATTAATGTTATGATTGAAATGGGGGGTATCCGGGCCGCCCTGGCACAGGAGGAAAGAAAGACAATTGTTGAATCCCTGAGGAGATGTGCGGGAAACCGCAAACAGGCTGCAAGCAGTCTGGGGATTTCCACAACAACCCTCTGGAGAAAGATGAAGGAATACCAGATAGTATCAAAGACAAGTTATAATACGGAAAATACCTGACGCGGCGAAGGCGTAATCAAATAATCAACAACTTACAGAAAGAACAAGCATCAAGCACCAAATAACAAATAAATTTCAATTCTAAAAAGAAGTTTTTGCAGTATGATACTCTAAAGGCCATATCATGAGCATTGTAGATAAATATCTGAGAAGGATAAACCGGCTAAGAATATCGGTGACAGACCTCTGTAACCTTCGATGCATTTATTGCAGACCGGAGAGCGGATTGGACCTTTCAAGGCATAAAGATATCCTGACCTACGAGGAGATCGTGACCGTTGTGCGGCATGCCGTAAAATTGGGGATCAAGAGTTTTCGGCTGACAGGTGGAGAACCCCTTTTCAGGAAAAATATAGAATACTTACTCCGAATGTTAGGGGGTGTCCGGGGTATTGAAGACCTCGCCATGACGACCAATGGTATCTATCTGAAGAACTATGCAAAAGTGTTAAAGGAGATTGGACTATTCAGATTAAACATCAGCCTCGATAGTCTGGACGACTCAAAGTTTGAAGAGATCACAAGGGGCGGGAAGCTAAAAGACGTCCTGGACGGAATCGAGGAAGTTCTTCTTCTGGGATTTAAAAACACAAAGATTAACGTGGTTGCCATGAAGGGCATTAATGACGATGAATTTGAAGACTTTGCGAAACTCACGCTGGAACGAAAGCTCGAAGTACGTTTTATCGAGTATATGGCAATGAATAAAGAAAGTCTTGCCTCGGTGGACAAGTATATCCCTATGGCCGACATTATCGATATCATTGAAAAAAACAACGAACTCGTGGCGCTCCCCCCCCCCATGATAGGTAGTGGCGCTGCAAAAACATATAGGATCAAAGGAGCTATGGGAACGTTGGGGTTTGTATCGGCAGTGAGCAATCCATTTTGCAGTTCGTGTAACCGTCTCCGTTTGACCTCTGACGGAAAGCTTCGATCCTGTTTGTTGTCCGGCGGCGAGATTGACTTAAAGACCATTCTGCGAAACAATCCCACTGAAGCACAACTGACCGAAGCGTTTCTCCGCGCCGCAAACCTGAAACCCTCCGTACACTCCGGCAAGGGACACGTCGTGATGCACCAGGTGGGGGGATAGAGAGAGAGTTCTATACACAACTTTACCCGTCAGCCCTACCAGACTGACTATACGGCTCTCTCTGGTTGCGTAAGGTTGGGTAATATAAGTGAAACCCAACATAAACCGTTTTTATTCGTTGGGCTTCGCATCTCAGTCCAGCCAGATGACCATCCGTACTCTCCTTATGCTATATGGTGGCTGCAGTAAAATCAATGGATTGTTTCTTCTGGTGAAACGGGTGAAACAGGACATATGAAACAATTTCCAGCATTATAGACTTGCATATTGAAGAATTAAAACGATACACACGGTCATGGATAATTGCGCAGTAATCACAGCCAGATTAATACTTCGACACATTTATCTCTTCCATCTTTCCCGTGACCATAAAGACAATCCGTTCGGCGATATTGGTAACCCTGTCCGCAATGCGTTCCAGGTTGTGGGACACCCAGGTGAGATAGGTAGCCATATGGATGATCCGTGGGTTCTCCATCATCAGCACCAGGAGTTCCCGGTAAATCTGGTCATGAAGGGCGTCGACTTGATCATCCTCATTGCAGATACGCCGTGCCGTCTCCGTATCCCTATTGATAAACGCCTTGAGACATTTATCCAGCATGGAGAGTCCTATCTCGGTCATCCTGGGGATATCTATCAGTGGTTTTACCAGTGGTTCGTTACCCATTAAGATGTTTATCTTTGCAATCCCCTCCGCATGGTCACCCATCCGTTCAAGGTCTGTTATGATGCTTAAGATAGAGGTCAACTCCCTCAAATCGACCGCCATGGGTTGTTGCGTGGCAATAAGAGAGATACACTTTTCTTCAATATCAAACCGTTTTTTATTGATAAGGAGGTCATTCTTTACAATCTCCCGGGATGTATTAATGTCCCTTTTTTGTAACGCCTCCACAGAGTTTCTTATGGCGTTTGTCACCATCTCCCCCATAAGGAGCACTTCATCCTCGAGACTTTTTAATGCCTTGTGATAGGCCTCACGTGTCATGGTTTCTCCTCATTTTTATTTTAAAACCAGGACAGAGATCTTCACAGATATACACGGATACCTGCATATCCGTTCTGATTTTATATTTTGATACTCTGTGTTCATCCGTGTCCAACAGGAAACTTCCTGCAGCACATTTACCCAAACCTGCCCGTGATGTAGTCTTCCGTCTGTTTTTCCCGGGGGTTCGTGAATATCTCGGTAGTTACGTTAAACTCGACAAGCTCCCCCAGCATAAAGAAACCGGTGAAGTCCGATATCCTGGCTGCCTGTTGCATATTATGCGTGACAATGATCACGGTATAATCCCTTTTTAATTCCACGAGCATATCCTCTATCTTGGCTGTGGCGATGGGATCGAGGGCGGAACACGGTTCGTCGAGGAGTATAATCTCGGGTTCCATGGCTATTGCCCTGGCAATGCAAATTCGCTGTTGCTGGCCTCCGGAAAGGTCAAGGGCATTGGTATGGAGCCTGTCTTTTACTTCTTCCCAGAGGGCAGCCTTCTTCAGCGCCTTTTCACAAATCTCGTCCAGGACGCCTTTTTTGCCGATACCAACGATACGGGGGCCGTATATTACATTTTCATAAATAGTTTTCGGGAAGGGATTGGGCTTCTGAAAAACCATACCCACCCTTCGTCTGAGTTCAGTGACATCAATTGCGGGATCGTAAATATCCTTGCCGTCTATTCTGATACTCCCTTCGATAGTTACGCTTTCTATGAGATCGTTCAGACGGTTCAAACACCTGATCAGTGTGGACTTCCCACACCCGGAAGGACCGATAAAAGAGGTTATCTTTTTCCGTGAAACATCCAGGTTTATTCCCTTCAGCGCCTTCATTTTTCCATAATAAAGGGCAAGGTCTATGATATTGACTATCGGTTCAGGAACTTTTATTTTTTTATTTTCCATACCTGTTCACCAGGGAACTGCATAGTTACTCACGATAGTGCCATTTTTTTACATCGATCCGGTACTGTACCATTTTTTCAATTTATTTCTCGCCACGATAGCCGTAAGGTTCAGCACGAGCACCGTGAAGAGCAAAACAAGGGTTGTGGTATAAACCATGGGAATGGCAGCTTCCACGTTGGGTGATTGAAAGCCGACATCGTAAATATGAAATCCCAGGTGCATAAATTTTCTCTCCAGATGGATATAGGGAAAGTGCCCGTCAATCGGCAGGGAGGGAGCCAGCTTCACGACGCCGGTAATCATCAGGGGCGCAACCTCTCCGGCAGCCCGTGCCATAGCCAGGATGGTGCCCGTAAGTATGCCGGGGGTAGCCTGGGGGATCACCACTTTCAAGAGCGTTTCAATCTTTGTGGCACCGAGCGCATAAGAACCCTCCCGCAGGGACATGGGAACGGCCGAGAGACCCTCTTCCGTTGCCACAACAACCACGGGCACCGTCAGGAGCGCCAGGGTAAGCGACGCCCATAAAATCCCCCCTGTTCCATACGTAGGCGTTGGCAGCGACTCAGGAAAAAATAATTTGTCTATGCCTCCGCCGATAAAATAGATGAAAAATCCGAGGCCAAAGACACCAAAGACGATTGACGGCACCCCCGCCAGGTTACTCACCGATATCCTGACAAGCCTGGCGATAAAATTATCGCTGGCATATTCTTTGAGGTATACTGCCGTCAGTACACCGAGCGGGACAACGGCAATGCTCATGATCAGCACCATCATAACCGTCCCAAATATAGCGGGAAACACGCCACCTTCCGTATTTGCCTCCCGCGGTTCACCCCAGATAAACTCCCAGAATTTTGCTGAATAAAAGCCCATTTTGGCAAAAACTCCCATCTCGTTTGGCGCTGAGACACGGATGATCTGAAAAACGGGCAAAATCTTTTCCCTGCCGTCCGCAAGGAGCACAACAACCTCTTTCTCCCTTGCCTTTGCATAAAGCCCGGCAAGGGTGTTTTCTCTTTCCCGGTAGATTGTTTCCAGACGCTCCATGCCGGCCGTTACGGCGGCCACTTTTTTCTGAATTTTTTCGGTCGGCTGCAGGCATGCAAGACGCTTCAATTCAAGGCGGGATTTTTCCATCCGGTAATTTATATCGCCAATTTCTTTTTTCTCAACGTACCGTATCTTTTTGTAAAGGGCCCGGCTCTCTTTGAGCAATGGCGCCAGGCCATTGAATCTCAGGGGTTTAACACCGTCATCCTGTCTTAAACCGTGCAAAAAGCCATACATATTGCCCCATTCCCGTCTTTCAAAAGCCAACGCATGCGGGGGGTAGTCCCGGGATACAACATCTGCGTCGTCTATCCACCTGAAATCCATTCCGTAGACATCCCTGTTACCAACCTTTAATTTTGTCCGGGAAGCGTCTTTTTGATGGGGAATGGACTCCTTCTTTGCAACTTCTCCCATAACTACCTCACCGTCCCGAAGGGTAAACTGAACGATCGTGCGGGGCCAGAAGATGCCGAATCCATTGACCATAATCAGCACAATTAAACCACATATCATCAGGAGACAGACTGTCAGCGTTCCCGCGGTCAGCCATATATAAGGATTTCCGGTTCTAAAAAGTTTTTTCATAGCTTGCTGTACCTGAGCCTCATCCTTTGTCTTACCATTTCCGCCACGGTATTAACAACGAAGGTTGTCACAAAAAGGAGCAACGCTGCGAAAAACAGCACACGATAGAGCGTTCCTCCCAAAGGCGCCTCCGGTATCTCAACCGCTATATTTGCCGAAAGCGCCCGGAAACCATTGAATAAATTCCAGTCCATAATGGGGGTGTTGCCGGTGGCCATAAGCACGATCATCGTTTCGCCCACCGCCCGACCGAATCCGATCATGATGGCTGAAAAAATTCCCGGACTTGCAGTGGGTAAAACCACCCTGACAGCCGTCTGCCAGGGGGTAGCTCCGAGCGCAAGCGACGCAGACCTCAGGCTGTTGGGGACATTGCTCATGGCATCTTCCGATATGGTAAAGATAATGGGTATTACGGCAAATCCCATGGCAACACCCACGACAACTGCGTTTCTCTGGTCATACTGCAACCCGAGGATATTTGAAATCCACTCCCGGTAATCGCCTCCCATAAAGAAGGATTCAAAGGCGCCGCCGAACCGGACAGACACATATACCGCCCCGATAAGAAAAGGTATTAAAACAAGTGCCTCTGTTCCATACCGGTACAAGCCCTTTCCGAATACCGGCAGGATCTTCCAGATAACAAGGGCTATGACAATGGAAAGGGTAATGAAAAACGGCATGATGATGATTGCAGGAAATATTCTCTCCATTAAGGGCGCAAGCCAGAGTCCGGCGAGAAAACCAAGAATGACGCTGGGAAGCGCCGCCATGATTTCAATAACAGGCTTTATGATTTTCAGGGAATTGTGGAGAAACTGGGATGTATAGAGTGCGGCAAAGATGCCAATAGGCACGGCAATAATTAAAGCATAGAGTGTACCTTTAATCGTCCCGAAGATCAACGGCACGAGGCTCAGCTTCGGTTCAAAATCATCCGTCCCGCCGGTGGACTGCCAGATAAATTCCGGCTCTTCGTATCCCTCGTACCACACCGGCCCAAACAGGGTTTTTAAGGTCGTTTCCGGGTGCGGATTTGAAATGGTCCATTGAAAGAGGCGGTTACCCGCATCGGCCACCAGAATACCGTTGGCCTTTGGCGAAAAAGCAACCGATGCCGGGACAGATTTTATCCCGATGTTTAAAAGCGTCTGTTCGGAGGTTGCGTGATTGAGGTGGATCATTCCATCCGCTGCCGCTGTAACAAAACCCTTATCCCTCATGGATGGAACAATTGCGGTAACCGGAGCGCCATGCGATGCAAGGGTATGCACCTTCTTCAGCGCCCAGCCCGAGGGCGATACCTCATCCCTTACCTGCATCCATACCCTCACTCCGCCGCCGGCATCGCCAATGACAAGCGAAACGTCACCCAGCAAAAAACCTAATGCTGTAATTGCTTTTTCGGACGCCCTTACCCTTTCTGCAAGAAGGGGATTGTTTCTGTCCCTCACATTTATGTGGAAGACCTCACCCGAAGATGTTCCCACGTAAAGATTTTCCAGAAAAAGATCAAGCGCCAGGGCGGTTATTTCCCGTGTGTTTTCCTCTGCCGCTTCTGTCAAAGGCATCGGGTTGTGGGATACAAGCTGTATGTCATGCCGTGGATTTCCTCCCTTTTGCGGGGGGATGTTCTTATCCCCGGATGATTTCAAAAAGGCTCTGTCGCGGCGATGCTGCATGACGATATCGGTAATGTCCTTTTTGAAATCTTTTCTTTCTCCCTCGCCAAAAAGCGACCGCTCTGTCTCAGAGGATATGAGCATCAGCCTTTCATCTTCCGTGAGGACCGCTGTAACCGTTACCCCTTCGTCTCTCCGGGAAACAACACACCGGATACCATCCCCCTCAGCGGGAACCTGTACCGTTTCCATCTCCGCTATCTCCGGCTGTATAAGCCTTTTCTCTTGATCAAACGATTCAGAAAAATCAACGGATACCGTTACAAGCCTGCCGTCATTCGTTCCGAAAACAAGCCGATTGTTGTCTTTACTAACCGACGTTATATAACGACCCTGTGAATCTGTTTTTCGGGAAAAAGTTTTCCCGTCCCCTTTATCCTTCCCGTGAGAAGAGGGGTCAATTTGATTACGGCCTGCTCTGTCTTCCCCGTGCGCCGAGTGGACAATTCCCGCATGACCGGCCGCGTTTCCTTCCTGCAAAGAGGAAGAATGGGGGGATAAATTCATTGCATCCCCCCGGCGTGTGAGAGAAGAAGCGCGAAGACCCGCAATGCGATGTTTTTTCACGATCTCTCCGTTTGAAAGGGAGATAAACTCTATAACGCCATCGCTGTAAACGGCATAGGCGACCTCCTGGTGGTTATCTACTCCTATGGAAACCACCTTACCCTCTAAAGTATAGGTATTTTCGTCCGTTACCCTGGCGCCCTGTAAGAGCGGATAAACCTCCAGAAAAATAAAGAAAAACAAGGCAAGGATAACAAAAACAGTAGCCGCGCCACCGAGTGTGATTACCCAGTGGGCGGCCTTATCGGTAAACTTTCTTCTTTTTTGACTTTTCATGCACTATTCTATCTTCTTCAGTTCCCCTTCGACAGCAGACGCAGGCAGTGGTATATATCCATCTTTTATCACCACTTCCTGACCCTCTCTGCTCAGAACAAATTTCACAAACTCTCTTACCAGAGGATCGAGCGGCTGCCCCGGCTTCTTATTGATATAGACGTAAAGGAACCGCGCCAGCGGATAGGAACCACTCATTACATTCTCCATTTCCACCTCCTGGTACGGCGCTCCTTCCTTAAAGGAAAGGGGGATGGCACGCACACCGGAGGTTTTATACCCGATTCCACTGTATCCCATGGCATACCGGTCTTCTGTCACTCCCTGAACCACCGATGCAGAGCCAGGCTGCTCTTTCACTTCGTTCCTATAGTCTCCTTTAAAAAGCGCATGCTCTTTGAAAAACCCATAGGTGCCGGAAGCTGAATTACGACCATAGAGGCTTATGGGCCTTTTTGCCCATTCCCCCGTTAAACCGAGCTGTCCAAAGGTCTTGATTTCTTCCTTATACCCTCCCTTGCGGGTCTTGGAAAAGACAGCATCCACCTGCGGCAGGCTTAGACCCTTTATTGGATTGTCCTTATTTACATACACCGCAAGGGCATCGAGGGCTGTCTTTATTTCCGTAGGCTTGTATCCGTACTTCTTCTCGAAGGCATCAATTTCCGTCGGTTTCATCGCCCTGCTCATGGGGCCGATCTGTGCCGTCCCGGAGATCAGGGCAGGTGGAGCGGTAGTGGAACCCTTTCCCTCTATCTGAACCTTCACATTCGGATACACCTTGTTAAACCCCTCAGCCCAATAAGTCATAAGGTTATTCATCGTGTCAGAACCGATGCTGTTCAGGTTTCCGGAAACCCCGCCCACTTTGGCATACGACTTGATATTCCGATCGACTTGAACAGTTTCAGCCCCTATAGACGCGCCAGCCAGAGCTATAGGAAAAACTGACATCAAAAGCCATAACGTTTTCATCGTATATCTTCCTCCTTAAAATTAGGGTTTGTGGACACTATCTTAATCAAATTTATTTCAGAAGTCGATTCATTTTTTCAGAATGACATTTATCATATTCTTTCACGGCCTCATCGGAATCAAAGACAACCGTTTTGCCATCGGGACCGTGTCCTATCTTTATGATACCTTTACCAATCTCTCCCAATTTCTCAAACGCTGTCTTCCCCTCCACGGAAGAAAAGACGTACAGTCTTCCGTCCCTTTCAACCTCCTGATATGCGCTAGCCGCTGACGACCCGGCGTCAGCAGACACTACCACGTGAAAGGCAGCAGAAAAGGACATGGAGGCCACGACCGTTACAAAAAGTGAACACAAAAACATCCCGTTACATTTTTCCATACTCTTTCTTACCTCCTTTGATTAGGTATTCGGCCACTTACACGCACCCCTTTTTGCTACAAAATTCAGGCCACCCCCCCGATGGGGAAAATTACTGGGGGTTGAGTGTGAAATTCTCCCCATTAAAATACGATCTGATATTGCATCCTGATCCTGTTTTCGTTCCTGTCATGATCGTCGCCCTTTTCTGTCACAAAGTGTCCTGCATCCGCCTGTATCTTCGATCGGTGTCCTCTAAAATAATAGTTTATGCCGCCGCTGTATTCTCTCTCAATATTATCATTAACATCTTCGTCGGGATCAAACATGGAATAACGGGCGGCGAACTCCAGCCTTTTGGGTATTACAAAATAGCCCGCCTGGGTAAAAAATCCATTCGACTCCACGGACTCTCCACCGGATTCAGGGTCATCGCTCCGCGCAAAAATTTCATTGTGCCACGAAATTCCCCTGTATTTCATGCTGAGTTCCACCACTCCGAGTATGCCATCGGAATCCACAAGCTTTTCATCTCTCTCTTTAGGGTTAACAACCACGGATGCCGCCACCGATGCCTTGAATTTTTCCGTAAAATTCAGGTCGGATTCGTCAACGGTATCGTATTTTCCGAACGGGTTATATCGTATATTAAACACGTACATGAGTTCATTGTTGAGATTGTCATCGGTGCCCCTGTCTTCAGGTTCTTCACCAGCGCCCTGAAAAATTGCCGCATGGTATTCCATGTATCCATCAAAGGGTTTTCCATAAATATCAAATCCATAATCACGGTCCTGATCAAATTGCTCACTGGCAATGGATCTGTCCTGGAACAGGAGTTTCGCAGAGGTTGTCATCCTTTGTTGATTAAACGGCACCTTAAAATATCCAATCTTGGCATTTAATGCTTCCAGCGGAGTCCAGTATACATAAAAATCCCTTATGCCTACATCAAAGCTGTCACCATCAATTTCGACATAGTAATGTATTATTTTGCTATAGACATTTCCCCCGAGGCTAAGCCGTGCCCTGCGCACATCAATATTATTCGTGTCTCGCTTCCCAAAATCTTCATCATTATCCTTAAATGTATAACGGAATTGCAACCTGCCACCGATGCCAAGTGAATATTTGTCGTCGGGCGATTTAAACACTATTGAGAATTTCTCTTCATCGGGCGTATAGAGAGCCGTCAGACCCGGCATGCCAAGCCCCATTTTCTTTCGCGCCTCTTCTGAAGCAAGATAATCCTCAATTTCGTGTTTAATCTCTTCCTTTGTTACCGGCGGTTTCTCAACGCTCAAAGCCTCTATCCGGGTTTTTAAGGCCTGTATCTGCTCCTGCTGTTTCCGAAACAACTCCTCCATTTGCTTCAACTGCCATTTTAGATCCTCCGCCTCATCTTTTACCGCCTCTTCCGGCTGCACCGTTTGCTGGGCGAACGCAGTGGACAACATACTGCCGCTGAATACGTTACCCATTATCATTACAGACGACAATACCCCTTTATGCCATTTATTCCACATTTACAATCCCTCCTTTTCCACGAACAGATCTTTTCGACAACAGTACAAAAAACGTCCCTTTAAATTAAACCTACGGGAACTTACTTCCTCTGCTTCCCTCCGTTTTCGGAGGGCCATTGAAACACGTACATTAGGCCTTTTGGCGACTTTGGCAACGTGCCGTGTCAAGGCGCGCCTCAACACCACGTAGTTTGCGGGAGGATATTTATTGCAGGAGGATATTATTGCCACACCGCCAGCATATTTTCCTTTTTCATACCGGCTCATCATTAAAGAAAAGGGATGGCTCGCCAAGGTAGTATCCCTGAAGCAATTCGATATCCATGCCCAGGACCCTTTCGCTCTCTCCCTTTCGTTCTATATCCTTTGCTATAACCTTTATACCGACCCTGTGGCATGTAGCAACAACACGGTCAACAAGATTCAAATCTCCCTTTGATTTCTCCGTGTTCGACATGCGGTGTATGTCTATTTTTATAAAGTCCGGCTCGATACGTGAGAGCATCTTTAAACCATGATAGCCGGCGTCAAAGTCATCTATGGCTATTTTATAACCCTCATCCTTATAGCAGGAAACTATCCGTTTGAAGAGGTCATAGTCATGAATGACGCTTTTTTCGATAATCTCGAAGACGATCTTTCCTTTTGATAAACCCCACCTCTCGACAAACTCTCCGGTCGCCTGAATTCCGTAAGAATTGTCCATCATTGTTTTTACACATATATTGATGAATAAATACATATCCTTCCGGCGTATTTCCCAGGTAGCCGCTTCTCTCATGGCATTCTCCTGGCACAGGGAATCAAGGAAAGCGATGACATTTCCCCCAAGAACCTTTCTGGACAACTCGCCGGTATTGACATAACGCTCATCCCCCTTTATTCTTGTCAATGCCTCATAGCCGTAAATAGCGCCACTCTTTGCAAAAAAGATCGGCTGAAAATAGACTGACAGGGCATTGTCATTCAATAATCCGGGGATTTCTCGCCGGTTGATTTCACGAAAATCACGCGCTGTGGAAGAACCACTCCCGCAATCTTTTCTCTTCCGTGCCGGTTTTACAGCCATCTCCACCGCCAGTCAGGGGTTATACGTTCATTTTGCGCTTCGACAGTCACAGGGGAATTATAATATTTTTTATTAAGGAACTATTAACAAAATATGAATTATTCATTAAAATCTATTTTCAGCCTACAATTTCACCACGATCACCTGCACCAGCCCGATGATGAATCCCACCACAGCACCCATAATTTCCACAAATTTGAATTCTCTTTTCATAATGGAGACGAGTATTTCTTCCAGCTTATCGGACGAAAAGTTGGCCACCTTGCCGGCAATGGTAGCTTCCATATCCACCACGTCCAGCGCTTTTTCTATACCCTGTTTATACGTATCTAAAATAAGGGGGAGGAGCGTCTCGATTTCCTTCAAAGTAACGTCTTTGAATTGACGGATGATGTAATTATAGATGAACATCACGATTTGTGGATACGCCTCTTTTAACTTTGTGTTCAAAAAATTATGCACATGTCTGTCTATCAGTGCTTTTACTTCATGATCGATGTTTGATTGGATGATTTTTTCTTTTATATCGCGGGAAGAAACCAGTTCCCGGGCCACGATCCTCCCCAATTTATCAGCAAAAATCCTTTGCCTTTTGGGAAATACGCCCTGGATCTCAAAGCAACCTATCTTGATTGGCTTCTTTGGGTGAAACAGCATTTTAATGGCTATCAGGTTGGTAAACCAGCCAATTAATGCGGCAACAAGAGGCAATTCAACGCATTGAATGATATTGTTCATGGCTCCGGAAAAATGAGGGTGTGATGATTGTGGTTTAATTTCTCAATAATTTTTGTATCTCCGCATTGGATGAAAGAGAATCAAGGGCGGATTGAATAAATTCCATGACGTCCACTTCCTTCGGTTCATACGTAATAACAAGGCTTCCCGCAAACGGGTTTGCCCTGATATCTTTTATTCCCGACGGTATGGAAATAAATGACAGGTTTTTAATGTGGTCGGGGACGTTTCTTGCCATAACCAGCCTTTTTATAAGAGGCACTCTCAATCGTATACGTCCGGCGATGTGGTGGACAACGTCATACGCAATCATGCACAAACTCCTTCATGGGCTGATTCTGTCAATTTTAGGAGCATACCCATTACCTCCCTCTTTACCAAAATGGGTAAAAAATCCTTGACCCTGGCGTGTTCTTTCATTTTTTCCAATGCCGCTTCGTAAATCAAACCGACCTTCTCCTCGGGAATCCCCGTTTCCTTTGCAATGGCGCGAATGGCATTCAGATGGAGTTTTTCTTCGATCTCGTTTTCATATAAGAGAATAGTGCCCATAGTGCAGATTTCCTATGCCCATTTTTCAGGTCTGTAAGGGTTCACATAATCAGTACATTGGCGATAACAAGGTAGATAAGCAAACTTAACACATCTTGAATAATCGTGGCAACGGGGCCGCTCCCCAATGCGGGGTCTTTGCCTGTGCAGAATTATGTATACTTCAGGAGATTGACCTTGTCGATTAATTCCCATGGCAGCCCGATATCCATCCTGCCCACATGTCCGTAAGCCGCAAGTTTTTTGTAAAACCCACCCCTCACCAGTGATGGCATATACCTGAGGTTGAACTGTTTGATGATACTCGCGAGGCGAAAATCAAAGTGTCTCTCAACGCGCCTGGCGATTTCGTCATCAGATATTTTCCCCGTGCTGAATGTTTCCACCTGAATGCTTACCGGCCTTGACATCCCTATGGAATAACTGAGCTGAACTTCACATTCATCGGCAAGTCCTGCGGCAACCACATTTTTTGCCGCATACCGGGCTGCATATGCGCCTACCCTGTCAATCCTCGTCGGATCCTTGCCGCTGAGGGCAGCCCCGCTGTGACGCGCATATTCCCCATACGTATCTATGGCATTTTTTCGTCCCGTGAGTCCGGAATGTACAGACGGCCCTCCCATAACAAAGGGACCGTCAGGATTGACAAATATCCTCGTTCTGCCGTCAGGCTGAATAGGTTCATCGCGAAAGACGGACTCAACCACGGCCTCCCGCACGTCGCCTTCCAGTTTCTGCAACGTCGGCGCATCAGCCCTTTTCTGGCTTGCAATGACCGTTAAGCTATGAATCCTGTAAGGCTTCCGATTCCGGTACTCTATACCCACCTGTGTCTTGCCGTCGGGTTCAAGATACGGGAGTATTTTTTGAAGCCTTGCGGAAGTGAGCTTTCGGGAAAGCCTGTGGGCAAGCCATATGGGTAGCGGCATGAATGCCGGTGTCTGGCTGCACGCAAAACCAAAAACGGTAACCTGATTTTTTACCGGAATCCTTTCAATTTCCTCGTCAGACAGCGTCCTTTCGTCAAAGTAACGATACTCATCCTCCGGCATCTCTTTCAGGCTGGTAACGATGCCACAGGTCTTTCCGTTGAAGGATTGCTGCTCATAGCCGATCTGATTAATGACCTGACGGGCGATATTCGGAAAATCTGCAATCACGTCCGAAACAAATCTCGCCGCTATGAATATAATGGAAGTAGATACAGCGCATTCAGCGATTATCGAAGAAAAGGGATTTTGCTGCAGGAAGTGATCAACTATCGCATCGCTGATCAAATCACACAGTTTATCCGGGTGTCCTTCTGTCACGGATTCAGAGGTAAAGATAAAGTCGTTTTTCATGGTATCATTCCTTTTTCCCCGTCTTTTTTGACGCTTTCGTTTATGAGGAGCGGCATGATGGCGCTCCCGCAAACCACCAGACCGTCAAGGATGCCGATGGGCGAAAGTCTCAGGATATTTCTCAATCCGGGAACGGCAAGCGTCAATATCTGGAGAAACAGGGAGCCACCAACGGCAATGTTCAGGTATTTATTGAGAGGCAATGGCGGACGGTTTCTCAATCTATCAAAAATGCTGTGTGTCTCCGAGCGGCTGCTTATTGCATGAAGGAGCTGTGCTGTTGTCAGGCTTAAAAAGGAGAGGGTACCTGCCCTCGGTCCCATGCCATATCGCAGTACACCGTACAGATAAGCGCCGAGCGCACCCGCAGAAAGCGTTGATGCTTCCAGGGTGATCCGTTTAAAATCAGCGCCCTTGATAATGTGCTCATGGGGATTCCGGGGCGGCCTTTTCAGCACATCCGGCTCCGGCGGCTCCAGTGAAAGCGCAATGGCAGGAAATACGTCTGACATAAGGTTTATCCAGAGGAGTTGCATAGAATTCAGAGGCTGCCCCAGTCCTCCGGAAATAGCCCCAAACGTGACGATTATCTCACTGAGGTTCGTCGAGAGCAGAAAGCGGAGCGATTTTCTGATATTATTGTATATCGTCCTTCCGTGACTTACCGCAGTCACCATCGTATCGAGGTTGTCATCCTCCAGAACGATATCCGCCACCTCTCTTGCCACGTCTGTTCCCGAGTGCCCCATAGCAATACCGATATCGGCCGCCTTCAGTGCTGGCCCGTCGTTGATCCCGTCCCCGGTCATGGCAACCACCTTGCCGGCCCGCTGGAGGGCCTGAACGATCTGGAGTTTGTGCGCAGGACTGACCCTTGCAAACACGTGCACCTTCTCACAGAGCACCTTCAGCACCTCCGGGTCAATATTTGTGAGATGGGAGGACTCAAGGATTTTCAGTTCGCCGTTCCCGCTCAGATTCAACTCTTTTCCTATTGCATATGCCGTCGGCGTCTGATCCCCGGTTATCATAACCGTATCAATACCGGCGCCGTGAAACTCACTGATCAACTCATTGACTCCCCTCCTGACCGGGTCTGTCATACCGATAAGGCCGAGCCAGATAAAACCGTTTTGCAAATCCGGCTCGTCCCCGTCATTCTCTGTATGCTGGTATGCAACGCCCAGCACCCGCAGGGCGCCGCCAGCCATGCGCTCATTTTCTTTCCCGAGCATCGCCCTGTCCTCATCCGTCAGGGGCATCTTTTCGCCATCCCTTATCTGCCATCTGCACATTGCCTGCACTTCGGCAGGATTTCCTTTCACGCCAATAAATTTTCTCTGCTGACAGGACCGGTGGATAGTAATCATGAAATTCCGTCTTTCCGCCCGGTGCTTTACGTGCAAAAGCGGATACCTTTCCCGGAGCGCTATTACATCAATCCCCGCGCTGATTGCCATCATAACAAAGGCGCTCTCGGTTGGAGATCCCCTCAGCGCATAACCGTCTTTTTGCACCTGTACCTCGGTCTCATTGCACAGCGTTGTTACGTGAATGAGTTTCAGAAGTTCCTTGCATGCGTGCGGATTAAGCGTTTCGCTTTGTTGCAGAAACTTGCCATCCGATACCTTCAATCGCTTCATACCGGCACACACCTCTACCACCGTCATCCTGTTCAGGGTGATCGTCCCGGTCTTGTCAAGGCAGATCGTCTGAATAGAACCCAGCGACTCAACGGCATCAAGGTGGCGGATAATGACGTTGCGTTTTCGCATATTCATGATGCCAAGGGTAAGGGTTGTCGTGGCCACGGTCGGCAGCCCCTCCGGTATTGCAGCAACTGCAAGGGATATGGATATTTTGAGCATTTCAAGCAGGCCGTACCCCCTGAGGAGCCCAATGAAAAAGACGATCCCGCACACGCCGCCCCCAATGGCAACCAGTTGTTTGCCAATCTTATTCAACTGCCTCTCCATGGGGGTTTCCGGCGGTTTTGCCTCCCCCACAAGAATCTGTATCTTGCCAATCTCGGTAAATCTCCCCGTTGCAATCACGATCGCGAGTCCCTGGCCGCCCGTGATCAGGGTGCCTGCATAGACCATATTCATTCTGTCCGCAACGGGAATCTCCCTTCTTTCAGGATTCACCGGAAGTGTCTCGGATATCTTCATAACCGGCAGGCTCTCTCCCGTCAGTGCAGACTCGTCCACGCTCAGAAGGCTAGCGTCAATGACCCTGCAATCCGCTGTGATATATACTCCCGCCCTGAGGAACAGAATATCGCCGGGAACAACCTCTTCTGCGCTGATCTCTTTCTGAATGCCATCTCTGATTACCCGTGCGGACGGTCTGATAAGTCTCTTGAGGGAGTTGATGATCCTCTCCGCCTTTGTTTCCGTAATGTAACCGATTGCCGCATTGATTGCAACAACACCCATGATTACCAGTGCGTCCGCGACACCGCCAGTGAATATCGATAATCCGGCCGCAATCATCAGGATCATCACCGGAATGGATCTGAACTGTTCACACAAAATACTGAACGCAGAACGTGGAGGTGATTCCGGCATGACATTGTAACCGTATTGTTGCAATCGCCTGACGGCGACATGGGACGACAAACCCTTATCCCTAGGAGATGAAAAACAATCCAACGCATACCGGACATCCTTGTAATGCCATGATTCTGCCCTTTGATCGACCGCACGAGCGGGAAGTTTTCCGTTACTTGCCCTTTTTTGTTTCTCACGCGCCTTGCCCTGCGGTTTTTTTCGTTCCGGAGTCAGCCAAATCCTTTTCGGTCTCTTCCGCTCCCGCCTTTCAGAAAAACGGCTGCCGCTTACCTCTTTGTACTCCAGCACAAAACCTTCTATGCGGGCGGCAATTTCCGAGTGCTTGTTGTACAATTCGTAAAACACAAGGACGTTTCCCGTCAATGCGCTCACAGAAAAACTCCGTATGCCGTCATCACCGGAAAGGCTTGACTCAAGGTGCCTTTTCAGAAGCTCAGATTGGTAAAGACCTTTCACATTAAACCGTGCGCGTCCGGCCACCACGGTATGAACAGGTTGTACAAAGACTTCGCGCATAATCTCTCTTTATTTTCTCACGGTTCAGGTGAGGGATTTACACGGGTAATTCCTCTTGCGAATGAGGAGGAGAGGGGGTGTTTTTCACTGACTCATAGCATGGATCTGAAATTTGTTTCCGCAGGACGCCTGATGGGACATTATTCATCAGACCCTGAATCATTAGTGCCTGTTTTCTTTTTCGGAAAAAGGGAGGATGCAACATCCTTTACTCCTTCCACGACTCCGACCAGGATGCCCTTTACAGAGTTTACAGCCGTATTTCCTATATCGCCTGCGGTTTCTATTGCCCCGGTGACTGCCACTTTTGCCGTCTCTTCAACATTACCGCCGATTTCCCTGGCGGCTTCAACGACACCGTCAACTGACCTCCGTGCCACGAGGGCCACATCAGCACCTGTCTCATAAGCGCCTTTCACTGCCCCCTTCACCGTCATCTCCGCTGCCCTGAGGACATCACCGCCGACATCATTTACCCCCATAACAACACCCTTTGCGACACTTTTTGTGCTCACCATAAGGCCTGCCCCCACCTCCGACGTGGCATCCAGTGCGCCCTTCAGGACGTCCTTTGTGATATTCACACTCTCCTGGGTTACATCACCCGTTGTTTTAAAGGTATTGGAAACCGTGCTTCTGACAAGGGTCACAATTTCGGCCTCGATTTCATTGATGCCTTTCAGGCAGCCGATAATGCCATCTTTCACCTGTGCGCCCACCTTGCCTAGCCCTTCTTTTTCTCGCTTTATATTGTTTACAGATTCATTATTCATCATTTTCCATCCTCCTCAAGTCAATCACGGACAGACGAAGTGCGTCCGTGCCAACCAAAAACCCGCTTAAATAAAATAAAAATCCCCTACGAACAAATTTATGGTTTCTCGTAACCATTTTCCTGGCATACGGCACAGCCCCTTTACCTCCCGGATTTTTCTCAGGAGTACTTCTTCATGGCCCCCCTAATATAGGGGAAATCAAAGGGGTTTGACTCACATAAGGTTTACTGCGTCTGGTTCATTTGAAATACCCCTTACCATTACCACCTGCCATCAAAAATGGAAACTTTTCTCATCTTTTGCGGGAGGAAGTATGGGCGAGGGCGGTATTTTTCGGATTCTTTTCTCTTTGAGTCCGGTATTGCAATCAGGAAAGCTTTATCGGACCGGCTTTCTCATCAAAAAAACATTTAATGCATACCAAAAAGCGGCATGCCAGGGCAGCGCCTGGGCTTTCCCCGCTGTAATTTGAGAAACGCCAAGACCCAGGAGTGTTAAAAAAGCAATACCGGGAATATCTATCTCCTTTCCGGTAAGGCTTTTTATACGGTCATCAAAGTTATTAAAACGTGCTTTTAACCTGCTGTTGAACCGCGGCGAAGAAGGATGTGTCTTCACCGTAAAAAAATTCCCTTTCTCCGCATATTCCCGAATCGTTCGAAAATCTCCCGTGTGGGTAAAAAGGATACTCCCCGTAACCGGATTGATAGTGACGGCCTCAACCCCCTCATATCCCTTAAAACTATCGCTTATCCGGGCGAAATATGTTTCATCGCCACGCTTTGAAGGCACCTTAATTCGTACCCTGCGAAAACACCGGTGACTTACATAGGCATCAGGGATCATTATTTTCCCCCTTCTCCCGGGGGGCTGACAACTTCCTCTTCCTGCTGCACCCCGGCGGCCTCAGCCTTTGCCTCCGCCACTACGTCTTCGGCGACCTCTTTCACCTCGGCAACAACCTCACGGCCTTTTCTGTAAGCAGTGATGCCGCCCTTGATGGCCGCTTTTGCAAGTGGCTTTGCCGCAGCGGCAATAATAGGAACGACCACCGGAGCGAGCACCGCAGCTCCAACACCGATAGCAAGACCCATAAGCACATTTTTACTCTTTAAAGTATCCAGCAATGCCATATACGCCTCCTCGTGAAAAATTGTGTGAAAAAAATTTCACAAGAGAACGGCTAAATACGATAATGCCGTCCCCTCGAATGCAGTCCCAACAAACGTCCCCACCACAGCCTTCTTCATTACACTGCCGGCGCGAGATACTGCATTGTAAATATAATGATCGTTCGTTATTGCCCTCGATGGATCAAAATACCCGGCCAGCCGAAGTCTTTCAACGATATCCTCTTCCATGACCACCTTAGGCTGATAATTGACAACAATGCTGCCTGTTATGGTATTAATATCAAATGATTTGATGCCGCTTATCGAGTAAAGCAACCCTTCAATCCCCACCACGCCATCACTATTCATGCCCTTCACAAGAGGCGATTTAATCCTTAATCTTCCCGGCACACCATGGAAATAATAACTCATTTTATCCCTCCTTAAAATGTATTTGCGTTTCTTCCCTGCAAGAGCCCCTACGCGCCTCCGGTATGCAGCAGGCACCATGGACAATACCGGCGAAAAAGGGAAATCCTTGTCACACGCGGACTATTGTAAATCGAGAATATTAAGGAAATGTTAAGATTGTGTTAATTTTCCGTTAAACTTTACAAGGTCTTCTTTTGCAAAAAGCGATAATGGTGCGACCGTTGAAAAACAGAAACAAAAAAAGCCTTACTGCAAAACTCAAAATATATTTTGCACTAAGGCGGTCTTGTTTTTTCAAAAGAAATCTCCAAACTACATCCCTGTACGTTCAAAGACCCCTTCTTGTGCCCCCCCGATCATTCAGCGTTTTCCCTTATCGTGGTTGGTATCGAAAATTGTGAAAGAACACCACAAATTTGCTTTACTTGATATATATATATCAAGTAAAGCAAAAAATTAACTACTGAGGGAGTGGTCAAGAACTGTAACCCTCTGCAGATAAAAAAAAGGCACAGCGGTGTAATCCGCTGTGCCCGGAGGAGGGTTTTTCCGCAACGCAACCACGGCGCGTTATTTCAAAACCTGCATAAGAAGCAATTGACCGCCTTCTACAAGTTCCTCAGTATTATATGGTGCCTCTGTTTTGTGAGCCTGGACGTTCAGCAAGAAATAACGATACTTTATCGTATCATAGCCTTCTACCTTCCTAAAGATGTCGGTAGCATCAATGATACCGGAAGATTCTTCGTCTTTACTAAAAGGAGACGTGGCCGGAACAGAGAGGTCCCCAAAGCGGGCCACATCATGCAGAGCGATTTGTGTCAGCCACACAGAATCTGGCCTGTAAATCCAAATCTTTGCGTTGTAGGCCTGATTGCCCGGGTCTTCCTGCAAATAGACGTCACCCCTGGCATTGACAGTAATATTGTCAAACATCTGATATGGTCCTGTCCCGTCAAGCAACAGCTCTATGGTGCCTCCCATCTCTGGCTGTGATATATCGTCAAAGGTTAACCTCCATAACCGTGAACGGCCAACCTGTGTCCCGACTCCATCCTTAACCTGATCATAGCGATCCGTGGTTACAAAATAGAATCTTTGGGGATTTCTCGTGTCCCATGCACCGTCTTCGGGGCGGAGAAAGTTGGTCACGCCATTAGCATTGCCGATTGTCTGCAGCTCTTCTCCCGAAAGACCCCTTGCGTCACCGTAGGGAAAGAGGGTAAAGGTATTTCCTGCTATGCCCGTGTCCCTGTCTTCGTTTGGTGTATTCTTCACCTGAATGCCATACAAGGTACCGCCATGGAGTCCTGCCCTTTCAACCGGATTTCCCTTTTGCTGCTTCATACCGACATAGACAAGCACCTTTCCAACCCCTTCTCCATCATCCAAACCAATAACGACCGTTTTATCCTGCCTGAAATTGCATGCCACCGCATTTTCCCAGCTTATTTTTCCCAAAGACGGCAGTTCATAGCTTACCCCTGCTTGCGTACCACTTATCACAGTCGCAAATGCACGCCCGTTGTCTACCTCTTCTCCATTCATGAAGATATACCCAGCGTATCCCTTCTTTGTGTCCGAATTATAGAATGCCCTATGCTTCGGGAGGTCTGCCGAACAAAACCGGTTAAAACTGGTATCCGGGGAATCGATAAAACTTCCGCTTGGGATATCCCAGAGTTTGACATTCTTGATTAAATCTTCGCCATGTATTACCCGGAGATCGCTTTTATTCACGATCCACTTTGAAACGAACGCCCCCTTCCCATCGGGATCGGTTATATTATGTTCGCGCGGTATACCCCGGTCATTTCTCAGTTCATGATTCATCAGAATGGTAAAGGTGCCGTCTTTATTATCGTATACCCCCAAACCATCCGGGAGGCCAACCAGGGCATATGGCGAACCATCATCCTTGTTGTTCACCGAGTCGCCTACCGTCAGGATCGAGGTAAAAGAAACCCCAGACATCCGGGGGGTCAAATAAGGGTCATGGGAACTGCTTGGTCCTGTTGCGGCAAAACACGGGTTAACGACAGAC
Source organism: Candidatus Brocadia sp. (assembly GCA_011525665.1). Classification (GTDB taxonomy): domain Bacteria; phylum Planctomycetota; class Brocadiia; order Brocadiales; family Brocadiaceae; genus Brocadia. The sequence goes on from WYAU01000053.1 coordinate 40,533, forward strand.
ATCAGAATTGCAGAAACAGCAATACCACAGGTATTTCTATAAAATACATTTAACAACATTTTTTTCCTCCTTCCAAAAAACTTTACCGTAAAATATTTTTTCACAAACCACAAAACTTAAATATACTCCCTGCCTCCTTTCAGGGAAAATTTCACCCTCCCCCCACCTCCTTACTCCTCATATCAATAATGAAAAGCAGAAGACTTTTTTCCTTCCGGTGAAATTTTATAAACGATGCATGTTAAGAGAAAATAAAGAAATCATGAATTTTGTGTAAAATTGAAGGAGAAAACAGACCGTTTCTTTCACAGCGTTTTCTGTAACACTTTTTAATTTCTCCCCCTGAGGAGAAAAAACTTCTCTGGGATTATTAATCCTTGATATGTTACTTAAGTAACGGGTATGATCACTAATCACTGTGGTATACTGATTTAATAAATGTATATAAATATGGTGACATTAAAAAAGATAAAAAATGGCATCTTTGACCCGGTGATTCTTTTGTCATTGCGCAGGGTGATAGATAACTGGAAGACCATGTTGCTCTGGACGATCCTTGTCTGGGTATTCATGGCGATGATTTTCGGACCCTTGTCTTCCCTGTTCCTGAGTATTCAAGTATTCCGGGGCGGGAGACTGGTGGTAAGCAATCTGGAATTGATCAACTGGATGCAATCGCCGGCGGGGATAGCGTATATCCTTTTCGCTTTTATTTTGATGCTTATCGGTGTTATTGTCCGCTTCGCCGGAATTTTTCAAATTGTTTCTGATGCAAGAGAGGGCACCAGAACTTTCATTTTTCATACTTTTTTCACTATCATAGCGAAACTGCCGGCAATAGCTAAAGTAAGCTTTTTTGCGGTAATAGCTGCACTCATACTGATGTTCTTTGGCATCATCGGGATGGGTATCGTGTATGCCATCTTTCTTGGGAACTATGATATCAATTATTATCTCAACACGAAGCCACCAGAGTGGTATACTGCTCTGATCATCGCCATTATCTGGTTACTCATGTGGCTTATGGGGGCATCGTATCTTTTCGCGCGCATGGTATTAACGGTTCCGGCTTATTTAGCTGGGTACAATTCCCTTCGAACCGCCCTATTGAAAGCATGGTATTTGGCAAAAGACCGTGCTGGCAGATTGATAAAACTACTTATCATTACCATAGGCCTATGGCTTTTCCTTGTATTGTTCCTGGATGCCGTGATTTTTTTCACGGCATCATTCATTATTCAATGGATTGCTGACATATCTTCGAGTTTGAGGCTGGTCGTGCTTTTCTCCGGATTTTATGCATTCATTACGTTAATTGCTGGGGCGATGACTTCATTTTTTGGATTTTCACTTGTCTCAACCGTTATTACAAAATATTATTATGATGACACAGATTTACATAACTCTGCGCCGCTAACGCCGAAATTGCTTAAATTGAGAGCGAAAACTATTTCGATATTATCATATCTGCTCAGACCAAAATATTTAGTTCCCATGACAGGGGTTCTTTTCATTGCCTGCATTTTTATCAGTGGGATGATGCTTGAACGGATTCCCCATCTTCAGCCGGTAAAAATTGTAGCACATCGCGGCGGCCCCTCGCCGGCGCCGGAAAACACACTGTCGGCTCTGGAATCTGCTATAAATGCCGGCGCTGAATATGCTGAAATTGATGTGCAACTTACCCGCGATAGGGTAATAGTGGTAGTACATGATGCCGACTTGATGCGGGTTGCCCGGGATTCACGCAAAATTTCGCAGACAGATTATCATGATATTGCCAGGCTTGTACAAATACCGGATGATGGTTCTCGCCCGGAGGATCGAAGAATAGCGACTCTGCAGGATTTTATAAACAGAGCAAACAAGAGAATAAACTTGATGATAGAGCTAAAATATTACAACTCGCAGCCGGAACTGGCAAAAGAAGTTATCGATTTAATTGAAGAGAATGATGTGCAAAGGCAGTCGATGATTATCTCTTTGGATAGCAATGAAATAAAAAATGTACGGAAACTTGCGCCCCAGAGCAAAACCGGTTTTGTTTCTGCCTTAACCCTGGGAGAACTCAGTCAACTGCCCGTAAATGCGCTTATGATAAACAAACGCAAGGTCAATGCCCAATTATTGCGCAGGGCAAAACAACAAAATATGGACGTTTACGTGTGGACAGTAAACAGCGCAGAGTTGATGGCAGAGATGATAGAGCTTGGCGTGGATGGAATTATTACCGATTATCCACAATTAGCCGTGAGAGTGCAGGAAGAGTTGACAGAGATGACGGCAGTAGAAAGGTTGCTTTTGAGGTTCCGGAAATTTATGCTGAAAGAAGAAGAGATTGAATTTGTTTTTTGAGGAAGCGATAATCGCACGTAACAAAAAATATTGTAGACATTTACCGCTATTAGAAGAAAACGATGATTTTGAATAAAATAGTTTTACGATATGAGAAGATAAAAAGATTCATTAAGGTTGATCTCTGGGCCGGGGAGCGAGAGTCTTCTGTTTTCCTGCGGCTTTTGCGCAGGGTGGTAAGGTTTTGCGTCCTTGTCCTAAGCGAATTTACCGAAGGCCGGTGTCTGTTAAAGGCATCAGCGCTGACCTTTATTTCCCTGGTATCGCTTGTTCCACTTCTGGCTTTTATTTTATCTGTTTCAAAAGGACTTGGTGCAGAAAAAGCGCTGGAGCAAAAAATCGACACCTATATTTTTAACCTACCCGGCGGTGAGGTGGTTTCTGCCTTGGTCAATTTTAAGCGTGGACTTTTCCATCAGATTGACAATCTTGATTTTTCCGAACCTGCTGCCCGTGAGGAGATTCTCGGCGCTCTTGAGGTTTTCGATATGTTCGTCCTCTCCACGGGGGAAAAAATACTCGCTGCAATACCCGATACGTCTGGAGATACCTCGAACGACTACCCACAGGATACATCTTATGAACAAACATCCGTAGAAGAAGTAAAAACTGCCATTAAAAAATACCAAAAGGAGCTTGCTCATATCATTGCATCCATGGATTTCAGCAGTGTAAATGCAAAAAATGAACTGAAAGAACGCATAGAAGCCTCTGTCCTTTCCATACCGTCAAACATCAGCTTGAATGCTTTTCTGTATAAAAAACAGATTATGCACTTTGTCGACAGGACAAGTTTTGGGTACCTTGGTGCAATCGGGCTTATATTTCTCCTCTTTTTTGTAATTAATATGATTGGTAATATTGAGACCTCCTTTAATGATATCTGGAAGATTAAAAAATCCCGTTCGGTTTTCAGAAGATTTACCGACTATACCAGTATGATGTTTATCCTTCCCATCCTTCTTCTGACGTCAACAACGATAACGGCTGTCTTGACGAATGAAAAGCTAGTCGCACTCTTACATAAAGTAGGGATCGGCAATATTTACCTGAGTACGTTGGGGCTGTTTTTGCCGGTTGTTGCACTGTGGGCTGCATTTATTTCCGTTTATATTTTTCTGCCAAATACCAGGGTCAGAATCATTCCGGGGATAATCGGTGGTGTGACGGGCGGGACGCTTTTTTATATACTCCAGGTCTTTTATTTTAAAAGCCAGATTGGACTTGCACGATATAACCTGATTTATGGTGCATTTGCAGCAATTCCATTTTTTCTGCTGTGGTTACAGATGAGCTGGAATGTCGTTCTTTTTGGGGCGGTGGTCTCATATGTTATTCAGAACATCAGGTTTGTTAAACTGAAAAGTCAACCCCTGGGGATAAACTGTGCATCAAAGGAACTTTTGGGGCTTTTTATTATGGAACGGATATCCGCACAGTTTTTGGAAGGAAGAGACGAACGATGGTCAAAGGAGAGTCTGTCGGAGGCTTTGAACATCCCCGTTGAAACGGTTCAGGAGATTATTGCTGGACTTTCAAAGGCGTCTCTGATTGTAGAAATTCCCACGGAAAAATATTTGTACTACATGCCGGGGAGGGACTTAGATGCAATCGGGGTGGCTGAGGTATTATTTACCATGAGAAATTTCGGTGAAAAATACACACCTGTTTCGCTGTCGCTTCAGGACCACAAAATAATAAAGCTCCTTGACGGTCTCCAGGATGCTATCCGGAACCATATGAGATTTACCATGAAAGATATTATTCAGGAGACGAGAACGAAGTCAATTACTGCCGGGCAATAACCTTCATACCACCCATATAGGGCTGGAGGACATCCGGGATTATCACGGAGCCGTCCTTTTGCTGGTAGGTCTCAAGGATTGCGATGGACGTTCTGGGCAAAGCTAATCCGGAACCATTTAAGGTATGTACAAATCGCAGTTTTCCGTCTTCATCCCGGAAACGTATGTTAATGCGCCGTGCCTGGAAGTCTTCAAAGTTGCTGCATGAAGAAACCTCCAGGAATTTGCCCAATCCCGGAGCCCAGACCTCAATGTCATAACACTTTGCAGCAGCAAAGCTCATGTCACCCGTGCATAATTTAGCCACCCGGTATTCAAGTCCCAGGAGCTGGAGTATCCTTTCCGCATTGCCAAGCAAAGATTCAAGCTCATTATAAGATGTTGCCGGTTTTACAACTTTGACCAGTTCTACTTTATTGAATTGGTGTACCCGTATAATACCCCTCGTATCCTTACCATAAGAACCCGCCTCACGCCGAAAACAGGGGGTATAAGCAGTGTAGTAAATAGGGAGGTCTTTGTAAGAGAGTATCTCATCACGGTGGATATTGGTAACCGGGACTTCCGCCGTGGGAACAAGGAAGAGGTCATCTACGGCAGTCCGGTACATATCATCTTCTAATTTTGGCAATTGGCCTGTGCCTGTCATAGAAGTGCGGTTAACGAGAAACGGTGGAAACAGTTCAGTATAGCCATGTTCTCTCGTATGGAGGTCCAGCATGAAAGAAAATAAGGCGCGTTCAAGTTTTGCGCCGGGTCCTTTTAGTAATATAAAACCTGAACCAGAGATTTTGGAAGAGCGTTCCAGGTCCAGGATATTTAAAATACGTCCCAGTTCCCAGTGCGGGAGAGGGGTGAAATCAAATGTCTTCCGCTGCCCCCAGGTCTTGACGACGACATTATCATTTTCGTCCTTCCCGACCGGTACGTCTGCAGCGGGGATATTGGGGATGCGGAGGAGCAGGTTGTTGATCTGGTGCTCCAGTTCCTTCAACTTTTCCTCGAAGGATTTTATTTCGTCACCTATCTTTTTTGTTTCCTCGATGATGCCGGAGGCATCTTGTCCCTTTTTTTTCAGTTCGCTGACCTCTTTTGATTTCTCGTTCCGTTTACTTTTCAATTGTTCACAGGTATGGATCAGAGACCTGCGTTGCGCATCCAACTCTAAAATCTGGTCTATGTTGGCTGCATTTTCATGTTTATGGGTGATAGCTTGTTTTACCCTGTCAGGATTATTCCTGATAAAATTGATATCGAGCATAAGTTTGATATGCCTCCGACTGTTTAAATACTTTTCATTTGTATCTGATTATTGATTCATAAATTCGATGTCCGTGTTATTTTACTGGTAATTTTGAAGCATTCAAGGGAATTCAGTTATTTTTAGCGTCGGTACACTATATTTTGATAAGATACGAAGAAAATGCGATATGACGACTTAGTACAATAATACGTGGCGTTGTAAGATAGATATTCATTGACGCAGATAAATGAAGTTGATAGTATGCCACTGCTACTAACGCCGGGAAAGAAAGCGGTTATACGAGTCATAGGTAATTATTAATCTTTAAAAAGCAGCCGGGATTTAATTAACATCCTGCACTGCTCCTCTGGGAGAAAAGCAAGCGTGATGAAATGATAGAGTTGCTGAAAGATTCTGGCTATGGCAAGAGTGAGGCATTCTATCGCGTTGCCCAGGCTATTTCTGAAACCTTGCCCAATGAAAGTAAGGAAAAGAAACTGCTGGATGGATTCCTGGCTGGTCGGGAAAGGTTGCGGGAAGAAATAACAAAAGAATCATCAATGCCGAAGCAAAAGAAACTGTTTTAATGAGAAAATACACAACCCCCTTGCCCCCTTTTTTAAGGGGGATTTCAATTAAGTTTTTAATGGGGATAGAACAGGAAGTTTTCCTTTACTAAGGAGAGCATTAAGTTCCCTTAACAAAGGGGAAAATTTTAAAGTCCCCCTTAATAAAGGGATATAAGGGGGTTGTTGTTCTCCGGATGAAAAAGATATTTCCGTTTTTAGCATAATCCTGCTGATTCTGATTGATATCAGATATAGTATAAAATAACTGTTGGCAATTATAAAATAAAAGATTAATGTTTGCATCAATATTCAGGAGACATATTCAATGTACGTAGCCCACTCTCAGTTATCCTTAAATTATTCTGATTCGAATAAATCTGGAGATATATGGACTTTGTGAAATTCAATAGTTTAATAAGCAATAAGTCCTTATTTTTCTGCCGGGTTGATAAATTTTATGATACGTGGGAAGGTATTTTTCCAATCAAGATGATTCAAAAGTTTGAATTAGATTCAAAACAGTTTCCATCTATAGATGGAAATATGTACACCCTCTGTCAGTGGCAAATTACAGAAAGAAGCCCGCTCTCATTTAATTAATTGTTGGCATGTAAATGAAAATGAGTCATTTGCAATGTGGAAAATTTACACTAAGGATTCACCATCTATCGCTATTCAGTCTACTATAGGGCGCTTAAAACGTTGTTTTGATGTAAATAGTGAAAGAATATGGATCGGTGAAGTAGAGTATATAGATTTCAGGGAATGGGAACCTAAAAATCGCTTTTTTAACGCTGATACACCAAATACACTAAAAACGTTTTTCTTAAAGTGGCATTACTTTCAATATGAAAATGAAATCCGGGCTGTTATTAATAAAGCATACATTAATCATAAAAGTGAAACTGGAATCTTAGTAAGTATTAGCTTAAATGAATTGATCGAATGTATTTATCTTTCTCCAGATACTGACCAAGAAAATGAAAAAAAAGTCAAGGATCTCTTAGAAAAATATAATTATTCATTTCCAATAAAGAAATCAGATTTGGGAATGAGACTATACATGTGATTTATTTTAAATAAAGTATGAAATTTAATAAAAAGCTGCTAACAACTCAATCCACGAGACCGCAAACAGTGCTTTTGTTTGTGCACCGTTTCACAACTGGGGTATCCGAGGGAATGGTGCATTGAAGTGTTTGCATCTGGCGTCTCAGGCGTTATACATTAGTTGTTTCTTACAAGACCTTTTCTCTTGACTCGAAGTATTGAATGCATAACGAACAAGCATCTTCTAAGGTACCTGTAATTCTGTGCCATGAGAGTAGCGTTCCAGCATATTCGATATTTAATCCGAATGACTGGAATGGTGCCAGCAAAGCAATCATTCATTCATGTGCGGCCCAATATAGCCTTCTTCTATACGAATCATCAAAGCTAAAGGTGATTTTCCAAAACGCAGATGCTTTATGTCAGCCCAGATTTGCAGATTTAGAAAGTCAGTGGAATACTGCAAAGTGGGAAATTAATACTTGCTCTTATTTTGTCGAGATTCCTGATGCTCATCTCAGTATTCAGGCGTTTCTTGGGTCGATTAAGATTTTTCTTGATATAATCGTTCAGTTAATTTCTGCACAAGGTATTGTTTTTCAACAGATACATGGATTTCATAAGAAAGATGGCGATGTTGGCGGAAAGCTTATTAATGCATTGAGAAAAAATGCAAAAAAGGAAACCCAGAAGATAGCAGTAAAATTGGATGATTTGATTACTCGGCACAAAGCTATATGGATAGATCAGGCTGTAAAAGCACGGGATATTTTTATACATCCTGAAAAGGGATTTTCCAGTGTGATGTTTGCCCTTGATCTTCAAGTTGATGAAGGGAAACTACGACTGGTCCGGGTGATCAAGCCATCGATTAACGAAGAAGAGTTTGATAGATATGCTGAAAAAACTACTGGGTATATCGCAGAGTTTTCTGAACAGTTTCTACAGCTCATAAAAAATGTCTAACTGCCATTTGATGAAGGGTAGGTTAAGCGAATGCGAACCCACTCCTGAGCCCTCTTCCATGATGTGATTCAGGGGTGGGTAATAAAAAGGTGGATACGGCATGAAAGACAAGGAAGAATTTAAAGAGTTATATGGATGGGATAATGGAAAGATATATTTTATGGATGAAGAGCGCAAAAAAGAATGGTGTGTAACTGATAATAAAGAATTGTATAATCAATTGATAGAAATTTACAGAAAATATTTTAGGAGTAATTACAAATGAAGGTATTTGATCGGATTGAGATTAATCCACGAATATGTAATGGTAAGCCGGTAATTAAGGGCACTCGGATACCCATATCGGTGATTCTTGAACTGATAGCAGAGGGTAAATCTTGGCAGGCTATACTCGATGGTTATCCTGAATTGACGAAAGATGATATCTATGCTGCCGTACATTATGCAAAGGTATCCCTCGATCATAGTGAGTTAGAAGAAATTAATGTCTAATTCGTTAAGGCTCTATTTAGACCAAATGTTTCAAGTTGATGTCGCTCAAGCCTTGCGTGAGCAAGGATATGATGTATTGCGCGCTTCCGAAACCGGTCTGGCAAGGGTGGATGACTGTCAGATTTTAGAAAAGGCAATATCCGAAAATCGCATATTGATTACCCTGGATGAACATTTTGGAAATTGGGTAGTATTGCCGCTTAGTAAACATCCAGGTGTTATACGAATTAAGGTGACTCCAACTACCTCTAGTAAAGTTATTAAACTGCTGTCGCATTTCTTACGGAATCATACACAGGAACAATTTATAGACCATTTAGTTATACTATCAGGAAAATGCGCAAAGTGGATTTTGACAGCATAAAATAATACGCATGGACAACGAATATAAAGAAACATACACAAAGCTACACAAAATTTACAAGAAATATCAAAAGAAGTATAAATGTAACCCAGACTCACATCAAATGTGTTGTATGTGGTCAACGGAGGATCCCCCGGATACAATCGAGGATACTGAACAAATATATGAAATAGAGAAGGCTTTTGAGATAAATTTGGATGAAGATGAGGCACTTGTACTTTATGATATGGAGTTAGATGAAGCAGCTCAAAGGATTATTGAGATAAAGAGGAGAAAATGCTAACAAGGCACTCAAAACCGACCCTCAAAAATTGCCCGTTTTTATAATTCTTCGCGCCCTTCGTGTTCTTTGTAGTGAAAAAAGACGTATACAAATCACGAAGGACACGAAGGTAATAATTTAGTTTTTTCGAAATTCCAGTAATATAGGAGGTCATACATATGATCACATATAAATTTTCGGTGGTAATCGAAAAAGATCGTGAGGGTTATTTTGCCTTTTGTCCCGAACTCCAGGGTTGCTATACACAGGGAGACACTTATGAGGAGGTATTGGAGAATATCAAAGACGCTATAAGGCTTCATATAGACGACAGAATTGCAAGCGGTGAAGATATTCCACAATCTGAATCCGTGAGTTTGACACTTATGGAAGTATCAGTATGACAGAGAAGTTGCCAAGAGTCACCGCTGTAGATACTATCAAGGCATTGGAAAGGGCAGGCTTTTACTTTTCCCGACAGAGCGGAAGTCATAAGATATACAAAAATAAAGAAGGTAAAAGAACGACAGTTCCTTATCATTCAGGCAAAATACTTCATCCCAAGACATTAAAGAGTATTTTAAGAGATGCGGATCTTACGATAGAAAAATTTAAAGAATTGATGAAATAAAAAAAAATAATTGTATAATCAAATAATTGAAATTTTAGAAAAGAAACACAACCCCCTGAATCCCCCTAGTTTATTCTAGTCAAGTATTATTTTATAATAAATTAAGATTAATTTGATTGTGGCTAACGGAAGGAGGGCGTAGCCCGACTGGAGTTAGCCACAATCACCGCTCATTTTTCACTTCATC
>WYAU01000054.1 GCA_011525665.1 Candidatus Brocadia sp.
TTATTTTGCTTTTTAACCATTTGGGTTACCTCCTCTTATTATTAGGTTAATGTCATTTACCCTATTATAATGAGGTAATCCTTATGGTTTCACCATCTTTTATCTTGCACTTGTGCAAGATTCAGGTGATAAATAACAACCAAACGGCGTTTTTTACTCTCATTGGTACTATTTCTGGGGTGGGCATTACACAAGCGGCAAACCTGTTCTTTAGGTGGATTGATCATAGAAACAATCTGAAAATCAAGAGACTGGACTTAGCCATAGAGCTAGAAAAGAAATACCTGATTGAGCCAGTAGTTTCCTTCATTGACAAGGATTTAAAGTCAATGCAGAAAACCTATGCGCTAGTATTCAATTCAAAAGAAGGCAGACCGAACTTTAACTTGGACAAGGAACATGTTTTTGAGCTGTCTTCCATACAAGCCAGAATAAAGGGATTAGGTGATAGCCATCTAAGTGAAAAGTTCGAGGAATTTTCCAGAGCACGAGTTGGCATAGGAACCGCCGTTTCCGATGCTGAAGTAAACGCCGCGTATAAAAAACTTGATGGAGCCATAAAATTAGCGGGAGAGATTCTTGAGCTATTGTTTAAAAAGCTAAGGAAAATCGAAAAATAACTTTGCCTTCAACAGAAAATCGACTGGAGGCAGGTCTTGCTATTTGCTGTTTTATAATAAAGGGGTGATCGAAGAAACATCCATGAGATTTCATTAAGCACTGCTAACTTTCAGGCGTTTTTCCAAAGCAACTGTTACACATTTAAGAAGAAGTGGAGCAAGGGTCTTGGATTGTGAATTTTTGATAGATTATTAGGGGACAAAGTTCAAAACGGAATCCTCACATGACAAATTTCTGAATCCTTGCTGAAAATATACAATGACCTTTTTCCCGGCCTTCTTTACACCTATACCCGCATCAACCGCAACACCAAGAAATCCCTTTTTTTCGGTTTCGGTGTGGCAACTTTAGAACCTTTCTGGTATTATTGAGAACAATATTATCCGTTAAGGAGGTGTAGAATGTTTGTAAGCACCCAACATCTGTATATCGAAAAAGACCCCGGCAAATATGAGGGTAAAGCCGTTATTAAAGGCACAAGGATCCCCGTTGCATCAATTGTAAATCACTACCGGTCGGGCATGTCACAAAAAAGGAGGTTTCTTATGAAGGGCGGAAGATTATCATGGTTGTTCATGTTTTTCAGCATGGCAATAATTCTGATGGGCGTGTCGGGTCAGTCAGAGGCAGCGAAAAACAGATTTGTTGGCACATACTTTACCATAGGTGATGAAGACGGCATACCTACCCCGGTAATCGTACAAATCGGAAAAGATGGCTCTTATACTACGGTGTTTGGGATACAGAATACTACGTTAGCCGGAATTGTCTTTACTAACGATGTAGGCACATGGAAAAGGACCGGCAAAAATGAGCTCACAGCGAAAACATTCTCAATATCGGCTTTACCCCCGACTGAATCATCCCCCGGAGAAGTGGTGGGCAACTGCATAGCCGATCATGTAATAACATTTTCCAACAATTTCCAGGAAATCAGTTTAACGGTATCCGGCAGGTGTTACGCCCCTGATGTGAATCCTGTAGATCCGGGCGATGCACCTTTTGTCAGCGAGTTTAGTGGAAGCTTTCAGGGCAAACGCCTTAATATACCTTGAATGGGCCAGGAGAAGAACCGACCGGAGTCAGGTCATGCTATAGTTGACGACGAAAGAAAATTGCCATTACCCGTATCAGGTACGGGGCAGGCTTTGCGAAAGCTGGAATCCGGTATTCTCCCGTTCTGCTTTATTTTTATGGATCCGCTTTCGTGGCAAACCCGTGCACCTTTATCCTGATGATTGAGGAACCAACTCTTAACCCTTATGAAGACGATACGTGTTAACTTATCCTCCAATAGTTACAACATCTCCATTGACAAAGACATCCTCGGAAAAATCGGGGACATCCTGGTTAAAGAGAAAGAACCGTGCAAGACACTCCTGATTACCGACAAAAACATAGAAAAGGTCTACGGTAATATCGTATCGGAAAGTCTCGTGCGGAATAACTTCGATGTCAGGCTTATCTCACTGAAGCCCGGCGAAGAGCAGAAAACCCTGGAAACAGCATTGGCGCTTTACGATGCATGTTTCGATCATAAGCTGGACAGGAGTTCCCTTATCGTTGCATTAGGCGGAGGCGTGGTGGGTGACATCAGCGGTTTTGTGGCCGCAACGTTTATGCGGGGTATCCCCTTTGTTCAGGCGCCGACAACACTCCTCGCACAGGTTGACAGCAGTATTGGAGGCAAGGTAGCCGTAAACCACCCCAAAGGGAAAAATATGATCGGGAGTTTTTATCAACCCGGGGCGGTTTTTATCGATACCGACACCCTCTCCACGTTACCGGCGGCAGAATTCGCGGCAGGGCTTGTGGAGGTAATCAAGTACGGAGTCATCAGGGACGCTGAATTATTTGAATATATAGAAAAGTCCCTTTATGACATACTGGAATTGAACGATACCGCCCTTCTGAAAATTATCGCCACATCATGTCAGATCAAGGCGCACATCGTGGAGGAAGACGAAAAAGAAAAACACCTGCGCGCCATATTAAACTATGGACATACCATAGGTCATGCTATCGAAACGGTCACCGACTACAAAAAATACAGGCATGGTGAGGCAGTAGCCATTGGCATGCTTTACGCCACAAGAATTGCCATTGAAATGGGATTGACGGATCACGGCGTATTGGAACGACAGCTTTCATTAATAAAGCGATTGGGATTGCCGCTCCATACAGACTTAAAATCCGGGGACATCGTAAGAGCGCTGTACGCCGACAAAAAGGCCGTTGCCGGCAGGCTTCGTTTTATCCTGCCCATAAAAATTGGTGAGGTTATTATATCGGATCAGGTAACCGAAGAAATTTTATACCACGTACTGAATAAGCCTCTCTGATTTACTTGTAGAGGAATTTTTTATTTTACTTAAACGGTATGCGGGGCAGTATGGGCAAATTTGTTTGTCCGTGTTTAATTCAAGGGAACGACATTGACGGAATTCGATGCCCTCTTACGTCTGAATATGACGAAGGGGATTGGAATAAGGACATACAAAACACTTTTAGAAAGGTTCGGCTCTTCGGAGGCCATCCTCAGTGCCACCAAATCAGAATTAGAGGCAGTACCGGGCATCGGTCCAAAGTTAGCAGACGCCATCGTCGAGGAATCCAAAAACATTGACATTTCAAATGAAATGAATCTGGCCAAAGAAAAGGACGTTCAGATCCTGCCTTACACGAGCGAACAGTATCCGAAACACCTCAAGACCATCTACGACCCGCCACTCGTCCTCTACGTAAAGGGCAAAATCCTCGAAACGGACATCCTTGCCCTCGCTGTTGTGGGTGCGCGACGTTGCACCTATTATGGCCTCTCGCAGGCAGAGCGTTTTAGCCGGCTCCTTGCCCAGAAGGGACTTTGTATTGTAAGCGGTATGGCACGGGGGATAGATGCGGCTGCACACCGCGGCGCCATTAAATCCAACGGACGTACCATTGCCGTGCTCGGCTGTGGTCTTGGGGTTATTTACCCGCGGGAAAATATCGAACTGGCAGAACAAATCGCCCGGCACGGCGCTCTGGTATCTGAATTTCCCATGAATACACCGCCAGACTTTCGCAATTTCCCGCCGAGAAACAGGCTGATAAGCGGCCTGTCTCTGGGGGTGCTTGTGGTTGAATCAGCGCTGAACAGCGGTTCTCTGATAACCGCACAATGGGCACTGGAACAGGGGAAAGAGGTCTTTGCCATTCCCGGCAATATTGACAACATTTACAGCCGGGGCACACACAAACTCATCAAGGAAGGCGCAAAACTCGTCGAGGATATAGCCGATATTATTCAGGAGTTAGGGCCTCTGGCAGAAACCCTGAAGACATCCGATGAGTCCACAATAAACGACCCGAGAAGCCTGTCGCTGAACTCACAGGAAAAAAAGATATTCTCGCTCTTGTCAAGCAGCCCGAAAGACATTGATGAGATCATCCGCATCACAACACTCCCCGCCTCCGTTGTATCGAGCACCCTCATGATCCTCGAAATAAAGAAACTGGCAAAACAACTTTCAGGCAAAAGATTCGTTAAGGCATAATTTACAGCACACAAACCGCCCCTCTGTAACCATTCACCCTCCTGAATTCTCGGAAGACGCAAACAGATCGTCCCTGGTGGCGGGACAATATTGTTTTTTATCTTCCCCCCCCGGATTTTTCAAAAAGAGTGAAACGTGCCTTATTTTTGATACTTTTGCAGCACCTCCAGCTTCTTCTGCAGATCCTCCAACTGTCTTTTCATCGCATCCTTAGCCCTTTGAAATTCCTTCTCTACCCGCTTACGCCCGGTAATTTCCTCTCGCAAAAGCATGTTTGTTCTTAAAAGTTCGGCAGAACGTTCCTCGACACGTTTCTCTAATTCATCATGAGCCTTTTGTAACATCTCTTCCATCTGTTTTCTCTGGATGACCATGCCCAGCTGGGAGGCAACGGAAGAAATGAGTTTAATAAGCTGTTTATCCGCCTCACGCGCTTCAAACAAAAAGAATACCATCACGGCAACCACTTCTTTCCTGGCAAGAACAGGGATTGCCAGGCCGGACTTGAATCCAACTTCCGCAGCGACCTGCATCCGTATGAAGCTTGCATCATGGGTAACATCCTTCACCCACTCCGGTTGCTTCGATAACCAGACACGACCGGGAAGTCCTGCGCCCTTCGGGAAAACAAGATCGATGCTCGCCAGGGTAAATTTTTCCAGGCCATCAAGAGCGCTATACCATGCCGAACTTCGTTTGAGATGAGAACCGCTGGAATCAGGGATCCATATCTCTCCAAAAACCCAGCCCGTGGCTTCACACAACTTGCGCAACGTAATGACAAGCGCTGCGTGAAGGTCTTCAGATTCATTAATCGCCATTGTTATCGTCTGCAGGAGACGGATATCTTCCTGGGCATGCTTCAGTTCGGTGATGTCCACAAGGGTAATTACTGCACCATCAACCATATCGCTTTCTGTCCGGTAAGGCAGAATTCGGATTAAATACCACTTATTTTCTTTGGTTGTTACTTCTTTCTCAAAGGGGCGCAAGGTCTTCAGCACTTTTTCTATATCTTCAACGAAACCCTCATGTGCAATCTTCCCAGAAATCTGGTGAATGGGCCTTCCGACGTCCGACGCGATGAGGTTTATTGTCCTGGTTATTGCGGGAGTATAGCGCTTTATGCACAACTTTCTATCCAGGAAGATAGTCCCTATATCTGCGCTACTCAACATATTGTTTATGTCATTATTAGCCCGTGACAATTCTTCTACGTTGTTCTGAAGCCTCGAATTTACCGCAACCAGCTCTTCGTTCATCGACTGCAACTCCTCCTTGGAGGTCTCCAGCTCTTCATTGGCGCTCTGCAATTCCTCATTAACCGTTTGTATCATTTCATTGGCGGTCTTGAATTTCTCATTGGAAATCTCCAGTTCCTCAATGACGTCCCGGAGAGACTCCCTGGTGGAGTTCAACTCATCTTCAAGCTCTTTAATACGTTTGTCAGTCTCCACCGTCCGTCCAAACTCTTCTTTTTTTCCCATTGCCGGCGAAGAAGAGGACAATGGAGGTGTTAATTCCTCAAATATCACCAACATCAACCCCAGTAGTGATTTAGTCTCTAAAAATGGCCTGACTACTAAATTTATCATTGTTGATTTGCCGTTTGCCGTTATCCGCAGTCCTTTGTGCACAACAGCCGTTTTCTGCCTGACTACTTTGTAAATCGCCGATCTCAGATCAAGGCGCAAATCCTCTCGCGCCATTTTCAGAATATTTAAACTGGGCTCTCCAACAGGCGGTTCCAGATATGCAACCGTCTGACCCTGGAAATAAACAATGTCGAATTTTTCATTAATAACCACACACGAGGGACAATAGCACTTAAGCAGCATCTTTTTCGTCACCTCGCCAATGCTCATCTCCTTTGATTTCATAAATTCTTCAACTTTTTGTAGTTTTGTGATATTATCCGTCAATTGATCGGCGCTAATTTTTGCCTCTGCACCGGGAAAAATGCCTTTGCGTTGAAAGATTTTAGACTTCTTGTCTACAACCGAAAACAGGTGGGTGAATTCCCCGACGGTTTCCGAGTTTCCGAGAATAAGAAACCCTTCCGGATTTAATATGTAATGGAAAAGCGGTATCAGTTTCCTCTGCAACACCGGCTCCAAATAAATCAGCAGATTCCTGCAACTGACTATATCCAATTTGGAAAAGGGAGGGTCTTTGATGAGATTATGATTGGCAAAGACCACCATTTCCCGGATTCGTTTGTCGACAACATACGTGTTATCTTTTCTGAAAATAAAATATTTCAATAGCTCGTGTGGCACATCAGCAACGATACTTTCCGGATAGAGGCCAGCACGGGCAAAATTGATGGCACCGGAATCTATGTCGGTGGCAAATATCTGAATTTTGAAATGCCGTTCCACCCTCTCCATATGATCCGCAAACAACATTGCGAGAGAATAAGCCTCTTCGCCGGTAGAACAACCGGCAACCCAGACCCGTATCGGAAATTCAGCATCCCGGTGTTCAAACAGACGCGGTATCACTTTTTCCTTAAAGGCATTACAAACCTCACTATCTCTAAAGAATTTTGTAACTCCAATCGTCAGTTCTTTGAAGAGTGCTTCCACCTCGGGCGGGTGTTCCTGGAGATACATCACATAATCCGCCAATGTCTCAACCCGATTGACCGCCATTCGCTTTCCAATCCTGCGGCTGACGGTAGAGTACCGGTAATGAGTAAAGTTATGCCCCGTCGCTGACCGCAGGATGCCAAAAATCTTCTCCAGATCATTCGTGCTTTTCGGAGGGATGAATTCTGTTTTCTGAAAATGTCCCTGTTGGTAATATTTTACATACCTGACAAGTTCATCGGGCATCTTGTCCACAGGCAAAATATGGTCTATACAACCCGAAGCAATGGCGCTTAGCGGCATGCCACTAAACTCGGCTGATTTTATCTCCTGAACCAGCGTCATACCGCCCCCGCCCTTAATAGCCTTCAAACCCAGGGTACCATCGGTTCCGGTTCCTGAAAAGACAATACCAATAGCCTTATCTGCACGGTCTTCTGCCAGAGACCGGAAAAAGAAATCGATTGGGTGTCTGAGCCCATAAGGCCCTCCTGATTCTACCAGGTGAAAAATTCTGTTCGAGAGCGTCATCTCCTTGTCAGGGGGCTTAATATAGACGCAGTTTGGTTCCGCCAGCATCCCGGATTCAACTTGAAAGAGCTTCATCGCGGTATATTCTTTCAAAATATCAACCAATGTGCTTTTATAATCAGGGCTCAAATGCTGAACAAGGACAAAAGCCATCCCGCTATTTGGCGGCATATGCGAAAGAAATTGCTTAAACGCCTCCAGTCCACCGGCAGAAGCGCCTATGCCAACAACAAAAAGTCTATTTTCAATCAGAGGCGTAGGCGGCATTCCGTCTGGCTGTGCACAAACGGCGAATTCATTACCCGTGCTGGTGTTCCGGGTATATCCTTTTCGATCAGACGGCACGGCAGGCACATCTGTCGTTGAATTTTTTTTCTTTCTGGCCACGGAAAGTTGCCCTCTGGCGATAAAATTTTTTAAGAATCACACGGATCAGTTTTTGTAAATGGCGGGTCGCTCTGCTTAGCACACCCTCCCTCTAACGGGAAACCAACCCTCTTAATCCCCAAGGGAGTAAGAGGTGAATAAAAAGTCGTTGGGCTTTTGTCTTTTACAACCCAATCTTAATTCAATGCCGGGGAATTTCAAACCACCCGTGTAGTGGTAAAGACAATCCTGAAATTCCTTAATGCCAAATTATACAAAAAACGGCTTCGTATAACAATTTAGTTTATCTTACAAATTGATTTATACTGATTTTTTTCAAGAAGCGGTTAGGAACACCGGGGAGCAGAGGAGAAAAGGCGGGAACGGCAGAAAAGAAGCCATGGATCCTGGGTTGGCAGTAAGCAGCAGGCAGCGAAAATGAATAAAAACCTCATGCAAGACAAAAGAATAACGGCATGCTTTTTATCTTTTCCCTTCGCTCTTTTTAAATGTATCACCTTTGCCTGATACCGGCTGCTTACTGCCTGCTGTATCTTTTTGGTTGCGGCTATTTGGTCAATCTATTACTTTTTTCTTACAAGCAGCGACTGTACCATGGAAAGCCCTTTCCCCAATTCCACGGTATATCCTGCTTCAAAGAGCCCTTTTTCAAGGGCTGCGATGGCAACTATGACGTCAAAGTCGTTCACATACCCCATATGGCCGATCCGGATAATCTTCCCTTTTAATTCGTCCTGTCCGCCCGTAAAGGTTACCCCCGTTTCATCCCGAAGCTTTTTGATGATTTTATCGACATCCACCGCCGGGGGTGATTTAATTGCGGTCAACACATTGCTCGAGTATTCCCCGGCAAAGAGTTCCAGGCCAAGCGCCTTTGCGCCTTCCCTTGTGGCATGGGCAAGGCGGGCGTGTCTTTTCCAGACATTCTCAATCCCTTCCTTTTTAATCATGTCCATAGCCGTCTTCATTGCCATAACCAGCGAAACCGCCGGAGTAAAAGGGGTTGTTTTGTCCTTAAGCTCCTTTCGCATCTTCCTGAAGTCCCAATAATATCTGGGCAAATCAGCCCTGTCAATGACACCCCAGGCGCTGCTGCCGACACAAACAAAGGCCAGACCAGGCGGCATCATGCATCCCTTCTGAGAACCGGTAATAGCAACGTCGATATTCCATTCGTCCATCAGAAACGGATGGACACCGATCCCCGTAATGGAATCAACGACCATGAGTGCCCCATATTTCTTCACGAGGGATGAAACAGACTTTATATCATGTACCACACCCGTAGAGGTCTCGCACTGGGTTGTAAACACAGCAGAAATCCCCGGTGTCTTTTTGAGTGCAGCCTCAATATCCGACGGATTTACGGCCCTGCCATTTTCAACGTCAATCGTAACAGTTTCAATGCCAAAACACTTGCACAGCTCTGCCCAGCGTTCACCGAATTTTCCACTGATAACAACAAGCGCCTTATTGCCTCTGGACAAAACATTCGCAACGCATGCCTCCATGGCACCCGTTCCCGAAGACATGAGGGTAAAGACCTCGCCTGTCTTTGTCTGGAATAAGTACTTTAAGTCCTCACTCAACTCATAAAAGATTTGTGAAAACTGCGGCGTCCTGTGATGGATCATGGGTTGCGCCTCGGCCAATGCGACCTCCGGCGGCACCATGGTTGGACCAGGGGTAAACAGATAATTTTTTTTCATTGTGCTATTTCCTTTCAAAAGAAAACTGAAGAAAAATTTATTATAAGAAAATGAGAACAAGAGTCAAGGGATAAAACGGAAGCAGGCATATCTTTGACGCGTACATTTTCATTGTATAATGTGCATATTTTGTTTTATACTTGGGACATGAAAACCACGAAATGGTTAGCCAAAGAATTTATCATGCCTGATGCTATTTCGTCTATCCGCCAAGCCGTTGAAAAGGCGGGTGGAAATGAGGTATTTCTGGTGGGCAGGCTGAATGACGAGCACCTGGTAAGCGATGTGGACGTTTACGCCATGGGAAACAGACGTGCTGTACCTGCTATCATCAAAGAGGCAAAATACGGAGACGTTATTATCCACAATCACCCGGATGGCGTCCTGGATCCCTCCGATGCAGACCTTGAGATTGCATCATATATGGGTTCGCTTGGCGTAGGATGCTACATTGTGGACAACAACGCAGAATATCTATACCCGGTGGTAAAGGTCAAGAAAGAGCGGGTGTGTGAGCGGCTCAACTTCACAGAATTATCAGCACAATTTCAACCCGGAGGAAATTTTGCACGGCATTTGCCCGAGTATGAATACCGCACGCAGCAGGTCGAGATGCTAAAGTCGGTAGTTGATGCCTTTAATGAAGACACGCTTGCCGCGATTGAGGCGGGGACGGGGACGGGGAAATCACTGGCGTATCTCGTCCCGGCCGTTTTCTGGAGTATAAAAAATCAGGAACGCGTAGTAGTTTCCACCCACACGATAAACCTCCAGGAACAATTGATCGAAAAGGACATTCCGATACTCAGGAAATGCTGTGGACTGAACTTCAAGTGCGTCCTGGTAAAGGGCAGGAATAACTACCTGTGCCTGAGGAAGGTTTATAATTTACGTTCTGATGGCGGCACGTTGATTGAGGACAAGGATCGACAGCAACTGAACGATCTGCTAGAGTGGGCAACAAAAACGCGGGATGGAAGCAAGGCCGACCTGAATTTTGTTCCGCAGGATGATGTCTGGGAATCAATCCAGTCGGAGGCCGACCAGTGCACGCGACTGAAGTGTCAGTTTTATGACGAGTGCTTTTTTTATATTGCCCGGAGAAATGCAGCCAGCGCCGATGTATTGGTGGTAAACCATCATCTCCTGATGGCCGACCTGATCGTGCGGAAAGAAACAAAAGGTTACGATGCCGTAGCCATTTTACCGCCCTTCAAGAAAATCATTATTGACGAGGCACACCACCTTGAGGATGTGGCAACGGCAAATATGAGTTGCACGATTTCTAAATTACGGATAATAAAACTACTAGGGAGATTGGTCAACCTCAAGGATGGCAGAAAAGGACTTTTGCAATACCTCAAAAACAAGCTCAAAGAAGTAATTTCGATTCACGACAAATCCATTACCATAGAAATTGCCGACACGATCAATACGGAAATCCTGGAGGCAAGGCAGCGTCTCTATGATACTGTTCAAGGAGTTTTTGAGGACATCTCCAGTGTAGTAAGCGAGTACATTAAGAACAAAAACTTTCACGGAGAAGATTCAAAAGAAGGTGAGACTAAATTACGCATCACAGCAGACTTGATTTCTTCAAACCTGTGGCAAGATGTTATTGAGACCAGACTCAGGGCATTAAGCATGGATATCCACAAATTTGTCTCTGTATTAACAGCACTGTTAGATAAGTTCGGGGAACTCTCCAAAAAGTCACAGGATATTCTTTCGCCGGTGCTGATAGATATTGTATCCTGCAAGACACGTTTAAAATTGGTGGCGAGCGATCTTGCTTCGTTTATCATAGACAACGAAAAGGTTTGCAAATGGATGGAAATAAAAAGATATGCTGGAGGATCCGTCATTCGATTTTGTACAGCCCCGCTGTCCATTTCTGATAATTTGAAGGCATGCCTGTATGACAATTATACTACGATAATATTGACATCGGCCACACTAACAATAAGCAAAACCTTTAAATTCTTTAAAGGCAACATTGGCCTGCATCAAATTCCGGAAGACCGCTTGTCCGAATTACTCTTAGATTCTCCATTTGATTATAAAAAACAATCCATTATATGCATTCCTACGGACATTTCGGAACCTGACAAACCGGGTTTCGTTACAACCCTTGAAGAGAATATCCTGAAGACCGTAGAAATTTCAGAGGGCCGCGCATTAATCCTGTTTACATCATATAGCCTTCTTGATAATCTCTACCGGAGGTTAGAACCGCAGATTACACGACTCGGTTATACCTGCCTGAAGCAGGGGATGGATAACCGCCACAACCTCCTTGAAACCTTTAAGGCAGATAAGACGTCGGTTCTCTTTGCTACGGACAGTTTCTGGGAGGGTATTGATGTCAAGGGGGATGCGTTGGCGTGTGTTATTCTTACCCGATTACCATTTAAGGTGCCTACACAACCTGTTATTGAGGCACGGGCTGAGGCCATTGAAAAGGCAGGAGGCGACGCCTTTTACGATTATTCTCTCCCCATGGCTGTAATCAAATTTAAACAGGGCTTCGGAAGGCTCATACGAAGTCGCGAGGACAGGGGGGCGGTAATTATCTTCGACCGCCGTGTGGCTACAAAAAAATATGGACATATATTTCTCCGGTCGCTGCCGGATGCAAGGTGCATTATGGATAAGAGGGACGTCGTTTTTCGAGAGATGGATCTGTTTTTGGGCAAGGGTAATACTCATTCACATCAGGGAATGAAAGCACCGAACTCCATACATCAAATATCAAATAAATCCGAATAAACAGAATTTTTGCTAAAAGACGTTTTTGGTTTTGACTTATCCAGAACAGGGGGGTGTAGACAATGAAGATTTTTTTAACAGGAAGTACGGGTTTCGTCGGTAAACAGATACTTCAGGATTTGATCGGGGACAAGCACCAGGTCAGATGCATCGTTCGCAAGGGTTCCGAACAAAAGATTGCGAATTATAAAGAGGTCGACGTCGTACACGGCGATATTACCGATGCCGGCAGCTTAGAGGGAAAGTTAGCCGGGTGTGACGCCGTTATTAACCTCGTCGGTATTATCAGGGAATTTCCCTTCAAAGGGATTACCTTTGAGAAGCTGCATTACGAAGGAACGGCAAATCTTGTCATTGCGGCCAGAGCTCAGGGGATAAGACGATTTATCCAGATGAGCGCACTCGGGGCACGTCCCAACGGCAAGACCCGGTATCAACAAACCAAGTTCCGTGCAGAAGACTACGTAAGAAACAGCGGACTCGATTACACGATTTTTCGTCCCTCCATTATCTTCGGGCAGGGAGATAAATTTGTCAATCTGTTTGCCAGCATGCTAAAAACCCAGCAATTTGTGCCTGTTGTAGGCAACGGAAGGTATCAGATGCAGCCGGTGGCGGTGGAAAATGTTTCGATGGGTTTTGTAAAATCAATAGAACAAAAAGACGCCATCGGCAGGACTTTTGACGTAGGCGGACCAGAAAAGCTTGAGTTTAACCGAATTATAGACATCATTGGCGACGTCCTCTGCGTACCGCCGCATAAGCTCCATATCCCTGCATTCATGATGAACCTTGCGGCAGAAATGCTCGATTGGTTACCCGCCTTTCCCATAACAAAAGAGCAAATTATCATGCTCCGGGAAGGTAATACCTGTGACGAGAAACCATTCTTTGCACACTTTGACATCAAACCCATTTGCTTTAAGCTAGGGATAACCAGATACCTTACCGTCTAGCCCGGCGAATATGCCATCAACAGGAGATCTCTAAAAACTTACAAAAAAGAAGATTTTACACTGTAATATTATAAAGGGTATTTTATAGACAATGACTCATCCGAACAATTCAGGTTTTGACTATCTCCTGCAACTCAGTTGTGGTTACTGGAAATCCCATGCCCTCTTTACGGCTGCAGAATTTGATATATTTACGCTTATCGGTGAAGGCAATCTCACTGCAAAAGAAATTTCACAATCAATCCATACCAACGAACGGGCAACTGAAATGCTCCTCAATGCCCTCGTTTCCCTTGAATTACTTATCAAGGAAGAGGGCCATTACAAAAATTCTCACTTGTCAAATCTCCACCTGATTAAAGGAAAGCCGCATTATCTCGGAGATTTCATCCACCATTTCCATAATATGATGGACAATTGGGCAATGCTTCGGGAAACCATCGAAACGGGAAAGCCCCTTTCATTAAAGGACTTGCCGGAAGAGGTCGACCAACACGACCTCAGGGATTTTATTACGGCAATGCATAATATAGCCTCCGTAAAGGCTGAGGAACTTTGCAGGAAAATAGATTTAAAAAGTTCAAAAACGCTGCTGGATATTGCGGGTGGTCCTGGCACGTATTCCATCGCACTTGCAAAGGCCAATCCGCACCTGCATGCCGTTGTCTTTGACCTGGGGCATGTAATTAAACTCACCCGGGAATTTATTAAAGCTGCAGATATGGGAGGCCGTGTTACCACACAGGCGGGCAATTGCCTGGAAGATACCTTTGGGGAAAATAGGTACGATGCGATCCTTGCCTCAAACCTTTTACATATTTATAATCCCGCAAACAACACCATGATCCTCAGGAAGTGTTGGGATGCCTTAAAAGACGGCGGTCAGGTTATCATCCATGAATTTGTGCTGGACGAAACCAGGACACGTCCACAATTTGCCGCCCTCTTCAGTCTCAACATGCTCATTGGAACACAGGAAGGGGCATCCTACACTGAATCTGAATATCGGACGTGGCTGGTAAATGCCCGTTTCAAGGATATAAAGAGGATAGACTTAGAATCCAATTCGACCCTGATTATTGGAGAAAAAATGATATGAAGCGACAAAATTTCGCTGGTTCAATCTGCAAGGGTGAAATATTAAAAATTCTTAAGTCCTTGATATTGGGCTGGTTTCCTGTTTTGCTTTGAAAATTAAGGAATCGTTAGTATCGTGTTTATTCTAATAGGTTCAACCAATTTTATCTATTTCGATTATTTTTAGCACGAAATTAGCACAAATACTAACCTTATTAAAATACTAAAGATATTTCCTCAAGTCGTGTTTGTTATTTGAGAAATTGACAAAATTGAGAAATTAAACTTATGACCTCTTGAACCCCATTCTTAAAAAGGCATTTTTATACTTTTTAATAATTTCGTGGTGTTATGTTATTGCGATTGCACTTGTTTATGCTGGTATATATCCGAAAGCCCATTTAATCATAAAACATACCATTTACCAAAATTCATGTTTATGCCTTTTGCAATGACTTCATAATCGATGTTTAGCGTTAGCTGCGAGCGTTATTCTCTCAATATGTATCCACAATCACAATTCCCAGCATTACCAATCCTACATGACTGAAATATTATTGCATTCTTCAGTTATCCAACGAATAATGGCATTTTCCATATATTTTAGATGTGAAGGTATCTCGATTTCTTTTGTTTTCGGATTAAATTCGATATTCCAACCGCTCCAGTTATCATCATTAGAACACAGAGTCATTGTTGTAATGTTTTTGCCAAATTCTATGTGCGCCAAAATTGTTTTACCCTCAACAACTCCTTTTATATTGCATTTCTTTTTGCCTTTCTTACGTGATATTGTTTTAATACTTCCTTCCCAAAGAGGTTTTCGATGGTAACCATTAATTTGGGTTTTTATCCAGTTTAGGATTTGTTCCTCATTATCTGGAATACGGGAATAAATATTACAAGTATTGTTATATGATGCCCAACTGCAGTTTATTAAGTCATACCCATATCTATTTCCTTTGTAATAAATACTAATCCAAAAGTCACGTTCCGTATCATCGTAATCGTCGAAGAATATTTCTATTTTTTCTCCATTTAATAAAGAATTCTTTTTATAAGTCATTATTGGGAAATCAATATTACGGCTAGCAAAAAATTCAATCCCGTATTTATAAATTTTCAAACCGTCTGGTATATTATCTTTCTCGCGAAATACCCTAATAATATGTTTACATAACCTGCGGGGATCGTCTTCTGAATAATCTGCACGATTTTCCTTGAAATCATTACATGTACATATAATGTTACCGGAATCGATTTCATAAAAAACATCTATGTTGTAAGGGTCTTGAATTTTTACAATTTCACTTTTCTGCGTTCCGTTCTTTTTAAATAACTTTTGTTTCGCTGTTTCTACGTCAATTAGTGTAATAGTATTCGTTTTTGGGTCGTAATCCTCTATTCCTATCATCGGAAAACGATATCCACAATCACATTGTAGCGCATTATCTGGATTAAGCAGCGCACATTTAGGACATTTTATTGGAGGGTTTTTTCTTGTTTCTGGCACTTGGTCTTCCCCTTTAAACCAATCAAATATTCCCATTTTGTATATCTCCTAAGGATTGCAAGATAATTAAGAAATTGTAACTAAGGTCTCATAATTCAACCTTACTGATAAGACGGCGTCGGGGTTTTATCCATTTAGATCCGCATTTATTACAAACGTAAATGTTTTCCTCATGTCTATAAACCATAGGAATCGGGGGGAATTTACATGGGCAAAGAGGCTGTCCTAGTTCTTTGGCTGTTTTAGCAGTTTTTAGTTTTGATCGTTCTCTAAGCAAATACGCTATCAATCCAAGACATATTGCTAGGAACGCCATGAACAACACAGACAATACTGGTTTGGATGATAATCTTGCAAATATTTTTGGGGAATAATAACACACTGGTGAGAATACTAGCGCAACTATAACCTGAGCGAAGTTATTTATTATGGCAGTCTTTAATTGGTTTAGCATGAGCGTATATTTCCATATATTTTTGAGAATTTACAATTCTGCTTTTTTTAAGCAATTACGTTTTTTGAGTTATCAGATAAGCATATTCTAGGGCAAGTTGCGTCTTGCCAATGCCTCCAAGCCCATGGACTGCCTGACCGGGTAGGAAGTCCCACGCC
This sequence comes from Candidatus Brocadia sp., assembly GCA_011525665.1. GTDB lineage: Bacteria > Planctomycetota > Brocadiia > Brocadiales > Brocadiaceae > Brocadia. Next base: position 16,303 of record WYAU01000054.1, read on the forward strand.
TGATAACAGTCAAGTATCCTGCATTTTCAATATCCAGGCAATCCATTTAGCCCACGTTTTGTCAGTCCCGGCATAGTTAATAAAAAAACTTTCATTGTGGATTATTGAGAAACGATTATTTTTTTAAGAGACATGGTAGAAGATTGAAATCGCAAAAGATTTTAGTATAAATCGCTACTCCCGACAATATAGAGTATTTAAAAATCAATTTCAATATTAATTACCTAATGAACAGTACAAGCACAGTGATTTTTAAATGAGTATAGCAATGCATCAATCAAACACAGCATTCTTTAATCTTCTGTTTTGTAGAAGTTTAAAGGATGCTGTGTTTGGAAGGGTACTAAAGTCAGCCGAAGCAATAAGCGTTAAACCTTCGCTCTAAGCGGAACGTTTTTTGTGGAGCTTAGAGGGAAGGGAATGAATTGGGTAAATTAGGGTATTTTTTAACGGATAATTTTTTTACTAAAAAGCTTGACAAACTATTTTATTGTATATACAATTGTCATCATATTACCAATTATGCTTTAATATACAAGGCTATTATAAATAATTAATATATATACATACGTATTTGAAATATGGCTAAAAAAGAAGATATAATAATAATGCGAATTGGAAAAGAATTTAAAACCTTTTTACAAAACAAGGCGAAAGAAAAAGGCGTATCCTTATCTAAACTAATAGAAGAAAGACTTCATGATACTTTTAAACAAGACAAAGAACTTATATTAGATTTAATTGATAAAAGAAAACAGGAAAGACCTGTCTACTGGAAAGAATTAGAAAAATCACCCATAATAAGAGAATTTGAAAATTATATTGCGTCTCTTTTTACTGAATTTGTAAATCCACTGTCGAAAGACCCCAATTATCAGCCTTTGATAATTTTAAATTGGATCGAACATATATTAAGTTTAACTATTAAGCATTTTGATTCAATTTCAGAAGAACACAAAAAGGGGGCCGCTGATAGTTTCATAAGTATAGGGGAAAAACTTATCGATGGGCTTACATCTATCCAAGCTACAGATAAAGAAACCCAAGAATACATACTAAAGAGGAAAAAGGAATTCGTTGAAAAGGCAATATACTATTATACTGCTTTAGCATTTGCAAAAGAATCGTACCATAAAATAAAGAGAGAACTAGAAAAGGTTAATGATGAATTAATCAAGGAATTAAAAGAAAATAGTGAATAAGGGGAAATATAGAGAAAATCGTATTTTAATATTTATAATTTTTTTGGAGGTAACTAAAGATGAAAACACAACATCGTCTTCTTTCAAATGGAAGATGTCCGGTATGTGGAAAAAAGCTTATGATTGTTAAAACAGGAAGTAAAATTTGGAAATCTTCACTTATGATAGAGGATGAAAGAAAAAAGATTCGATATTTAAAATGCCCTCAATGTGCTGAAACAATAGTTTGTTCATAAAAAGTAAATCACCTTTAGAACGGTAAAGAAGTCTCTCGAAGACAAAGAAGCCGAGATTATGGTTGATACATTCAACCGTAGTCTCGGCTTTTTTATTTGCTCCAAATACTCTTTATGTTTCTTGGTAATTTAAAAAGTTTCTCTATCCTTGCCCCCAGTTGCCTTGCGCCCTTTCCTTATGGCATGAGCCCGAAGGATAGCATCATGCCATAATATGTGGGCGCAAGAGGAACCTGCAATTGGGTGAGCGGGCAAGGGTAGAGAAATATCGGAAAGGGTGAAATATGTCAAATAATCATTGTGAATATTGTTACCACTGGCAAGGTGATGGTTACTGTATCAGTGAAATAACCCCTTATCAACCCTGCATATGGTTTGTTGATGGTGAAGAGGTATATAAATATCTAAATCCTGGCGGGCTAGCGGTGAGGACAGAAGGACGAACAAGTGACGCCCGCCCCGACGATGGTTCATCATGTTTATAAAATCGTTTGCTGGTATATGGGTAATCACCAGCAAACTCGTTACTTTTGATTAAGGTTAAGGTAGATGTTATGGGAATCGATAAGTTATCTCTTACAACTCATGAAATGGTGAAAGCTGACTACTTAAGGGAGTTTTGGAGTGTTAAAGAGGATACCCATAGATTAAAGCTTTATAAATACTTTTGTGAGATGGATTACGCCCAGGTGATGTGGAGACCTCATAAATTTAGTGACGAAACAAATATGAGAATACCCTATTCCAAGATAGATATTAACCCAAAGCATTTTGACTGTTTTCAGTTTCTCTATGATTATGTGGAAAACATTTTTAATGGTCAACCAGATTTAGAGTATCTCAATGTCAGTAGAATCGATTTAACGGCAGATATAGAAAATCTTCCCATGGATGTGGTGTTTTCACGTCTGCACGTTCCCGGTTTTCATCGTGATAGTTTGAGCCTTTATAAAGGCACGATCTATATAGGTTCTAATCCAAAGATAAGAATTTATGATAAGACAAAAGAGATTAAACAAAGACAAAGAAAAGGATGGAGTATTACGGAATGGGAGAAAAGTATTGTTGAATCTGGAAAACAGATAACAAGATTTGAGATTCAGTTAAGCAATTTTAAAGGTTGTTTAAAAGATGTGGTAAATGACCCAGCGTCCTTAGTATCACACTTTGACCGGATACGATTCTATGATTTTGAAGATAAAGAAAAGATAGGCTCTATGGTAGGCGGTTTATATTTTTTAATGACAAAGATCAATAGAAAGCTCAGGGGTAATCTTGATAAATTCAGGTCTCAGGAATTAGAGACGATGATTAAAGAAAAATATATTGCTTCAGCCAAAGAATGGTTTCAGGGAAAAGAGTCCCTTAACTTAGAAGGAATCCCATTTTAACCAAAAAGAAAGGAGAAGAAAGGCTATGAATAGGATTGAAAGAAGAAAGAAGTATAAAAAAGAAAGAAGGCGTAAAAGGCTTTTAAAACGTGAAGAAATGAGAGGATATAAAGAAATTAATACTTATAGAGTTATTGAATTGAGGATATATTATTCTGAAAATACAGGTCTCAAACCTTTAGCGGTGGCAACCTGTGAGGATTGTGAGGATTATCAATCAGGTGATTGTAAAGGTGGTAGCGTGCCTGAAGAGTGTGTAAAAGGGTCTGGATTGTTATAAAGGGTAACTATGAAACTGGTAACGATAAAAGAGGTATCAGAATTTCTTAAGGTGAAAGAGTCAACCCTGTATTCCTGGGCTAGCAGTGGTTTAATACCGTCATACAAGGCAAACGGTCTTATACGATTTGATATAGAAGAAATACAGGACTGGATCAAGAAATCAAGAACCCTGCCTACGATAGCACGACGGACGATAAAGAAGGTAACAACAAGGGTTCATGATTTAAACAGTCTGGTTAAAAAGGCTATTGATGACGTTACAGGGAAACGTTATAATCCATCCAACGGGAAACCAGGCCCGGGTCAAGGTCTCGGAAAGGAGGTCGTATAACATGGGACTTTACAAAAGAGGTCTGGTCTGGTGGATGCGGTTTACTTACCATGGCCAACAGGTAAGAAAATCGACAGAGACAACAGATAAGAAGCTGGCAGAAAAGATTTACCATAAGGTTGTACATCAGATAGCGGAGGGCAAATGGTTTAATATTGACGAGGGAAACCAAAGAACCTTTGAAGAGCTTGCGGAAAAATATGAAACGCAAGAATTCAAAGACCTCAGAGGCTACCAGAAAAACAGGTGTTATTTAAACCAGCTCAGGGCATTCTTTGGTAACTATAAACTCAGTGAAATAACCCCGGCATTGATTGATGATTTTAAACAAATGAGAAAAGGGCACGGGGTAAAATCAATAACCATTAACAAACAGCTCTCCATTTTCAGAAGGATGTTTAACCTTGCCAAAAAGCGTTGGATGTGGATAAAAGAAATCCCTCTTATCGAGATGGAACCGAATGCGGATAATAAGCGAACAAGGCATTTAAGCTATGATGAGTTTCATAAGCTCTTGGGGTTTTGCGATGCATGGTTAAGGGATATTGTCATTGTGGCTGCATGGACAGGGCTGAGGCGTGAAAATGTTGTTAAATTGAGGAAGGCTCAGATAAATCTTTTGACACGGGAAATAGCAGTTGATGGCAAGGAAATCAAGAACGGTGAAAATCTGAGAATCCCCATTGCTAGCACTGCATATGAGGTAATAGCAAGCCACGCAATCAATGACAAGGTGAACAGCCTTTATGTTTTTTGTGACGATGAAGGTAAGTCGTACAATCCAAAAAAGGTGTATAACGTATTTAAAAAGACCTTAGCACGTGCAGGAATAGAGGATTTCAGATTTCATGATTTAAGGCATTGCTTCGCGTCATGGAACAGGCAAGCAGGGGTTGACATATATACACTTGCTGAGTTAATGGGGCATAAAGACACAAAGATGACGATGCGTTATGCTCATATTACGCCTGTACATCTCACAAAGGCTATCGGGTTGTTGGAAAAGAGCTACGGTGAATTTAGCACAAATTTAGCACGGGAAAGCATAGATGTCGCGCAACAAACCGCATAACTTATTGCTTTGCTAGAAGTTATTGAGGTAATAAAAAATAGTGGTTACAGACTGCAAGATTGAACCAGCCTCGGAAGACAGTTGAAGCTTTTTAAAGATGGTGAAGGTAATTGCTTCTGAATTAATAGTTTTGGAGTAAAAATGTTTGTCTTAAAAAAGATTATCGCCCAATTCTTTTCTCCTGTTCCTTTATGCCTGGAAATATTGGTTATCGGGTTATTTCTCCTCCTGTTTACCCAAAAGCAAAGGATCGGAAAGCTTATCGTTACGGTTGGGGTAATGTTATTTGCAATCCTGAGCTACAGGGGTATTCCAAACATGCTTTTAAGACCATTAGAGCGTCAATATCTACCACTCGGCGTAACTGCGACATCTGATACAACAGGCAATGACAGTATACGTTTACCTTCTGTGAAGTGGATTGTTGTTTTGAGCGGGGGACACACCTCTGACCCAAACATCCCGGTTACCAGCCAGATATCGGATGCGTCGTTAGTTCGTCTGATAGAAGGTGTAAGGCTCCACAATGAAATACCGGGAAGTAAACTTATTTTATCAGGGGGAAAGGTTTTCGATGCGGTTGCCGAGTCTGAAACCATGGAGAGGGTTGCCAGGGCTATCGGTGTAAAGCAGGAAGATATTATCTTAGAGTCCCGTTCAAAAGATACATCCGACCAGGCACAACTCATTAAACCGATCGTTGGAGATGATGAATTTATTCTGGTTACTTCAGCCGTGCATATGCCGCGCGCAATGGCACTGTTTAAAAAATTGGGCATACACCCTATTCCCGCCCCCACAGGTCACTCGGTCAAAGAAAGTCAAGGCAGCAATCCTTTCCATTTTTTCCCGGACGCGGGCGGATTCTCTAAAATTGAGAGTGCTTTGCATGAATATTTAGGATTCGTTTGGGTAAAGCTGAGGGGGCAGATATAAAAGGATAAGCTTTTGACAATACTTGCAGTCGTCTTTACTGGTACATAAACTCTGTGAAATGACAAAGATATATGAAGAAGATAAAAACGGTGGGTATCAAAGAAATAATTAGCTTAAAATAGTTAAATATAACCTGTATTAGAATTAAAATATGTTTTGACTTAACAAATTTTATTTATAACTGCCAAGAAAAAACATCGCCTTTATTTCGTATTTTTTTCAAATTTCCTGTTAAAGGATGTACCAACATGGTTAAAGGTATCAAACGTAAACCCACCGAGAAGCAAGTAATGGCCTGGCTATATATGGTTGCAGGTCCTGTAATTGACGGACTCAAACGCGAAAGTCCAATTGATGGTGCGCTAGTGCTTAATTGCATAAATTATCGATAATATTTTTCAACTAAAATCTGTGTGTTTTCAATATATTCGAGGCAATAAGATATATAGCGCATTATTGCAATTTAGCACTAGCAGCCTACTCCGTTTCTTCCAAAGGGCAGTTTGTCATTGCGACCAAGAGGCATATCTATGTATCGGGTAATTAAAATTGATCCAACAACTCTTTTTTCTTTTCGTTATAATCGTCTTCGGTAATAAGCCCTTCGATTTTTAGGTCTTTTATCACCTGCAACTGTTCCTTTATACTCATATCATTCATAGCTTCCCTGAGCATTTTGGCCTTTTTGTAATCGTAATCTTCCTCGGAGACGATCCCGTCATCAACCATTTCCCGCAGGATAGTCAATTTATTTTTTATTCTGTTTTCACTACGAATCTCTCTTACCGGAGTTGTTGGTTTCTCTGCCTTTGTCTCACTGTCAGTCCCCATTCTTTCCTCCAGCTTCCTCAGGCGTGCGTCCAGATCAGAGGTGCCCACCTTGATCTTTTCATCAACCGTTCCTACCCTTTGAGCTACAGGCTGTTGATATATTACATCCGACAAGTCTATAACAAGCCAGTTTTCATGCCCCGGTTCTAACCGTTGTCCTGCCGATGGAACCAGTTTCCAAAAACGGCTATGGCTTATCTGCGAGGGATTCTCTTTTGTCGTTGTATATCTCTTTTTCTCTGACATGGCGTCATTATACGTTTGAAACATATGAATACGGCTGAAGGCAATGTTAAGATTACGCTCTGTAATGAACAAGATACAATAATTCTGCTGGTCGGTTAAAAGTATGCGCTCAGAATAGGAGGAAACAGTAACGACCTGTGCCGGCGTTGCAACGGAAAACGCCTGTATAATCAGGGGTACTAATTTCCTTATCTCGTCGTCCTGAAAGACCCGTAAGGTTCCTTTCTTTTTCAAAAGCCCCTTTTCTTCAAAATAGATATACGATAACGCATTGGTGATGACATTCCCCGGCGGTTCGAAGGGATGGTTAAACTGAACACGGTGGCGATTCCTTTTAACCTGCAACTCCTCGTGTTTTACCACAATCCTGCCGTCTGTATAAGTATCTGCATGGGCATCAAAAAACTTACAAAAAAAAATCATGCAGACAACTCCCACAAATAAAATCGTTCGCTTCACTCTTTGATTTCTCACGAAATTCATCCTATGATTTCTACTGCCTCAGAAAGATAACAGACCTCACGCAGTTCAATGCCCAACCCCTTCCCTATCCCTTTTGCGTTATCCTTTGGAATAACAGCCTTTTTAAAGCCTAATCTTTGCGCCTCTTTTAATCGGATCTCTATCTGACTCACACTGCGAACCTCTCCACCCAGCCCTATCTCCCCGACACATACGATATCGGAAGGAATTACCTTTTCTTTAAAGCTCGATGCGACCGTCATAGCAATACCCAGGTCCGCTGCGGGTTCGTCTACCTGAACCCCTCCTACGATATTTACAAAGACATCCTGCCCGCCGAGTTTCAGCCCTATCCGTTTTTCAAGAATGGCAAGGATCATCGAAACCCGGTTATAGTCAACCCCGCTGACCTTTCGTTCGGGCATACCAAAATTCGCCCGGGTTACAAGCGCCTGTATCTCAACCAATAAGGCACGTGTCCCTTCCATACTGGAAATAATGGCAGAACCTGCACTCATCCTCCGTCCCTGCGAAATAAACAACTCGGACGGGTTATCCACGGGCTGCAATCCGTTTTTTCTCATCTCGAAAATTCCAATCTCATCGGTGGAACCAAACCTGTTTTTTACAACCCGCAGGATACGATAGCACTGAAACTTCTCTCCCTCAAAATACAAAACCGTGTCCGCCATATGTTCCAATACTTTAGGACCTGCAATAATACCCTCCTTGGTTACATGCCCTACCAGGAAGATGGCAGAACCCGTGGATTTGGCAACGGAAATGAGATCATTTGCGCATTGACGCACCTGAGCAACCGTACCGGGCGCAGACTCTATCTGTGGCTTAGAGATCATTTGAATAGAATCAATCACAACAAGGGTTGGACGGGTGTTGTGGATATTTTCCAGGATGAAATCCAGATTCGTTTCTGCAACGACCAGTAAATTGTCCGACAGAATGGACAATCTCTCGGCGCGAAGTTTGGTCTGAGCCACAGACTCCTCCCCCGTTACATAAAGAGTTGTGTATCCCTTCTTGCTGATATTTTGACATACCTGCAAAAGGAGCGTGGACTTGCCAATTCCCGGTGTCCCGCCAATCAATACTGCTGAACCGGAAATCAGCCCTCCGCCAAGGATCCTGTCAAATTCTTTCATCCCCGTTTCAATACTGGGGCATTCGAGCAGTTTTACCTGTGTTATCGGCTGCGGCAATTCACGATTGATGGCAAATGACCTGTAACCCGATGCGGCAGGGGCGCTGAGTTCTTCTATTGTCGAGTCCCATTCACCGCAACCACCACAGCGACCGACCCATTTCAGGCTCTTCCAGCCGCAACGCTGACAAACGTAAACCCCACCTGGTTTTGCCATAGTTTCTTAATAAAAATATTTTACATCTTCTTCGGCAAAAACAATTTGGCGCAGGCCATTATGTAACGTAAACTTCAGTTCTCAGGACAGAAACATAAAAGCCGCACCACCTGTTTCGGCTGTTCGGGTTAAGAAAATCCACCAGGAAATAAAAAAGGGAAGAGTTCTTACTCTCCCCTCTGGTTCGTTTTCTTATCGCATCCCATGCTACAGGCTGCTTTCAGCATTTACCAGCGCAGGCTCCGGGGTTTCAACCACCTCGTCAAAGACCAGCTTACCATCCTGGACCCTTGCCTTCACATGTTTCTTTCCCTCAAATTTGCCCTGCAGAATCTCTTCTGAAAGGGGATCCTCCAAATAACTCTCTATTGCCCTGCGAAGCGGGCGTGCACCAAAGTTTTGATTATATCCCTTTTCTATTAAAAAATCCAATACCTCGTCACTCAGCGTGATGCTGATGTTGTAGTTATCCAGTCTCTTTTTAACACCGGACAATTCTATTTCAATGATCTTTTTCAAATCTTCTTTGTTCAATGGTTTGAAGACGATGATATTATCCACCCTGTTTAAAAATTCAGGGCGGAAGTGTTTTTCAACCTCTTTCTTTAGTTGCTCCTTCATCATTTCGTACGTATGCGCATCGGTCACTTTTTTAAAGCCCAGGGATGCCTGATTCCTGATAACATCAGCACCGATGTTTGAAGTCATAATAATGACTACATTACGGAAATCCACGTGACGTCCAAAGCTATCCGTTAATTTCCCATCCTCCATAATCTGCAGTAACATGTTAAACACATCCGGATGGGCCTTCTCTATTTCATCAAGCAGAACGACAGCATACGGGCGGCGGCGTATCTTTTCTGTAAGCTGCCCGCCCTCTTCATAACCTACATAACCGGGAGGGGCACCAATCAATCGTGAAATATTGTGTTTTTCCATATACTCAGACATGTCAATCTGAATAAGGGCTTCTTCTTCCCCGAACAGGAACTTTGCCAGCGACCTTGCAAGGTGCGTCTTACCCACGCCGGACGGTCCCACAAAGATAAAAGACGCCACCGGCCGGTTTGGATTCTTCAATCCTGCACGGGAACGGCGTATCGCTTTTGCAACCGCTTTTGTAGCCTCTTCCTGGCTTACCACCATCTTATGAAGTTCTTCTTCCATGCGCAGCAATCTCTTTGCCTCTGCGGATTCGATGCGAGTCATGGGAATTCCCGTCATTTTGGAGACAACCTCGGCAACTATTTCACTGTTCACAACACCTTCAACCTCAGCGCGGGTCTCCCGCCATTCCTTCTCAATGGTCTCCTTTTTCTTCTTCAGCTTGTCCGCCTTGTCTCGTAACCGGGCAGCCCTTTCAAAATCCTGAATCGCAACAGACTCGTCCTTATCCTTTTCCAGCTTATTGATCTCTTCCTCTATATGTCGTAAATCCGGCGGCTGCGTGGTTGCCTTGAGCCGCACCCTTGCGCATGCCTCATCAAGCACATCAATCGCCTTATCGGGGAGGTACCTTCCCGTAATATAACGAATGGACAACTCGGTTGCCGCTTCCAATGCATCATCCGTAATTTGGACCTTGTGATGCGCTTCATAACGGTCACGAAGTCCTTTTAATATCTCAATTGTCTCCGACTTTGAGGGAGGCTCGACAATAATCGTCTGAAATCTTCTTTCAAGGGCTCCGTCTTTTTCAATGTATTTTCTGTATTCATCCAAAGTGGTGGCGCCAACGCACTGAATTTCCCCCCGCGACAGTGCAGGTTTCAACACATTGGACGCGTCAATAGCGCCCTCTGCGCCACCTGCCCCCACCAGGGTATGTAATTCATCAATAAAAAGGATAATATTCTTCGCCCTTTTCACTTCGGACATCACGGCCTTGATACGCTCTTCAAACTGGCCCCTGTACTTAGTGCCGGCCACCATCATTGCAAGATCAAGGGCAACAATCCGGCGATCCCGTAATAGTTCAGGAATATTCCCCTGTACCACGGCCTGAGCAAGACCCTCAACGATAGCCGTCTTCCCTACCCCAGCCTCGCCCAATAACACGGGATTGTTCTTGGTTCTGCGACACAAGACCTGAATTACACGCTCAATTACGTCTTGCCGTCCGATAACCGGGTCAAGTTCGTGTTCACGCGCCTGCTGTGTAAGGTCACGGCCAAAAGAATCCAGCGCCGGAGTCTTAGACTTCCCCTTCTTTTCCTCTTTTTCCTGACTTGCACCGCCCTGAACTGCTTCAGAACCCAAAAGCCCGATAACTTCCTCACGCACATCTTCGAGTTTTACCCCCAGGTTTAACAAAACCTGTGCAGCGACGCCTTCCTGCTCCCTGAGCAGTCCCAATAACAAATGCTCCGTCCCGATATAATTATGCCCCAACGCCCGCGCTTCCTCCATTGCATATTCCAGCACCTTCTTTACCCGCGGGGTGAAAGGCAACTGCCCCACCGAAACAAGGTCGGACCCGCTCTGGACAATTTTTTCAATCTCCAGACGGATTTTTTTTAGTTCGATATCCAGGTTTTGCAGGACATTGGCAGCAACCCCGCTTCCTTCTTTTACCAGCCCCAACAAGATATGCTCCGTACCTATATATTCATGATTAAATCGCCTGGCTTCTTCTCGTGCAAGCGCCATAACCTTTCGAGCACGGTCAGTAAATCGATCAAACATAATACACCTATCCTTTCAAACTTTCTGCTTTTTCCAGGCGTTTTCTTACATACGCCGCACGAATAATATTCCTCTGAAGAGAAGTAAGTTCGCGCCCTTCTAACTTTTGTAAGTGTCCCGGTAACGTAAAAATGAAAAGCTCATTTAGGGTTTTCATTTCAATGTCATTAATTATTCCCAAATTCACTCCCATACGGACCTGAGACAGGAGATGCATAATTTCCTCGGAAGAAATCATACGCGCCACCTTCAGCATACCGTAGGAACGCCACACGCGATCTTCCAATTGTTCCTTGTTCTCTGAAATCAAGGCCTTCCGCGCCATCCGTTCATAGCTGGTAATCCGGGGAATCACGCTTTCTATAATTTCAATAATCTCTTTCTCCGACTTGCCGAGGGTAAATTGATTTGAGATCTGATACAAGTCTCCGGAGACCTGAGTTCCCTCCCCATAGAGGCCCCTGACCACCAAACCCAGTTTCATTACCGCATTAAAAACCTTTTCAATATGGTGTGTCATCCCCAGCGCCGGAAGATGCAACATAACCGATGCCCTCATTCCCGTACCGACATTGGTGGGGCAGGCAGTCAAATACCCAAAACGTGATGAATATGCATAATTGAGTTTTTTCTCCAGCTTATTGTCGACCTCATCAATCGTCTTCCATGCCTCTCTAAGCTCAAACCCGGAGCGAATTACCTGTATCCTCAAATGGTCTTCCTCATTGACCATCAGACTGATCGTCTCGGACCTCCCGAAGGCTACTCCTCTTTCACCTTCTCCTCCCGCATGCTCCCGGCTGATGAGATGCCGTTCCACAAGAAAAAGCCTGTCTACGGGATTAATTTCCGCAAGATTTATGTAGCGAAGGTCTGATGTGATCTCTGCCTCTCTGATTTTGTCTCTGACGACCTCCTCGAGTTCCTTTTTTTGCTTTACATTCGCCCTTGAAAGAAAGGGAAACCTCGCCACATTCCTGGCCAGACGAATCCTGCTGCTGATAACAATATCCGATTCAGGCCCTGTCCCCCTCAGCCATTCTCCGGTATTATCAGCCAGATCACTGATCTTCACTGGTGTCGCCTGAAAGCTCATAAATCCTGTCCCTTAATTCCGCAGCCTTTTCGTAATCCTCTTTTTCTACAGCCTTATTCAGCTCATTTCGTAACTGCATGAGTTCGTTTTTCCTGATTATCTCTCTCCCTGCCCTGGAAGGCACCTTTCCGACGTGCTGGGTGCTGCCATGCATCTTTTCCAATAACGGAATTAATCCTTTTCTGAAAATCGTGTAATCCATCGGGCAGCCTAACCGGCCGTGTGAGCGAAATTCCAGGTAAGATAACCCGCACACAGGGCAAACGATTTTCGACATCTCGCTGATTTCCGGCGCAACCTGATTAATGAGGCTCGTCAGTATCTCGGTAGGCGAGGGTATCTTTGTAAGCTGTGTATTAATACTCTGAGCGCATTCTTCGCAGAGATGTCGTTCCTTTTTCACCGCGCCGACGATCTCCGTCAGATGCACTGTCGCGTGTTTTTTATTACAAGATTCACATTTCATTATTTTGTCACCCCAAGCGCTCTCCGGCACAGATCTTTTACCTTTTCTGCCATTTTAACACATCTATGACCTTTCCTAAAGAACTTTTTTCAGACAGTATCTCTTCCCGGATCCTATTTTCTTTTTCCAGACAATCCATGCCATAATTGACCCAGGCATGTGCATTAGACGCCGGCATTACCATTAATCCGTCGTCATCCCCGATGATCCAGTCTCCAGGATTGATCTGAATTCCGGAGATAGTGATCGGCACATTAATCTCCCCAAAACCTTTTGGCTCCCCGGCAGTTGGCATCACCATCTTTGTGAAAACGGGAAAGTTTAACTTTCTCACCTCGGCAAGATCACGCATTGCGCCATTGATAACCACGCCGCTTATTTTTCTTTGCACTGCGCTATGGGTTGCCAATTCCCCCCAGACAGCAGGGCCAACTCCCCCCGCATCTATGACAATCACATCCCCTTCTTTTGCAATATCTATCGCTTCAACCGGCCTTGCCCAATCACCCGGATACGTCCGGACGGTAACTGCATTTCCAACCAACTTACTATCCGGACGGATGGGGTATAATCCTGTGATACCTTCGGCGCGATGGCTCCCATCGGAGATATTTGCCGTGGAAAGCCGATGTAACGCATCACGAACACCTTCACCCCCTACCCTTTTGAACAGGGTCGTGGGAACCCCCCGGTTTTCTCTTATTGCGTTTTTAATCGTCTCTGTCGCACCTTTTACATCCTTTGCTTTACTAATATACCCGCCAACGACAACAACGCTTGCACCTCCCTTTATCGCGTCCACTATATTTTCAGAATTTATACCACCTGCCACGGCAACAGGTATCTTTACTTTACTGCAAACAAGCCGCAACGTATCAAACGGCGACCTGCCGTACATTTGATCATCTATGGTGGTATGAACGGCAATGTAGTCCGCACCCCAACCCTCAATGTCGGCAGCGCGCTCCACGATTTTACCGTTATCTATACAGTCCACGCAAACTTTGATACCATAATTTTTCCCCGCCTGGATACATTCCCTGATCGTCGAATCCTGGGCATTCCCCATTACGACAGCGATATTGGCGCCCGCCTTGGCTGCCATTTCCATCTCTGCGCGACCCGCATCCATTGTCTTCATATCCGCAATCAATGTTCTATCCGGAAACAATTTTCTCACGTGGCGCACCGCATTCATTCCTTCGCTTTTAATCAGGGGGGTGCCTATCTCCAGCCAGTCTGCGCCGCCTTCAATGGCCGCCTCAGCAACCTTTACAGCCCTATGAAGGTCAACAAAGTCGAGGGCTACCTGTAATACTACCGCCATACTCTCTACCCTCAAATTGTAAAAGAACTTCTATTCGGAATACACAGCCCCACACCGTTCTGATTCCCAGGTTGTGACCTTTCCTACCCTTACCCCTGACGGCAGGGCATTTTTTAATTCATAATAAAGTATTTTGGAAAGGTTCTCGGTGGTAGGATTGACCACCTTAAAATCCTGAAGATCATTCAAATATACATGATCAAATCTATTGATAATCTCTCCAACCAGGCTCTTCGCATCACGAAAATCCATAACCATGCCCAACGCATCCAGTTTTTCAGCACGCAAGACGACCTGCACCTTCCAATTATGGCCGTGCAGCCTCTCACATTGCCCTTTATACTCCCGCAAGTTATGCGCCGCGGAAAAACCCGTTTCAACGATGATCTCAAACACCTTTTCTGCACTCAGGAATGTCTTATTTTTCGCCTTCATTACGAAAGGCCGGAACCAGGTCACATGCAAAAAATCTTAACACTCACAAAAATAAAAGTCAAGGGATTTTTCACTGTTTATACATACCTAAACACTCATCATAAAAAAACATAGGATAATTGAACTGCGCGCCTCCTATTTCCTCTTAAATTGTTTTAGCAACTCATCCAGCGAAAAATAGAGGGTCGTGGGCCTCCCATGGGGGCAGTTGTTTGTATATGCATTTATACTCCCTTTCATTTTCAGAAGTTCCTCTATTTCTTGCGGTTCCAATCTCTGCCCCGCCTTGACGGCGCCTTTGCATGCCATAATGCTGATTAATTTATCTAAAATATTATCTTTTCCCTTCAAGCAATCGTCATCGTTCAACCCGGCCAGCAGGCCTTCTATAAATTCTTTGCCGCTTATACGCCGGAGTACCTGCGGAAAGGCGCGAATTGCAATGGTACTCTGCCCAAACTCTTCAACCTCTACGCCCAACTCTTTCAGAGGTGCTTTTAAGCCGATAATGGTGAAAAAATCCTTTGGACCCAATTCAATCAGTTCCGGGATTAAGAGGCGCTGACTTGGCGATGGGGAAGTACGGATGCCCCTTTCTATTTCATGGTATAAAATTATTTCGTGCAGTGCGTGTTGATCGATAATATTCACGCCCTCGCCCGTCTCCTCAACGATGAAAGAATCATGAATTTGAAAACAGGCCTTCTTTTTATCCCTGCCCCCCGCAGGAAATGCTTTTCCTTTTCCCTCTGTTTCTCCGTCTGTTTGAATAGCAGCACATCCCCTTGAATTTTCTTCATCGGGAAACCCTTCCCCCTCTTTCCTCACCAACTTTCCATTTTTCAAAGGAGGATTAAGGGGGATTTCCCCCTTCTTTTGCAAACCAATAGCCGCAGGATGTGCATCCGTTTCCCCCGGAGGTTTTTTTACCAGGCCGACTTCTTCCGTCACTACCGATTCCCTCTCCAATCCCGGAAGCGAAGACGACACCGCAATCGTCTTCGCTGTTGATTTATTCAGACCATCCTTTAGCGCGGAGAGGACGTGGTTATAGATCGCACTCGTGTTCCGGAAGCGCACTTCGATCTTTGTGGGATGGACATTCACATCTACTTCGGACGGCTCTACCTGCAAAAACAGGAACACAATCGGATACCTTTTATGCATTAATTTTCCACGATAGGATTCGCTAATGGCACGAAAGATGGCGCTGTCTTTGATGTAGCGTCCATTTAAAAACAGAAACTGCATCCGCGCGTTGGCTTTGTCAAAAAAGGGCGGTACAATATATCCCGAAAGGGTAAACATCTCTTCCCGGAGAAACACGGGAATAAGGCACCTTCTCATCTCTTCGCCGAAACAGGTTGCAATCCGTTCAGCCGTATCATGAGCAGGTGGAAGATTATACACCGTCCTGTTGTTATGCATGAGGGTAAAGTGGATAGACGGATAGGAGAGGGAGAACCTCGTAAGCACTTCAGAAATGTAAGCCATCTCCGTGGGTACCGCCCGTAAAAATTTCTTCCGGACAGGGACGTTAAAAAACAGATCGCGCACCTCAACCTGCGTGCCTTCAGGCGCGCCGCATTCCTTAATTTTACCCAACACACCCCCATCAATCGTTATTTCGGCGCCGTATAAAGACCCTTTTACCTTTGAGATAATGCTGGCATGCGAAACGGCTCCGATGCTCGGCAATGCCTCTCCCCGAAAACCCAGTGTATGGACTGCAAACAGGTCGTCCGCGTTCTGAAGTTTACTGGTCGCATGGCTCTGAAACGCAAGGGCAAGATCCCCTTCATCCATCCCGGTACCATCATCCGATATCCGTATCAGTCTTCTTCCCCCTTCCTCCAGATGGGTATCGATCCTTGACGCACCGGCATCAATTGCATTTTCAATCAACTCTTTTACAACGGCCGCCGGCCGGTCAATAACCTCGCCTGCTGCAATTTTGTTAACAATCGATGCGGGAAGAAGCCTGATTTTTGACATATATTACTTTCCCTCAGAATGAATATCTTACTTTATAATAATATCACTTATTTTATTTAAAGCCTAAAACATAATGAAACTTTTTCCTGAATATGCCGATTATTTAAGATAATCGACACTACCTTCTCATCAAACAACATTTTCCACAAGCTATTACGTTTCTGTATTTTAAATTAACCGCGCTTTTTAACACAGGAGGAAGAAAGTGATGAAAAAACATTTTACCCTGACTGGCTGGATTTTTTCTGTGGCAATTCTATCGTTGATACCCGGAACAAAAGGATACAGCAAAGACGTGTACGAAACCAGCCTGACCGTTGCATCTTCAATCTCCTATTCATCTGAAGTGGAAGCAAAAATTAGCATAAGTGATACCGGCAAAGGAGCATTGTCCATAAAAGGATTACGATCTGCCAACAATCACCTCATCGATCAAAGCAGTATTCTCGTTATAGAAACAGAGATTAATGACGTTTCGAAAACGTATTCAGAATCATTTAATATTACGGATGGAAAGGCCGAATTAGTATTTACCCTTGCAGGGCTTACCAAAGGTGACAAACTTGAAATTATCACTGTTGTAATCAATAAAGCGACATCACCAACGCCTACGCCAACGGCAACCGCTTCCCCGACGCCGACCAGTTCTCCAACGGCAACACCTGTGGCAACACCAACACCTTTACTTACACGCACAATCTCAATCCTGGCAATCCTGGTACCAGGTGGCATAATCTCAGAATCTGCCATACCAACGCCAACACCTGTTTCTACACCTTCACCTACGCCAACGGTTACCGTTTCACCGACTCCCGTGGCATCTCCAACGGCCACACCCGCCGTTATACAGGCAGATGTTGAGATAAAACCCGAAGCTATCAACCTCAGGAGCAAGGGTAAGTTTAAGGCATTTATCGAATTTGATTCAGATTCACCCTATGATGTCAACGATATCGTGACGGAGACGGTTGAATGCGACGGTGCAAAAGCCATTGATGGAAAAGTAGACAGACATCGGTTTATCGCAACATTTAACATACAGGATTTGGATTTAGATTCCAAAATGATGTTATACAGGGGTCAGGAAAAGGATGGAAAAGAAAGGCAAGAACTCACCGTTACCGGTGAATTAGAAGACGGTACAAGATTCGAGGGAAGCGACACGGTGAAAATAAAGGGCAAAGGGGAAGGAGATGATGATGACGATGGGAAAAAGGGGAAATATTAAACAAGATATTTTTTAAAACAGAAAGGGGAGGCTTTTTTAGCCTCCCCTTTCTGTTTTTTGTTTGCTACAATTAATAGAAGTAACAAACAAAATACCCTTCATTATGAAAACTATCGCGGCGAGGAAAATACATGATTACTCAGGAGTGGGAAACAGAGATCAACAAGTGCGCCAGATGCGGCAAATGTCGCTCTGTCTGCCCCGTTTTTATCGAGACAGGCAACGAGTCCATGGTGGCACGGGGACGCATAAGCCTGGCCGACGCATTGCGAAACGGCGAAATTTTTCACACAGAGCTTTTGAGGGATTACCTCCTCTCCTGCAAGAAATGTCTCCGATGCTCCAGCATCTGCCCCTCGGGTGTCGATTATGATTTCATCATCCAGACCATGCTTGACGATCTGGCAAATCACCTCGGGATATGGCTTATACCACGTATAATATTCCGGCTGTTCCTGACCCGGAGGTGGCTCTTTAATCTGATCTTAAAAACTGCAATCACCTTTCAACAGCTTATCCCATTAAAACGCCAAGGAACTATGCGACATCTACCCTTCATGTTTATGGGTGGCAGGTGGATTCCTCCTCTGGCAAAGAAATCGGTATTAAACAAATATCGAAATACGAAGAAGGTAAAACATCCCAAAATGCGTGTAGGATTTTATGTGGGTTGTCTTATCAATTACGTCTATACCGATATTGCCGATGCCGTAATCGAGGTATTGAATCATTTTGGGACAGAAGTAGTTATTCCCCGAAAGCAATTGTGCTGCGGCATCCCTGCAAGGTCATTGGGGGACGCCAAAACAGCCCGGAGACTGGCAGAAACCAACATAACGGTATTTGAAAAGGCCAACGTCGATTTTATTATCACGGCGTGCGCTACCTGCGGAAGAACACTTAAGAGGGACTACCATCGTATTCTGGGAGACCACTCTCTAAAATTTACTGATAAAGTTTACGATATCTCCGAATTTATTGAAAAATATTTTCCGTATGCGACAAAGCCCCTGAATACAAAAATTACCTACCATGACCCTTGTCATCTTTATTGGGGCCAAAACATCTCAAAACAGCCAAGGGATATTTTGAGGCGTTCTGCTGAGTTTCAGGAAATGGAAAACCCGGAGCGATGCTGCGGCGGCGGTGGAGTCTTTAATTTATTACACTACGACCTCTCCCTGAAGATCGGGGAGTACAAGGCAACGGCCATTGAACAAAGCGGCGCAGAGATGGTAGCAACAGGTTGCCCCGGATGTCGGCTTCAAATCGAAGACCTGCTTGCTGCACGGGGTTCTGAGATAAAATGCACACATACTATTCAAATATTACGAGACGCATTATTAAAAGCCTCCCCGGTGAAAGCTTGTGCAAGACCAAGAGAGGCAGAAGGAAACGTATTTTAAAAAAACCCATCGAACGAGTACAGTTTTCGGGTAGATACACTTTTACGTGGCGCCTTTACGTTCACTTGAGTTACAACCCGGATAATTGCTCGTCCGTCTTATAACAGGCTTTGTCGATGGGATTCAGTTTATGTTGGGTTGAGGAACGAAACCCAACGTTGTAGTTTCAGGCCTTCGTTGGGTTTGCTTCGCTTAACCAAACTACCCGTTTCTGGCGAAACGAATCCTGCTCCAACCAGAGGCCTTATGATGCCATCCAGAAAGTCTGCGATTTTTTGCCAAGGAAGATATTTTTTGCTCGACAAAAGCCTTCTGATGGGCAACCCCTTCGCACCCCCATCTGCTGTAAGCTCCCAATTCTTCACGCTAATTTTTAAGGTAACCCTCGGCATTCTCCAAGCACCATCAACATTCAATCCCTTCAAAAGAAGCTTATTAAAAATGTTTTAGAGCAAGTTCTATGGTTCTGTAGCTCGATCATTTGCTGTCTCATAGTAACTTCTTACCGCTTTGACATTGAGTGCAAATTGCTGCTTTATGAAATTTTGCGAAGGACAACACAAAAAATGCAATTTTAACGCACTACATTATGCATTGCACTTAAGAAGTAGGTTGTGATATCATAGCGGTAAGAATTTCTTTCAGGAAGCTTTTAAACACAGCCCTCATCCCCAGATGTCGGTCAACCGTCCCTGGTTGATATCGCCATGGCAAGCGGGGACGCTTGTCCTGCCGATGGAGGGACTCGGCCGAGGCTTTGCTGCTCCAGAAATAAGAGTAAATTTTTTTGGGAAAACGACACAGAAGAAGTACACACGATCATTATTCACAAGGATACGATCTCTTTAAGGATAAAGGGTGTATAGCCTGTCATAACGGTTTTGGGGCAGGAGGAACTTCTTTTCAAAAGCTTGGAGTGGTAAAACCCTACGAAAAAGACACGCAGACGCTTGGCAGATACAATGTAACAAAGAATGAGAAAGATAAATACGTTTTCAAAGTACCGTTGCTGAGGAATATTGAACTGACGGCACCCTATTTCCACGACGCCAGCACCTGGAGTTTGCATGAGGCAGTGCATATCATGGCAGCATATCAGCTGGGAGCAACACTGACTGATGATGAAAAGGACAAGATTGTTGCATTTCTCCGAACACTAACCGGAGAGCAACCTTCAATTATTCTTCCGGCGCTACCCCCTTCAACTGGGAATACTCCGAAACCAGACCGGAATTGATTTTACAGAAATTCTGTAACAGAATACAAATGAACGCCGACAGACACGGATAGTAAATCTGCATCATCGGCAAGGGAAACCCATGCTTTTTTGGACATACCCTGCCCCTTTTTAATCCGGTTTTTCCCTTATTCCTCTTTTTTCTTAACATGATCGAGTGAAGCAGAATTGATACAATATCGGAGTCCCGTTGGCGGTGGGCCATCATTGAATACATGCCCAAGATGCGCATCACACCGGCTGCACAAAACCTCTGTTCTTATCATGCCATGGCTCGTGTCTGGAGTTGTTTTAATGTTTTGTTCAGAAATTGGTTCCCAAAAACTTGGCCACCCCGTTCCGGAATCATATTTCGCTTCTGACCTGAATAAATCATTACCACAACCCACACACCGGAATGTGCCTTTTTCTTTATAATTATTGTATTTGCCCGTGAAGGGTGGTTCTGTTCCTTTTTTCCGTGTAATCTTATATTGTTCCGGTGTAAGTATCCGTTTCCATTCTTCGTCGCTCCTGATTATTTTCTCAGGCATGACTGTCCCTTTCTGATCAATATTCTTAGACCCGCTTTCCGTTTTTACCCCTGCCTGCTTTTCAGTAGCATAGTTTTCGTTACACGCAAGCGAGATACTTAAAAACGTGGCGATACAGAAAAGCACGCAGGATTTTATATTTTTGCGTATCACAGGAAACACCCACTCCTCCAGGAAAGGCTTTTACATCCCCTCATTCCGCACTGCACAGGCGGGTCTTGCACATACAACTTTCCAGCGCCGCTTCCGGCACCTTTACCCTTTTCCCTTAACGCTACACCAGCGAACCCAGCATTCTCCGCGGTGTGCCGTCCTATTTGCAATTACAACAACTTCTCCGCTATCTGAATGGCATTCAGGGCAGCGCCCTTTCGAAGATTATCGCTCACGATCCAGAGATTGATGCCGTTTGCAATAGATTCATCTTCACGGATACGTCCCACAAAGACGTCGTCTTTCCCTGCCGCGTTTATGGCAAGGGGATACAACTGGTTCGCAGTGTCATCTATCACGGTAACACCCGGTGCACCTGAAAGAAGTCTTTTTACTTCCGCAGCAGTAATCTTTTTCTCCGTTTCCACATTCACTGACTCACTATGGCCACGAACAACGGGCACACGCACGGTAGTCGCAGTGACCCTGATGGTATTATCCGCCATAATCTTTTTGGTCTCATTCACCATCTTCATCTCCTCGGACGTGTAGCCATTGGAGAGAAACGCATTGCTCTGGGGAATCTGAGGCAATACATTAAAGGCAATCTGATGGGGAAACAAATTTCGCATAAACCCTTTCTTCCCATCAAGAATACTTGCGGTCTCCTTAAGGAGTTCGTCAACGGCCTTAAGCCCTGCGCCGGACACCGCCTGGTACGTCGAGACAACCACTCTCTTTATTCGCGCAACATCATGGATCGGTTTTAAGACAACCACCATCTGGATCGTGGAACAATTGGGATTGGCAATCACGCCACGATGCCTCCCAATTTCCCGGGAATTTACTTCTGGCACCACCAGAGGCACATCATCATCCATCCTGAAAGCGCTGGAATTATCCACACAAACAGCCCCACTTTCGATGGCATAGGGTACGTATTCCCTGCTGATGCTTGCTCCCGCGCTAAACAGGGCGATCTTTATCCCCTCGAATGAATGCCTGGTTAATTCCTGTACGGTATAATCAACCCCACAAAACTGCATCTTTTTCCCGGCAGAACGTCTTGACGCCAATAACCGTAACTCCTTCACCGGGAATTTTCTGCTTTCCAGTATTTGGAGGAAATCCCCCCCCACGGCGCCCGTCGCACCCACAACCGCCACATTTACAGACATCTCTTCCAAAAGCTCCTTTCGTCATTAAGACTTTAACCACAATGACCGCGAAGAAAAAAACCCGCAAATCTTCTCTTGTTCCGGATTTAAATCCTCATTTCTTTCCCTCCGTCCCCTGTGGCTTAAAAACCTTCACTTAATACGGATTAAAATGTCATCCTGAATCGCTTCTTTCTGCTTAACGCTGGCTATCTGAGCCAAAAATCTCTGCGCATCACTGTAATAGCCTGCCGTTGGTTTTAAGTCGGGTATGAATTGAACCCAATAGTTATTTTCCAACCGCACAAACAACTCCCGGACATATTTGCTAAACATTGATGCAAGGGCTACCGACATGCACATATCTTCACCTTTTTCCACAAAGGATATCTTCATCCTCTTCCCGGCAGCGATTGCCTCGTAAGTCGAAATCCTGGCTCCTTCGATTAAAACCTTTATATCGGCCGCGGGCAGTTGTTCCTTCAAAAGATTGGCATATGTATTTCTGCCTCCCTGCTTGTCAACTATCAAACGTATATTGCCAACGGATGATTTCCACAGCCGGGAAACAAGCACAGCGCAATTATTAAACAAGACAAGAGACTTATTGCCACACGACCTTACCTGTTCATTAAATTCCTGAACAGTGACAATGCCGCTGTGTGCATAACAAAATTGCACATCGTGCTTGCAAAAAGCATACTTTAATAGTTCTGCATAATTGGCTATCGCTGAAATATTTGTGGTCAAGGGCAAAGAAAAATCCTTATCTGCATACCAGGGATAGCGGGCAAGAACATCGGTATTGTGACATGACAGACTTCTTAACAGGTGAAAAAATGAGGTAATCTTCAAACCCTTTGACCACAAAAACGAAAGAACGACGTCTTCCAATGGTTTCAGGCCAGTGTGTGCTCTGTATATTTTTTTGCTATCCCGGACAATAAGTTGCTGTTTCCGCGCCTTGCGCTCCTGTGAAACGGCATCTTTCACAAGCTCCCACAATGAACAATCTGCCTTTTCTTCCGGCACATCAAAGGCAACGATGGTAACAATCATAGGTCCAAGTGTAGGACCGTACCCCGCCTCATCTACACCTGTTATTACCGCCATAACACGCCATTCTAAAAGGGGTCATTATATCGCTTTAGGGGGAAAAGTCAAAACGAAATCACTGTCCGATGACACCAACCTGATCGATACCTCAATCCCGCTGCCGGTAACTACCGATTACCTGAACCGCGGCGCTTCTATTTATGGCAGAATCGTCCCCCAGCTGGCCGTTTTTGTTTAATCCCCATGCCCATACGGTGCCATCGGCTTTCACAGCAAGGCTGTGCTGCCCACCCGCAGAGACGGCAAGGACATTGTCGAGTTTTTTTACGAGAACGGCGGTTGCCCTGTTTGTGGTAGTCCCATCCCCCAACTGACCTGAACCATTACTCCCCCACGCCCAGACGGTTCCATCTGCTTTTACGGCAAGGTTGTGGTCTCCTCCGGGGGCAACTGCCGTGATATTTTCAAACCCAGCTACCGCGTGCGGGGTACTTCTATTATCGGCCGAACCGTCTCCCAACTGTCCATACTGATTAAATCCCCACGCCCAGATGGCGCCGTTATTTTTCAGAACAACACAGTGGTCTCCCCCGCAATTGATACTATGAACGCCGGCAAGGCCGTTCAGCGGAACGGGGATTACCCTGTCAGTGGCAGAGCCATCCCCCAGCTGATTTTGCCTGTTAAGTCCCCATGCCCAGATGGTGCCATCCGATCTTTGAGCAAGGCTGTGATACCCGCCACCCGCAATGGCGACAACATTGCTGATCACCCTTACCTGCACTGGCGTGTTTCTGTCGGCAACGGTGCCGTCCCCCAGTTGCCCATATCCATTTCTCCCCCAGACCCAGACGGTGCCATCTGACTTCAGGGCAAGACTGTGTTGTCCTTTCGCAGCAATTTTTATAATACCATCAAGGGCTTTTACCTGAACGGGCAAATTCCTGCTCTTCGTTGTGCCATCCCCCAGTTGTCCCGCCCAGTTGCCCCCCCATGCCCACACCGTCTTATCTGACTTCAATGCGATACTGTGCCACACACCTCCTGCAATTGCGATAACATTGTCCAGGCCATTCACCTGCGCCGGTGTCTTTCTGTCGGTATTTGTGCCGTCACCGAGCTGGCCATACCTATTTGCCCCCCAGGCCCACACGGTACCATCCGATTTCAAAAGCAGGCTATGAAACCCGCCTCCCGATACCTGAGCGATTGCCGATGCCGGGGATGTCCTGCTGAAAAAAGAAAACAGGAAAACCAGGATTACCATCCAGCGGCAAACAGCAAGTTTGTGGCACATATACTAATACCCCTCCTGATACAGAAAAAAGATGATCACATTTCACTGAAAACGGTTCCCGGTTCTTCTCTGATTCCACCCAGTTTGGAGAGCCTCCTGGCACTTTCTCTCGCTATAAGCGCTTCAAGACCCCGTCTGGTCGGCAACGTTTTTCCTTTATGCCGGTTAACTTTGCCGCCCTGTCAAGCAATTCGTCTTCTATAATTTAGTGCTGTTCTCCTGTATTTACCCCATCTCAAACATGCATTATTATATGTATTGATAATATAGGTAATTGTCAAGGAATTTTCCGTTAATTTCACCCGAGAAGAAGCGCATCCGGCAGGCGCCGGGACATTCCCCGACTGTCCCTTTCTCTTTCTTTTTTTGCATCGCCGTCGAACTTAACAAGCATCATTTG
The DNA here is from genome assembly GCA_011525665.1 of Candidatus Brocadia sp. GTDB lineage: Bacteria > Planctomycetota > Brocadiia > Brocadiales > Brocadiaceae > Brocadia. The sequence goes on from WYAU01000054.1 coordinate 41,142, forward strand.
CAGAAGACGGGTGGCTATGGCAACCCCTTCATTTTCCTTGACAACACTATCGGCAGAAAATATAATTTTTTAAAAGTGTATTGAATCAACAGATAATAAACTCATATTATACTCCACAACGAGGCTCCAGGCCTCGTTAATTTTTGAGAATGCAATGATGCGGATACTCAGGACATGGGAATGTGAAATTGACAGGGAAATCGAAAAACTCAAACAACAATTAAACATTCTGGACGGTCTGTCCGCAAGCAGGGCAACAGTGCTCAAAATTATCCGGGACGTCAAAAGGCAAAAGGATAAAGCGCTCATAAAATACAGCAAACTCTATGATAAAGTTTTTCTTTCCCCCGGAAATTTTCGGGTAACGGATCGAGAAATTGAGGAAGCATACCAAAAGATATCACTCCCCTTTGTAAAGTCCATACAACGGGCTATCGCGAATATATGGACGTATCAGGAACATATAAGAATCCGCAAGGTTCACCCGTTAAAGGCAAACGGAATCTTGCTTGACACCCTGTATTCTCCTCTGGAAATCGTAGGAGTGTACGTCCCCGGAGGCGCCGCGTCCTATCCCTCCACGGTACTGATGAATACGATACCGGCGCGTGTAGCAGGAGTTGGCAGAATAATTATGACCACACCTCCCTCCAGGAACGGAACTATTCCACCCGAAAGGCTGGTTGCTGCAAAGGAATCGGGTATTAACGAGATATACAAAATAGGCGGCGCCCAGGCTATTGCTGCCCTTGCGTTTGGCACAGAAACCATCCCGAAGGCAGACAAGATCGTCGGACCGGGAAACATTTTTGTAACGCTTGCAAAAAAGGAAATCTTCGGATACGCCGGTATTGATATGCTGGCAGGGCCCAGCGAAGTATTGATTATAGCAGACGACCGTGCAAATCCGGCGTTTGTGGCTTCCGACTTACTAGCACAGGCGGAACACGCACCGGGCATCTCAATACTGGTCACATTCTCAGAATCATTGGCAAAACAGGTGACAACAGAAATAAAACAACAGGCAACAAAACTCAGCCGGCATGCAGACACAAAGAAATGCCTTGATAAATTTGGCATCATCATTGTAACCAAAAACATTGACGAATGCATAGAGACTGCCAATTCGTTGGCGCCGGAACACCTTCAGGTTATGACGCAAAACCCGAAAACGCTGCTACCCGGGATAAAACACGCAGGGACAATTTTTTTGGGCGCATATACACCGGTAGCAGTGGGAGATTATATTGCAGGCCCCTCTCATGTGCTTCCAACAAGCGGGACTGCACGCTTTTCGTCCGGATTATCCGTTAACGACTTTCTGAAAAGAACCAGCGTAATAGCATATTCCAGATCGGCCCTCAAGGACGCTTGTCATGACCTGGCAGAAATTTCAGGAGCAGAGGGTCTGGATGCGCACACACGGTCCGTTCAAATCAGACTGGCTTTCCCACAAGACAAACTCCGACGGGACGGAGATACTGAGAAAAAAATCAAATAATATAAATGAGTTACTTCAGAAACAACATCGAAAGAATGTCGGGATATACGCCCGGAGAACAGCCAAAAGACGGTATCTATATAAAGCTCAATACAAACGAAAATCCATATCCGCCTTCTCCCGGTGTTTTGGCTGCAATTAAAGAGGCTGTAAACGAAGGCCTTCGTCTTTATCCGGATCCGATCGCATCGGCAGCCCGGATCAAAATTGCCGAAATATTAGGCACACAACCCGGACGTGTCATGGCAGGAAACGGCTCGGATGATTTATTGTCTATCATTGTACGAAGTTTTGCAGGGCCGGGAGACAAAGTCGTCTTCCCTTATCCCTCTTATATGCTGTACAAGACACTTGCCGAACTGCAGGACAGTGTTGCGTGCGCCGTTGATTTTACAGAAGATTATACGCTTCCTGATGACTTCATTGTTAAAGGGGCAAAGGTTACGTTCCTCGCAAACCCGAATTCACCTTCGGGGACAATGATTTCGCCGGATGCAATATCAAAAATTGCCTCTGAAATAGATGGTGTTCTCGTTGTCGACGAAGCATATGCCGATTTTGCAAACGATAATTGCCTTTCCCTCGTCGAACAGCATGATAATGTCCTCATCCTTCGTACGCTGTCAAAATCATATTCCCTGGCCGGCATCAGGCTGGGTTTTTGCATTGCACAAGAATCTCTCATTCAGGGGTTGATGAAGGTAAAGGACTCTTATAACGTTGACCGGCTCAGCATTGCAGCTGTGATTGCAGCGCTGGATGACCAAATCAGCATGAAGTCCCACGTTGAAAAGATTCGGGAAACAAGACGCTACCTCACAAAATCCTTAGAGGATATGGGATTTTCTGTATACCCTTCCCAAACCAACTTTGTTCTGGCGCGGTGCATGAAAGGGGTTTCTGCACTCTCTTTATATCAGACATTGAAAGCACGAAAGATACTGGTGCGATATTTTGGTCTGAGGCGGCTGGATGACTGCCTGCGTATTACGATTGGAACAAGGGAAGAAATTGAAATCCTGCTGAAACATCTCAGAGAACTCGCAAGCACAACACATTCAAAAACAGTGCACACCTGTAATCATCAAACAAGGATACGGCGCCCGTAACCGTGCAACTCAGATGACAAAAAGGACTGCCACGATTCAGAGAAAAACAAAAGAGACCCACGTCGAATTGATCCTTAATATTGACGGCGAGGGAAATAGCCGTATATCCACCGGCGTTGGTTTTCTGGACCACATGCTCGATATACTTGCCAAACACGGGTTATTTGACCTGAATATCACTGCCTCCGGAGACCGCATTGTGGATGACCACCACACGGTAGAAGACGTGGGGATATGTTTTGGCCTGGGAATAAAAGAGGCCCTCGGAGACAAAAGGGGAATCCGGCGCTTCTCACATTCAAGCGTCCCCATGCAGGAAGCCCTGGCCAATGTCGCTGTCGATATCAGCGGCAGACCGGCGCTGGTCTTTAACGTTGTATTCCATACAGAAAAGATCGGGGGTTTCGATGTGGCGCTTATTGAAGAATTTTTCGAGGCCTTCAGCACAAACGCGGGCATCAACCTGCACGTGAATGTTCCCTATGGCAGCAATGCCCACCACACAGCGGAAGCAATATTTAAGGGGCTAGCCCGGGCGCTCGGGGACGCGGTTCAAATCGACGAACGCAGGAAAGATGTCCCTTCGACGAAAGGAGTGCTCTAACAGCATCCGACAGAAATGCAAAATCATTTTTTAAAAAAAGGAACGTAGCATGGTAAAACAACTTGTCAGGTTTTCTTCCTTCGGGATATTTGCCCTTTGCCTCACTCTCCTCTTTCTATCAACTCCCCTTTATGCCTGGCTCGCCGATAGCCCCTGGCCAATGTTCAGGCGCGACATACAACATACGGGAAGAAGCCCCTATGTGGGCGCCCAAAAGCCCCTTCTGCTGTGGACATTTCAAACCGGGGGACCCATTGCATCTTCTCCGGCAATCGGAGAAGATGGCACGATCTATTTTGGCTCAAAAGATAAAAAACTTTATGCCGTTGCGCGAAACGGCACGCTTAAATGGACATTTGAAACCCTGGATGAGGTTGATTCCTCACCTGCCATCCGAAAAGACGGTACCGTTCTTTTCGGATCCTGGGATGGCCATCTTTATGCATTAAATCCCGACGGCAGTTTACAATGGAAGTATAAATCTGAAGGTGGAATCATTTCCTCCCCGACCATTGCGCCCGATGGAACAATCTATGTCGGATCATGGGACAAAAAGCTTCACGCCGTCACTTCCGATGGCAAGCTCAAATGGACGCAAAAAACCGCTGATCACGTGGCCTCATCTCCTGCTATAGCACCGGACGGCATGATCTATTTTGGTTCCGGAGACTATTATCTATTTGCCATGAAACCGGAAGGCAAGGCCGTTTGGAGTTACGGTACCCGATACCTCCTCGATGCCTCTCCCCTGATTGCACCGAACGGAAATATTTACATCGGTTCAGAAGATGCCAGGTTTTATGCATTTCGCCCGGACGGACAGGCAGAGTGGACATTTGATACCAAATATGACATCGATTCTTCTGCTGCAATTGACACCGAAGGAAATGTGTACTTTGGTTCGGGAGACAACAACCTCTATGCCTTCACATCCACCGGAAAAGCGAGGTGGGCTTTTGAAACCGGCTCCTCTGTTCATTCATCTCCAGCCGTTGGAGCAGACGGCGTCATTTATTTTGGTTCCAGAGACAAAAAAGTGTACGCCCTTGATTCAGAGGGAAGGCTGAAGTGGAGCTTTGAAACAGGCAGCGCAATAGAATCGTCGCCCGCCATTGATGCCGATGGAACCATTTACATTGGTTCTAATGATGGAAAACTTTACGCCATTGGAGAGGCATCCGCGAGGTGACAACACGAGAACACCCGTTCGATTAAAAAACTCCCCTGAGATCTTGTAGTAAGTAATCCTCCGACCGAAAAGAAGCAAGGGATTTTACAGCTCTGCATTTTTCAGATAATATTAGAGAACAGAAATGTTTTACGTATCCCAAAAAGGCCAGCGTTTTGCGCTGGCCTTTTTGGTCAGTGGTACATGAAACTTTTTACTGCAACTTTCTCTAACGTTGCATAGACATTCCTCTCTTCACGACTATTTTTATGACTTCATCTTTACCTTAACATCTTTAATCTCCTCAGGAGACCCGCCTGCCCGGGGAAGGCCAGCAGTCCCCGAACCACCTTTTATTGCCTCCAGTGTCCTGGCACCCCTTTCATCCATGGCATTTGCGAACCAATACAGGAATGTGACAAAGAATGTACCGCCCAGAATGTTACCAAGGGTAACAGCGACAAGATTCCAGCCAAACATCTTACCCCATGAAATCGCTGCCGGGTCGTGGGGCAATAAATTTGCAATCGTCAATATGGTCATATTCGCAACGCTGTGTTCCATGCCTGTCGTAATAAAGGCGAATAAGCACCACCATATCATAATCAATTTGCCGGAATCGCTCGTGCACCTGAAGCACGACCAAATTGCCAGGCATACCAGCCAGTTACAGAAAACACCCCTGAAGAATAGTTCCCACCATGGCGCCGTGGACTTATAGGTAGCCACCTTGAGTATAAATGACTTCCAGGGATCAGGGGCAAAGATACCAGCCGCAATAACCATAAGCGCAAAGAGCATTGATCCGCCCAAGTTCCCCAGGTATGTCCAAAACCAACCCAGCATTGAGTCGGCAAGCGTTATAGTACCTCTCAGTGTTCCTTTAAATATCAATAGGTTATACCCCGTAAACAGCTCGGCACCGGCCATAATTACCAAAGACAATGCGATACCGAAGGTTGCGCCGGCAACGATCTTACCAATCCCGGGATTCAGAGCAGCAACCGGAGCGGCAGCAATAAAAGCAAGGATAACACCAAACCCGATGTAAAAGCCCGCCATTACTGAAAGTGTCAAGAATCCCGTCAAACTATGTTTCATTGCAGTGGCTTTCTTTAAAGACACCGCTGCAATCGCATCTACGTTCGCAGTATATAACATTAATTGTTCTCCTCTAAAATGTTGTTGTGAACACTGTTTTCAAAACAACACCCCTTTTTTAACATATCTCTCCTCTTATTAAAAACTTCCAACATCTCACTTTTCACTATTTTTCATAATGTTATTTTCTATCATACCTCCTTTCCCTTCTTTCTCAGCAACCCGATAAACAATTAAACGGTGACACAACGAATCCTTAGTTTTTTCCCTTGAGAATTATTTTGTTCATATCCATAATTTGTTCGAGGTTGCGCACCTTATCAGCCAACTGCTTTTTCTCAAGCGCCTTCTTTCCCACACGGACGACATCTTTCTGCCTGAAGGGTTTCAATATGCAATCATACACTCCGCAGCCAGACATCCGGCCTGTATCATAGGTATCCGGCGAAATAATCGCGATAAGCTCTGCATCAGAGTTGGTGAATTTGATCGTCTTTAACATATCGTAACCCTCAGAAGTCCTTGCCCCTAAATCGAAAACAATAAGGTCATAGGCATTTTTCGCGAACAACTCTGCCGCACCGCTCCATTCCGTACCATCGCATGTTTCAAAACCTTCTCGTTTAAAGGCGCTGACCAATGACCTCCGAACCTTCTCCTGCTCTTCTATAATTAATACCCTTGCCATAAAGATCTTTCGATTGTATCAGGAATATCATGTTTATTGTTTGGGAAGACTCCATTCCGGCGTTTTTGCATGCTCTTCCATCTGTTTTTTAAGCAGCTCATTTTCTTTTTCGACCCGCTCCAAATTCCCCATGAGTTCCCGGATAGTCACGTCTTTATTACTCAGCGTCTTTTTTGCGAGGGACAACGAGTCTTCCAACTCCCATATCTCCTTTTGCAACCGTGCCTTTTCCTCCTCCAGTTTTATCTTAGCGTCTTCGAGGTTTTTATTGGCAATCCGCAATTGTTCGTCCTGCACCTTGAAAGAAGCTGCAATCTTTTCTGCATCTTCTTTTTGCCGTGTAATATCGCTGACCATCTTATTCAACTCTTCCATTGAACCGAAGGCCTTCATAACCCTTTTTTCGAGTTGTTCGTGAAACGTCTTCTCCCTGATATACCCTGCCTCCTTCATGGCATAGTATTTATTTATCATTTTCGATGCAAACCCAACATTCACAAACAACAATATGATAATAAGGGTCTTCGCATTGACGGATAAGCCCTTTACCGTTTCATTTCCCATAATTTCTGCTCCTCGTTCAGCGTATAGAAATTCTTCTTAAAAATAATCGACTTATCTTTCCGTAATATCCCGAAACACACCTTCAATTCGTATCGGTTTACCGTTTTCGTCACGCACAAGATTGCATGTCCTTTCAGAAATGAACCGCTCTCCGTTTTTTCTCTTGCAATATGATGTAAAGTCCCTCCAAATCCCTTCCTTTTCCAGTCTCTCGACCAATTCTTTCCGATCCTCGGGATTTACATATACATCTTTCACCCGCGTCCCAATCACCTCTTCCGGTGAACTGTAACCAAGGATCTCGGCGCCTGCCTGGTTAATCCATGTAAACACGCCATCCTCGGTGGGCTCGCTCTGGTATATTCCTTCTTTCAATGAATTCAGCAATTGCCTGTGATGTCTCTCAGATTCTTGCAATTCTTCCTCAATCTTCTTTCGTTCCGTAATGTCTCTAAATATCCCGTCAATACGGATGGGTTTTCCCTTCTCATCTGTAATTAAATTGGACGTCCGTTCCATATAAAAACGGTCGCCATTTTTCCTCTTGCAAAAAGATACAAAACCCTTCCATACGCCTTCTTTTGTTAGTTTTTCAATCACCTTTATACGATCATCCGGATTTACATAAATATCCTTTACCTTCGTTCCGATTACTTCGTCAGGAGATTTATAGCCCAAAATCTCAGCGCCGGCCTGATTGATCCATGTAAATGTGCCATCCGCTTCAGGCTCAGATTGATAAACCCCTTCTTTCAGCGAATCGAACAACAAGCGGTACCTCTTCTCCGATTCGGTAATTTCCTGCTCCGCCTTCTTCCTTTCAGAGATATCCCTGAATACTCCATAGATAGCAACAGGATTTCCCTTCTCATCCCTCAACAAATTGCTTGTACGTTCTGCGTAGAAACTCTCACCATTCTTTCTCTTGCAGAGCGACACAAACTCCCTCCATACCCCGTCTTTTTCGAGTTTCTCACACAGCCGCCTTCTGTCTTCGGGATCTACATAAATATTTTTCACCTTGGTCCCTATCACTTCTTCCGGGCTGTCATATCCTAATATTTCTGCGCCGGCCTTATTGATAAAGGTGAATACACCATCAGCGCCCGGTTCAGATTGGTACACCCCTTCTTTTATGGAGTTAAACAATCCTCTGTACCGCTTCTCCGACTCCACGACCTCCCTCGTTTTCTCATCCAGCGATTTCGCCATCGCATTAAAGGAATTCGCCAATTCACCAATCTCGTCGTCCCTTTTAATATCAACCCTTTGAGTCAAGTCTCCGGAGGCCATTTTTTTCGTTACTTCGGTCAGCTTAATAATCGGTATGGAAGTCTTTCTTCCAATAAAGTATGCCACCATCACGATAGGAAATGCAATCACCAGCAATACAGAACTCACAATGTAATTCAGATTATAGGCAGCTCCGTAACCTTCGTCCCGGTCGATTTCTGCAATAACACCCCAATTAAATTCCGGCAGCCAGCGCCACACCCCCAGCACCGTGAGTCCGCTGTAGTCCTTATACCCTTTTGCATCAAAACCGCTGTCTCCTGCAATACACTGCTTGACACCCCTGGTTAACTCACCCGTTTCCGGATTAACCAACTTCAATTCCAATGCGCATCTTTTTTTCACCAGCCCCATCTCTTTCAGGTGTGCGACAAACCTTGATTCTGTAATCATGTAACCGTCTTTGTTTACAAGATAGGTTTCACCTGTCTTCCCCAGCTTCAGACTCAGCATCAGGTCGTTCAGGGTTTTTACGTCTACCCTGATGGCAACAACGCCGACGACGATCCCATCCCTATCCTTTAGCGGCGTTGATACAAACATCGTAGGCAGCCCCAGTTCCTTCTCTCCCCATTCATTGACAAGCGGGAGTTCGGAGGGGATAACGCTCGATACAGAAGTATTTCCCTCCAGCGCCTGTTGAAAGTAATCCATTTGCGATATGTCACTTCCAACGCTTTCGTCCGCTGTGGCGACGGTTACCAGGCCTTTATCATTGCTGACAAGGACACCCTTATAACCATATTCATCCTTTACAACCTCCAGATACTGGACAACATCCGGATATTCTTTATCATCCTTTGTTATCTTGGCGCACTTCACCATCAACGGATTGTTCGCAATTACGCGGGCATTCTTCTTCCGCTCCAGAACCCAGGTAGTCACCAATTCTGCCTGTTTATGCCCAACACCGTCAAGATTTCTTATAAGCACTTCCTGAAGATCAGCCTGCACCCGTGGATATGCGATGATCCTCAACAAAACAAACGGAAGCAGCGTAAACACAATGAGTAGAAAAATAAGCCGGTTTTTAATCGAGATATACATAATTTTCTCCGTAATTTAACAATTCACCCCTCCAAGTCCATGAATAAGCGGCCCTCTTTGCTCACCGCGCGCCCATTTTTATATTACCACCAATGCGTCGGATAATCCCTTTTCCCCATTTTATTAAAAATAACACCAAACAAAACCAGGATAAAGGCGCCTAAGATAACGGGATTCAGGATGTACATATATCCAACACCCAGCCCCCCCGTCTGAACAGCAACATATGCCGTAGCACCTGCCGGCGGATGGATCGAATAAGTAACCGTCATAAGCACAAGCGCAAGGGCAACGCCAAGCGCAATAGACCAAAACGCGGCACCAAAAAAGTCATGTATCGTTACGCCAATACATGCCGCAAGAAAATGCCCCAGCAGGACATTCCTCGGCTGTGCGAGCGGAGCCTTGTACGCCCCGTAAATCAACACGGCGCTTGCACCAAATGGCCCCAATAGCATCGGACACTTCCAGAGATACGCAAGCAACGCGGTAAATCCCACCCCCAAAAATGCACCCCATAATGACAGCCATACCTCACGTGCGGGGATCGGGGGCTGGGGCGTCCTGGGTAACTTTTTTATAAATGCACTAATCCTGTTTATCTCGTCCATTACCGGCATATTTTTCTTCTCCCTATGTGAAGACCTTTTGAAAACGCCTTTAAAACGCGAAGAAAAATCCTCTTTCGTTTCTTCAAAATCTTCTTTTACCTCAAACTTAACGTCTATAACTTTTTTGACCTCGGTAGTTTTTCTCCTCTTAAACATCTGCTGCCACCCGTATACCACACCAACTGCAGATCAAAATTTACCCGTGGATGGAATACTAACGAAAGATATACCAACTTCGCACGAAAAACAAAATGCCACTTATATTTTTGTATAAGTGGCATTAAAACAAGACTTTATTACAACGACAACATTCCCGGGTATCTCTGTCAACCAGGGTTCACCCATTCACAGGAACATTCCATTATGCAACAACAGTTTCAGGATGAAATCATATACCGATCGTGTCTGATATTTCGTGTTGTGGTTTAATCCTGTATTTTTTAATCTTTCGCCAAAGGGTCGTCGTTGATATCCCCAGTATCTGAGAAACCTTTGTTTGATTTCCGCCGTATTTATTCAGGGCGTCAATAATTGCATTTTTTTCCTGTTCTGCGAGCGTTGTCACAATAAACGATTTTCTCTTCTGGTCTTCCAGGGGATCACTGATAAGCGAGGCAACCTCCCCGGCAGGGAGCGGAAGTTCATCTACATTTACTATCTCGTTCTTCGACAAGGTGACAGCCCGCTCTATGATATTCTGAAGCTCTCTGATATTGCCGGGCCAATCGTAACTCACCAAAGCCCTCATGGACTCTTTGGAAAAGACCCTTTTTCCTTTTTTCAGTTTTTCCAAAATCTTTTCCAAAAAGTATTCCACCAAAAGCGGAATATCTTCCCTCCGCTCTCTCAGGGGGGGAAGATGAATGCGTATCACATTGATCCGATAAAAAAGATCCTTTCTGAATTTCCCCGACTCAACGGCCTTTTCCAAATTTTCATTGGTAGCCGCTATAATCCTTGCATCTACATACAGGGCCTTGTTACCACCCACCGGGCGGATTTCTCCATCTTGCAAAAACCTCAAAAGCTTTACCTGCGTAGAAGGCGAAGTCTCCCCAATCTCGTCCAACAGAATCGTTCCCCTTTGGGCCTGCAGAAATAACCCTATCTTATCCTTAATGGCCCCCGTGAACGAGCCCTTCATGTGTCCAAACAATTCGCTTTCCTGCAAATTTTCGGGCAACGCGCCACAGTTAATTACAACGAACGGACCGTCCTTTCGCAAGCTGTTGTAATGAATCGCCCTTGCAATCAACTCTTTTCCCGTCCCGCTCTCCCCCGTTACCAGCACTGTACTTTCCGTACGGCAGACATGCGAAGTTACTTTTAGCACCTCCAGCATGGCGTTGGAATTACCCACAATGCCCTCAAATTTATATTTCTCCCTGATTTCTCCTTCAAGATACCTGACCCTGTCCTTCAGGCCCTTCTTTTCAATAGCTTTTTTCGCCACTTTCAGGATTTCCTGGTGACGGAAGGGTTTCGTCACATAATCGTAAGCCCCCTCCCTGATTGCCTGTACTGCCGTGCTAATGGTGCCATAAGCAGTAATCAGCACCACTTCCGTGGATGAATTTGCCGCCTTTACCGCCCTGAGCACTTCCAGTCCGTCAACTTTTTTCATCTTCAGGTCGGTGACTACCAGGTCATACACATTCTGATTATCCACTTTTTGGATCGCCTCTTCCCCGCTTGCTGCGCCCTCGACCTGATACCCCTCGTCTCTAAAAGCAATCACGAGGGACTCTCTCATGGCGTCTTGGTCTTCCACGACAAGGATTTTACCTTTTTCCATAGCTTTAACATCACCCCATTAAAAAGTTATTCTGAATTGCCAGTTTTTCATTCCCGACAGGCAATTTAACAGAAAAAGTCGTTCCCTTATCCTTTTTACTCTTCGCGTCAATAGTCCCCCCATGATCGTCAATAATCCGCTGGACTACCGAGAGACCCAGGCCCGTGCCTTCCGACTTTGTTGTATAAAAAGGCTCAAATATCTTGTCCAGTTCATGGGGGGGCATACCTGTCCCGGTATCCGATATTACAATCTCCAGTGCGTCCCGGAGGAAGAGGCTGGTTTTCCTTACCATAATCCTGATCTGTCCCCCGTCCGGCATTGCCTCCAGAGAATTGACAAACAAGTTCCACAACACCTGGTGGATTAAGTCCGTATCGATGTACACCTTCGGCAGTATGCTTTCGTAAACTTCTTTTATCTCTATCTGATCCGTAAACCGGCTATCCTGTTCTAACAGAAAAATGGTGTTTTTGATTACCTCCCGAATGTCCTGCAGGGAAAAGGAGGGTTCGCGCGGATGCGCAAAGGTCAGGAAATCACTGATAATCCTGTCCAACCTTTCCGATTGTCCCACGATCATCTCCAGCAAATCCTTATCCTGACCCGTCAACTTCAAATGGGCATCCAGAATACCCACAGAGTTACATATCGCCCCCAGGGGATTTCTGATCTCATGTGCAATCGCAGCGGCAAGTTCACCCATTGATGCCAATTTTTCCGATCTCCGCACCTGTTCTTCCATCTTTTTTCTTTCCGTAATATCCCTTACAAATGCCCTCACGCAAACACATTCACCCGTTTTGGTATTGTAAAGGCTTGTTCCATTTATCTCGACATTGATTTCCTTTCCCGACTTTGCCAGAAATACCGTCTCTAATTCGCTGCCCCCCGTTTCTTTGATCCGCTTCATATGTCTCTTGATATCTTCCCGGCATTCACCGGGCACGATATCTTCAAGCGTCATCTGCCTCATTTCTTCTATTGTATACCCCAGATTATTCAATTCCGTCTTGTTCACATTGATAAATTTTCCTTCGAGACTGATCTCATGAATCATTTCCGGTGCGTTTTCCACCAGGTCCCGATATTTTTTTTCCGATTCCCGTATCGAGAGAAACAATCTCGTATTTTCAATAGCAATAGCCAACTGTGGAGTAATTTGATTCAATAATCCAAAATGTACCTCCGTAAACGCGTCTTTCCTCCCGCTGCCCAGCGTAATCGTCCCGATAGTAATTCCTTTCGATTTCAGCGGAAAACACAAATAAGAACGGATACCCTTCCCGTATAATTCACCGTCAAACGGGTACTCTCCTTCAAACGTATCTGTAACAACAACAGGCACACCCTTCTCCAGGGCAACACCCTGCGCTGTTGCCGGGAATGCAGACTGACAGCTTGTGAACCAATCATTGGTTACCAACACCCCGTCAACAATATGGGAATTCTCCGTAATTTCCGTCCCGTCAATGAGGCAGGCCACGCCGAACCAGGTAAAATCGATCATCCGTTTCAGTTCACGATACATATTCTTGTAAACTTCTTTAATATCTAAACCTGATGCAATCCCCTTATTGACATTATTTACAATTTCCTTTTCAAGGGCCACCTGTTTCTCTTTTGTAATATCCTTTGAGATCACAACAAATCCGATTGGATGCCCCTGTTCATTGCGCCGCAGAGTGAAAGTGACATGGACGGGAAACATCTCTCCGTTTTTCCTCTTTCGTACCACTTCTCCCTCAAATCGACCTGTTCTCCGCGCCACGTCGAGCATAGAATCAACTTTTCCCGATTTCACATCTTCGGCGGCGTGAAGGTCCCTTACATTGGCTATCCCTACCACCTCTTCAGGCCTGTAACCGTAAATCAAACTTGCCCCCGCGTTAAACGCAAGAATGTTTCCGTTTAAATCTTGTGCAATGATCGAATATTCTGTTGAACCTGCCAAAATACTGTTTAAGAAATTCGTTGTTTCCTGAAGTTTAAGCGTCCTCTCTTTTACGATATTTTCAAGGTCAGTCGTGTAGTTTTTTAACTTGACCGTTTTTTCCTCCAAAGATTCCGCCATAACGTTGAACGCCTGCGCCAGTTCACTAATTTCATCTTTTTTGCCGCTGTCTTTTACCCGCTGTCCCAGGTCTCCGCCGGTGATTTTTTTTGTTACCTCTGTGATATTGAGAATGGGATCCGAAATCCGTTTGCCAAAGTAGAACGCTGCCAGGAGCAACGGGAAAGCCAACACCAGCAGCATGGAGAGAACAAATTTTTTCAAGCTGTAAGCCGCCCCATACCCTTCACGGATATTGATCTGCGCAAGCAAACCACAACCGTGCTCCGGAATCCAGCACCACGCCCCCAGGACCTTCCTGCCATCGTAATTTCTATAACCTCCCGTATCGTATCCGTCTTTGCCGTTCAGGCATTTTTGAGCACCGTCAGTAAGTTTTCCTGTGCGGGGATTTATCACCCGTAATTCCAATGCCGTCCTTTGCTGAACCAAACCCTTCCTTTTCATCTCATCAGCAAACCGCGACTCCGTAAGCATAAAGCCCTCTCTGTTGATGAGAAAAGTTTCTCCCGTCTTTCCCAGTTTCGCGCTTTTCATGATTTCGCTGAGTGGCAATGTTGCCACCTTGAGAATGACCGCCCCGAATACGAGGTTGTCAGCACCAATAAGCGGAGCTGATATAAACATTATTGGTTCATCATTGTCACCCTTTTCGTTCCTGCTTTCACCCTGAAGAGGACGTTGGATACCGGATATAAAAATACGTCCATTCAGCGCCTCCCTGCAATAATCGTAGCTCATAACGCTGGAACCTGCCTGTTCCCTTTCCGTGGACACAAGCACTGTCCCGTCCCGTGAGGCAATATATACAGATTTATACCCGTACTCTGTCTTGACCATCCCGATATAATCATATAACTTTGAAAAGCCCCTGCCCTTATCATCCACACCATGTTCCCATACGGCAGAGATATTTTTACTGACAACCTTTGCGTCATGACTCCTTTCGGCAAACCACATTTTTACAATTTCTGCTTGTTTTTGCTTTACTCCCTCCAGATTTCGTATCAAGGCCTCTTCCAGGTCCTTCTGTGCCTTGGGAAAGGCCATAAAACGCAATAGCAATAGTGGCGTAAATGAACATACTAAAAGTATCAGTATGAGCTTGTTTTTAATAGATTTGAAAGGAAACATTGTTTTAACTTTCCGTTTCTTCTCTTATTTTAATCACGATAACACAAAGGGCACAGAAAGGATTTGGGCTTCTTTTGTGCCCTTTTGTAATTTTGTGATGTATAAAGCACATCACTAGTGTCCGGTTATAAGTTGAACAAAGGCAATTGCTTATAAGGAAAGCATGGTTCGCTTTTGTAATCAGAATTTGTAAGTACTTGTAAAATAGGGACTTTCTCAAATAGGGTAATACTCAAA
>WYAU01000055.1 GCA_011525665.1 Candidatus Brocadia sp.
CTAACATAGCGTATTCCTCCTTTCTTGGTTTTTTTTGTTATTTACTCTTTCAACTCCAAGTATAGTGGGGAATGCGCTTTTTTTCTACCTCCGCTTATAATTTACACAATATATTTTACACTACCCAGAAATCATTTCACGTGCCTGTTCCAAAAGCAAGGCTTAAAAGGATGAACTTTCATAGGCTCAGGCGATGTAACCAGGTACGACTTGCGCATATACGGACGAGTTATAACACATGCAGACTAATGACTTATAGAAATTCTCATACATTAAACCTGAAATGCATGATATCGCCATCCTTCACAACGTATTCTTTCCCTTCAAGTCTTAAAAGGCCTTTTTCCTTAACCTTATGCTCTGAACCCACTGTAATGAGGTCATTATAGTTGTATGTCTCGGCGCAGATAAATCCTCGCTCAAAATCAGAATGAATCACCCCGGCGGCTTGTGGCGCTTTCGTCCCCTCTTTGATAGTCCAGGCCTTTACTTCCTTGGGACCCGCCGTAAAGTATGTAATCAAACCCAATAGACTGTATGTTTCCCGGATCAACTTTTCCAATCCGGATTCCTCTATCCCCATTTCCTTATAATAGTTTTTTCTTTCGGAGGGTTCCATCTGTGCAATCTCTGATTCGATGTCTCCTGAAATGACCACACACCTTGAATTTTCTTGCTTCGCATGATTGGTTACCGTCTCAGCGTACTGTTTGTCTTTTTCCAAATCAAAGACGTTAATGACGTATAAAACCGGTTTTGCTGTCATCAGATGCAGGTCATCGATGAACTTTCTTTCCTCATCCGTTAAAGACAACAACCTGACAGGTTTGCCGCTATTCAGTCCGTCCCGAACCTTTTTCAGCACACCGATGGCGGCAATGATATTTTTATCTCCTGTCTTCACAAGTTTTTCGTTCCTCGCTAGTCTTTTTTCAACGGTATCCATATCCGCAAGGATCAATTCCGTATTGATGATCTCAATATCACGGATCGGGTGTATTCCTCCTTCCACATGGATGATATCGCTCTTGTCAAAACAGCGCACCACATGGAGAATGGCATTAACGTTCTTAATATGTCCCAAAAATTGATTTCCCAAGCCCTCGCCCTGACTGGCGCCCTTCACGAGGCCTGCGATATCAACGAATTCAACGGTTGTTGGAACAATTTTTTCGGTTGCTATTATTTCTGCTATCTTATCCAGTCGGCTGTCCGGCACGGCAACTACACCCACATTGGGATCAATGGTACAAAAGGGATAATTTGCCGAGGCGGCTTTGGCCGACGTCAATGCATTAAAGATCGTAGATTTCCCGACATTCGGTAACCCAACGATACCACAATTTAAACCCATAAATAAATCTTTCTCCCGTGTTTAAATATACCAAAACAAATGATAACGAGATACACCGCACTAGACGATAATTTTCAACAAGGTTTTTTAATAAGGCATAATGATAGCTTTTGCTATCCATTTTTCCAGAGCAACATCTTCGCCATTGAAACAATGCCCCGTTCAAGCTGGTCCCTTAAGACCTTGAGAGAAAGTCCTTTTCGGGTAGCAAGTTCTTCGAGAAACTCTTTATCAGCATCATCAGTTCCAATGGTCATTATTTCGACCCCCTGTGTTCTTATTTCATTCGCTGCTTCAAGGGTGGCCTTTTTATCATCCGGCATTCCGTCTGTCACGATACAGATTACTTTTTCACCAGCCCTGCCTAAGAGATTGTTTCTGGCTATTTGAATAGCGGCAGCCATGTTCGTTGAGCCGCTGGCTGATAGTTTTTCAACTTTGATATTAAAACCCGTAAGTTCATTCTGTGGCTCAAGCACGTGTTCTGCATGCGATGCAAATTGAATGAACCCCACAGAATATTCCTTCCTTTGAGCTTCTTCAGCAAAGCCAATGGCTCCCTTTTTTGCCTGTAATAGTTTGTTCCCTTCCGCCATGCTCCCTGAACAATCAACGAGAAGATACACAGCCTTCCCGGTCTTGCGCGGCAAGACCGGTTTTCCTGAAACCGCTTCAAGTTTTCTAACCCAATTTTTCTGTTGAAATCTTGTAAGCACACTATCTTTATTCACTGTATCGATTTTAGATTTTTCCTTGTCCACGTGCGCTACCCCTTAACAGAGATTCCGAATTCCTCTCAGGAAATCGTATGCCCAGTTAATCTCCTTAAACCGCTCTTCCGCCAGCTTTTTGATACCGGTGGTGGTTTGTTCTGCATTGTCAGGGTGATAGTTAAGCGCCAGCACTCTGTATGCTTTCCTGATCTCTTCATCCGAAGCAGCGGGAGAAATTTCCATAATGCGGTATGCTCTCTCTTCATCCGTCTCTTTTATATAGCCATTTGCTCCCTCTTTATACCCTTCCTCCTGGTATTTTATGGCCAGTTCTCTCAATCGCTGAAGATCCCTCATGATTTCGTTTACGATATCATGGAAATCATCCCACTTTCTATCCAAGAGAAGTGACTTTAGATTTTCTGAAGTTAAGCCTTCGTAATCATATTCCATTTCCTTTACAAGCGGTATGCTGCCGGTCCAGTTTACTTCAATAGCAACTACTGTGTAAAGCTTCATTGCAGCACGATAATTAGTGCTTGCCTTTTCTAAACGCATTTTGTCTGCTTCAGCTTGTCTGATATTTTCTGCAATCAGATTGTTCAGTTCCGTAGCATCAGAGAGAAGTTCATGTTTATGGGTATTGACAAATTCTTGAATTTCCGATTTAAAATCTACCGGAAAAGAAATTTTCAACTGATGGGCAATCATTTTGATCGAAACCTCCAATGCACACAAGTCTTTGATTCTTTCAAGCCGGGTGTTTATCTGGCTCACTAAATAGCCTGCCCTCTCCCATAGTGCATCTTTGAGGGTTTCTCCCGGCCTTGCCCTGAAGATTGTCACGGCAAGGACTACTCCTGACATAATATATCCTATTACCAGATTAACCCGGGAAGAAAACCCGGTGAGATCATGAAAGGCGTCTTTTTTATCAATTATGCTCAGAATTGACCAGAGAGATAGAGTTCCTAAGGCCATGCTTAAGCACGTTAACAGTTTTGCTTTTGCATAGAAATCAATTTGAGATTCTTCCAGACCCCAGTTCAATTTCTGCCCGTCAAACTGAACTATCACGATCCTTGCCAAAGTCCCGCGAGAATTCAGGCGATGAATTTTTACGGCACGAAATGCATAGAGGGTCAAAAGCATTACACATATGGCTACAGCACAGGCAGGCAAGGTTATCAGCGCCACCCTGAGCAACCCGAACGCCAACAACACGAGCAGCAGAAGAATGACAATTATCAGGATGGAACCGATCAACCCCTTCATGTTTATTTGTAAGTGCTCAAAGAAGGTTTTTTAATAAGAATGTAAGAGAGAAGCGATTGGGAAAAAGAGAATTGCCTTTTTTGTCATCGCGCTGGCATACCAACATGTTCCAGCCCTGTCATTGTATATTCCCTTATCTTCCCTTTCATTTTTAAACAATATTTTACCCAATCAGCTTCATCAATTTCTTTTGCACCTTGATTATCGGCCATCTCTTAACAAATTTTATGCCGGTTTCAAAGAGATTATCCTTTTTCTCCAACCTTATTTTTCCACGATTACCTTTTTGATGAGAGCAGGAGAAGCGGGAACATCCTGAAAGCCAAACTGAGTCGTGGTCGGCAAGTTCTCAATGGCATGAACAACATCCATCCCCTCCACAACCATACCAAATACGCAATACCCCCAGCCGCCGGCTGTTTTCTCCTTATAGTCAAGAAAAGCATTGTCCGCTGTGTTAATAAAGAATTGGGAGGTGGCGGAATGCGGCTCCGTCGTACGCGCCATAGCCACTGTACCGCGCCGGTTTTTGAGTCCGTTGTCGGCTTCATTAATAACTGGAGCCCGTGGAGGTCTTTGCTTCATATCCGCCGTTAAACCTCCACCCTGAATCATAAATCCTTTAATCACCCGGTGGAAGATAGTACCGTCGTAAAATCCATCGTGGATATAACGGAGAAAATTTTCCACGGTTTTCGGGGCAGCCTTTGAATCAAGCTCCAGGATAACAACGCCCTTAGTGGTTTCCAGCCGCACCCGGGGGCTTAAGGAATCAGCCCCGACAGATTGCATGACGCAAAATAATGTTATGATAAATATCGCTACGGTCTTTTTCAACGTAATCCTCCTTTTTTCTGTCCGGGAATAGTCTGATGGTATACGGGTAATGGCTATGCGTTGGTAGCGGTGGAGGGAATTGAACCCCCGACGCGCGGCTTATGAGTCCGCTGCTCTGCCAACTGAGCTACACCGCCACCCATTTCACATATTTTCGAATTGAATTATCCAAAAATGGAGGCTTGAGACAACTTTCGTTCTTCGAGGCAATACAACAGTCTTTCTGCATTGACAAAGAATAACACCTCTTGCAAATATTTTCAAGTATTTTCAAAGAATATTCCTGAATTCAGCGCGTACCTGAATCCCGATAGAAACCGGTTGAAATACTGTTGGGTTTTGTACACAAATATATTATGATAAAATTTATTATTTAGCTTGACAATAATTTTTAACGATGTTACTATTTATAAAAATTATCCATAAATAATTTTTGGTTAATGATAGGTTATCCAGCCTAAAGTTAGCATAGTGGCAAGCTAATCTTTCCTAAGTTTGTTCTGGTATTTTCCAACATCGTTTAAAAACAGTTTTAGCATCTTTATTGCAAAGCTATAAATATTTTGATTTTTCTCCGGTTTTAAAAACATAAATTATAAATAAATTTTACGGTATATCTCCTCAATCTGTCTTGCCTTACAATTGCCTTTCTATCTCTTTTACTGATACTCTTGAGCAAATCATTGATTTGATGGCGCGCAAGGCTTTACATCGCTAACCGAGAATGCCAGAGCGATTCTTTATCATCGATGGTCATTCACACTGTTACCAGGCTTTTTATGCCATCACGGCAAGACTTACAACGCCCGAAGGGAAACCGGCGAATGCAGTATACGGATTCACAAGGATGCTGCAAAAGCTACTGAGGGAACATCAGCCGGAATACGTAGTTGTGGTCTTTGATACAAAATGGATAACCCACAGACATCAGAGTTACCAAGAGTATAAAGCAAACCGTAAACCAACACCCGACGAATTGCAGGTACAGATTCCTTTAATCTACAAAGTCGTCAGGGCGCACAATATCCCCGTTTACGCAGCCAAGGGATATGAAGCAGATGATGTAATAAGTACCCTGGTAAAATTACTGTCCGGCAAACCTGTTGAAATCGTTATAGTAACCTCAGACAAAGATATGGAACAACTATTAAGTCCACAGGTAAAAATATTGAACGCGAAGAAAGGTTTGATGATTGATCAGGATATCCTTTTCAAAGAAAAAGGTATACGGCCAGAGCAGGTGGTAGACACCCTGGCCCTCTCCGGAGATGCTTCGGACAACGTGCCAGGAGTGCCTGGCATCGGCAACAAAACAGCGCTGGAGCTTATCAGAAAATGGGGTTCTCTGGAGTCCGTTCTCGTCAATATCAACAACATCACCGGGAAGAAGAAGCAAGAAAATTTAAGGACATTTGCCGATCAGGCCAGGCTTTCTCAGAAGCTTCTGCGACTTTACAACGACATCCCTATTGCGTTAGATCTGAATGCCTGCAGGCTCCGTGGCACGGAAAATACCCCATTAAAAAACCTGTTCAGAAAGTTGGGTTTTCATACCCTGCTTACGGATATGGTTGCAACAGCAAAGACCGAGGAAACCCGATATTATTGTATAGACACGGTCGAAAAATTTCATGAATTCCTTGAGCAGTTAAAGGAACAAAGGCTTTTTGCCGTGGATTTAGAAACGACCAGCGCCAAACCCCTCAAAGCGCGGGTAGTGGGTATTTCATTTTCCTGGCGGGAAAAAGAAGCGTATTACATACCTTTGGCGGCTCCGGAGGGAACGGCACATCTTGATGCAGACACAGTGTTTCCAGAGATTCGAGTGGTTTTGGAAGATGAAAACAGCAAGAAAATTGGACAAAATATTAAATACGACCTCCTGGTACTCAAAAAGAATAATATCTGCTTGCAGGGTATCGTATTTGACACGATGATTGCCTCTTATCTCCTGAACCCAACAAAAAGGAATCATAACCTGGATGATATTGCCTTTGAATATCTGTCATATAAAACAATAACCACATCGGAATTGATAGGGTCCGGGAAGGAAGAGGTCACGATGGATCAGGTAGCTGTTGATAAGGTCTGTCAATACGCCTGTCAGGATGCAGATATCACATTTCGTTTGGCCCGCGTCATGGAACCCCAACTCAGGGAAGAAGAGTTATTGCCGCTACTTTACACAGTAGAGATACCTTTAATTTACGTTCTGGCTGAAATGGAATGGAACGGGATATGTCTGGATACCGGTATTTTAAAAGGGATGTCCCGCAATTTAACCATGAAATTACAACACCTTGAAAAGGAAATTTACGCCTCGGCCGGGCACGAGTTCAATATCAGTTCACCCAGGCAACTGAGTGATGTCCTTTTTGAAAAGCTTGAATTGCCACAATTAAGGCGTACCAAGACGGGATTATCAACGGATGCAAATGTTCTGACGGCACTTGCCTGGCGGCACGCCCTGCCCCGGCTGGTACTCGAATACCGGCAGCTTACAAAATTAAAGAATACATACGTCGATGCACTGCCGGATATGATAAACCCGGATACCGGCCGTGTGCATACCTCATTTAATCAGACAGTGACAGCCACGGGACGACTCAGCAGCAGCGAGCCAAATCTTCAAAATATTCCGATCCGGACGGATGCCGGGAGACAAATCCGACGTGCCTTTGTCCCTTCCCGGAAGGACACGGTATTTCTATCGGCGGATTACTCACAGATCGAGTTGCGTATCCTCGCACATTTCTCCGAAGATACGGCCTTGATGACGGCATTTCATCAGGACAAAGACATCCATTCGGCCGTTGCATCAGCCATTTACGGAGTTCCCATGGAACAGGTAACTCCGGAAATGAGGCGAAATGCCAAGGCAGTCAATTTTGGGATAGTTTACGGACTCAGCGAATTCGGGCTTTCCCGGGATACCGGACTGTCTCTGGAAGAGGCGCGGGAGTTCATTAGCGCCTATTTCGGCTTATATCAGGGTGTAAAAAGATTTCGGGATAAGGTCATTGAAGATGCGAGGATATGTGGTTACGTAAAAACACTTTTAAACAGGAAACGGTCTGTCTCCGATATTCGTTCTGGAGACAAAAAACGCAGAAGCCTTTCGGAACGTATCGCCGTTAATACGATTATTCAGGGTTCCGCAGCTGATTTAATAAAGGTTGCCATGAACAAGATACACGCACGGCTAAAAAATCCTCTATGCGGGGCAAAGATGCTCCTTCAGATACACGACGAATTACTTTTTGAGGTAGAGGAAAACAAACTGGAACCGACATGTTCCATGGTACAGACAGAGATGGGGCATGCCGTTACCCTGAATGTTCCGATTAAGGTAAACATAAAGACCGGGAAAAACTGGATGGAAGCAGAGTGAGCGCAAAACCCAGTATCATTGGCATAACGGGTGGCATATCGAGCGGGAAAAGCACGGTAGCCCGCATGCTTGCCTCGCTGGGGGCGGAACTTATCGACGCCGACGAAATGTGCCATAGGCTTATTGCCGATAAAAGAATCAACGAAAAAATTATAGAAAGGTTCGGGAGTGCCATCCGGGACGACTACGGGAAAATCGATCGATCAAAACTCGCCACGATTGTGTTTCGGGACAAGACCTGCTTGGACGACCTCTGCAACATCTTGCACCCCCTTGTGATTGAGCAGATACGATCAAGAGTCATTGAGACAGAAAAACGGGGGCGCCGGAAAGCCATTGTAATTGATGCCGCTTTGTTGGAGGAATCCGATCTCTCACTGATGTGTGATTTTATTCTCTTTGTGAACACGGGAAAAGACCACCGGGTAAGCCGAAGCAAGATCTGCAGACATTGGGAGGATGGTGAACTGGAAAAAAGAGAACGGTTTCAAATGTCACCGGAAGACAAGAGGAAAAAGGCTGACTACGTCGTTGACAATAATTATACGGAAGACAATACTTTCAGACAGGTAAAAGAATTCTGGCGGCTTTATATAGAAAAAAATTCATTTTAAATTTTAGGAGGAAAATGTATGGCTGTAACAAACGGCAAGAGAGAGCCTGTGGTTGTGGATCAGGAAACAAATGAAAAATACGAGGAAATCAAACGCGGAGAGATGCATATTACAGAACTGCAGAAGATGACCATTAAGGAGTTGCAGGAAACCGCAAAACGGGAAGGCATCAAAGAGTATACCGGGCTGAAGAAACAAGACCTGATCTTTAAAATTCTGAAAGAGCGGGTCAATCAGAATGGGCTTATGTATGGAGAAGGCGTTGTTGAAGTGCTTCCTGAGGGATTTGGGTTTTTACGTTCACCGGATTATAACTATTTGCCGTGTCCGGATGACATCTACATCTCTCCTTCCCAGATCCGCCGGTTTGGCATCCGTACGGGCGCTGTAGTATCCGGACAAATCAGACCCCCAAAGGATACGGAGAGGTATTTTGCCCTGCTGCGTGTGGAAGCTATCAATTTTGAAAATCCGGAAATTATGGGGGAAAAGATTGTCTTTGATGATCTGACTCCTTTGCACCCCCATGAAAGGCTTTTTTTGGAAAAAAGCCCGACAGAGCTGGAAACAAGGATAATGGATCTCATTACTCCTATTGGAAAAGGCCAAAGGGGATTGATCGTAGCCCCCCCCCGAACGGGGAAAACGGTACTGCTGCAAAAAATTGCCAACAGTATTACCAAGAACCATCCCGAAGTGTATTTGATTATCCTTTTAATTGACGAAAGGCCTGAAGAGGTAACCGATATGGACCGGTCTGTTGAAGCCGAGGTCATTGGCTCCACATTCGATGAACCTGCAAGTCGTCATATCCAGGTAGCCGAGATGGTGATTGAAAAGGCAAAGAGGATGGTGGAATACGGCAAAGATGTCGTCGTTTTACTTGATTCCATCACCCGGTTGGCGCGGGCATACAACACGGAGGTTCCTCACAGCGGAAAGATCCTTTCCGGCGGTGTGGATGCCAGCGCGCTTCAAAAACCAAAGAGGTTTTTTGGCGCGGCAAGAAATATTGAAGAAGGCGGAAGCCTTACCATCATCGCAACGGCATTAATTGATACCGGAAGCAGGATGGATGAAGTTATCTTTGAGGAATTTAAAGGCACCGGGAATATGGAACTCCACCTGGACAGAAAACTGGCAGATCGTCGAATATTCCCGGCCATTGACATTACCCGCTCCGGCACCCGGAAAGAAGAGTTAATTGTGAACCCCGAGGAAATTAAACGTATGTGGATGCTTCGAAAGGTACTCAACGAAATGAATCCCATAGAGGCTATGGAATTACTCAAAAACAGGCTGGCAAAGACAAAGACCAACGCGGAATTCCTTATGACAATGAATATCACATAATTCCTTTTCCTTATGTCCAATCTTTTTATCTACGAAATGTCCCGGAAAGTCCTTGTGATGTTGCTGGCCGGCGGGCAGGGAGAAAGGCTTTATCCCCTGACAAAAGACCGGGCAAAGCCTGCGGTCCCCTTCGGCGGCATTTATCGTATCATCGATTTCCCCTTAAGCAACTGCCTGAATTCCGGTTTGAAAAAGATTTGCGTATTGACACAATACAAATCCTATTCCCTGGACAGGCACTTAAGAACCGGTTGGAATATAAATAATTATGAATTGGGTGAGTTTGTTGAAGGCATACCCCCGCAAAAGAGAACAAGTGATGTGTGGTACCAGGGAACTGCTGACGCCGTATACCAAAATATCTATGTATTGGAAAGAGAGCGGCCGGAAAAGGTTTTGATTTTGGCAGGCGACCACATTTACAAAATGGATTACCGGGAATTGATAGAGTTTCACGAATCGAAGAAAGCAGACGTCACGGTGCCCTGCACTGAAGTGCCCTTAAGCGAAGCGAATCGCTTTGGAATCGTAAGCGCAGACAGTGATCACCGAATCGTGGATTTTGTTGAAAAACCGGCATATCCACAATCAACGCCTTCAAATCCCAATATGGCGCTTGTGTCCATGGGAATTTATCTCTTCAATACGGAGGTTTTGGTAAAACGGGTAATCGAAGACGCGAAAAAAGACACCAATCATGATTTCGGGAGGAACGTTATTCCATCAATGATCCCTGAAGGCCGTTTGTTTGCGTATATATTCAACGATAAAAACAATAAGGCCATTAAATACTGGCGGGATATAGGAACGCTTGACGCATACTGGGATGCGAATATGGATCTTATTCAGATAGAACCTATCTTTAATTTGTACGACAAGTCATGGCCAATCCGTACGTATCAGGAACAATTACCACCTGCCAAAACCGTGTTTTCGGAATTATTTTTTGGTGGAAGATGCGGTATGGTTTTGAATTCTCTCGTTTCTCATGGTTGTATCATTAGCGGAGCCCGCGTGGAGAGGTCGGTTATTTCGCCAAATGTGAGGATAGAAAATTATTCCGAAATCTACGACTCCATTATCATGGAGGGTGTAAGGATCGGTAAAAACGTCAAAATCCGAAACACCATCATTGATAAATTTGTAATAGTCCCCGATGGAAAACAAATCGGATATAATACGGAAGAAGACGCCGGACAATTTACTATTACTGAAAAAGGCATCGTTGTAGTTCCCAAGATGCTGCCCTTACTTTAGTATGGCCAGGGGGCAAACATGATCGTGCAATACCTCGGGAAAATCAGGCAGCCCGTTGATTTTTATGGCCTTCTTCATTGCATGTGAACGCTCAGCCGAATAACTACGCGGGAGCGAGTCCACCTTTTCCGGAAAATCGTATTGGCGGAACCAGTGGACAAGCCGATTCCTTAGTCCACCTGCTCATAATGCGACAATCCATTTTCATTCCTGACGGCCTCAAAAACAGCGCCATAATCTG
Source organism: Candidatus Brocadia sp. (assembly GCA_011525665.1). Taxonomy (GTDB): domain Bacteria; phylum Planctomycetota; class Brocadiia; order Brocadiales; family Brocadiaceae; genus Brocadia. The sequence goes on from WYAU01000055.1 coordinate 11,036, forward strand.
TTTCCTGGATTTGTCTCTCCATTTTGCATTTTGATTTTTTATTTTTGCATTTATAATAAAGTCGCTTATTTTTTACAGAAGAACCGATTATTTCCATGCATCTGCTCGATCTCACAGAACAGAATCTTAATAAAAACATTTTCAAACTGTGCATCCCGGTAGTTATTGAAAATGTCCTCCATATGAGCGTCTTTATTTCAGATACGGTTATGATAGGACGCCTGGGGACGGATGCTATCGCTGCGGTAGGTCTGGCGGGCACTCTTTTTTTTGTAATCTCCATGGTCTTTTCCTCCCTCAATGCCGGATCCTCCAGCATTGTCGCAAGACACATGGGGGCGAAGGAAAATGATCGCGCCCAGACAATCGGTGCACAGGCAATCCTTCTGTCGGTCATAATAGGGCTGATAATCACGCCATTTTTGATGTTTTTTGCAAAAAAAATGTTACTCCTGATGAGCGCTGAACCCCATGTCGCAGATCTTGGCACGAATTATCTCCGGATTGTTGGGGGGGTTCTGACATGCCGTCTCATTATCCTTACCTGCAGTGGTATCCTGCGTGGAGCAGGTGATACAAGGACACCGATGAAGGTAACCATCATCATCAATTGTATTAACATCCTGTTTAACTGGTTGTTAATCTTTGGCATAGGGCCATTCCCGGAATTGGGCGTTTCCGGGGTAGCGTGGGCCACCGTCATCGCTTATACCAGCGGAACATGCTTGCTTTTGGCAAAATTCTTTGGGGGGGCATGTATTTTACCTGTCCGTACAAAACACCTAGCCAGGATACATATCGACTCCTTACAGAGGATATTTCGCATCTCTGTCCCGGCAGCCATTGATGCCCTTTTAACGCAGATGGGGTTTCTGTTCTTCACCAAAATTGTTGCTATCCTTGGCACTCTATCACTGGCCGCACATCAGATTGCCATCCGGATTGAATCCATTTCCTTTATGCCCGGATTCGCGCTTGCAGTATCAACTGCTACTTTGGTAGGCCAGAGCCTTGGCGCAAAGAACGTAAACCTGGCACACCTCAGCATGAAACGAAGTTGTTATTTTGCCCTTTTCCTGATGGGATTTTTTGCTGTAATCTTCCTGGTATTTCCGGAACAAATGGCCATGATTTTTAAACCGGATTCCGGTGTGCTTTCGCTGGCTGTGGCCTGCGTAATGATCGCCGCCCTGGAGCAACCCGCTTTAGCTATATATATGGTTTACGCCGGCGGACTTCGTGGCGCCGGCGATACCCTCAGTCCTATGATTGTTACCATTGCGGGCACTTTATGCCTCCACGTCCCCCTGGCCTACCTCTTTGGCATTACCTTTAAATGGGGACTTGCAGGGGTATGGTTTGGAGCTGCCATAGACTGGATTGTCCGCGCTTTTGCTATCTACATCCTCTATAAAAAGGGAAGATGGAAGCGTATTACCGTATAAGCGGATAAATCCGTACCTCTTCAACATCATGGTTACGAAATATACCATACTGTATCTTTCCCTCTTGATCATTCTGGCGACAACAACAAGGTTTATCTTTCTCGAAAAGAGCCCCCCTGGATTTTATGCCGATGAGGTCTCTTTTGGTTATAATGCCCTATCTGTCATGGAATCAGGCCGTGATGAACATGGCATATTATTCCCTGTTTATTTTAAGGCATTTGGCGAATACAAAAATCCTATCTTTTGCTATTCAATCATCCCTTTTCTGAAGATTTTCGGAGTTTCTGTATTTGCCGTTCGGGTAACTTCTGCTTTTTGGGGATTAGCTACGATAATTCTCATGTTCTTGGTAGTTAAAAATTATCAGAAAAACGTCCATGTAGCTTTTTTTTCCTCTCTCATATTAACCCTTATGCCCTGGCATCTTATTATAAGCAGAATTGCCTTTGAAGTCGTTACCCTCCCATTTTTTCTCTTATTATTCCTCTATTTTTGGGAAAAATATCTCCGCACTTCCAAGATAAAATTTACATTCATTGCCAGCTTTTGCATGGGAATTTGTTTTTACACGTATTCCACGGCCAGGCTTCTCGTACCTCTCTATTGTGCAGGTGTCTTCATAATCTGGTTTAAGGAAATTAATAAACATAAAATTATATACGCGACAACGACCGGGGGACTTTTCATACCTTTAATTCCGTTATTTTTTTGGCTTCAAAAATATCCCGACACGCTTACTGGCAGGTTTTCATCGCTTTCGATCTGGAACCACAGAATTCATCATTATGAAAACATGTTAAAGATTTTTTTAAACTACATTAATGATTTTTCAATACGATATTTGTTTATTTCAGGCGACACGAACCTGCGTCATGGCACTGGCAGGTCAGGTACTTTATTAATTTCCTGTTCTGTGTTTTTCGTGTTTGGCGTTTTATATCTCTGGCATAAACGAAACGATAAATTTTTACGTTTTGTTGCCTTTGGTTTAATAACCTTTCCTTTATCCTCAAGCTTTACAATAGACAACTTCCATGCGCTGCGTTCTGCCAATGCGATTCCATTTATTTCGATCTTGTTGGGTACGGGATTTTATTTTTTATTGGAATGTATTCGTAAATATGAAAATATGTATCGAGTAGGGATTATAAGTATTACCCTGTTAATCTTCATTGAATTTTCCCAATTTTATTGGGACTATTTAGTAGTATATCCTAAGCGTGCAGAGTCGAGCTTTGGGTGTTCTATTACCGGGACGATGCAATTTATGATGTCACAAAAAGCAGATAATTTCTATTTTACACCTTCAGTAGGACAACCCCTCATCATGGCAAAATTTTTCTCCAGAAATAAAAATTCATTGTATAAAAACTCTGATTTTCATAATTTTCATGTTGTTAAAAATTTTGCAGAAACTTTTGCTCCCCATAGCTATCTTCTCACTGCCGGGAACGAAAAAGTACCGGAAAATTTTGGAAAAATTAAAGAATTTACGAAGATCTATTCTCCGGACATAGCTTATGCCCTCTATTATATAGAAACAGACAACACCATTGCCCCGGTTGAAATAACAAGTCAGGAACTTGAGACGGGATTAATAGCCAGTTATTTTTATGGTACTGAATGCAAGGGTAAACCATTTTTAACAAAGGTAGAACCTGATCATATCTCTTTCAATTTCAACAAAGAATCAAAACCTTATAAAGCGCCTTTTAGTATAGAATGGACGGGTTACATCCAGATATCAAAGAAAGGCATTTATAAGTTTGCTACGCGGTCCGATGATGGTTCGCAAGTCTATCTTAACGGGAGAATTATCGTAGACAATAGGGGCCACCATCCATTAAGATACGTGTCTGGAAAAATTTTTTTAGATAAAGGACTGTATCGTATAAAAATTACCTATTTCGACAGTGGTGGTGAATCTGCCATGAAGTTGTTATGGTCGTCACCGGAAGATAACGGTAAGGAACATTTGATTCCGACAGGGGTTCTATTCCGTAAAAAATAAATGCCCACACAAATTTTAAGAAATGGGGCTATATTCAAAATGTCAGATTTACCTATTTATGAAAAACTAAAACAGTTTATGCGAAAAGGGTATTTGCATTATCCCTTTGGTTTGCTGGCGGTATTGTTGAGTTGGGGGCATATTTCATTTACCTCTGGCCTAAGATGCTGTTTTGGACGTGCGATGGTAAAAGAGTAAAGATAAAAGATTAAAAAGAAGAAGGAGTTTAGGACAACAAGTGAAATTCGCTAAAAGAAAGGCTGCTTTTTAAAAAAATATTTTATGATATACGTTATACTATTTATCATTGTTTCCGTTATTACCGGCTTTTTGCTTACGTATTTTCTGTCAGCAAGCTACTCCATCTTTGAAAGAGTGACTTACGGAGTGGTCATAGGATTAGGGCTGCATACCTGGTTTGTTTACCTCTTTTCCTTGCCCTGGGGACTTTCCGGCAAAAGCGTTTATCTTTCAACCGGCCTGCTTATCGTATTTTGTTCAATCTTTCTGTGGATCAAAGGGACTTCTCTTAAACAAGACATCCTGAATGATACAAGAGAAATAAAAGACGATTTTCTCCTCAACAAGTGGTCATATTTTGTACATATTGCGGTATTTTCCCTCTTCACGACAATATTCTGGTGTTTGTTTTCCAGGACAATCCTTTTGAAAAAGGATGGGCTGTATGTCGGTTTAACAAATAATTATGGTGATCTGCCGCTGCATATGGCCTATATCACCTCTTTTGCATGGGGGAATAATATCCCTCCTCAAGACCCGTCTTTTGCCGGTGAGAAACTGGTTTATCCGTTCCTGGCCGATTTCTTATCTGCTATTTTTCTTAAACTAGGGTTAAGTTTTAAAGACATGTTGTTCATCCCCGGCCTATTATTGACCGCTGCCTTTTACGGTGTCCTTTACTACTTTACTTACCGTCTCACGAAAAAAAGGCTGGCGGCAATTATTTCTCTGTTCATCTTTTTTTTCGCAGGAGGATTCGGTTTCTACTATTTCTTCCAGGACATTGCAAATACACCGAAAAATTTCTGGTCGTTTCTTATGCACCTGCCGCGGGATTACACGAAAATAGAACGGCTAAACTACCACTGGATTACGCCGCTGACATGCCTTAATGTACCGCAACGGGCCTTTCTCTTCGGTTTTCCGATCACCCTGTTAATCTTTTCCCTTCTCTATACCGGCATCGAACATAAGAAGTGGCGGGAATTCCTCTTTGCCGGCATCCTCGCCGGGGCATTGCCATTCTTTCACTCGCATAGTTTTCTGGCTATGCTGATGGTCACCATACCATTGGGTCTCATATTCTGGAACTGGCGAAAGTGGTTTCTGTTCTTCGTGCCCGCCTTTCTCCTGTCACTACCGCAGGTGCTTTATCTTTCCGGACACGTGGGTGGAGGAAGTTTTTTCAAACCGAATTTTGGCTGGATGGCGGGGAAGGAAAATTTCCTCTGGTTCTGGTTAAAAAACACCGGTCTTTTCTGGCCTTTGATGATAGCAGGATTCACAATAATTTTCATTTTCCGTAAGGGCACGGAGCACCGTGCCCCTACACATACCGGGCTATATTCTTTGCCCTTTTTAATACTCTTCCTCGTGCCAAACCTGGTACTCTTCGCACCCTGGAATTGGGACAATATAAAAATATTCATTTACTGGTTTTTAGGAACTACCCCTATTGCAGCCTTTGCAATGGCCCGTTTATATGAAAATACACATTACAAAGTTCTTTCACGAGTAGGCTTTTTCATTATCATGTTTTTTCTCACCGTTGCAGGAAGTATCGACGTTTTCAGGTATGCCATAGCCCCTGTTACCGGATGGAAGGAATTTAGCACGGAAGAAATGGAACTTGCCGGACGTATTTCCAATGAAACCCCTGCTGATGCAATCTTTCTCAATGCACCCATACACAACCACCTCGTATTCCTTTCCGGCAGGAAGTCACTGATGGGGTTTCCTGGTCATGTATGGAGTCATGGTTATAGTGATGCATTTAAGCGCGAGCAGGACATTCGGAAGATGCTAAAAGGCCATCCTGAAGCAGCATCGCTCATAGATCAATATAAAATCCTTTATGTAACTATAGGACCTCACGAGAAACATATTGGAGCAAACAAAGAATTTTTCGATACCCACTACGCACAAATAATAACGACGAAAAGCTACACCGTTTACGATCTCACGGAAAAACAGGAGCCCCGTGTTTTATCAGCCAGAGATTCTCAGCAGGCCGATAATAAACAGAAGTGGGCCACCCCGGAATATGGATTACATGCCCGTTACTTCGGCAACGCGGACTGGAACGGTGAAACTGTACTGGAAAAAATCGATTCAGATTTTGATTTCCATTGGGATTATGAAGAAGAAAAACCCATATCGAGTCCTTTTAGCATTATTTGGAACGGTTATATCGATATTCAAACACCCGGTACCTACACATTCAGACTGACGTCAGATGACGGTTCCTGGCTTTACATAGACGATGTATTGACAGTAGACAACGGTGGTCTGCATGCAATAAAATCTATGATTGGCAAACATGCATTGCAAAAAGGTAATCACAAGATAACGATCAGATATTTTGATGGTGGCGGCGGGGCTATCTTTAAACTAACGTGGACACCGCCGGGAGGTGTGGAAGGAAAGATACCGGGGGAAAGATTAAAGATGAAGGAGAAAGGAGAAAAAGATGAAGGATAAAAGGGGAAATGGGAGAATGCCACTAAAATATACTGCTGAATTTACAAAGGAAAAATTAATCGTATCAGAGAAAACCGATAACTATAAAATCCATTTCAGTGAAGGGCTTTAATTATGGAATCAAAAAAGATATCTCTAATTATGGGTTCACTTGCATCAAATACCAGGTAATTTTATCATCCATCTTTAATCTTTTGTCTTTACTCTTCAAACCATGAAAGAAGAACGGAGTCAAAGAATTACACTACTTATCGCTTTTTTTGTGCCAGTTTTCATTGCATCTTTAATCCGTTTCTGGGACCTTGACATCAGGCCTTTTCATTCGGACGAAGGGGTGAATAGTTTTTTCCTGTTAAACCTGTTTAACAGGAACTACTACCATTACGACCCCGCCAATTATCACGGCCCTTTTCTCTACTACATTGGTTTAATTCCGCTCTATATTTTCGGCCTTACCGATTTTGCGTTCCGGTTCATGCCTGCCTTGTTTGGCATTATGGTTGTTGCCTTATTATATCCGCTCCGGAAAAGATTGGGGACAATGGGCCTCCTGACGGCAGGACTGCTTATTGCCCTCTCTCCAGCCACATCATTTTTCTCAAGGGACACCATCCACGAAATTTATTTAGTCTTCTTTTCACTGGCGGTCGTGGTCTCTTTTTTTTTCTACTCAGAGACAAGGAAATCGAAATATATATATTTTGCAACAGCAAGCATTGCCTTCGTCATTACCATAAAAGAGACCTATATACTGACCTTTGCCGTGTACGCGTTGTCTCTCGCTATAGCATATTGTTATGAAATGGTTTTTCTGTCGAAGGGCTCCAGATTTCAATACCTTAAAGACGTCTTTACCACATGTGCAGTTGATTGCAGAAAGAACAAATATGCCATAGGAATCAGCATCGGCATATTTTTCCTCATCAACTTCTTGTTTTATTCATCTTTTTTGACGTATTATGCCGGTATTAAGGGCATTTTAACGACTCTCAAGATATGGACAAAGACGGGTACGCATAGCGGAGGACATGCCAAGCCATTCTTTTATTATTTTAAATTGCTTTACAAATTTGAACTCCCCCTCCTGGTCATGGGAGTGGCCGGGTTCTATTATTCATTTCGGCGCACGAGTAAATTTGCTGTTTTTGTAGCGGCATGGGCTGTTATCGTCTATCTAGTCTACTCCTTTATACCTTATAAAACCCCCTGGTTGGTTTTAAACATCTTACTCCCGCTTGCTCTCATGGGGGGAATTTTTATTAACACTGTATACATCAGAGTAAAAAAGAGATGGCATTATGCAGTTTTTTATCCCCTGTACGTTTGTATCTTCGGTTTTTTTTGCTACCAGTCCATTCTGCTGAATTTTAAGAACTACGATGACGAACGGTATGAACTTGTCTATGTTCAGACCAAGCGGGACATTTATAATCTCTTGGACAGATTAGAATCACTCTCGAACACGTGCGGGAAAAATATGTCCATCAATATCGTCTCGAGAGAATACTGGCCGCTGCCATGGTACCTCAGGGAATACAAAAATGCAAAATTCTGGGGAAACGTTATCAACAATCCAGACGCCCCCGTTATCATCGTTGATAAGAATGGAGAAAAGGAACTACAAAAGAAACTAAAAGGAGATTATAAAAAGGAACGCTTTGTACTGCGACCGGGTGTTTGGCTCTCAGTATATATACAGCAGGGCCTGTATGAGAGTGCTTTTGATAAAGAAGCAACGGCAAAGACAATTACCCCGCCGGTTACAAAAATTTCAAAGGAGGAATTGGAACAGGGGTTAGTTGCAAAATACTATTATAATATAGAATGCATTGGAACACCTTTTTTATCAAGGGTTGAAAAAGAGACCATTTCTTTTACCTATAACGACGAGACAAAAAAACCTTACAGATCGCCTTTTGGCATTGAATGGGAGGGTTATCTCTGCATTCCGCAAAAAGGGATTTATCAATTTGCGACAAAGTCGGATGACGGTTCTGTAGTTTACATCAACGGGAAGAGAGTCGTCGACAACGATGATATTCATGCTGTAAGATACATTTCCGGCCTTATACCCCTTGACGAGGGGTTGCATCACGTGCGGATAAAATATTTTGACGGCGGAGGCGGCGCCATCATGGAATTCCTGTGGACGCCACCGGGAGGAAACGAATCTCCCGTTCCCGCGCATGTTTTATTTCATAAAAAGTAACGTCACCGGTAGCACCCTTTCAAATCTTTCATTTTTATCCTGAACAGGTCACGGAACATCTGTAAGGAATGTCTGACCGGATTTACCTTGCTCAATGCAGAATTTTCCCATCGAATCGGGACTTCCTTTATCTTAAGATTGAATTTTCGCGACAAATAAAGGGCTTCCACATCAAAGGAAAAACCATCGATGCTGCATCTGCTGAAGACTGTTTTAACCGCCTTCTTTTTAAACCCTTTGAATCCGCATTGGGTATCAATAATCCCTTTTACCAGCACCAGACTGACCATAAAATTAAAGATCTTTCCCATTTTCTCCCTGTACCAGGGTTGATGGACGGTAATATCAGACCCCGGTATGCTTCGTGATCCAATAACCACGTCGTAACCATTGTTAAGGTATGGCAAGCATTTTTCGATTTCCTCAATGGGAGTAGAAAGGTCTGCATCGGTAAAAAAGACATATTCACCTTTTGCAGATAACATGCCCTTTTTCACCGAATAACCTTTCCCACTATTCTTTTCATTTGCCAGTACAATGACACGCCGGTCCGAACACGCAAAATTTTTTACCATTTGCAGGGTGGCATCCGTAGAACCATCATCCACAACAATTATTTCATAAGGAAAGCTTTGATTGGAGAGATACGCACAAATTTTGCTCAGGGTAGGCAATACCCTCTTTTCCTCGTTATAAGCAGGGATTACTATGGATAGGAAACATTCTTTCATCTATGAGTTTGTTGTTTTTGAACGCAAACAATGCGGATTATCATGATTTTAGAAATGAAACAAAAACTTATTATCGCTCGACTGAGCGCTCACGACAAAATCTGTAGTCTCTGTAAAAATCTGCGTCCTCATGAATCAAAGCAAATTAAAACCTTAAATCATTCACGCTGAGGATTGCCGTGAGCATGGAAATTACAATTACACCGATAACCGCTCCCATGAGTAATATAAGTACGGGTTCAATCATTGTCACAAGCCTCTTCATCCGCTGCTCCACATCAGCGTCAAAATTATCCGCTACTTTCAGAAGCATTTTATCCAAATTCCCGGTTTCTTCACCCACTTTCAGCAAATGGACAGCAATTTCCGGGAGAAAACCCCTTTTTGCAAGCGACACCGTAAGCCCAGCGCCTTCTTTTACATTAACTTTTACGCTTCCCAAAATATCCGCAAGATATTGATTGGATAGCACGTCTTTCACAATATCCATTGATTTCAGCAGCGGCACTCCATTTTCCAGCAAAGTGCCAAGCGTTCGGGCAAATCTGGCTATCTGCATTTTCCATAAAAGATTACCCATGAGAGGTAATTTCAACTTTTTTTGATCTACTTTTATGGACGTCTTTTTGTCTTTCATCGCCCTTTTATAAAAAAAGAGCGCAACCATAGTGAAAATAATGAAGACCCAACCATACCGGATAGAATATTGACTCATGCCCATGAGTACCATCGTTGAAAAAGGGAGAGAAATCCCCATTCCCTCAAATATCTGAGAAAATTTGGGAATGACATAAATGATAAGCGCCCCCACACATACAAGCCCGGTTCCGCTCAACAAAAGGGGATAAATCATTGCGGAAATAATCTCGTTCCTGACTTTCTGCAGCCTTTCCTGAAACGCCCCCAGTCTCTTCAGTACCTGGGGCAACACCCCTCCCTCTTCGCCTGCGCGTATCATGTTTATGTAGATGCTGGAAAATAATTTGACGTGATTCATGAGCGCTTCAGCAAAGGATTTTCCCGATTTTATGCCATTCAGTAAATCCTCAATAACGTCTTTAATGGCATTATTATCCTGTCCGGACAACAAAATAGACAGGCTCTTGTCGATTGGAATGCCTCCTTCAAGCAATGTCGCAAGTTCCTGGGTAAAAGGCAACACGGCCTTCTTATTTGCGCGGCCAAGAAAAAAGCCGAACTTTTTATTCTTATCCGCCTGGTGAATGTGTAAAATGATGTGGCCTGATTTGCGGAGATCATTAATCAGATCCGCCTTGCTCAGCGCATCTTTTTCCCCTTCAATAATACCACTTGAGGTCGTTAATAATTTGTATTTAAACGTACTCATGAATATCTATTTTTTAATGTTTGATCTCATTACAATAATTTGTTCCTCGCCATACCAATCCAGTTTAATTTTGTCCTGTTCTATATTTTTTACCTTATACTCTGCAATCACTTCGCCTTCTTCGATGAAGATAAAAGGTTTTTTGTTTTTCGTCTGATCCGGATTCTCTATTAATGCTTTCCTCGTGTTTCCCAGAATCAGGATTCCTCGCAAGGTGATCTTTTTCGGCGTCCCTCTCGGTTTTTGCTGGTTTTCTGCCGGCTGTACCTGCGCTACTTCTGCTTCGCGTTTGACATCTTTCTTTGCCTCCGGGGGGTTCCAGGCAGTCCTGTTCGGTGAAAACGGGTTATTTGACAGGATAAGTTCATAGTAATCTATCGGTTTTACACCCGCATCCAGGGGAGGCAAAGGATTATGCCTCACCGGACTTTCTTCCCGATACTTTTCTAACTTCAAGGTATTTTCCGGCGGGTGATAAACCAGGAGCACACAAACAAAAGCAAGGCTGATAACCCCTGTAAGCAGAACAAGATTAATGACAGGCAGATAATGTTTCCACAGTCTTGCCTTTTTGACGAAGGTTTCCAAAACAAGCACTATTGATTTTGTACTGCCGTAAAAAGACTTCATAGACATCACGACTTCTTCCCTATGGAGGCAATGGCCATCAAGGTGGAAGATACCGATGCACCTTTTACAACGTTTAAACCGATGGTTCTTATTCTTAAATTATCCACAAAAAGCAGTTTCTCATTATTATACTCTATGTCGTATAAAAACTGCTGCAATTTCTGAGAATTATCCAAATCGGTTATTTCAAAATTGATCGACAGCACAATGAGATACGGGTTTTTATTAATAACCTCTTTTTTTAAAGCCGTGCTCCTAGATACGACAAGCCCATTCCTGGTGGCCAGATTATTTATTATTTCCTGTAATTTGGCGGAGGCGAGCTCTTCCGTTTCTTCTAACAAAAATTTCTCCTGGAACTTCGTATAATATTGTTCGAGTTCGTTTAACCTGCTTTCATAGTGCTTTCTATCGCCGGCAAACGAATAGTATTTTTTCAGAAGCCGCTCCTGAGTTTCCAGCCTCTCTTTTGTTTCATTAATTGATTGAAAAAAGGGAGTAACGACCATCCTGTCAATACTGAAATAAAAGAGAATAAGGAAGGCAACAATCAGGAACACCCTTTCTCTAACCTTGAATTTTCTAAATAGTTCCAGGAGCTTTTCCATATTCTCTTCTTCTACTTTTCAATATTCCCCTTTATGCGGAATTTTTCCCTGCCACTCTGTGTCTTTGTGACCGGAGAAGCCAAGCCTACACCTGAAAAAAGCGGTGAATTTTCCAGGATGGGGATCAAGTTTGTCGAAGACACCGCGTCGCCTTCCAGCTCAAAAGAATTGTCCACAATGGTAACAGCCTTTGCCCATGCGTCAGTGGGCAGTATCTTAGCCAGTTCCAGGATAACATCGATCCGTGGAATGTAGTTTCCTTTTATTTCATTAACCGTGCTAACAGCCTTGTCCAGAATTGCGATACGCTCTTGCAGTTTCTCAACGGCAGAAACATCTTTTTTAATCGATTTCATTTGCATATTTACCGTTTTCAGTACGGCCAGATTATTGATCTTTTGAATGTAAGGAATGAGGAACGCAAAACATATCAGGAGACCTGCCAAAAAACACATGAACACCGTCTGGGAATTTAACCGTTTCCTTGCCGAACGAATAAGACTCAGATTGCAGGGGTAGTCAGACAAGCCGTACAGCGCTGCGCCATATGATTCTGTACATTCATCCAAGAATTGAAAAGGAATCTTGCATTCATTTGGCAAAAATCCGCCACCCACATTTGTCAATAATATTTCATCCGGAAGATTCGTTCTGATCTGGTTGGTTAATTCACTCTCTGTTTTTACGAGTGAAGACAAAACCAGATGGTTATTCTCAAACAGATTGTAATTATAATTTTTTGCATTTTTACTGATTAAAACGACAGAACCTTTTCTCTCTCCCAGGATGGGAAGGAAGGCAAACGAAGAAATAATCACCCGCGAAGGAGTGATCTCAATGGCCTGCAATCTGGATAATATATCATCCAGTTCCCTTTTTTTCACCGCAACAATGAGGACCTTTGTATCGTGTCTGTTCTGAGATAATGAATGAATATCAAAGTAAACGTCCTCATTGTTAAAAGGAATAAAACTATCCATCTGGTACACCAGCGCTTCCTTCAACTCCCTGAGATTTGCATGCGGATAGTCTATTTCTCTGATAATGGTTATCTCCCTTGGCAAGGAAAGGATAATTTCTCCCGCATCATTTCTTTTCTGGAGCACTGCATGTTTTAACTGCGGGATATCCCTGATCATAAAATCCTTGATCTTGAATGTTTCATGCGAATATTTAACCAGTTTTTTACAAATGGTCGTCACAATCAGATCATTCCCACAAATGGATATGCCGGTCGCACTCTGGGAAAACATAGTGATGAAAGGTATTTTCTTCATAACACGAAAATCTTCGAATACTATTCCGGATATGCCGCAATAATTTTACAATTTCCCACACCCTTGTGAACAAGCAAGTTATATGAATTTTTTACTTTTCCTGAAGAAGCAACGGAATTGATGGTTATATAATTTGAATCGTCGATCGTTAAATATTCCATGATCTTCAGATAATCTTTGCCAACAATACCAAAATGCCTGAATACTTCCTTTACCGTGCTGAGTTTTTTAATTCTTCCCTTTTTTTTTCTCAATTGTACTATTGCCCCGGCTATTTCCCCGGTCATTAGAGGTACAGCAAGCAGGACTTCCTTAGATGCAAAATTGATGTTGATCTTTCCCGACCCGTAAATCGTCAGGTGCTCCCGTAACAATTCAAATATCTCTGGAGTAATTCCCTTAACAAGGGCCAGTTCCTCAAGAGATTCAAAGGGTCCATTTTTCGGTTCGTACGGTTCCGGCAGCGTTGCATAAAATTCTTTTTCCGCGCCATTGATGTGATGTAAATCATCTTCGTCAAGCCAATCCAGTATCGAATCCGTTATGGTTTCTGCAACAAGCTCTTCCAGCTTATAGGCGATAAGGAATTTAATAAAGCTTGCCCTCGTATCGTCCGTTATCTTATTTACATTTATTTTTCCGCTTTCATCGCTTATCAACACTTCACAATTCCTGTCGCCTATCCGTGTCGAATACGGGCTATTGCTTGGCGCCCAGGAACCGCTGCTTTTATTTATTTTGCGGCTATCCGTCCCTCTGCTCTTTTTGAATTTCTCAACCTTGCCACCCGTCCTGGTTTTTTCTTTTTTTCCTGATGATAACAGCTTCTGTGTCGCATAAATACAGGCACCCCGCGCCGCATAGATATTTTTTGTACGCTCCGTAAAAGCAATTTCTGTTTTAACAGCAATGCTCGTATTGCGCGTAAAACTCACCGCTATAAAGCCAAAAACGACTATTGCCCAGAGGCTGAAAATGAGTACATAGCCATGATCGGCGATATAAGCTCCTGCTCTTTTCCCCGTCGTGACACGAACAATTTTATTGATCGGGGAACTTTTTCCTTCGTTTTTTCTTTCCATTTCAAATCGGTTCCTTCGATAACATCCGCATCCAGAACCTTTCTCTGCGCGCCCGCTGTTTCATTTGTCCTTTCGCCTCCGCCAGCATCGCCTTCATTTCCGGCATCCTCATCCGCTGTATCAAGATAAGCAAACGAAATCATATCACAATCCCTGAGAAACACCGTATAGCCTTTATCCACATTCAGCCTGCCTTCCGATTCTTCCGATAATTTAACCAACGCCGTTGGACTAACCCGTGCCTCCGAGTAAACGAGGTCCCATAAACCATTATCGTTTAATTTGACTTTATACTGGGCTATTACCAGCCCCTGACCGTAATGCCTTGCAAGAGAGAGGGGCGACACAAAAGCAAGGAAATCTTTTTCTCCTATAAAGTAAATGTTTTTCTTTTCCCCTAAATTTTTGCCGCCTTTGGATTGCACAGCATCTTTATTTGGATTTGGGACCTTCTGGATACGCAGTGACGAGGTCTGTTGCCAGAAGAAGTCATAAGCGGCCTTTTCCCGGGTTGAATCATTAAACCACACCTCCTCTTTTTCCAGAGAAAATAAGCCTACCCTGATTGCATACGCACCTGCCATTATCAGTATTGTTCCAATAAAAATAGCGATGAGCAGTTCAAATAATGTGAAACCCCCTTGTCGCTTCACCGATTGTTCCGTCATAAAAAAATCAACTCTTAATCCTCTCCCAATTCTATCTCCTCTTCCCCGCCATACTCCTCTTCGTGTTCCCCCCCGGATTCTTCTGCAAAAAAAATTGTCTCTATACTTATTCCTCCCACGTGCGAACTGAGCAATGTAGTCCCTTTTGGCGGGACTTCCGCCAGAGAATCTTCCGCAATATCCGCAATATTTAGAGCAATTTTCTCCATTGCCTCCTGATATTTATTCACTGCCGATACCTCCCAGTGAATGCCATCCTTTGTGACACCGTCAAAAGTTTTTTTCTCATGCACCCTGGTATGTTTTTTACCAAGGATACCAAGGAAAGCCTCTTCCGTTTTATTCCTCGCAAGAAGCAGTAATTTTGTATGTTCATCAAGCTTTCCTCTTAACCTCGAAGAATTGCCAATCAAACCGAAAAAAATCCCGAGGGAAATACCCATAATCGCTAATGCGACCATAACTTCAAGGATGGTGAACCCCGCTGGAAAACCCTCAAAAAGAGTCAAAACCTCTTCACCCTTTCTCTTTTTTTCACCGCGCCGCAAAGGGGACGGCTTTCCTTCCCGCAAGGGATAGCCAATTTCATTCATGAAATTAGTACGTTTCACTTTCATCTACTCTTCGGGACAATAACGGCTCTATTTCTTTTAATTTCTTTTGAAAGGCATTGGTTAACGAATCTGCTTCTTCAGCATCATTCGCAATATAAGGGGTTATTAAAATTATCAACTCTGTCCTTGTATTGGTAATGGAGGTGGTTTTAAATAAATTGCCCAAATAAGGAATATCGCCCAAAAGGGGTATTTTAGTAATACTTTTTTCGTCTCTGTGCTGTATTATGCCGCCAAGACTTATGGAATGCCCGCTCTTTATCACAAGGGAGGTTTCCGCCTGACGGGTGGAAAATGTTGGCGAATCGCTCACCCCTGTAGTTGTTGTTTGCGCGTCACTTACTTCCTGTTTTACGTCCAATGTAATAAAATCATTTTCTGCAATGTGAGGGATCACGGTAAGGATGATGCCGGTATCACGATACTGCACCTGCTGAAATACAACATCAGTACCTGTAGTTGCAGAAGTGCTCGTAAGAATAGGCACTTCACTACCAACTTGTATCGTTGCAGGCTGTTCGTCCCGTACAAGGATATGGGGGGCCGATAATATATTGGTACGTGTATTTGTCGCAAGGATCTCCAGCAGGATTTGAAAATTATTTTTAGCACTAGTAAATGTCAGCGTCGGATTACCAGCCGTTCTTACGAGGTCGCCTAGACCGAATAATTGTAAAGGCCCTCCATCTATCGCAGCATCTAATCTCCACTCTGTCCCATAGTTCAACCTATTATCGAGATCGACTTCCAAAATCAGGACTTCAATAAATACCTGCTGGGGGGTGGCGTCTATAGCTTCTATGATCGATTTTATCGCTTTATAATCAGTAGACACCGCCTTAATAACAATTGCATTTGTTTTTGGGTCGGCTACGATCTTCATTGCCTCAAGTTGCTTCTTTCCTACCACCTTAGGCTGTGCAGCCATTTTTTCGCTGTAAATCTGTGTCAGAACCGGCACAATCGTTTCGGCTTTTTGATGCTGTATTTTATACACATACACATTGGGCTCTTCCTCCAATTCTGATGGGGGAACATCGATATTTTTTATCCAAAGGTCGATTTTAGGCAAGAGTTCCGGTATCCTGGTAACCACTAACATTTTGTTTGTGTCAGAAAATGGCACAAAACTAACTTCGCCCTCAGCACCCGCTTTTGCACCCAACGATTGTGCAAGTGTAGTAAGGTCTTTAGCCACATTCTTCCCGTCGACATGTTTAAAATCATAAATTTTTACGGCCTTACCGGCAAAAAAGGGGGTATCAAACGTTTTTATTAATGTTAGTAGTTTTTCCATATTTGAGGCGGTTTCAACAATTATGATGAATGGAGAGTCACCATGGGTAACTATGTTCCCAACGCTCGTCATAAATGGCCGTAAAGTCGCATTTAAGTTTTTCGGGTTTTCATATTGGAGGGGACATATCTGAATCATGATATTTTTATCCCACGGGGGGATTTTATCTCCATAAACAACAATATTCGTCTCCGGGCGGGTTTCTGCCTTGGGGAGTACTCTATATAAATCACCATCTTTCATTATTGCAAAATCATACACGTAAAGCAGGGTATTGAGCATGGAAAGGAGTTCTTCTTTATAAACTTGACCAGTAGCATGGAGATTAATCGTGCCGGCGATTCTTTTATCTAAAATATAATTCACATTAAGAATCTCACCTAATATAATCTGTAAAACGTCTTTTATTTCTGCATTATCAAAGTTAAATGCAATATCGATTTTTTCTCCCGTATATTCCGGTTTTCGGAGCGAAGGTTCAGGTTTTTTGCGTTCCTCTTTGTAAACAAATTCATCTAATATCTTCTCCTTTTTCTCTTCCACAACCTCTTTTTTCTGTGAAATTTCGTATTCCCAGGACTTCCTTTCTACTTCTTCTGTAGTCGTAGAAAGAGTGATTGGCTTTTTAAACGGTACATAATCATACTTTTTTTGCATTCCTTTACAACCAACTGTAAACAACACAAGAACTGCTACGCACCGGAATATGCCTTTGCTCATCAATAAATCTCCAGCAATTGGGTGAACTTTTCACTTGTTAACACGTCTCACTTTTATTTATGCCATGCATTATAAGGAAGTGCAACTAAACTCAATTTCAAGTATACGTATCTGTTTGATCTTTATTACTTCTGGCAGGCAAACACAGAGTGGTGCGGAAGGGGGGACTCGAACCCCCATGTCGTTTTATTGACACTAGCCCCTCAAACTAGCGCGTCTGCCAATTCCGCCACTTCCGCATTTCAGAGAATTGATCGTATCTGATTAAAACAAAACTACTTGCTAATTTTAACATTACACCACAAAAAGTCAAATATTTTTAAAAATACGTTATCATTTTATTATGATCCTAAAGCTTTTCACATATTCCCTTACATTTCTGTACGGTAAAATACATCTTTTGCAATTCTCAACCTCTCCTGGGCTTTTTGCCGCCGTATCCGCTATTATCCGTAAGCATCCGGTATAATTAAATTTACTATTTTTAAAAATTACTATTTCACATTTGGCATACCATATGTGAATATTTTGTGACCCTTTTGCTTCTAAAAAAAATTATGTACATGGCTGAAAAAAATCAAGCTTTCACGATTATTGAGTTGTTCATTGGCATCAGTATTCTTGCCATCATGATGGGCATTATTATCCCGGCGCTTTACTCTATTAAAAACAAAGCACAGCAAATTGTTTGTGCGAACAACATGCGACAGTTATTTCTTGCCTTTGAACAATACACAAACGATAACAACGGCTTACTGCCTCGTCCTAATAACAGCGATACAAGCAAAGACGGTTCAAGGAGTTGTAGTGCCGAAGTCTGGTTTAAGGCCATTGATAGTTATCTGACAACATTACAACTTCCCGGCAAAAGGGATGAGATTTCTCCGGAAGAACGCCTTTTACGAGTAAAACAAGACCCGATCTTCAAAACTGTACCTCTTTCTGAACAAGTTAATACACGTACAATAAAGATGAATCAAAATCTTGTGCCAGCCTCTGATTGTCAGCGATACATTGAAACCATTGAAAATCCTACAAAGACAGTATTGCTATTTGACGGCAATATTTACAATAGCAGTGGTAACTACAGTTCTGCGGTAGCGAATAAATTTGAGGGGTCTTATGGAAGCGTGGCACAAAGGCATTCAAAGGCAGCAAATATTCTTTTTATAGATGGCCACATAGAAAGCATACGAAATGGTGATTCGGATGGTACTACAAATGAAGGTTGGCCAAACAGGCAGGCAGGAAAAGAGTTGATTTGGGACCCGGAAAATCCCAATTTACCATAATAGTTTTTAATGTTCTTCCGTCGCGTCGTCAATCTTCGCCCATCGTTTACCTAACGGCTTTTTCCAACGAACATCGACATATTCCATCTGCTTGAGATTTGTTCCTTCCGTCTTTGCTATGCTAAGAAGGTTTTGCAATTTCTCTTCATCGGAAAGCTCATTGGGTTCTTTACATAAAGGCGAGCATCCCCAGCGTATTTGCGTATTATTTTCCGTCCACAATACAATATCACTCTTGCCCGTAAACCGCCTTTTGCAGACATTTGATACATCAACTGCCACAACCTTAAAAAGATTATGGATGGTATTTGCCCTGAGAAATTTCACCAGCTCTACCCCCGCTTCAACGCCTTTATCATTCCATTTACTTCCATGGAGAGGCAATCGGGCGAGTTTATTGCTCTGGATACAGGGGCTCGCGTACTCTACATTTTGTAACTTATAATATTCTTTTGGCAGCAAGACACACTCATCATCGACAAGATACGCATTACTCCCGCTCTTGACGAGGGCAACAGGCTTGCGCAGGACAAGTTTGATATTGAGTTTATTGGGGAAAACCCTCTTGATCGAGTCGACTTTCTTAACGACAACAATTCCCCCGTAAACGTCTGCAATTCTTTGGGTCAAATTGTTTTCGTACATGCCATAGCGGTCGTTTAAAGTTCCTACCTGTTTTATATCATCAGAAAAATGATCATTTACCCAGGAAGGCGTATAAAAAGAGAACGTCGAGGGACTAACCTTAAAAATATTTAAGTCTGTCAGAGAACACCATATCCTTTTTATTCCCCATATCATAAAAACCATGATACAGACAAATACCCCCAACCGCAAAAAAAGCGGATAGATTATCCTTTTCGCTCCCCCTAATTTGGCGGAAAGGATATCCGCAACGGCCTTAAGGGGAAATATATGACCACGGTTAATTTTGAATTGTTTCATCGGCACTTACCAGTGTCCCCTGAAATGCGAGATCAACAATTTTTTCACATAAAGAAGGGAAGGATATACCCGCTGCTCTTGCAGCTTTCGGCAGCAAGCTTTTTTCCGTAAAACCAGGGATCGTATTTACTTCCAATAAATAAAAATTATTCTCATTCAGCAGCATATCGACTCGTGAAAATCCCCGACAACCAAGCACCTTATGCGCACGGAGAGCCAGTTCCTGCGCAGCATCATAGAGGGAGGACGACAGAAATCCACCATCTCGTCTGGGATTGCCGGCGGTATCTCCCTTTTCTCTTTGGGCTGTCTGCACGATGAGGTATTCCGTTCTGTCATCCTTATATTTCGCATCGTAATTAAAAAACTCCATTGCCGGTCTAATCTCAATGAGGGGCAACGCCCTGTCATCTAATACACCAACAGTGAATTCCCTCCCCTTTATATATTTTTCTATAATCACTTCATATCCAAACTCAAATGCCCTTTCCAAGCCTGGCTGAAGATCTTTCATGTCTTTCACGATTGATATGCCTATGCTGGAGCCATTCCGGGTAGGTTTCAAAACTACCGGCAACGCAAGCCTCATAAGCTCATGCCGTATCTCCCGCAATTCCTGGAATTCTGTCACGGCAACATAATCCGGTGTTTTCAGGCCCGCATCGATAAAACATTTTTTCGTTGCCAATTTATCCATTGCAAGCCTGCTGGCATTGACACCGGAACCCGTGTAGGGAATCCCCTTTGATTCTAAAAGTTGCTGCACACCCCCGTCTTCACCAAAATATCCGTGTAAAGCAACAAAGGCAACATCTGTTTCCTTATGATCCAGATCTTCAATCTTCTCGTCTTTCACATCGATGCAGGAAACATTGTATCCGCTGTTCATCAATGCCTTTGCCACAGCATTACCGGAGCGCTGTGAAATTTCACGTTCAGGAGACACCCCCCCCATCAGCACTACAACATTTTTTGGCTTCATCCCACATTCTCCTTTTCAGAATCCTGAAACGAAATCATAAGCAACTTTCCACACGTCACCCGCACCCATTGTCACAACAACATCGCCGGGTTTAACACTCGACGAAAGGACATGCACAATATCGGTTAATTGCGGTATATACTGGACATCCACACCCGCATTACGGGTTTCTTCATAGAGCTTCACAGAATTCATTACAGTTCTTTCATAATCATTGTCACGCGCTGCGTAGATATCCGCAAGAATTACCCGGTCGGCATGTTGAAAAGATTTTGTGAATCCCTTCAATAAATGGCGTGTCCTGCTATATTGATGAGGTTGAAACACACACCATATTCTCTTTTCGGGATAGAGTTCCCGCGCCGCCGTCAATGTAACACGTATCTCTGTCGGATGGTGTGCATAATCATCGATTACCGTAATGCCATTTCTCACGCCAATGATCTGAAAACGTCTGTTCGCTCCCGTGAAAGATGCCAACGCTGCCTTAATAGAATCTCTATCCACTCCTATAAATGTACATACCGCGGTAGCAGCCAGCGCATTTAACACATTATGAGCCCCCGGTATTTTTAACAAAAATTCACCAAAAAAGGTGTTTTTTTTAAAGACCTTAAATCTGTTGATACCACTCCCCCCGGAAATGATCTCTCCACACCAATCAGAGGAGACGTCAAGAGAATATGTTTCTACCTTACAATGCGCTCTTTTTACGGCAACAGATATGTTATCGTCATGATTATTGACAACCAGCAGGCCGTCTCTTGAGATTGATGATGCAAAATCACCAAAGGCATTTATTATTTTTTCAATATTTTCGTAATAATCCAGATGATCTTCTTCTATATTGGTAATCACACCCACTTGCGGAGTAAGATTTAAAAACGACCGGTCATATTCACAGGCCTCTGCCACAAATAAATTTCCCTTTCCCAGATGCGCATTGCCGCCGATACCCGGCACCTCTCCGCCTATAACAAATGTCGGATCCAGCCCCGCCGCTTTTAATACCGTCGAGATCATGGCGCTTGTAGTCGTCTTCCCGTGGGTACCACTGATTGCAATACCACGTTTTTCTTGCATTAATGAGCCGAGTATTTGAGAATATTTCACTACCTTTATCCCCATCTTACGGGCAGTTTTCAAATCGGGATTATCTTCAGAAATCGACGCTGACACTACCACCATGTCTGTTTCAGCCGGCATCAGACTTCCATCTTGTTTCGTATTAATTTTGGCGCCCATTTCTTCCAGCGTTGAAGTCAGGGAAGATGTCCGCACATCTGAACCGGCGACAACGCAGCCCTCATGAATAAGAATGCGCGCAACGGCGCTCATTCCAATACCACCGATACCGATAAAGTATACGCAATGCCCGCGTAAAGGTCGACAATTAAATTGTTTTTCCAAAGACACCTTGGATGCCTTGATATTGTCCATACCTTCTGAAAAATTCATAGATTGTTTCCTCTTTTACCTGACAATCTGTTAAAATTCCTCTCATTTCCTGAGAATGCCTTTGGCAACGTCTTTTTCGATACACGGCAAATGAGAATCCCCCTCCTATTACGTCAACCGACAATCAGCGCAAATTGGGCACTTTTAAGACCAATCACCCTGCAGATATTATCAACTACATTCACCGACGCATTCGGGATCCCCATTCCCTTGCTAAACATCTTCATCCTGTCATACTTCTCTTTATTATGAAAAAGATCGGTAATAAGTTCGACGATTTTTTCAGGCGTCAAATCAATCTGTTGCAACAAATATCCTCCCCCATTGCTAGCCAATTCCATTGCATTCCAGTACTGGTGGTTATCGGCTGCGTGGGGGTATGGTATTAGTATGGCGGGAATACCGATTGCCGTAATCTCTGCAATCGTCGTTGCGCCCGCCCTGCAAACGATCACGTCTGCCATACTAAAAGCAGCGCCCATATCATCCAGAAAACTACAAACGAACGCATCGATCTTCGCTCGTGCATATGCAGCCTTTGCCTCTTCGTGCCCGTATGCACCCGTGCAATGGATTATTTGCACGTTGTTCGCCAGCATCTCTAATTTAGGCAAACATTTTACTATAACCTCATTGATTGCCCGCGCGCCCTGGCTCCCTCCCATAATCAAAAGCGTTTTTTTAGAAGGGCTTAACCCGAATTTCTCAGCGGAACGGCCTCTTTTGCTCAACAGGATATCCTTCCGTACGGGCGTCCCTGTCACCCGGACAATTTTTGCTTTGTTAAACCACTTAATCGGGCCACGCCAATGACAATACACCTCATCAACCCATCGGGCTAGAAAACGATTCGCCTTCCCGGGAACAACATTTTGTTCAAGCAGCACGGATGGAATTCCAAGCAATTTTGCAGCGATAATTGCCGCAACCGAGGAGTATCCACCCAAACCAATCACGATGTCAGGGTTAAATCTTCTCAGTACAAAAAGGGACTCAACGAAACTGGCAAGCATTGTACCAAAAAAAGTAAATATCTGTTTGCATGATCTCCCCAATTTTTTCACATGCAACTGCCGATATTGAAATCCTTTCTGTTCCACGCATCGCTTTTCAAACTCTTTATCCGTCCCAAAAAAGATAATCTCCGCCTCATGAAACCTCGAACGAATTTCTTCTGCCGCACTCAGCCCCGCCATCAAATGTCCGCCGGTGCCACCCCCCGCAAAAATCGCTTTCATTTTTATACCCCTTTTTCCTCAAATAACGCTAGTTCAAAAATTAAACACATGACACATTACGGGTCATCTCGTGTTTAAGATTTACACACGCTATGGATTACACAAGCAGTTACTTTTCCCTCCTATCGCCAGGAAAAACCGGCCACACTCGTTGTAATCTTTTGCCAAATTCTCACAAGCAATAGTCTACCCATCGTATCTTCCACAGTCTCTCCTGCAACTGGCAGGCCGGAAGGATCCCCGGCTGCAGACTGTCTTGAGACGTTAACCAGTATGCCAATCCCCATAAGCGAGAATAGCAACGAAGATCCCCCCGAACTAAGAAAAGGCAAGGGAATACCCTTTGTCGGCACAATGCCGGACACAACCGCAATGTTTATAACTGCCTGTAAGCCGAACATTACTGTAATCCCAAGCCCTACAAAAAACCCGAACACATCTTTTGCCCTGTGGACAATCCTCAGTCCCTGCCACAGTAACAGCAAGAAGAGGGTAATAATTGCTATTACTCCAAGAAAACCAAACTCTTCTCCCAAAATGGTAAATATAAAATCACTATTACTTTCCGGCAAAAAAAACAATTTTTGTTTACTGCCTCCAATACCTAACCCCGTCAATCCCCCGGAACCAAGGGCAATCCATGACTGAATTATATGATATCCCGTTCCGGAGGGGTCCTTCCACGGGTCGAGAAAAGCCATCAATCTGTCCTTTCTATAGGAGACCTCAAATATCATTTTGTGTATAAAGGGCACAAAAGCGATGGCAGTAAAGCAGACAAAAATAATTCTTGTTCCCCCCACAATCAGCATGATCAAAGACAGAATTGCAATAAATGCAGCGGTCCCGAAATCCGGTTCCATCAGTACAAGGGCGCTTATTACCCCAATAACGCCAAGGGGTATTAAGAAACCACGCTTGAATTCGGACATACGACTCTGATTTTTAGCGATGTAACTCGAAATAAATATGATAACAGCCAATTTCATAAGTTCAGACGGTTGGATTCCAAAAACATGATTGAATCGAATCCATCTGCGGGCGCCGTTGGCAACCGTGCCTATACCGGGCACCAATACCAGGGAAAGAAGGACAAAAGAAATAACCAGAATGGGAACACTCAGTTTCTGCAAGTAATGATAGTCTACTATTGACATTGTCACCAGTAACAGGGAACCTATGAGTATCCACAGAAGATGCTTCATGGACTGATAGCCATTCCCCCCGGAGACTGCGGTTGTCATATCTGTGCTATACACAGTAACGATACTAAATCCCAACAAGATAACGACAATATAGATAACAAAATGCCATGGTTTCACGAATACCTCTCCTTTTATAGCAGGGCAAAACCGAACACAGCCAACAGGGCTGCAACTATCCAAAATCTGAGTGTGATCTTCGCCTCAGGCCATCCCTTAAACTGGAAGTGGTGGTGCAGGGGTGCACAGCGGAAAATCCTTTTCTTTGTCATTTTATAGAAAGAAACTTGTATAAGGACAGAAACCGCCTCTGCGATAAAGACACCCCCCAGAATAACCATCAATACCTCTTGCTTTACGATAACAGCAATGAGCCCCAGTATACCTCCCAGGGTTAATGATCCAGTATCTCCCATGAAAATCTGTGCGGGAAAACAATTGTACCATAAGAATCCCAATCCCCCCCCTGCAACTGCTGCGCAAAAAACACTCAGTTCCCCGCTTCCCGGTATATAGGGGATCCTCAAATAATTACTGAAATCAACCCTCCCTGAGATATAGGCAACAACCGCAAAAGCAATTCCTGCAATCACGCTGCACCCTATCGCAAGACCATCCAGGCCATCCGTGAGATTGACGGCGTTTGACATCCCCACGACAAAAAAGGCAACAATAACTATATAGAAAGGACCTACATCGGGTTTGAAATCTTTAAAAAAAGGAATGGCCAGCTGCGTACCCCATGTGAATTTGCTAAAATGGAAATACACTATCAACCCCAAAATAAGCCCCAACGCTGATTGAAACAGCAGCTTCGACACATCCGTCAAACCCGGTACATTTTTTTGCGTAAGTTTGATATAATCATCGATAAATCCCAGCACGCCTAACCATATCAACGTAAACAGCGACAAGAGAATATATTCATTGTAAATATTGCACCAAAGGAGGGTTGAAATTAAAACAGAGGCGATCACGATAATCCCTCCCATTGTTGGCGTGTTCTTTTTGTCACAATGCATACGTTTGAGTTCTTCGGAGTCTTTTTTTGTTGTATCCTCACCGACGTTCAAAGCCCGAAGTTTTTTGATAAACCAACGACCAAAAAAAATGCTGATAAAAAATGCCGTAAAAGCAGCCAAACATGAACGGGAGGATATGTATTTCAATACTTCCGCCGAATAGAGCGAAGAAAACAAATTATAGAGCAAAACTTTTTAAACCTTTCTTTGACAATCTTTTAATTTATGAAATTCTCCACCAGGGCATCCGGAACAATCTCATCATCGCCGCTAAAAAGCGCCTTTGTTTTTTTACTTTTTTTAAGAACGGACGGGACCTCCATTTTCTTCGTAAGTTTTCCAGGCAGAGGAAGCCGCACAGTAACGACAGTACCAACACCACGTTCGCTATCGATGACAATCCGGCCATGGTGTCGTTTAATTATTTCCTGAGCAACACTCATCCCCAATCCCATACCCCTGGATCCTTTTGTCGTAAAAAATGGCTCAAATACCCTCCTTTTGGTCTCTTTAGACATCCCTTCGCCCGTATCAAAGAATCGAACAGAAACATACCTCCCATTCGTTCTTGTTTGAATCGTAAGTTTCCCTCCCTTAGGCATGGCATCAACCGCATTGAACAAGATATTGGTAAAAACCTCTCGTAATTCCGAGGCGTTTCCTTCCACCACCGGAGTTGCCGTAGAATCAACGTCAACCCGCACGGTTATTTCTGCATGCTCCGGGTCTCCAGACCATTTTGGTTCCGTCATTCGCACAACATCGTTTACCATATCATTAATATTGATTGTGGCAAATTCTTTTGAAGCGCAAATTCCCGTAAATTCCCGGACCCTTCTCACAACATCGCTTCCGTCCAATACGAGCTTTTCAATAGTCTGCAATCGTTCGCACGTTGCGGCATCGACATTCCGGGAAAGTAACATGTGGATGTGACCGAGAATGCCGCTCAGCACATTATTAAAATCGTGTATTACACCGGTAGCCAATTCACCCAAAACCCTTAATCTTTCTGATTGTGTCAGCTGTGACCTTGCAGACTCCAAGCTTTCATGAAGAAAGACGTTATCCAAGACACTCGCAACAATACATGCCACCATTTTCAAAACTTTCAGTGTGCTTTCCGTGAAGGATTCCTTTTCCTGACTACTTCTTAAGAAAAGAACCCCGACTGCATCCCCTTTCAACAGAATAGGAAGAACAACAATGATATGACCTTTCAGAAACTTTCTCTTGTCTCTTACGTCTTTCATTAACGGATCAGGACAAACAGAGTGGGCAACGACAGCATCTTTCGTCTCTAATGCCTTCTTTATCTCTGGATAATTATCGAGCGTTATCCCGGAATGTATGTCCGGGCCATCATAAGAAGCAATTATCCGGGCAAATTTCCTTCCACAAGTCGCACGAATAATAGAGCAACGGGTTGCATTCATGCGGATGGCGACTTTTCTGACAATGGTATGCAGAATTTCCCTGTTCGTTTGAGCGGAGGACGAGTTCTTCATTATCTCCAGAAACGTCTCCGAATCGGATTGGTGTGCATCCGGTACGCCCGCGCTACACCTCCGCACAAGTATGCGATGTATACGGCATTGTAACTCAACCGAATTCAAAGGTTTGGTGATTACATCATCTACTGCAAGGAGGGTATAATCAGAACCGCAACCGCCATCCGCACAATTTATCATTGCCAAAATACCGGGTTTGTTACGGGCAGAGGCGCTGATGAAAGAGATGAATTCGGGTATATTTATCCCTGAAGAATCGCAATCAAGCAAAACCAAGTCTGTTCGAGCATTTTGAATTTTTGTAAACGCCTCTCCGGCATTATAAGTAAAATCGACATGGTAAACCTCTTTTTTCAGCATATTCCGTATGCCAGAGCAAAGGGTATTGTCTCTCCCGATCAACAACACCTTTTTTCGTTTATCCATCATATTGTTTCCCCATCAAAAACAATCATGGATTCATAACCGCTTTATAATAATTCCCTGCATTTCTCGATAAGATTTTCCATATGCATACTTCGGGAACCCTTGATTAACACCACGTCATTTTCTCGGAGCTCCTGGATATCTGACACCGTGATATCAGCAACGTCCTTGAAACTGCTGATCCGTTCTTCATGCATACCGGACAATTTTGCGGCCTTTGCAATTTCAGACGCGCGTTCTCCCACCGTCCATAGCAAATCAATATCGAGATGGGCCACTATTTCCCCGATTTCTCTATGCAACTGCAAAGATTCTTCTCCTAGCTCGAGCATGTCTCCGCAAATAAATACCTTTCTCCTCGCTGTATCCGTTTCATTGAGATATTCCAAAGCTGCACGCACCGACGCAGGATTTGCATTGTAGGCGTCGTTAATGAGTGTTATATTCCCCATGCGCTGTTGTTCAATCCTCATGTGAGGTAGCGCAAAGGAAGAAAAAGCATCCTTCAGATCGCTGATCCGATGCCCCAGTGCACGGCATACCGCAAAAGACGCCAAACAGTTATAAATATTATGATAACCCGGAATGGGAAAATATATTTCACAGTTTCCGTCAATTATCAAAACATAACCCCGGTCTCTTTTCTTCACGCCAGTACAGCGTACCCGTGCGTGAGGATTAA
Organism: Candidatus Brocadia sp.; assembly: GCA_011525665.1. Lineage (GTDB taxonomy): Bacteria > Planctomycetota > Brocadiia > Brocadiales > Brocadiaceae > Brocadia. The sequence continues at coordinate 39,158 of WYAU01000055.1, forward strand.
AACCAAAACTTACTGCGTCTCCCCCGAATCCTCCGGAAATCTTAACACACCAGGGATTATCAGCGTTATACACAAATACACCGTCTTTGCCGAGATTTTCCAGTATTTCCCCCTTGGCCAGTGCAACCCCCTCGATACTGCCGAGACCCTCGAGATGGGTCTTTGAAACATTCACAATCACGGCAACGTCAGGGGCGCCGATGTCAGATAAACGTCGAATTTCCCCCGGGGCATTTGTGCCCATTTCCAGCACACCGTACCGATGCCTATTCTCAATTTCAAATATCGTTAACGGTACGCCGATAAAATTATTAAAACTTTTTTGTGATTTTACCGCCGGACCGAAATAAGACAATAAGTGGTGCGTCATCTCTTTCGTGGTTGTCTTCCCATTGCTCCCGGTGATCCCGATAATTTTCGTTTCCAATTTTCGGCGATAATACTTTGCCAGATCACCTAACGCCTTTACAACGTCCCTTACCCGAATCAGGGGAAAATCCATGCATCCGAACTCCCGTTGCATTTCATGTGAAACAACCGCGCCCCTTGCGCCGGCATTCATCGCCTGCCGAATAAACTGATGACCATCGTACCGCTCCCCTCTAAGCGCAAAAAACAAATCTCCTTTTCGGATATTTCGGCTGTCCGTGGATACACCCCGTACCTGTATACTTTTGTCGCCAGGCGCCATACTCCCGCGGACAGCATTTGCCACATCATCAAGAGATAAAACTTCCATTTCGTTGTTTCACCTGCTTAAATACGCGCTACCCCAGCGCCCTCCAGGATTTGCCTTACGATCTCGCGATCGTCAAAAGGGATTGTGGCACCTTTTGTTATCTGATAGTGTTCATGACCCTTTCCTGCAATAATTACAGCATCACCCTTTTTTGCCTCCGAGAGTGCTTCTGCAATAGCAGTTTTTCTATCGGAGTGCACCCGGAAAGAACCGCGCTTTCTTACGCCTTTTTGAATTTCGGATATAATATCATAAGGGTCTTCGGAGCGGGGATTATCGCTTGTTATCCAGAAAAGGTCTGAGTATTTTTCTGCAACATGCCCCATTTTGGGCCTTTTCTTTCTGTCCCTATCTCCGCCGCATCCAAAAACCAAAATAACGCGTCCTGCCGTTATTGCCCGCAGGGTACTCAGGACAACCTGCAACGCCTGATGCGTGTGGGCGAAGTCAATATAGACATCGAAATCCTGTCCACAATCAACTTTTTCCAGACGACCCGCTACGACGCTTAAAGATTCAATACCCGCTTTTATTATATCAATCTTAAAACCCAGCGCCAATGCATTGGCAGCTGCGGCCAATGCGTTATAAATATTATGTTTACCGGTCAATTTTCCGTTAACAAGCGCTTTCCCCCACGGGGAATTCAGTAAAAATTTTGTTCCCTCTGCGCCCATGTGTATTATTTCGGCGGTTACATCCGCATTCTTTTTCTTTATACCATACCAGACGACCGGTGATTTTGCGCACTCCGCAAAATGTTTACTCGCATTATGATCGGCATTCAGGATGGCAAACCCTTTAGCGCCTAATCCTTTTACCAGTTTAAGCTTTTCCGCTCTGTAATTCCTTATATTTGCATGGTAATCAAGATGCTCAATGGATAAATTCGTAAAGATTGCGGAACTGAAACGAACCCCATCTAACCGGTGCTGAGAGAGGGCATGCGAGGATGCTTCTATTACCGCGTATTTTATACCTGATGTAAGCATTTCGGACAGATAACTCTGGATTTCAACTGATTCGGGAGTAGTCTCCTGTGCGGGTATCACCCTGTTTCCTATCTGGTAGTTAATCGTGCCTATCAGGCCGGCCTTCTCTCCGGAAGCTTCAATGATTGATTTTGTAAGATATGATGTGGTTGTTTTACCGTTCGTTCCCGTAATGCCGACAACAGTCATGCGGGAAGAAGGTTCTCCATAAAAACAGCAGCTCAGCGTCGCAAGGGCAGAGCGTGTATTTGAAACGATGATCCGCGGTATTTGTGGAGTAACATCGACCTTTTTTTCCACAACAAGCGCAATGGCCCCTTTCTCACGCGCATCGGCAACAAAATCGTGTCCATCCACCTTATGCCCTTTGATGGCAACAAACGCATAACCTCCTTGGACCCTTCGTGAGTCATGGGTTATCCCGCACACTTCCTTTTCCACAAAATCGGAATATTCGTGGTCTTTCAGACAAGAACAAAGCTCACTTAATTTCATAGACCCTTACTTGGCTTTCCGTAGAAATCCCCTGCTTTTTAACGGGAAAAACAATTTATTTTCAATGTTGCATCAAAGCCCTGTGTTTTTTTACTCTTTGATTGAATAATCCGCTCGTACAAGTGCCTTGTCCTGTTAACCTTATCAACTTCCTCGGCATATTCCTTTAAAAGTCTGTCCAGGATTTCCCTGTTGTTCGTCCGGGCAATTTCAAGCTCTTTTTCCGTGGCATACAAACTGTACCATAAGATAAAATTTTGTTTTTCAATTTCTTTTTGCGTCATCTTTTCGCCCCTTTCCTTTGCCCATATCTCTCGTAAAAACTAAAAATATATTATCATAGATTTCTTGTCTTTTCACGCCATCAAAATCACGTCTACGGGAATACGCAGAAAAGAACTATTGCATTGCCATTTTGAATCCCGAGGGTTCCACTCCCAGATAAACAAGAGATCGTCTTATGATCTCCCCTACAACGGGGGCTGCAACGATACCGCCATAATATTCACCTTTCTGAGGTTCATTAATCATAACCAGGACACAAAGACGGGGTCGCTCCGCGGGAGCATAGGCGATAAAAGAGCCCACATATTTTTCATGAGAATATCGCCCTCCTTCACCCTCGATCTTTTGTGACGTACCCGTTTTTCCCGCGACATCGTATTCCAGCAGGTTTGCATTCTTCCCTGTGCCTTCGGCAACAACCCTCATCAGTATAGGATTCATGACATTCCGTGCAACGTTTGCATTCATTACCCGCCTCACGGGTTGCGGACACGGGAAATCATCCCGTGCCTGGTTATTGTTTTTTATTATTGATTTTACAATCTTCGGGCTGAGCAACAGTCCGCCATTGGGAATGCTGCAGAAAGCCGTAATAAACTGGAGCGGCGTGACTGCTATTTCGTGTCCTATGGAAACGGATATCAGGGAGTATTTTTTTGACCACTGCTTCACAGGACGGAAGATGCCGCCAATTTCTCCCGGCAGCTCTATCCCCGTTCTTTCTCCAAAATTGAATTGCTTAAGATATCGGTACATCTTTTCATTTCCCATGAGCATACCTATTTTAGCCATTCCTATATTACTCGAATGAATGATAATCTCAGAAACGGTAAGATTGCCATATCTATGTGTATCACGCAGCTTCCTCCCCTCTATATTGCCGCTGCCATTTTCGCAAAAAAAAACGTCGTCAGGCCTTGCCACACCCTGCTCAAACACACCCGAAATCACGAGGGGTTTCATCAATGAACCCGGCTCATAACAATCGGTGATAGCCAGATTTCTCCTGGCTCCCGGAGGATATTTTTTGAAATGATTGGGATTAAACGCAGGATAGTTGGCCATGGCCAATACTTCCCCCGTCATCGGATCCATAACAAGTGCCGTTGCGGAGGAGGGTTTCCATTTTTCCCAGGCAATTTCCAGCTCTTCCTCGGTGATACGCTGAATATTCGCATCAATCGTCAATACAACGTCATTCCCGTGTCTGGGCAATTGTACTTCTGCATCCGGCGTTATAATCTGACGTTGCAGCGCGTCCCGAACGATCAATTTATACCCGGTTTCCCCGGACAGTACCTCATCAAATGACAGTTCGATTCCTTCGAGTCCCTTTTCGTCAATATTGGCAAATCCGAGGATATGACTGCCCAAGTGGTCATGGGGATAAAAACGGTGATACTCGTGTTTTATATACACCCCTTTGAGAGACGATTTTGCTACCAAACCGAGTTCTTCATCACCGATCTTTCGCTTAATCCAAACAAATCGATTGCCTTTATTCAGGAGTTTGCCTATCCTTGATGGACTAAGTTTTAGTATCTTTCCGAGTTGATTCGCCACATGAGAGGGATCTTCAATTTCGGCAGGGTCGGCATACACGGAACCGACTTGTAAAGATTCTGCAAGCGTGATTCCGTTTCTGTCCAGGATGGAGCCTCTTCTTGCAGGCAACTCAATCTTTTTGCACTGCTGCATTCTCGCCAGTTCCAGATATTTATCATGTTCACCGAGTTGGAGCCGCCCTAAATGAACCGCCAGCGCAATAAAAATCCCGATGAGAAAAATACCCGTTATGTTGGCCCAAAATTTGTGTTTTTTTAAAGGCGTCATATTGACAATTCCCAAAGGCATTTATGAAGCTATCATAATCATTATCATTGAAAAATATTTACGGACGCTTTCAAGACAAAAAACATCTTTGCCCCGAAAGCGTCCGGGAGGAGGGCTCAACAGATACGAAAACACACCAATTGCTTTGCCATGCATGCACAACAACCTCTTCGTAATAATTGTGACGCAGTTAGGGGCGGAGCCTTTTTGCCAACTGCCATCAGGGGAAAAACGACTCTACTTCTCTGGATGCCCAAAAATTTTAATAATGCAAAGAACAACAATCCACAGCCATTCCCTTTTGGGTATATAAATCCTTCTTCAGGTTCGTCTTCATCGTTTTCATCGTTTTCGTCACGCTTTTTTTCACTTTTATCCGTCCGGCTACCATTATTCCCGATGAATCTTCCTGCAGAACAAGAGGCAGCTTCAGTGACTGTACCTTATAGGCCACATTTTCAGGTGTTTTTAACCGGCCGACATGATAGTTCAGCTTTCTATTTGTTTCCGATAACTCATCACAATGCCTTTGCAATTTAGCCACCTGATACCCTACTTCTATAATTTTGTTTCTTTCCCACACCACGAACACCGCCATTGCAATTGCTATGACAAATATTACCAATATCCTCGATACATTCATATCAAATCCTTTCTGCAGACCTCAGTTTTGCGCTCCTGCACCGAATATTTCTTTGTCTCTCAACCTCGCCCGGAGTTACCGGCTTCTTTGTAAGTATCGTGAATATCTTCTGGTTGGCCCTTTCTGCAAATACATTCTTTACAATCCGATCCTCAAGAGAATGGAAACTTATAACTACAACGCGGGCACCCGTTTCCATGTAAGTATGAATCCTATCCAAAAAACCCTCTAAACTTTCCAACTCCCTGTTTACCGCAATTCTCAACGCCTGAAAGACCCTTGTAGCCGGATGAATTTTACTTTTCCCTTTCGGTATAACCCGTTCAATTAAGTCGGCCAGTTGCCTCGTTGAAGCAATACCTCCCGCATCTGCTTCCCTTCGTATCGCCCTTGCAATCCGCGCTGACCATCGCTCTTCCCCGTATCTTCTGAATAATTCTTCCAATTCCTTTACGGAAAACCTCCGGATTAGCTCCTGAGCAGTACCCCCTTGTGAACGGTCCATTCTCATATCCAGCGGTCCCTCTTTCGAGAAACTAAAGCCGCGGTCCGCCCGATCAAACTGCAATGAGGACGCCCCTAAATCAAGCAACACGCCATGAACCTTTCTGACTCCTGCCTGCCTCAATACCTCGTCAACATCGGAATAGTCGGCATGGTAAAGTTTAAAAGGGCACCCTATTTTTGAGAGATAGTGTTTTGCCATCTGCAAAATTTCCATGTCCCTATCAATGCCAATCAAAAAACCGTCCGGGCCTATTTTTGTCATAATTCTGCCTGCATGCCCCCCGTTTCCCACGGTGCCGTCTAATATGATGTGGCCCGCTTTCGGACGGAGGTAATCTAGCACTTCTTCGACCATCACAGGCTGGTGAAGAAGGTTGTTTGTATCATCCATTTCGCCTGACTTCTATAACGAGGGGGGTTGTATCTGCCCTGCTTCTGCGGAAGGAAAACCCAATTGGAACAAATCTTCAGCAATCTCTTCGAATCCCTTGTTATGTTCGGACTCGAAATCCTTCCAGGCCTTTTCATCCCAAACCTCAATACGGCTGCTTACCCCTACAATCACGACATTTTTTTGAATCCTGGCAATATCTTTTAAATACTGTGGGATCAGGATACGTCCTTGTTGATCACAATCGGGAATTTTCTGTGCTTTGGAAAAAAAAAGGCGCTGGAACTGGCGCGCCTTTTTATTCGTAAAAGAGAGTTGTTCTATCCGAAAAACGACACTCTGCCATACCCTGGGTGTGTACATGAATAAACATGTATCGAGTCCTCGAGTTATAAAAAATCCCTTTCCATCCTTCTCCACATCGATACTCTCACGAAGAGGGGCTGGTATGGCCAGTCTATTTTTGTCATCAATCGTATGATGGTACTCACCGGTGAACATTTTGGTTTTATTCCCCACTTTTCACCACTCGATACCACTAACGGCTATGACAATAAACTTTTTTATTAAATTGTCAAGAAATATTTTTACTGCCCTTTCGGGCATCGAGAAATTGGATATCTTTCATATCCAAACTGTTGTAATACGTATTAAAGTGAATACCATATATGATGCTATCCTTCCCGACAAACCCCCCTCAAAATATTTCTCTGTTTTAGAATATTATTTTTCAATTTATACAACTTGATTATTCTTCTTTAACATGATAAGATATCCCAAAGAATCAAATGAATGTCGCCGCGCCTAATCCTGTTACAATTTATACCAAATTATCCGACTACGATTATGACCTCCCGAAAGAGCTAATTGCTCAGCGTCCGCCGAAAAACCGTGATGATGCAAGAATGCTGATTTTGCATCGAACCAGCGGCAAAATAGAGCACCGTAAATTTCACGAAATCACCGAATATCTCCACCCCGGAGATTTATTGGTTCTGAACAACACCAGGGTAATACCTGCATTGATACCGGGAAAAAGAATCAGTGGTGCATTTCTTGAATTATTACTTACAGAAGAGAGAGGGGGAAACCGGTGGAAGGCGCTTATTAAATCGAATGCCACCTTAAAAATCGGTGAGGAAATTTATACTGAAGGCAACATAATCTCCGCCACACTACTTGATAAAGCGGAAGACGGCTCATGGCTTATCGAATTTAACGGAAAATTTGATGTAAAAGAGATGCTGGGCAGAATCGGAAAAATGCCCTTACCACCTTATATAAAACGCGGTAAACATGAAGTAGCCTCATCATCAGATGCTGACAGAGAACGATACCAGACGGTATTTGCTCAAAAAGAAGGGGCAATCGCCGCACCTACGGCCGGCCTGCACTTCAGCCAAAACACCCTGGAAAAGATAAAGCAAAACGGCGCAGAAATAGCATTTGTTACCTTGCACGTGGGAATAGGCACATTTTTGCCTGTCAAAACAGACGATATTCGGGACCACACCATGCACAAGGAATATTACGAATGTTCCCCGGAAATTATTCAAAAAATACAAAAGACCCGGGAGCAAAACAGACGTGTGGTCGCCGTTGGAAGCACTTCCTGCCGCGTCCTGGAGACAATCGCCATGAGTGATAAAACACCCCAATTCTCCGGTTGGACGAATTTATTTATCTACCCTCCTTACAGTTTTAAATATGTTGATGTCCTGCTCACGAATTTTCACCTTCCCAAGACCACGCTGCTCATGCTGGTCTCCGCCTTTGCGGGAAGGGAAAATATCATGAATGCTTACGAAATAGCCAAAGATAAAGGCTACCGTTTTTTTAGTTACGGTGATTGCATGATGATTGTTTAACTTAAAGGCTTATTTTATGACTTCATGAGTACCATTTCTTAAAAGGGTATTTTTTGCATATTTTATAACATGCTGGGCTATAATACCTTTTCCATTTCGCCTTTGTTCATTTACTTACAGCGTCTCTTATAATCTTATGAAGGTCATTTGGGTCAAATGATACTGCCCCAATCCATTTGCCAAAACCACCATGATGATTCACTGCTCTGCACCACCCCTCTAAAAATGCCCTCTTGGTTTTATTCTGTTCGCTATCTTGGCCTTTGGTTTCAAGAATGACATGTTCTCCATTCTTCAATTTGATAATAAAGTCTGGAAAATATCTCCTGATAATTCCCTGGTAGTTGTACAGAATGGCGAAACCTAAATGGTCGTTCTTCACGAATGATTCTACAAACTCGCAATCGTTGATGGTTCTTGCCTCAAGAAATTCCATTTTGCTGTCAACAACGGTAAAGTTGATATGTGTTTTTTCAAAGTTCTCACACGGTTTGCTTGTCCACCATGTGCGCACATCAGCAGTCGAACGGATGGGATGTTCCTTGTCAAAAACCGGGGTGAGTTGTGTCGTATTCTCTGCTCGTATTTCATTCCAGATATGTTGAATGACTTTGTTCATATTAAGCATAATCAGGATTCTCTTTCTTACTTCATCCTCATTGAATAATGGATTTTTTATCCTGATCTTATCCGAATAAATGAATTGTTCAATAATGCCAATAAGTTGAATCAAAAACGTTTCCTTACTTCCTTTCCAGTCGGGTTTCTTTTCTGAATTGTAAATCGTGGAAGCAATTCTAAAAATAATAGACTGCAAACGGAATTTTTCACCAATTTCTTTTAAATCGATCTCAGTAAGCGCCGCAGGATTTGGCTTCCCCGCGATAATTGCTGCCAACTCTGCCTCTGTGATTGATTCATATGGATCAAGTTCAAGCGGTTTGACCTTTTCCAGGTTAATAGATAGTTGCGGTTTGTAAACATGGTCAATCCTCAGAATGTTAGGGAATGAAATTTTGTGTTCTGCTTTTTCTTTAACTGGTTCAATTCTTGTTTTAGGGGGTGGAGGCGGTGGGGGCGGCCCGTCGGTTCCCTCATGTGGAATGAATGTGAAAGGCACACCAAAGATGTTCACATACTCTGGCTCAAATAAACCGTCTTTTCCCACATCGTAAGAAGTTCTCCGCAAACCACGACCAACAACCTGTTCACACAATAACTGGCTGCTAAACGCCCGTAAGCCCATGATGTGAGTAACTGTTTTTGCGTCCCAACCTTCGCTGAGCATACCTACGGAAATCACATTTTGTTTTTGTTCGCCTGGTTCACCAATCTTGCCAACGGTATCAACAGTCCTTCTTAATAATTCCGCCTGTTGTTTTTTGGTTATCTTGGTTTTTAGTTGTTGGTTTTTCGTTTTTTGTTCTGCGTCTGATGTATCAACGTCACCTTCATCTCCATTCGCTGAAAACTCATCACTAAAAACCAAAAACTCCGAAGTTTCCGCCTCTGCTCTTTCAAGAATCCTGCTGTCAATCTGCAATGTCTTCTCTTGGTCACATAAATCACCCAAACCTGAAACGGATAGTAAAAATGCATCGTGGTCAAAGGCATATTTGATGCGTGCTGATGTGTATGTCGTGTTTGCTACGGTTATCATCACCGGTGGAATTTTATGCCCAGCCTTTTCCCAGTCGTCTTTAGCGGCCTTCCAGTCCTTCCCTAAAAGCAGATAGGCATTTTTGATGAGGTCAGGAAGCGGTTCGCCTTCTTCTGCCTTGCGATTGATGTCATCCTTCACGGTGGCATCCATGTAAATGTGATAGAGCCGTGAACGCAGATTCGCATCTACATTGGCATCATCACGGACTACAACCCTCGGCGTTTTTACCAATCCAGATTCAATCGCATCATTCAACCCGAAATCACTGACAATCCACGGAAACAATGCCTCTTCAGTTGCTTTTTTGCCTGACGGGGCAAATGGCGTGGCCGATAAGTCAAAACACCGGATGATACCCCTTGCCCGGTGAATCCTGTCCAGTCCACCTACCCAAACGGTGCTTTCTTCAATATCTTCTTTCTTCACTCCTTTAATTTTGCTTTCTGCCGGAATGCGCCAGGCATGGTGTGCCTCATCATTGATAACGACAAGATGTGTTGCATTTGCCATATCGCCCAGCACTTCCCGCACATAGGCCTCATCACTTTTGGCGCCCCGTTTATCAACGGTCTTCTTCTTTGCCAGTCTTTCTTCACTGTCCCAGGCGAGGGCATGCCAGTTAATGATCTTTCCCTTCCCCTGCCGAAGTGATTCCATCAAACCCGATGGAACGATATTAAATGCTTCGTAGTAGTTCTCTTTGTCGAAAGGATTCAACACCGATAGACGATTACGCACCGTCAAACCCGGCGCAACAACCAGAATATTTTTTGAGAAACGTGCATCTTTACTATTGGTTACTTTATTCAGGACTTGCCATGCAATAAGCATACTCATAACAATTGTCTTGCCCGAACCCGTTGCCATCTTGCTGCACCAGCGCGAAAAATCTCCACCATCACCGGGTATTTCAATGCCTGTGCGGTCGGCTTCCGGCGCTTCGGTAAGCCACATCAGGGTTTCAATGGCCTCTAACTGACAGAAGAAAAACCTGCGGTCTTTGCGTTCTTCTGGGTCTTGCCAGTGTTGCAGTAATCTCTTGGTAATGCCGGTAACACCCGGATAGCATTGTTCTCTCCATTTTTTTATTCGCGGGCGAATGGTGTTTACCAACTCAATCTCAATAAAAGTTCCGGGGTCATCAAATGATTTTGAGCTTTCTGAAGCCACAATATACCCGGCAGGTCTGCGTCCTTCCTGTAAGACAAATTCCCGTGTATCACGTAGGTATTCCCAATACTGCCTGGGTTCTTCGTAAGGGGAATTAATGATGAGTTTATCTATTTTCTTCATTATGTTTTATCTACAGAGATTTCTTGTTCAACTTCCACTGGAAGCGGTATTTCATTTTCAACCCTTATCATTTCATAAACGTTAATATTCGCATTTAACGCTTCAAAGCTGGCAGCGATTGAATAAGGAATTTTTTCATTCAAATCACATTCCCAGCCTTTATGACCAATTACTGCAAGACTTAATATTTCAGGTAATTGATATGACTTGATGATACACCAAGATTTCTGAACTGTGCTATCCTGCCTTCTTAAATCTTTTATTTTGCTCCAATCTTTTCGTTCACGTATAAACCACTTAATTGAATTCTGATCTTCAGCTATTTCTTCGGGTTCTTCCATACCCTTTAGGACACGATTTACAAACTGATCGTAATTTTCATTAAGTTTTGAGGACTCCCAATCAAGCCAAGTGGAAAGATAGGATTGCGTTCTTCTCCTCGTTCTTCTCGGCCTTGCCATAAAGGAAAGAGTAACTTCAATAAGGATATCAAAATCCTCGCCGGGTCTACGTAATTGTTGTGGAACTTTAAGGGCATAAACATGTGCCTGTTTTGCTGATAAATCACCGGAGGCAATTAAGGTTATGCGCTTTTCTGAGTTTTCGGTTGCTCTCTGCAAATCTGGAATACCATATCCATAATGACGGACATGCTTTATTTCAGGATTAGAGAAAACACTGCCGGGTAACCTTGCAGACTGAACAATTAAAGCCCTGTACAAGTTTGCAGATTCCTCCGGATAGAGTCTTTGTAAACTCGCTGCAATGTGTGCAACCTTTGGTGCGGCATAGGAAGTTCCAACAGAATCCCTTCCCACACCATTTCCACCCCCATAAGTAGACTTTACAAGTTCAGGAGAAATCACTGTCTCGTTTGAAAGATTTGGATTAACATTTTTTTCTTTTGCAAAATCACCGGCATATTCAACAACATCAGGCTTTATCATCCCCCACAATCCTAACCCAGTTCTTGAAAACGAAGAAGGATCGTCTTTGGCTCCGAATGATTCTTTTAGGTCATTATCAAATTTGGTAAAACAAACTGAACCTACGGTTAAGGCAAAACTACTTTGCGCAGGATTAGCAATCCGGCTGGAATTTTCGAGAAGGTATTCAGGATAATTTCTGCCTGCATTTAAATGCTCCTTTATTCCGGGTTTTAAAGAATCCCTTGACATCCTTCCAAGATTTCCAGCCGAAAGAACAAACAGGATATCGTTTTTAAACATCAGCTTATCAATGGCTGAAGCCCACTGAGACATGTGAATAACTTTACAGGGACTAAATGAATTGATGGACATATTGAATATTCTTGTCCCATTAAATCTATCAACTATATTTTCCATAAGTTTAGGAGGATATAGGTTCTCTGGCAATCTCGCTTCTTCGCTAATTGACGTTAATACTTTTGCGTTTTGGATAAAACAAGGAAGTGTATACTTACCTGATCTTGGAATTTGTGAAGGATATAAAACCGCCCCCGCTACTCTTGTTCCATGTCCACCATTGCCTGCTACATCGGCTGTACTTGTATCGTTTGGAACAAATGAAACCGATGAAGATGCATCTATGGCAGGTGCAAGTAGTCTGTGATCTTCCTGAATTCCACTGTCAACCACACATACTTTAGGGGAACTGGCTTCTGGAGGAATTAACGTTGGGTCTATATTATCAATTTCACCTGTTGAAATATCTGTAATAGTAAAAGGGTCGTGTTCAACTACTTCAAAAAGATATTGATAGTTGAGTACAATATCTTTTAGTCCTTTCCCCGATATCCTGATTCGGCAGGAGAAACTGTCATCAAAGTCAATGTATCCATCTAATAATTCTCCTCCGTATGCGCTAACAAATTCTTCAAATTCAGTTTGTCGCTTTCTGGCTATATTATCTCTTTCTATGTCCAGTTTGCCCTTTTTTTGTTTCCAACTGTCTATCTTTTGTTGGTATTTTTCATCGGTATCATCATCTTCTCTTTCAGGTTGCTTGGGAATTTTCACATAACATGCAATCCCTACATCTACAACCAATTGATCGGCATCCTGGATTTGCCCCCATTTTGCTCTTAATTCGTCCGAAAGTATTTGCTCAATTCTCCATTGTGTGCCATCATTAATTTGCCATAGCTGAGAGGCTTTGTTTTTATACTTACCCTCTTGTTTAATAAATTTATTGATCTTCTCACGAAGAGATTTAAAATCATCGGCTGAAGCCCCTATAATAAAACCTTCTTCTTCCTCTGCAATAATTTCTATTCCAAAACTCTTTAATGATTCAACATCGAAGTCCTGAGTATCAATCTGCAAGAAAACAGGAATTACTTCAGAATCGGGTAATTCGGGAAGATTTTGATTTATACGAGCTCTGAGATTGCCCGCCCAATAATCTGATAGACGGTCTACATTAGTTAAAAGTCCGCTACCGTGCCCTTGTCTGTCATCAAGGTTTGCTTTAGTGGTTGAGTTTAATGCTTTCTTACCACCACCCTTTTTCGATCTATACAAACCATCAATTTTTCTTTTAAGTTGTAAATGCGGAAATTTTGCCATTGCCATTACTTGTTATACTTAACGTTTTCACTAAAAGCTTTTAATATGTGCTCTTTCTCAACAGTCTTTTGGTTTTGAATTACCGCAGTTTTTGCAGCGTCATTCGCCACTTTAACTACAAGGGCAGCAGAAAAGCCTTTCATTTTTGTGGCAATCTCGTCCCACTTAATGCTCTTGGAAACTTTAATAGATGATAATGTGGTTCTTAAAAGCCTAACAATTTCTTCTTTTCCCGGCTTTGGAATTTCAATAATATCATCAAACCTGCGGAATGATGCTTTATCAAGCGTACCCTCAAGGTTTGTAGTTGCTATAAGAAGGCCGGGCGCTTCGTAATCTTCAAGAAGATTTAGCAAGATATTCACTACACGATGCATTTCTCCTACATCCTGTCCACTTGAACGTGCTTTAGCAATGAAATCAAACTCATCAAGAAGCAAAACGCATGGATAGGATTTTAAAGATTCAAATAGTTTCTTTAGGTTTGTAGCGGATTCCCCAAGATAGGAAGAGATTATTGCCTCAAACCTAACTTTCAGAAAAGGCAAACCTATATTCCACGCTATTCTTTCTGCACTCATACTTTTTCCACAACCCGGTGAACCATAAAATAAAATCTTCTGGCGTGGTTTTAACCCAAAATGAGCAAGGCGTTCTCTTGCCACATATTCCTTTTCAATTCTCTGAATTTTTGTCTCTACCAATTTAGGCAGAACCATTTCATGTCGAAGATTATCCCGTTCAATAAGCAATGCAAGAGGAACACCATTCCTCTTGTCAGTTGGAATTACGGTGACTTCAGGTAATAGTGGTTTAAGTTTATTTTGGAAACTTTTATGGGTTGCCACGTTTCTTTCCAATATTCCTTTAAGCCTGTCAGCTAATTTGATGTGTCCTTTTTTCTTTTCGTCCTCAATGATTTTATCAGCAATTTTTATGATATCATCATCAAGGTTACCTTCAATAGAGCGAAAAAGCCTGATCATTAATTCTTGATTCATATCACTAACTTTTTATAGCCTTATAATTTTCAAACTCTCAATCCCCCTTGCATCAATGATCTTTACTGCCACTGCTTTGCCCGGGGTAAAAGGTAAAGATACGGTTCCTCTGAATGCTTCTATTTTTCTTCATCAATTTCGGCCTTTAGGTTTTTGGCCAGGTAATTGATAATGCGTTTGTCAAGAGTAGTCATTATTTATCTTCCGGCGGCACTGTTTTCTCAAGGGCAACAATCAAATTGGGAATATCGTTTTGGACTGTATCCCAAATTTCATCAAGATCAACTCTATCATAGGCGTGAATCAGTAAATCCCGCATTTTCGCCATACTTGACCATGGAATATCAGGATGTCTTTCCCTTATCTCATCAGAAACCCGTTTGACAGCCTCCCCCATGACCTCGAAACACCGAATAACGGCATATTGCGTCTTACGATCAAGCATGAAGGTATCTCTATCAATTCCAACCATAAAGGCTCTTATTTCTCTTGCGTACAATAAAATATCGAGAAGATATGATATGTCACGAGACATATACCACCTCGGCAGAAGACAAGATTTCCTTGCGTCTGATGTAGTTACGGCTTCGTTCCACAGCCTTTCTGGTCAGGAGGTCAACATCACGTCCAAAAATATTTTTTAATTCATCAATCATGTCTACAAGGTCGAATAGGGTACGGCCTGAATCCTGTTCGAAGTCCACCATGACGTCAACATCGCTGTCCGGCTTAAAGTCATCCCGCAGTACAGAGCCGAAAAGGGCAAATTCTTTAACTTTCCATTTCTTGCAGAATTCGGATATTTTTTCTTTTGATACTTTTACCGGCAATTCTTTTAGCATGGCTGTGCACCTCAAAAACATTTCTTGAATTTATTCTACCTAATTATCTTTAAACTCTCTATCCCCCTTGCATCAATAATCTTTACTGCCACTGCCTTGCCTGGGGTAAAAGGCAAAGATACGGTTCCTCTGAATGCTTCTATTTTTTCTTCGTCAATCTCGGCCTTCAGATTTTTGGCTAAGGTTGCCCAGCCTTCTTTGTCTCCTGCCATAGGGAAGAATACCTGAGAAGGGAATAAACTGCGGCCATCGTAATCGGTATCGAGCATCCACATGGCGATGTCGCCCTTGCCGCCGCTTTCCACGGTTCCGGTTTTGGGGTTGTAGTAGTCGAAGCCATGAACCTCTACCTGTGTTAAGTGCTTAGTGGTTAGTGACGAGTGGATAGTGATTTGATTAATGCATTCAGTAATTTGCCTATCTCTTCGCAATCTGCCGATAAAATTTGATAATTTTCCTCCCTGAGGAAATTCATCTCTTTTGATAGCAGCAACAAGGTCTCCAATTCGGCTAATGAGCCTTTGGAAATGCCCAGAAACTGAATGAATTCCCCCGTGCTGTTCCTCGCCTGCCCCTCCGCTATGTTGCACGGCATAGATACGGCTGCCCTGCGCATCTGTGAGGTTAGTCCATATATCTCTTCTCTGGGAAATGGCTGCGTAAATGCATAAATCTTTTTTGTCAATGCGATTGATTTCTGCCAGACTATCAAGTCCCGATAACTTTTTACCGTTGTCATATAATAGTATTTGCCTCCCTTCACTATCCACTAACCACTCTTCACTAACCACTTTCACATCCGGTTGGCCAATGAGCCAGAAGCTTTCGTTGCTGCTGCGTTTCTTTTTTAGGTCGTCGGTAAGAAGGTCGGCGTTCATTTGGGCTTTGAGGAGTGTTACACCCGGCCAGTTTGTTTCGTCAATGTCTTTGGCTGCTTCTTCGTCAAACTGGAAGGCACAGAATAAAACGATCTGTGGTTTGGGTTTCAGGTGCATGGCTTCTTCCAATGCCAGTTCCACCATGCGTTGCTCCAACGGTGCATGTTCAGGGCCAAAGCAGATAACGACTTTTTTAGTGGTTAGTGACGAGTGGTTAGTGGTTGGTTTTTTCTTGTCACTGTCCACTATCCACTCATCACTTTTAGTCTCTGCCTCTGCCTGTAAATACCGTGTGCCGCCTAACGGCTCTACCCTTGTAAATTCAATCAGCTTGCCGCCTTTTGCCCGCACGCCTGCGCGCAGCAATTCATCGCGCCAGTTGCTTTGGCGAAGGGTTTCTCCGGAACGAACGATGCTCGTAGTGGTTAGTGGCGAGTGATGAGTGGTTAGTTTATCACTGTCCCCTAACCACTGTTCACTATCCACTGATTTTGCCACTGGCGCCGGAACGGCTTCAACCGTGAATGGGCCGGTCACCCGTAATCGTTTACTGTCAATAAACGGCTGGTCATACAAGGTTTCCTGGGCAGGTGGTTCGTTGTTGGCAATGCTTTTTAAGGTGATATGCGGAACGGTCTTGTATTTGAAACCACTTCCAACGCCTTCGTTGTGGTGAGCCAGTTCATAATAATCAAACACCGCCGTCATCAGGCGCTGTTTGGCAAGGGTTATTGCAACACGGGAGGTATCGCACGTGATCCACCTTCTGCCCCAGTTCTCTGCTACGTAAGCCGTGGTGCCGCTGCCGCAGGTAACGTCCAGAACAAGGTCGCCGGGATCGGTGGTCATGAGAAGACAACGTTGGATAACCGTTTCGTTTGTCTCAACAACATACTTACGATCCATAACACCTTGAACATCGATCCAGTTATTAGTAATTTCTGATACGGGGAAATCTTTAAGAAAGCGTCTGTATCTGAGCGTATCTCCTGCGATTTCCAACCATTGGTTCTTTTCTAAGCGTTTAAGACCCTCTATGGATGTTTTCCAGTGCTTACCGAGAGGAGGGGTAAATCGTCTTCCTTTGTAAACAAACTCGAATGAGCCTGATTCCGTAGCCCCTTGATGAAATATATCTGCTAAAGTATATAATTCGCCTAATGGGAGATATGTTTCCCCAGATTTCTCCTCTTGCGTTAATGCGCGTGATAAACCATCCTGAAGCAAAATACGATTATAAACCTGCGTTACACTTGCTTTCGGTTTATTTATAAAAAGTTGCCGATATTTTAATTTTGTATTGTCCTTAGCATACCAAATGATGTAATCACTTATTGGCATCAAGCCTGTTGTTGGACGACCAGCGGTTTTCTTGAAAGTAATAGTACTAACAAAATTTCCTACACCAAACACCTCATCCATCAGATTTCTTACCAAATGCACATTCTCATCACTGATCTGCACAAAGATACTTCCGCTTTCGCTCAGTAATTCTCTTGCTAATAGCAAACGATCACGCAAATAGGTAAGATAGCTGTGTATGCCCAGTTCCCAGGTATCACGAAATGCCTTTATCATCTCCGGCTCGGCGGTCAGGTCTTCGTCCTTGCCGTCTTTTACATCACGCTTGTTTACAAAGGGCTGGAAGTTGCTGCCGTATTTAATGCCATAAGGCGGGTCAAAATACACCATCTGCACCTTGCCGCCCATGCCTTCTTTTTCCAGCAAAGAGTTCATCACGAGCAGGCTGTCGCCCGCTACGAGACGATTGCTCCAGTCTTCTTTGTGTTTGTAAAATTCAATGGCTTCGCGCAGGGGTTTCTTGTGTGTATCAAATAAACTCAGTTGCCGTCCACCCCCTGCACCCCCGCCAGCGGGGGACATTTTTACGGTTTCAATTATTCGCCTCGGGTCTATGCGTTCGTGCACATGGAGGCTTACGGTAGGCACTTCAAAGCTGGTATGCTCGGCCTTGCCGGCCCATATGAGTTGTGGATCAAGATGTGGATCGTATTGGTATTTTTTCTTCTTTTGCCCGCCATTATCGGTGTGTGCATCCACCAGGCCCACGGGCGGGTTGTTGAGCCGCTTTTTATCTTTGTGTTCATACTGTTCGATGGGTTTCGAATTTGATCCTGTATTCTTTTTTCGCGCCATAGATTTCCCGCTTTGTTATTTTTAACAAAATAATGCTGTTGCTGTGTAGAGCGAGAAACACCATCAACTTACGAGCGCGAGTATTTCTTTTGCTGCAATCGGCTCTACGAAAAAACTGTCAGCACCGCTTACCAAAAAATCACACCGCTGCTGAAGATTTTTTGAAGCCACAACTGTCATAATATTAGGGAATTTCTTCTTTACGGCCGAAAGGAACCGGCATCCATCTAACCCCGCAACTTCCGTGTCCACAAGGATAAAATCAATCTTATATCTCTTTAAAGCATTCGTTGCATGTTCTTCGGCATTGACAAAAAACAATTTTAAGCCCTTTTCCCTGGATACATTACAGAGGAGTTTTTTAAAAATCTCACTTCCGCTTAGTACCAGCACATTCTGGCTGGCCTGCTGTTTTTTTCGGAAAGAACCGCCGAACATACTTTTGTATAATAATTTTCTCTGTACCGATTCAATGATAATAGTAAATTCTCGGTCACTGAAATTTTTTGTCAAATAATCACTTACCCCAAAAGGCAAAATATGTATCCAATCTTCAATAGCCCCTATTTCAACAATTGACGCTATATCAGGAAACTCATCCCGAATGTCTTTTAACAACTCAAATTCATTTATCCTGACGGTATCCAGGTCTGAAACAACAATGTCGCATTTATTCCTTCGCAACAATGCAATGGCCTGTTGCTTCTTATTTGCCTCATAAACAATATATCCCTGTTTTAGCAATAAGCCTTCCAGATATTTGGATCGTGCCTCTTTCATGGACACGATTAATATCTTTACGTCACCCTTCTCCGCCAACTGTTTGTTTATGAGGGTATGCTTCTCTCTCTCTTTTATCAACCCGATAACTCTCTCACTTTCAACAGACCGGGCACCAATCTCATATTTAACACCCGCAGACGTCAGGGACTCCAAGACCCTCCTTACTTCAACATAAATTTTCTTCTGAGGGTTTTTATACAACTGACCTGCAGTCTTTATCGATGACAGATAAAATTTTATTATTAAAATGTCGGAAGGCGTTAAGGGCTGATCGATAACAAACCGTATTCCGTGCTGAGAAATATCTTTTATACGAATCGGTATCTCCGGCAAAATTTCGGAGACGCCTCTTTCCATAATGGAACAAAAGCCTTCAATCTCGACATTAAACCTTTTATCGGCGCGACGCTCATCAATATTGATAGTCTTCTCCGGAGGAAAGATTACAATCGGCTCTGCCTTTGACTCCTGGAACACCTCCAATGCCTGAATCAGTTCCGAAATAAAATTCTGCGCTGTTTTTAGTTCCTCAACCGATAATTCTAAAAGGGGTTCCTTCCACGGTTCTCTGTACATAGTGTCCAACATTTATCAAAAACAGGTATCGTTGTTAAACCAACGCTATCACACGTGTGCGGATCGTGGTTTCATCAATTATTTCAAGTTTTCCTTTAAACACATCTGAACCTTTTTCCCATCCACCGAGCCGCCATATTTGTTCATGATCAGCTTCATTGCCGTGCCCGTCTCTTTAGCGGTAAATTTATTTGTTTCGATGACTTCTTTAACGATTTTTTTAATTTCGTCATCCGATAACTGTTTCGGCAGGTATTCTTCGACAATTGCAATCTCACCCTCCAGTTCCTTTACCTTTTCCGGCAGTTGCAGTTTTTCATATTCCTCACGGGTCTTCCTGAGTTTCTTATAATACCCGCGAACAACCTCAACGTAATCAATCTGGTCTTTTGGTTTACCGGATGTATCTGCAATTTTGATATCGGCAAGCATCATGCGCAGGACAGATGTCCGCAATTTATCCTGTGCCTTCATGGCACATTTCAGATCTTCTGTTATCCGTTCTTTTAAATTCATCGCTTATTCCTCTTTAAATGAATATCCCCCTACCTTATGCCCGCAATTAGGACAGTATAAAGGCGTACCCTCGTAATATTTCCCACAATACTTGCACGGCGTTAAGATTTCAACGTCCCTGGCCCTCCTCGTCCTTACAATCAAATAAATCGGCAAAAAAACAATCATCAGCAAAAACACACCCAGCATCCAGCCGGTAGCCGCAAGGGTCTTAAAGCCTCTTTTCTTTGCATCCGTATATACCCAAACAGCCACCCCCGCTGCAATAAGGAGTCCGATAAATCTCATCATAATATTTATCCTTTCGAAATTTTTTGTGAAATATAACACATAAGATTTACCCAGTCAAATAATTATCCCGCAAAATCATCCGTCCCGAAATGACATATAACCCTGAGAAAATCACCAGGGAAAATTACCCTTGAAAGAATCTCTCCTTTTAGTAGAATAACAAAGTTTGTCTTTCCGCTTTTCACAACAATTTTTGTGCGTTAAGGAGAAATTGAATGAAATACCTGTATACAGCGCCGGACTGTCCAAAATGCGAAACCTTGAAAAAGAAGTACAGGGCCGAAGGGGTGCGGTTTGTCGAAAGGAATGCAGACCGGATAAAGCAGCCGGAAGATGAAATCGACCAGGAGGCTTTAATACAGGCCTCCATGCAAAATATGGAATTGCCTGTTGAGGTTAATATTTCAAATTAGGTCTCCGGTGTTTTTTGGACCACACAGGCAGGCACCATCTCCTGACAGCGATGGGCAATTCGCAAGGGCTTGCAAGCCCCACAGGTCGTCAGCAGGAGATGGCGCCTGCCTGCATAATTTCTGAGATTAGCATCACGTATCACCACCCCTCTTCCCTCCCCTTCGCAAGGCGGGGCTTTGTCGCGAGTCTTTGGCGTGAGGATCAGACGAACGATGAACGGGATGTCTTCCGCCAATTATGCAAGGAAATACATAATCGGTTACCACATCACCCAGAAATACGGGCCGCAGGCGACTTAAATATCAATTTTCGCAATGCCAGTTTCGCACAGAATGTAAACGAACTGAAGTTCGCGCTCCAGCCGCAAGTAGATTTTCCTGTCATAAATGCGCTTTATGACCTGACTAATCCCCATCGTTCGCGTATGTGTCTTTCTACTCTCATGAAAAACAGCCGGTCGACCAGGATACCGATCATAATGATTACCAGCATTACGGCAATAACCTGACTCATGTCATTAAGTTCGCGTCCAATCATCATAAGATGCCCCAATCCTAGGCATACAATTAATAACTCACCCGCCATTAACGAACGCCAGGCAAAAGACCATCCTTGCTTCATCCCAATAATAATGTGCGGCAGGGCGGCAGGGATAATCACCTCAAGATACAATTTCCATCTTCTTGCCCCCATAGTCTTTGCAGCACGTATATAAAGCGGAGGCACATTTTTAACCCCGGAATCCGTTCCCGTAGTAATAGAAAGTACAGCGCCCATAAAAACCAAAAATATAATCGCCTTATCGTTCAACCCAAACCAAAGCAGGGAAAGGGGTAGCCAGCAAATAGTCGGCAATGTTTGCAAACCGGAAATCAAAGAACCGATTGTCTCCTCAAAAATTCGGAATCTGCCAATAAGTAAACCTAAAAAGACACCTACGCCAATGGAAATTCCATAACCAATGGCAATTCTTTTCATACTTATTGCCACGCCAATCAGAAGGCTCTGATCCCGGAATCCGCGAGCCAATGTCTTACATACGGAAACAGGAGAAGGGAGGATATATTCCGGCCATATCCCCCATCGAAACAACAATTCCCAGGAACCTATAAGGAGAGCGAAAAATATCACCTTTTTCAGGATACTATACATTTCTCAAATCCCTCCTCCAATATCTGTCTTTGCCGGCGCCTCCGATGTGCATTTTATATCACACTCGACGCACGAATCCGCATCCATTTCATATTTTACAACCTTATCGATCTCGGCCTTGAGTTCTTTCATGATCCTTGTCGAATATTCTGCCACATGCACGTCATTGTCATCACGGGGCCGTGGTAAATCCACAAAAAACTCCTTCTTGATCCTGCCAGGTGAGGTGGAAAGGATAAAGATACGATCTGCCAAACATACCGCCTCGCGAATGTTGTGGGTAACAAACAGTATCGTCTTCTTTGTCTTCATCCATATATTCTGCAACTCAAAGTGTAGTATCCACCTTGTCTGTGCATCCAGCGCAGAAAAGGGTTCATCCATTAAGAGCATATCCGGATTCATCGCCAGCGCCCGCGCTATTGCCACCCGCTGTTTCATCCCGCCGGATAGCTCATGTACATGGGCATTCTGAAATTTTGTCAAGTGCACCATCTTGAGATACTCAAGGGCAATATTTCTGCGCTCCTTACCGTTTATACCTTTTAGTTTTAAACCTAATTCAACATTTTTTACCACATTGAGCCAGGGAAAAAGGGCCGCTTCCTGAAATATCACAACCCGATCCGGCCCGGCACAATCAACTCTACGACCATTAGCCCATATTTCCCCGGAATCTGCCTTTTCAAGCCCTGCAACGATATTCATAAGGGTAGTTTTTCCACATCCGGAAGGTCCAACAAGACAGACAAATTCTCCTTGTTTTATTTCCAGGTTTATATCTTCCAATACATATACACTTCCATTTTTTGACTGGAACGATTTCGACACGTGCTGAATGCGTAAATTTGACTTTCCTGCATCAACCCCGGATATTTCCCGTTTGGCATCAACATTTTCGTGATCCAGTTCCAGAAGCCCCCCAATGCCTGCGCTTTCTGACATCATTTATCACCTCCCAAAACCCTTTAATTAGTTGTTTGAAAAATTCATATAACGAGACGATTTTTTTACCCTGATAGGGGTAGGAAAGGCCTTCGCCTCTCCCCCCTCCGAACCGTACAGGCGGATCTCCCGCATACGGCTCTCCAGTCAGTGGCTACCCCTTCGGGATTGACAGATTAGAGTATGAGTTGCGGTATATGTGAACAACTCATACCTAA
>WYAU01000056.1 GCA_011525665.1 Candidatus Brocadia sp.
AAGGATACCATATAGTATGCTGTTCTCAACCCTTATTTTTCAGGCTATTCCGGTCACACCAACCTCACTTCCCTTACGGAGTGCTGGTTAGCTGGTGTTTGCTCTATTTTTCGCGCAACTTATGTGAAGTTTAAAGACTTTTTGAAGAAGACGAACCACAGGGTTCACCGGGAACACAAAATCAGGTTTTACAAGGCAAAACAAACCGATTTCATCTTTTTGTCATTTCCGCCCAAACGTTTGGGAACAGGCAACTAAAAAATCAAGTTTTACTGTCTGCGATAGAGTGAACTTCAGTTCGCAGGACAATGGGGCACACCATAGCATGCATGTCGTGCTACCGCCCCGATTTGCTTGATTCAGGATGTTTTCAAAAAAAAGAAATTGTTATGAACAATCTACCGCGAAAATTGCTTCACAAATTGATCCCCGTAATTCCGGTTACATGAATACGATAGACACTCAATAGCCGACGAAATAATCTGTTCTGCGAAAGAAACCCTTATACGCCCCTCTGGGTTTTCTGTGGCCAAGGTGCTATGCCGGAATATTACCTTTTACTTTATTCCAGACAGCATCCATTTCCTCCAAGGTACATTTCTCAATATCCTTTCCCATGGATGCCAATTCCATCTCAACCTTTCTAAAACGTGCGACGAATTTATAGATGGTCTTGTGGAGCACATTCTCCGTATCGAGCTTCAGGAACCGTGCGAGATTAACGACAGAAAACAAGAGATCGCCCACCTCTTCTTCGATATTTTCCGGCTTACTTTCCCGGATCGCATCCTTGACCTCTCCCAGTTCTTCATCTACCTTAGCGATCACGTCCTGTATATTCGTCCAGTCAAAACCTATTTTGGCCACCTTCTTTTGTAATTTCTGGGCCTTTTGAAGGGCGGGGAGATGCTTTGGCAATCCGTCCACAATAAATTTTCTCTCCTCACTGCCTTTTTCCTTCTTCTTTATTTCCTCCCACTGGCGAAGCACTTCGTCGGGGGTAGTGGCTGAGGCATCCCCAAAGACATGGGGATGCCGGCGTGTCATTTTATCAAGGCACAACGCTATTACACCACCAATATCAAATTCACCCTTTTCCTTTGCAATCTGACAGTGGAAAATAATATGAAAAAAGAGGTCTGCCAGTTCTTCCTTGAGTTTCTCAGGGTCTCCGGAATCTATCGCATCGATAACCTCGTAAGTCTCCTCTACCAGATGAGGCTTTAAAGACTCGTGGCTCTGTTCCTTATCCCATGGGCACCCGTCCTTACTGCGTAACTTCCGCATCAATTCAACTAAATCATGGAATAGCGAAGTGGATTTATCTTCAGATGTATTCATTGATCATTTACTCTCTAAAAAAATTTGTGAGCAGTCAGCCATCAGCGCTTGGCATCCAGATCCCGGATGAACAACGTAAATATTTACTGCTAACCCCTGACCGCTGATAGTTGACTGCTGGAGGCTCACGTTTTTGGTTACGGTTAGATTATTAAACACAATCTATGCCCGAAGGGGTGGAAGAGAAAAGGATTTTATTGATTTCCCCGGAAATGCCACATGGAATACAAATTGTAGTTGAAAATGATTGTGCCATAATTTCTTTCACCCTTTCAGGGCTGATTGTTCTTAATATATTTTAGCAGAGGGCTTTGCCCCCTGCTATACACTAACAGCCTTTCAGGCCTAGCATCGAAATTCCTTAACATGAAGTTGGAAGAAATTAGTAGGTCAACCGTTTCGGTTGACCAAATTAAAAGCAGCAAACAGATACAGGACAAGCAAGACGCTTGTCCTACCAGTACCACATCAAAAACCGCATAAATAAAATGAAAACTCCTATACGATTGAATTACGGGATTTTAGCAATTATTTTTATTGAAGTCAAATAGGTAGATGATAAACAATCGTCTATTCATCTACCTTAAATAATTACGGTTATCTTACCGTGCTTAATTACGCTTACACATGGCTATCGCTTCATTTGGCACGTTTTTTGTTGAAAACTAAAATAACATTGAAATGATTTTTTAAATTCCCTATACTCCTATTTAAGTCAATCATTGTAACAATCTTAAGGTCTTCAACCTGGGAAAATGAAGATGCAACAAGCAAAACAAATTTCTCAAAATTTAAAACTACCTTATGTAGTTGTCTTCACAGCCCTACCTATAGAATTTAAAGCAGTTGTTGCACATCTTGAAAAAACACATGAAGTTACACATCCAAAAAGGGGCGGCGCTAAAAAGCAAGCACCTTAATCCACCCTACACAACTTAATAAACAGTAATCACACCCCTTCCACGAAATTCCTCTACGGTCTCATTTCAAATGCAAAACTTAGAGATACCTGTATAAAATGTAATGGTTTATCGTCGGGAACGCAGGATGCAGAGAAAATAAGGTGAAAATACAAAAATATGTAAAAATTTGTTTTTTGTGGTAATATATCTGCGTGTATTGAATATAATTTTTTGTAATGGTTCACCCCCTAACCCCCCCAAAAGGGTGGGGCAGGAGAAAAGAGTTTCCTCCTCTCGATGGGGGAGGTCAGGTGGGGGTGTTGAACTGTTACATTTTTTCGAAACAGTTCATGCTTCCTTTTGGCAGTGATAAAAGGGTAGCGGTGAACTATTGTAATTTTTATAAGGAAAAATACTATGGGCTTTCCAAAACAGCGGCTGCGCCGGTTACGTCAGAATGAAAATATCAGGAGGTTGGTGAGAGAAACACATCTTTCAGCGGATGACTTAATTATGCCCCTTTTTGTCCGGCCAGGGAAAGGCATTAAGCAACCGATACCCTCCATGCCGGGAAATTATCAGATGTCTGTTGACAAGATTACTGAGGAGGCAAAGGAATTAGAAGGGCTGGGAATCCCGGGTATCATCCTCTTTGGGATCCCCGACAAAAAAGATGAAATGGGTTCCGGCGCCTATGCCGATGAAGGTATAATTCAACAGGCCATCATCGCCATTAAAAAAGCAGCAAAAAATATCCTGGTGGTTACGGACGTTTGTATGTGTGAGTATACAGACCACGGACACTGTGGATTTGTCAGGAGAGATGAAAGGACAGGTCATTTTGACGTGGATAATGATATGACCCTGGAACTCCTGGCAAAAGAGGCCGTTTCTCATGTAAAGGCTGGTGCAGATATCGTGGCACCGAGCGATATGATGGATGGCCGCGTCGGGGCGATTCGCGATGCACTGGATGAAGAGGGATTTAATCATGTCCCCATTATGGCATATTCCGCAAAATATGCTTCGGGGTTTTATGGCCCCTTCCGGGAAGCCGCAGAATCAACCCCAGGGTTCGGAGACCGATCTTCATACCAGATGGATTCGCACAATGCAAAAGAGGCGTTGCGTGAGGTGTCGCTGGATATAGAAGAAGGGGCTGATATCGTGATGGTGAAACCGGCATTGGCATATCTTGATATTATCCGGATCATAAAAGACAATTTCGATTACCCTGTCGCTGCCTATAATGTAAGCGGCGAATTTTCCGTCGTGAAGGCCGCTGCAGAAAAGGGTTGGATTGATGAAAAACGGGTTGCCCTGGAAATTTTGACCGGAATCAAACGTGCCGGCGCGGATATGATCCTGACCTATTGGGCAAAGGATGCCGCACGATGGCTGAAAAAATAGCAAGAAGACTTTTTCAGTCGCCAAACAAAAAGCCCCAACATCTTTTTCTTGATATTGGGGCTTTCATGTCGTAATTATAACGATAGTTGCAGTGACTACTCCATATTTTTATACGCCGTAACAATTGCAATCGATTCTACTTTAAAATATAAGAGTATGCTTTTAATAAACTTATAATTTAACGACTTTTGTGGCTTTGTAACCTTTCTGGTCTTTTATGACTTCGAACTCGACCTTATCTCCTTCCGCAAGGGTCCTAAAACCATCCGTTTGGATAGAAGTCTGATGTACAAAAACATCCTGGCCGTTATCCTGAGAAATAAAACCAAATCCTTTCTTGTCATTGAACCACTTCACTGTTCCATTTGCCATTCTTAAATCACCCCCTCTCACATTAAAAAAGATACAAAATAAAAAAGGCCACAAAGGTGCAAACCCTGTAGCCTTACTCTTACATCATATAATAATATAATACAACTTTCCCATACAACTGTACCATTCTGTAGTAAAGGATATCAAAGAACATGTGGTAAAGCAAAGGAAAAATAAATTTTTTCATCTTGAATTTACAATATTTTGCCATTACTATAATTTTGCCCTTGCCTCTTGTATTTTCGTACAGAATATATCATACATGTGTTTTCAAAGAGATGGTACAGTGTAAATTATGTGTTGGTCATAAAGGTGAACGTTTGTGTATAGCACTCGGAGACTGGCTTTGCCCGGAATGTTGCGGTCAACATCGGGTCGTGGATATAAATTGCTGGACATATTGCCCATTCTTTTTTGGAGCACAGACCTCTGTCAGTCCAAAAAGTAATGAAAAATAAACTTCACCCGAGACTGTGTGATGATGCGTCGCCCTCACATAATTACTCTGTTAACGGACTTTGGTAATCAGGATGCTTACGTGGGTATTATGAAGGGCGTGATAGCAAGCATCAATCCTCACGCAAGTATTGTCGATATCTGCCATAATATCCCTTCCTATGACATAATGAGCGGAGCTTACCTGCTTGCCACATCGTATAAATACTTTCCTAAAGGAACAATCCACGTAGCAGTTGTTGATCCCGGAGTCGGAAGCAAGAGAGATATTATCTGCGTGAACACCCGGAATTATCTCTTTCTTATGCCTGACAATGGTCTCCTCAGCTTTATTGTCCCGGAAGAAAAACCGAAAAACATCATTCGGGTAGCAAACACAAAATATTTTTTGCCGTCGCCCGGCACAACCTTTCATGGCCGTGACATCTTTGCGCCCGCTGCGGCATATTTATCGTTGGGTGTAAAGCCACTGCAATTGGGTACAAGGGCCAATTCCCTTGAAATATTTGACATTCCCCAACCCGTTTACAATAAAAAAGGACAACTTGAAGGCCAGATCATTTATATTGATCGGTTTGGAAATCTTATTACCAATATTACACGGGAATACCTAGAGCAGCATTTCCACAATTCAATTATCCCCCGGAATTCCCTTCACTTCCCATTTAAAAAAGGGGGACTACGGAGGATTTACAAAGGGGAAGATAAAGAGGGACCTTTATTGTGTAAAACTATGGAAACAACTGTTGGTAAAAAGAAAATCACAGGATTAAGTAAAACCTATGCGGATGTACAGCCAGGGGAACCGCTTGTCCTTTTCGGGAGTGCCGGTTTTCTGGAAGTCTCGGTAAATCAGGGAAACGCCAGGCAATGTTTTAAGGTAGACAGAGACAACAAAGTAATGGTCGAAATGGGGTCTTACTGATACGAATCGTTCGGCTGAGCCCACGACGAAGCCCACCTTCTCAATAAAGGTAAAGACTCCTTTCTATTTTACGGGAACAATTTCAGCCCTCCTGTTGAGGGCGCGGCCTTCTTCCGTGTCGTTCGGAGCAATAGGTCTTTGAAAGCCAAAACCCATGGTAAAGACACGTGATTCATGGATGCCTTTCCCGACCAAATAATTCTTTACCGCCAGGGCCCTTTTTTGTGAAAGGTCTCTATTGTATTCCATGGAACCGATATTGTCCGTATGTCCCTCTATTCTTATGTGCATATCCGGATTTTTTTGCAAAACATCGACAATGTTGCTGAGGTTCGAGTCAAACTCTTCTTTAATATCCCATTTCTTATATTCAAACGTGACTCCTTTTACCACCCAGCATCCTCTGGAATCAACAATGGCCCCTTTCGGCGTATCCGGGCATTCATCGTCTTTGTCGTAAACACCATCACCATCACTGTCTACATCGCTGACTTGTTTTGGTATAGCTGTCAAAAATACCTTTTTTACAAAGTCCGCCATATTTTCACTGGACGCAATCTCATCCGCCGTTACCGAAAAACCACATTTTACTTCCCGTGCAAGCTCTCTGAGTTCTGCCTCGCCTTCGGCAGTGTTTCCCACAAAAATGGTATAAAGACATACCCGGTCTCCATACATTTCTTTCAGATCCTGTGCCTTGGTCAAGGGACTTCCTATTAACTGTTCACCGTCACTGACAAGAATTACTGCTTTCTGACCGGCTGACGTCAGCAACAGGTTCTTTGCATCTTTAATCGCATTACCAGCCGGGCTGCAGCCCCGGGGAATCGATGCCTCGTTTAATGCATTTTCTAAAAGACCCCGAGAATGCTTCGTGAGTTCATAAACAATAAATGTTTTGTCTGCGTGTTTAAAAAAACCATGCCCAAAGGTTACAAGGGCGCTGTTGATATCGATTTCAGGCAGGGTATTATTCATTCTCATTAAAATATCTTTAGCAACGGTAAATTTGGGATGTCCTTTATTAACGGTGCCGGTATATTCATCTTCCATCGATGCTGATGCGTCTAAAATAATTACAAAACTTTCAATTTTTGGTGCATACTTCATATCCAGGGATGCTGCATCTAAATTTTGAGGAACGAACGTCTCAAGGGGCTCAATGGATTTTTTATGGGGCTTAAGCTGTGCGCAACCCGTTGGAATGGTAATTAACACCGTAAGAAGCGATGCTAATAAATGTATTTTCCGCATAACGATTCCTCCATAAAAGATACTGGCTGAGATGATACAAAATCGCCACTTCCCATTGAGTGGATAGCCTAACAGAAACGAAGAGGATTGCAAGCTATTTTCATTCCTTTTCAGTTATATTGACCGAGAAAGTGACAATACCAGGGTCTCTGTGCTCACCATCTCTGAAAAGGATATGTTCCCGGATAAAGGGCTTTGGCTAGATCGCTTCTCCGAGTCTCCGGATCCATAATTTTTGAAGAGGGTCGAGATTTCCCGCATCGCCGGCTCGCAAGGCTTCGAGATATTCACGACGCCTTTCAGGGTCTGTGGGTGCGGTTTCGACAGGGGGCAGGGCAAGCTTGTAAAGAAGTGCGGCCAGCACGAGGCGACCAATGCGACCGTTGAAATCTTTGAAGGGATGAACCCACTGAAATCGCCAGTCCACCCAAGCGAGAAACGCCGCGATATCGGGCAGATTGTCCACGTCCACATGTCGCACCCGCTCGGCCAAATCATCGCAGAAAGAATGCACGAGAAGAGGCACTTTGTAATAAGCCGGCGGCTCCAGTGTTCCGACTTTCACGTCCGTTGTACGAAACCGGCCAGCCCATTCGGGGAAGAGGCGCCCGGCGAGTTCCCGGTGTCTCTGACAGAGCCACTCGGGCGTGATGATGATCTCGTGGGGTGGAGTTTGTAAAAGCTGAGCGAGTATCCGGGTAAGTGAGACGGCAAGCCTTTCTGAAACTTCCGGATAGGTAAGCGCGCCCTCGGTCGTCTCAAACGACCGGGTTGATCCTAACTGTCCCGCTTCTTCGTCCATTGGTCTGATTGGTCTAACAGGATTTTAAGACGAGTCACCGTAATCGGTTCGCCTTCGAAAGTCATCGACTGGGCCACTCGTTCCAGCATGACTTCCCGATGGGCAGCAATAACCGTGTCCGGTGTTTTGTGCTGAGCCCGCCACTGACGAAACTTGGTTGCTAACGCATCGAGATCGATGGGCTCGCTCCTATTTGCTGTCATAGCGTGTGTTCTTGCATGGGCCTGAGTTTCGGGCAATCACTTCCCTCTACAGGAGAGAACGACTACATGGCATTGATGACAGAAAATTCCTTCTTCATCCTGAGAAAATGTTAAATAAAAACGGAGAAGATTGCAAGCTTTTTCATTCTTTTCAGCTACAGTGAATACCAAAAAGAAGGAAAACAAAAAGGACGGCATGGAATTTTTAAGCAATGGAGAATCCTGGCTCATCAAAGTCGCAACCAAATCCCCCTGCGACTTCGTCGTGAACCGTCGGCGTGTGCATTCGACAGAGTTCACGCCGAGGTCCCAATCGAACGCTCAGCCGAACGAAAAGGGGGAAGGGGAGAAGGGAAGCTGTAAAAAAACTTACATAAAAAGAAGCACGACGTTTATTGGATAAACTACCTGAAGAAGCAAGCTGGGATGAGATGATATTATGCATGAAATCTATGTTTGACAGGCAATAAATGTAGGTCTTAATAATAGCAAGGTATGCAGGACTATACCAATAGCCCGCGTTCGTGGAAAATTTGGCCTATCGAAGTGAATATAATTGGACAGATACAGCAATTGAGCCTCTTACCATAATCTATAACTATATCGCTCAAAGTTCAATCGAAAACAAGGATTTTACATCGCTCCTCCGATATGACCGGAAGGAAGTATTATTCGTCATTTGAAAGATTCAGCCTATTTACTCCTTGATAGATTTTGAAGACTTCTCAACAATCGTTTGCCAGAAATAGCCATTTTGATAACACAGGAGTGCAACCGTAAGATTCATTGTTTCTTTACCATGTTGTCCCCAGAAATAGCCAAATACAATACCCGATATGATAAATGGCAGTACAAATTTTTCCCAAATAAACTTTGGCATGTGAACCTGACCACGTGATTCCTTCGCCTTGATCCTGGCCTGAATATATTCGAAAAAATAGTTTGTTGCCATACCCAGAAGCATGATGGCAAATAAAATAATATGCTTCCACGGGGCGATCGCATACCAGCTTTCTTCCGGCCCTCTTGTGAGAATCACAGAGGATCTGAATAACAGAAAAAAGGATAAGGCCGATAAACCAACGAATATTGCAAGAATGATTTTGATTATTACCGAAATTTTTCGTGTAAGAATAAACGTTATGAGAAGAAAACTCGCCGCTATTCCAGAAAACAAAATCATAATATACCCCTGATAATATTACCCTAAAAATATCTTTCCGTGCAAGATTTTGCAACCCCCCGAATCCACGTGAACAAAGGCAGACTTATGGTATCTTATAAAAATTTTTTAACCTTTTTAACAAAAATATGAATAAAACTAACCCTGTCAGGGTTTAAAACCCTGACAGGGTTGACTAACAAATTTCGTGCTTCTGATTTTGTCTTTTCCGACTCGTTCAGGTTAGGGTGGTCTCCTTTGATAAAGAAGATTATGGTTTGTGGCTCTGCTGTATTAACTTCTTTTTTATGTAAGTTTTTAAACACACCCCTTATAATCCCATAAGTGTTAAGTTAAGGAATCAATAATCACTAGCAATCCCTTATTTTTATTGAATCCATCGTGTCCCCCGCTGGCGGGGGTGCAGGGGGTGGATTGGACTTCCTCACCACTTCAACCACCCCTTTATCATAAATATAAGTTCTCATCATGAACTCTATAGCAATGGTTCATCAATCATGGTAGTGTAAAATATATTGTGTAAATTATAAGCGGAGGTAGAAAAAAAGCGCATTCCCCACTATACTTGGAGTTGAAAGAGTAAATAACAAAAAAAACCAAGAAAGGAGGAATACGCTATGTTAG
>WYAU01000057.1 GCA_011525665.1 Candidatus Brocadia sp.
CTAACATAGCGTATTCCTCCTTTCTTGGTTTTTTTTGTTATTTACTCTTTCAACTCCAAGTATAGTGGGGAATGCGCTTTTTTTCTACCTCCGCTTATAATTTACACAATATATTTTACACTACCAGCGAAACTAAACAATCAGGTAAAGACGGATACGGAGGTTCTTGTATCAATCTTTTTGCCTCTGGCAATGAATCTTCCATAACCCTTTGTTCTTGAGATAATTTCAAATATTTTTCTGCTTCACATTTTGCCCTACCAGAGTTAATTTCTTCTTTGCTTAAAAAAAGAAGAAATGAAAGTTCAATATCCTCAGGGTCTTGTGCTAAAATGTCTATAGTTTTGAAGCATTTCTTTGAAAATTCCCCTCCAGTCTGTGAATAATAAAATTGCCATTTTCTTCCATCAGTAATTATAGAAAATAAAGCAGTCTGGTTTCTATTATAGTTTCTCAATTGCCTCTCAGTATCTGATAAACTAGAATCGATTCTACCAACAGCTTTTACCTCAATAAAAATAGTTGGTGAATACTTATTAACAAATACAGCTATATCTACTTTTGTATTATCTTCATCAGGAGCGACATTAAATTCAGCATTAACTTCGTTTGGATCCCAAATATTCCAACCTAATTCTGATAGCATTCTTGCAACAATATTTAACCTTACATGTTCTTCATTTTTATATTCACCATTAATCAATCTTGTTTTAATATCATTTAATACGTTTTTCATAATCGTCTTTTTTAATCAATTGAATAGTATAAATTGAAAAATTTAAGCCTTCTTGCAGTATTGCAGATAAATTACTCTGCATAAATCATGATGAAGACTAACGGTTAAGTGCCTCGAGTATTTGCTGCAGAAAGTGCAGTTAGCAGGTGTGTATGTTAGAGGTCACTTTTGAATTACTATATACCTTTTGCCAATATTAATGTACTAAATTCTTCCCAAAATCCCAAGACGGCATCCTTGTATTTTTGAAAGTCATTAACCTCAACGAATATATCTTCACCGCTCATTGGCATATATATTGTGTAGTGAGGGTTGTTCGCAAGGAAATCATTACTTCTCAGAGACGGATGGATAAATAAGTCTTGACGAATGTCTCGTAATTGCTCGGCCGAATCACCCTCACCATGTTTAACCGTATTAGCAACCAAACGCAGTTCATTAATTTTAGGCCAAGAGGGTAGTTTTTCAATATCAATCCCGCCGCTAGCCAAACGTGTTTTTAGTTCTTTTAGTTTGAATAACTTTGTGTCATTCTCTTGGCTAGTATGAAGAACCTGCCGACGATAAAAAAATAAGAGTTGCTGTTCAAAAAGATGATACAAACCTGCTGTAGCGATATTCATTAATCCCTGCTTCGCTCTCGACAACAATTCATGATATTCTATACCAGCATCCTGGGCGGATTCAGCAATTTTTTCTATATCTACATATTCATTAGCGGAAAGATTTCCGATACGCGTATACTCTTGCTCAGCCACTTTTTCTGCTTCTTCGTCAATATTGTCAAAAGCAGGTAGTACTCTATCGATTATTGAATCGCAGAACGCGGTAATCTGCTTCGAAAAAGGGTCCTTAAAATAGCGACTCCAAAATAAAGGGTCAAACCACATAGTAAATTTTATCGATTTATTCTTATTGTTAAATAACCAAAGATTACGTGTTGTAGAAAAAATAAATCAGTGCAACGCCGTCTTTAGAAAATAAGCTAATTTAAGGGTTATGCAACTGAGTCATATCTTGTCAATTGAAACAAGAGATATGGCCGTACTTATGATATCAGCTTGTTATACTCAGCATGGGAACCGATCCAAAACCATACAACAGCATCACCTTTATCTAGCCCTAACGCCCGATATTTGCGACCTACTCGCACTGACCACAATTTGCGAATCCTTTTGAATTGTAAGGATGGATGTGTTGAATCGGTATTTAGAAGCCGGAAATTCTTGTCTGCAAGTTCTTGAATTTCCTTCGGAAGTTGCTGGTAGTGACGCCAAAATTCAGGAGTCGTGTAATGTTTCAAAGCGGCTTACACCGTCCAGCCTTAAAGTCTTCTTCTGCTTCTTTGATCAATTTATCCAGCCGTCCGGCTTCTATATCCTTTTCGATTTGCTCGTCCCAAACCCTGGATTGAAACTCTTCAAACCAAACAGTAAATTGAGCTAATTCTTCGGGTGTAAGTTGTGTAATGGCTAATTCAATCTCTTTGATACTCATATATATTTCCTGCGGAATTTTTTAATTATTATAAAAAGTTGCTATTTGTCTCTCAAAGAGAAAACGGCCTAATAATGACCCTGTATTTCATCGTTTACTCACAATCCTTTTATAAACATTACAATAAATACTTGAATTTTGCAAAGTTTCGCATAAAATCAGTTTAATTTTTATCATGTTTTAGTCAAGGAGAAAATGAATACATGAAAGGTCTAGCACAAATTAAACTGAGAACTTGCGATGAAGATTTTCGAAATTAAGACCCGTGTTCGTTACCAGGAAACTGACCAGATGGGCATCGTCTATTATGGTAATTTCTTCACGTATTTTGAGATGGGCCGGACGGAATATTTGAGAAACCTGGGGTTGCCATATTCGGAATTAGAGAAGGAGCATATTTACTTTCCGGTAACCGAAACCGGCTGCCGCTTCCGCTCGCCTGCCCATTACGATGACGTTCTCATTGTCCGGACCTGGATATCTGAACTGAGACACGCCTCGGTAGAATTTAGCCACAAAGTAATCCGTGAAGGTGAAAATACACTTATTGCAGAGGGTTTTTCAAAACTTGCCTGCATCAATGCCAGCCGTAAGCCAACTCCGATACCTGAAAGACTGAAGGCGCTTTTACAGCCTTTGATTACTTAGGCTTCGGTTGCTTTTTGTGTGGAACGAGTCGAGATGCCTTGGAAAGTTTCAACAGTGAATTTTCTCAGCAGTAAATTAAACAAGAGATTTTTTCTCACTGTTCATAGTTGAGTGAGTAAATGAAGGAAGCATAATGAATATACTATTAATATACCCTGAGTTCCCGGATACATTTTGGAGTTTTAAACACGCACTTAAGTTCATCCGCAAAAAGGCCTCCTTTCCACCACTGGGTCTCCTGACGGTCGCCGCAATGCTGCCGCCAGAGTGGTCAAAGCGCTTAGTCGACGTCAATGTGACGAAGCTCGCGGACGAAGATCTGGCATGGGCGGATTATGCGTTTATCGGCAGCATGGTTGTGCAAAGAACATCGGCTCAGCAGATCATTGGGCGTTGCAAGGAAACTGGCGTCAAAGTGGTTGCCGGAGGGCCTTTATTCACGAGCGAGCATGAACAATTTGAAAATGTCGATCATTTCGTACTCAATGAGGCAGAGCTAACCCTGCCATCCTTTTTAGAGGACCTGAAGAATAATTGCGCCAGGCGCGTCTACAGCACACCTCATTTTGCTGACATCCGAAAAACACCGGCTCCTCTTTGGGAATTGGCTGATTTGAGACAATACGCTTCGATGAGCATACAGTACTCGCGGGGTTGTCCATACCACTGCGAGTTCTGCAACGTGACGTCATTATTTGGGCGAAGTCCGCGCACCAAAAGCGCCGAACAGATTATTGCTGAGTTGGACAGTTTCTATCGTATGGGCTGGCGCGGACCCGTCTTTTTTGTAGATGACAATCTCATCGGGAACAAAAAATGCCTTAAGAACGAGCTGCTCCCAGCTTTAATCAAATGGCAAAGTGAACATGTGCCGCTACCATTTAACACGGAAGTCTCCATCAACCTGGCTGATGATGAATCCCTGATGCGAATGATGTCCGAGGCGGGTTTCGATGCGGTTTTTGTCGGCATCGAGACGCCTGATACGGACAGTCTGGCAGAATGCAACAAAAAGCAGAACAAAAACCGCAATCTCATCGAAGACGTGCGGCGTATTCAGCGATACGGGCTGCAAGTACAAGCAGGATTTATCGTAGGTTTTGACAACGATACGCCATCCATTTTTCAACGGCAAATTGATTTTATTCAGAAAAGCGGGATTGTGTCGGCAATGATTGGCCTGCTCCAGGCCCCGGCGGGGACGAGGCTCTACGAACGCCTCAAGCGGGAAGGACGTTTGCTGGGGCAGATGTCGGGTGACAACGGAGACGGTACAACGAACATTATTCCTACCATGGACATTGACATATTCCGGGAAGGATACAAAAATATCTTGAGACATATTTATTCCCCCGAAAACTATTACCAGCGCATCAAGACATTTTTCCGGGAATATAAGGCTCCAAAGATTAAGGCTCATTTTCAATTCAATCATATCCTGGCTTTATTTCGGGCCATCTACCATCTCGGAATCCTTGACAGTAAACGCACCCATTTTTGGAAACTTTTGTTATGGACGTGCTTTCATCGTCGCGAATTATTGCCACTGTCCGTTACCCTTGCAGTTTACGGATACCATTTCCGCAAAATCAGTAAATTACACGTTCTTTAATTCCAAAAGGTTCGGCCTCATCCAAATAGAGAGATCACCCCGTACGATTTAAATTGGATTTATGTTGACTTGAAAGCTGATTACCTTGATAATGCATATATATCCGTCGAGATATCAAAAATTCCAACCTTTAAAGCGACAATTAAGGCGAAGAAGACAGCAAGACACACCAAAGAGAGTTATTGAATATCCCGCGTATTTAACAGGCAAGGCAAGGTCTTAATAAGACAAAGCTTATTTGGCTTGGCTTCATAAGAAAAACATTTCTACCGGTACCAAAAATCACCGTCTTATTGTTTTGGCGTAAGAGACAATTTTAAAAAAGGGAGAACAGTCCATGAGGAAACTAATGGCGTTGATGGTTTTGAGTTTGTTTGTGTGTGGTGTTACAAAAGTAACGGTTGCAGGTGATATTTATGGGTATGTGTACGATACCTATGGTAAAGGCTTGCCTAAGGTTAAGATATCTAGTAAAGACGATTATAAAGTTTATTGTGAACAAACATCAGGTAGTGGCAATTATTACCTTTCTTTAGATGTAGGAACTTATACAATCAAATATGAAAAGGAAGGCTATCAAACTCACATGAGTAATATAAGTTTACTAAAGAATGAAAAAAAATATATCGAGATGATTGTAATGGTTGCAAACCCCAATTCCGACTAAATAAAGGATGGTAGTATTATTCTGGAAGAAGAAAAGATAAATAGTATACATTCACAAATTTTGCAGTCGAAAAGATTTTTCGTTATTAATAATCAAAAGAGAGAAATAGCTTAATTTTTTAATACCATTTAATTTTTTTTATTGACAATAAACATGGTTCGTGTCTATTAATATTATGCTCCGATAAAGGCAAACCCTGAGTGATTAGGGGGCGCAAAGTAAAGGGTCTTAACTTACAGGGAAGTAGGGATAGAAAAGATAGCCTTGCTGCCGAAGATGAATTCAATAAACATCTTTGCAGTAAGGTTTTTTTTTCGATAAGGAGTTTTTCCATGCGTTTCCCAGTTTTCATAGCAGGTGTCTTGCTCATCGTTTTTATGACCTCCGGTGCAATTGGGAGAGGGATCGAAGGTCCTGGTTCAGATCGGGTTATTTATGAATACGGTGAAAGAGTGCTTCAGAATCCACACCACCGGTATGATACGAATCTGTTGAGGGAATGCATGGGATTTTATCTGGACAACCAACAGTATGATAGTCCGGCGGGAAGCTACAATAAGGCTCTTCGGCTTGGTTATCAAATCGTCTCGAGTGACCGCCGGGACGTTGATACGTATACGATGATGGCATGGCTTTTGTGGTCGAAATGGGTATGCTGGACGAAAAGGCCTAATCAAATGCCCGATGGTGAAGGAAAGGCCGATGAAGCCATCGAACTTTTGAATTGGGGAAAACAGTGGAACTCACAATCTGCGCGTTTCCATAAAGAATCGGCCGATACGATATGGCCTTTGGCAAAATATTATCGGACTGATCTGTATGATTTTGTCATTGAAAACTATCGGAAGGCAGATCTTCTTGCCGTTGCAAATGACTTTTTCAAGGTCAGGGTCCGCTTGAACCTCGGTCACATCTATCGCCAGACGGGAAGGAAAAGACCGGCTGTGTATTGGTATCAAAGGGTGCTGGAAATTGCCCCCGATAATGAGATAGCCGGTCGTTATCTTGCTTGTTTGGAAAATGAACCTGATGGGAAAACCCGTAATTGAATGTCAAGGAATTTCAAAGTTACGCAGGTAGGAACCAACTCCTGCTGGCGACCTGTGGTGCCTGCAAACCGATGTGAGTTGCCAACCGCCGCCAGGAAACGGCTCCTACCTGTGTGTTCCCAAAGAGTTGCTGAAGACCTAATTTAAATTAAAAGTTTGTATCCGGAAAGAACGTTACTCCAATCTCCTATATTCAAACTAAACTACCACATCAGCCGCCTGTCCACAAGGTATCAGTTCATAATCCGTGCTTCCCAATCCGATCTCCTGAGCGTAGGTAATCTGAACGGTGTAGTCAATTTGAGGCCAGGCGTCTTTAAAGAAATCCTTTCCCATGCGTTCTTGAATGATATCTGCCGTCGCCTGCTCGATGGCAACAGGGTCGCTGGACGCGATGATGCCGATATCGGCAATGTCAGGCGCAAACGGCTTGTCCATACAGTCGCAATGCTTGGTAATGTGGGTCAGGAAGTTGAAAAAAACTGCCTTGCCTGTCTTTCCTTTTAGAATAGCAAGGCAGTGTTCTGCAACCTTTTTTTGCAAGTTGACCGTACTCTCATCCCAGGCAATCTTTACGGCATCAAACTGACAAACGGCCAGACATTCCCCGCAACCAATACATATCTTCGGGTCAATGATAGCATACTGTTCACCCATCTTAATTGCCCCCACCGGGCACCACCTGCCGCATGCACCACAGGTATTGCACCGTTTCTTAAGGATTTGAGGAATTACACCTGAGTGTTGTGCCAGTTTTCCGCCACGTGAGGAGAGTCCCATTCCAATATTTTTGAGGGTAGCACCCATGCCAGTTGCCAGATGCCCTGTCACGTGTGCGATTGAGACAATGGCATTGGCCGCTTTGGCTACGCCCGCTACATAAGCATATTTACATAGCTTCTGGTTGATCTCTACCTGTACGTCATGTTCGCCGAAGAGTCCGTCTCCGATAATAATGGGGGCACCCACATTTTCATAGCCAAAACCATGATCGTGGGCATGCGAGATGTGATCAACGGCATTGGTACGGCGGCCGACATACAGGGTGTTCGTCTCTATTAAAAAGGGTTTGCCTTTGCAATCCTTTACCTTGTCGACAACTGCTTTAACGATGGGTGGCTTAAGATGGCCAATATTCCCTTTTTCGCCAAAGCTGGTCTTCACTGCCACCATATCATTTTTATGAATCACATCTGCAAAACCAGCAAAATCAAAGAGCCGTTTCGTCTTTTGCGCAACGGAAGAAACGCCTTCACCGTTTTCGACTCTGATAAAATAGACCTTACTCTTCATAATTTTTCTCCATAGAACAACAAGGCATCGTCAACCCTTAATCACAGAACTGCTATAGTGAAAAAAGGTATTTTAACCTTGGAATTCGTTGATTTCTTCTTGAATTTCAACTGCCATTTCCTTCAATATGTCCCGTCCTTGACTGAGTCCCGCATCAACCTTCCGTTTTGTCTGAATAAGTAAGATATGCGAGATGTACATAATTTCGGGAACTATGTCAACCTTGGACTGCTTGAACACGGTAACTCGATAGTCATTAGTATCCAGATTCCGGATGTGCCATTCCTCTAAAGAGCGGATGTTGTTATGAGTATCGAGACAAAAGCTATTATTTTATTATAGTTGTCAAAAATTATGCTGCTAAAGTATAATAGAATAGGCCATTTTGTCAATAAAAACGTACTATTTGTATTTACCAAAGTTCATGTTGGAATTTCAAACTTTCTGCCACTGCCTTACACACCCCCTATCCCCTCTCGAGCTTACTGTTGGACAATTTTTTTGCTGGACAAATTATCCATAATCAGATTGAGGTATACGCATTGTGAGAGAAACACCTATCAAAATATCAGCAAGCCTTCGTATTCCACGCCACATTACTTCCAC
>WYAU01000058.1 GCA_011525665.1 Candidatus Brocadia sp.
CTTTCGGGCATTGCGAAAGATTCTCGACTGCAGCCTCCCGTAGGAGTCTGGGCAGTGTCT
Organism: Candidatus Brocadia sp.; assembly: GCA_011525665.1. Classification (GTDB taxonomy): domain Bacteria; phylum Planctomycetota; class Brocadiia; order Brocadiales; family Brocadiaceae; genus Brocadia. The sequence goes on from WYAU01000058.1 coordinate 61, forward strand.
CAGTCCCAGTGTGGCCGACCACCCTCTCAGGCCGGCTACCCGTCTTCGCCTTGGTAGGCCATTACCCCACCAACTAGCTGATAGGACATTGACCCCTCTCCAAGCAAATGAAACCTTACGATTTCAAACATTTGACTATCAAAAACCAAGGTTTCGATAGTTTTATTGGGTATTAGCAACCCTTTCGGTAGCCCCAATTGCTTGAGGCGTTGTTATCCCCATCTCAGAGGCAGGTTATCAATGCATTACTCACCCTTACGCCACTCGATTTGTGCCCCTTTCGGGACACTCCCTCGTTCGACTTGCATGCCTAATCCACGCCGCCAGCGTTCGTTCTGAGCCAAGATCATACCCTTCATAATAATATTATAAAGGCGTCAGATAAGATCCGACAATCTTAACTTCTTGTTTTCAACTCAAAAGCTGACAGTTACATCAGCTTTCCACTACTCGCACGCATTTGACTTCTAATTTTAAAAGAACAACTGCAATTCACTACAGATCTAATATTATACAATCATTTTTGATGGAGTCAAGAAAAAAAACACTTATCTTATAATTTCTTCACTACTGCCCCCTCATCTTTAACAAATTATACTTTCAAAACTATTAAATGCAAGTACAAAAATCTATTATCCTAAAATTTTTGGCAAAAGAATACGATTATTTTGCCTCATCTTTCTAAATATTTGCCTATTTTCCTGTACCGGTTATATCGGTTTTCTACCAAACTTGTAATTGAAATATCTCTCATTTCTTTCAAGTATTTGACAATATATGTTTTAAGCATATCTCCCATTGCTTTAGGATCCTTATGGGCAGCGCCAAGAGGTTCCGGAATAATCTCATCCACAACACCAAAACCCAATAAATCTTTTGCCGTTAAGCGTAAAGCCCTTGCCGATTCCGGTGCATTCTCAGCATTTTTCCAGAGTATTGCCGCACACCCCTCAGGTGAAATCACCGAGTAATATGCATATTCCAAAATTGCAAATTTATCACCGATGCCAATCCCCAGAGCCCCCCCACTTCCACCTTCCCCGATAACAATGTTAATAATAGGCGTTTTCAATCGACACATTTCATAAATATTCTCTGCAATTGCGTGCGCCTGTCCCCTCTCTTCAGCCCCAATATCAGGATTAGCACCCGGCGTATCTATCAACGTAACAATTGGCAGATGAAACTTTTCTGCGAGCTTCATTTTTTGCAACGCCTTTCTATATCCTTCAGGATTTGGCATCCCAAAATTACAGGCAATACGCTCCTTTGTACTCTTTCCCTTTTGTTGCCCAACAAAAAGGAGCTTCTCCTGCCCAACTCTACCTAATCCACAAATAATCGCCTTATCATCCCCAAAACGCTTATCTCCGTGAAGTTCCATAAAATCATCCATTATCATATTCACATAATCAGCCGAAAGAGGACGCAAGGGATGCCTGGCCACCTTGACAATATCATACGGAGTTAATTTAGAGCACAGCCGAGTTTGAAGCCTCTCCCGCTTTTCTCTCAAATATTTAATCTCTGTACTCCTATCAAAATTATCCTTCAGCGACGCGCTTTCCAAATCTTCTATACGATGCTCAATTTCTAATATCAAATTTTCAAGCTCCGTTACAGTTTTTTCGGACAAATAACATTCCCCCTTTTTAAAATTATCTCAAAAAATTTTCACCTTTTTTCTTTTAGAACAAAAAACATTTTTTTCCACAATATTGGCCTCTTGATGTAAATTTTATTTATTTTTCAATTTATTGCAAGTAAATTACCCTATATTTTTAACCTTTTACAGAAAAACGACTTATGGAAATATTTTCTTTTTGAACCCGCTCCACAGTGGTACCAGTAAATCAGAATTCGCCGGAGGCGGGTATATTTGTAATTCAGAGTAAAACCCTCACGTCACCTACCCGTCTCGTAAAATGCAGGGCATCGAAATATTCAAGCAAAGGAACGGCAAATTTGCGGGTGGTCTTCGTCAAATCCCTGAATTGTGCCACACTCATGGGACCATGCTTGGTGATGTGATCCCTGATCATCTCTTTTAATGTATTCAGTGCAGTTGTATGAAAATAGAGATCTTTCTCTACCGCCATGAGTTTCTTTTGTTCAACAAGCAATGAGATGGCGGCTTTGCAAGAAACGCCAAATTTTGTGAACACCTCATCCATAGAAGGCGGAGTGAACCCTGACTTTAAAAAGGCCTCTTCGATTTTATCCGCTACGCCCTTGTCTTTTGTAGATACCTCTATCTTAAAGTCTATGAGCGACACCTTAGTGTCCGTAACCTTAATGGCCTTTTCGTTCTTTAAAACAGAGAGCGCTGCGGTAAATAAGAGAGGGTGGATATCATCACCCGTGATTGATTTCTTATGAGGTTCTCCAATCCCGGCCTTTACAGTTTTTGCCGCAGGCGTAAGGCCTGCGGCTACCAATGTCTTGAGATGGGTCTCTTCGATACCTGTTTTTAACGGGTTTTCCTTATGAAATGTCTTGAGGATATTCAATATCTGTTCCTTTAAAGAAGTAATAATATCACGATGGACAATAACATTTTTCCCCTCGATAACAAATTTTAAGAGTAGCCCCTTTTTTATTAATCCTGCTATGGCATTCTCAACAGATGAAGGATGAATATTAACCTGTCTGGAAACATCATCCATTGCGGGGGAGAACAACCGTTCTCCCTTACAAACGTGGATATTATTCAAATAAACCTGTTCTACAATGTCGGAAAGATTCCCACTAGCCAAAATTTTTAATGTCTTGAGCGTATCGTCTTTAAAGCGTTTCAACCGGGTTGTATTGTACCTGAGCACCTTGCCACCGCCGATGGTGTAAGCCGGCGAATAGGAACGAATGATGAACCGGTCTTCCCTTTCGGTAGTAATGAGATTTTCCAGATGGAATTGACACAAGGCCTCATCTCCGGGTTTTAATGCGTCCCTATCCAGCAGAATTACACGGCCCATTACCTCTGAGGTATTGATATGAAACCGGATCCGTGTCCTGTTTTTTAAGGGATTTTTTACTTTTCTGATCAACCGTAGTGATGCACCAACGAAGTTCGTGGGTTGTAAATATCCCGGGATGGAGAGTTCATACCCTCGTTGTATTTCGGTTGATTTAATACCAGATAGATTGATTGCAGCCCTCTGCCCTGCAAAGGCACTATTAACTTGCTCCCCGGTTACTTCAATTCCTCTCACGCGTAGGATTTTTTTCAGGGGCAAAATCTCTATTTCATCCTCTACGGTAACCTTGCCACCCAGAATGGGGCCGGTGACAACACATCCATACCCTGAAATGGCAAATGACCGATCGATGGGCATTCGAAAGAGACGGGCGCTGCTCTGCGTTTGTATCTGTGCAATAAGCTCTTTTATAGTCGTCTTGCAGGTTTCAATCCCTTCACCAGTGACCACAGATACAGGAATGACCGGTGTGTGCTCCAGTGTTGTGCCCGTTACAATATTTTTGATATCCTCTTTCACGATTGCCAGCCTTTCATCGGTAACCAGGTCTTTTTTCGTTAAGGCGATAAGCCCGTGTTTGATCCCCAGGAAGTTTATGATCTCCAGGTGTTCAATAGTTTGCGGCATGACGCCATCATCGGCAGCAATAACGAATAATACGAGGTTAATGCTGGTTGCACCCGCCAGCATGTTTTTGACGAAACGTTCGTGACCCGGCACGTCTACGATGCTGACCCTTCGGCCTGAATCGAGGTCCAGGTAGGCAAAGCCCAAATCTATGGTTAATCCGCGTTTTTTTTCTTCGGGTAGCCTGTCGGTGTCAATCCCCGTCAATGCCTTCACCAAGGATGTCTTTCCATGGTCGATATGGCCAGCTGTACCGATGATGATATGCTCAATTTGGTGCGTAGTTGGTGATTGTTGTAAGGATGCTTGTTTCATGGATTATAATTATAACTCAATTTAACAATACTTTTAGGTGAAGGAATTGTAATTAAAATTTCCCGGAATCATCGTTAGAAGTATCCAGAGAATTGAATCCTTAATTTTGAAATGTTTGACTGTTAAGCATCTAAATATCCTTCTCTCCGTAAATATGCTCCAGCAGCATTTATAATAATTTCAGCTGCAAATATCTGCTTCGGAACTTTCACGACCTATACATAATTCACAATCTCCAATCTGACGATCCTTGAAAAGGCGTATAATTTTAATAATAAAAAGAAAAATCTGAACAATAACTTTTCTTAAAAACTGCAGATATTTCCCAATGCTCCTGAAATCACAACAACTTCATCGTCATACACCGTACGCATATCCAGAAGCACGCGGTCTTGCTCTATCCTTGCGAAGATCGGGGGGTTATCGCCCCGCAGTCGTGCGGCTAATTCGTCGGCATTGATTTTTTCCGAACGGAGGGAAATGAGCCTTGTTGGGATTCCTTCACCCGGCAATGACCCGCCACCCATTTCCGAAAGGCCATCGATAATGGCAATATCCATGCAAGCCCTTGCTTTTGGAGCCATATTATCGATTAATCTTTTACACCTTTCTTCTATTGCCCCAAGCGGTGTTAAAATCATTTGAAGTACCGGGATTTTTTGTATGGCAAGGTCTTCGTCCAGATACAAACGTAATGTTGCCTCCAGGGCAGCTACGGTCAATTTCCCCACACGGAGGGCACGGGTTAATGGATTCTTTTTCAGCAGATCAACCCATTTCTTTTTTCCGGCGATAATGCCACCCTGCGGTCCGCCCATGATCTTATCGGTACTGACTGTAACGATATCTACCCCCGCCTTTATACTTTCCTGCACGATCGGCTCGTGGGGCAATCCAAATTTTCCCAGATCAATCAATGCGCCGCTTCCCAGATCATACATAACAGGGATATTACGTTCTTTTCCCAGTGAAACGAGGTCATCTGCATCGACCGTTTCAGTAAAACCCACGATTTTGAAGTTGCTTTGATGCACCTTGAGAATAAGCCCGGTACGCTCTGTAATGGCGTTACTATAGTCAGCAAGATACGTCTTGTTGGTAGTCCCTACCTCGACCAATATGGCGCCTCCCTTAGACATCACGTCGGGCATGCGGAATGACCCGCCAATCTCAACAAGCTGTGAGCGGGAAATGACGACCTCCTTATCTCTGGCTAAGGTATCCAGTACCAGTAAAACGGCGGCTGCATTATTGTTGACAACCAGTGCAGCCTCTGCCCCTGTTATCGTGCAAATGAGCTGTTCAATATGATGATATCGGGATCCGCGCCTGCCGGTGAGTTTTTCTATTTCCAGGGTACAGAAACTTTTTAAGACGTTCTGTATCTGTTTTGCTGCCTCATCCGCAAGGGGTGCCCTGCCGAGCCCTGTGTGAAGTATGATACCCGTAGCATTAACAGCATGCTCAATGCCACAGAACTTTTGCTGGAGGGATTGCTGAACGAGGTGGTATAGTCTTTGAAGAGATAAATCAATGGCTTCTACCTCCACAAGTTTTTTTACCCCCCCTTCATCCCCCCCTTTCGAAGGGGGGGACATAGGGGGGGCAATCTGGTTATTGACATGTTGTAACATCCCCTTTTTATCGATCAGGAACTGCCGAACGTCTTCTAAAACCGCACGTATCGCATCAACCACCAGTTGTCGTGGATAAATATCAATTAATTTCGATATCTCCGGCGACTCAAGGAGTCCATTAACCGATGGGATTGATCTGAGGATGTCTTGTCTTATGTTCATAAATATAAAATTTACAACCACCCCTTTCTCCTCCTGCACAAGGAGGGGATTAAAGGGGTGGTAAGAGTAAAAGCCTTCCGTGTCACTCCTTCACAAGGAAGAGAGAAAGAGGAGGTCTTCCACAAATTATTGAAATAAATCCTTGTGGCTGCCAGATAGCCTGAAAAACCACATAAATAAAATGAAAATTCCTATACATATGAACATAGTGTTATGGTGATGAATAGGATCAAATTTTCGCATTTACCATAAACCGTTTCATTAATGCCTTATCTTTTTTACCGGGTGATGATTCCACACCGGAAGACACATCCACGGCATAAGGTTGTACAATATAAATGGCCTCCCTGACATTTTCAGGGGTCAAGCCTCCCGACAGGATAATCGTCCCATATTTATGCGCCTGTCTGGCAATCTCCCACCTGAAAGGCACTCCCGTCCCACCCATAACACCCTTTACATAGCTGTCCAACAAAAAGGCATGGGATTTGTAATTTGCCAGTAGTTTCAAGTCATCTTCTTCATTGATCCTGAATGCCTTGATAATTTTGTATCCTTCCAAATCATTTAAATACAAAGGATCTTCCTTGCCATGGAGTTGAACCGTGTGTATATGACAAAAATTGCAGACCTCTTTCGTGATATCTACCCGTTCATCCACAAAAACGCCTACAGGAGAAACGAAAGGGGGCAACTGCTCAATGATATCCCTCGCCAGTTCTTTCGTCACCTGGCGTGGGCTCTTTGCAAAGACAAAACCCAGGGCGTCGGCGCCTGACTCCACCGCGGCCTGTGCATCTTCATTATTGGTAATGCCACAGATTTTCACTCTCATCATTTATACAATTGATTAACAGGGCACCGATTTTCACAGATGAACACGGATATTTTTACCCAAAATTATGACTGGCTAAAATATACTACCTGAATCCCGGACACAAAAGGAAGGCAATCCAAACTGATGTAACAAGAGATTATCTTACAAAACTATAAAGATTTCAAGGATTTTGCCATCAGGAGATAAAAATGACAAGATTTGCAGGCACAATGACTTCCCCAATGACACTTTCTTTTGAAGTATGAAAGCGGTGAATCCATATACAATATTAAACGTTCTATTAAAGTAAGCAGGCCAAGTATTTATAGATGTATTGATATGGCATTATCAATGGGAATAGAAGCTGGTTTAAAAGATAAATATCATCGCGCCAAAGATCCAATTATTACAGAACAAGCCAAGGCCTAGATAACAAATCTTGCTTGTTCGAAACCCAAAGAGCATGGCCTTGCATCTGAGATTTGGAGTTTAAAGTCATTAGCAAAGCACACTTGGAAACATGCGTCAGAAGCCGGGCATAGTCGTTTAAACAAGGTGGCAAAATCAACCATACACAACATACTAAAATCACATCCGATAAAGCCCCACAAGGTTCGCTATTATCGTGAGAGACGCGACCCTGACTTTGAGAGAAAAATGAACGAAGTCCTTATTGTATATAAAGAGGTTAATTTACAAAACAAGTCATCGCCTCAACCAAAAGATTTATCAGTCATAACGGTATCAATTGATGAAAAGCCCGGAGTGCAAGCAATAAAAAATATTGCTCCTGATTTGCCTCCCGTGCCAGGCAAATATGATTGTGTTGGTCGTGATTATGAATATAAACGGCTAGGCACCGTATCCATATTAGCCTCTCTTGATTTGCATACAGGGCACGTGATAGGGCAAGTGCATGATCGTCACAGAAGCAGAGAGTTTATATCGTTGCTAAAAGAGATAGACTCTTTTTATCCTGATGGTTGCCAGATTCGAATTATTTTAGATAATCATTCGGCCCACATTTCAAAAGAGACGATGCAATATCTGGCAAATAGGCCAAACCGTTTTTTTTATGTTCATACACCCAAACATGGCTCATGGTTAAATCTGGTAGAAACCCTCTTCGGCAAAATGGCCGGAACATTTCTCAAAAGCATCCGGGTAAATTCAGTCAAAGAACTTAAAGACAGAATATCAAAAGGTATAGATGAAATTAATCAAGCACCCGTGATACATCAATGGAAAAATTTCGATTTTACAAGCAAACCATCTGTAAATGTTTAATGAAAACTTTATACTGGCGGGTGAAAGACCCGTCATGGTAAAAGCCGGAGCCATGTAGCTTGGATGGCAGGGGGTAATGGAGGCGTTGCCTCCTGAAGGCCATCGACAAAGTGCCGCAAGGCGGCATGAGCAAATAACCGGGTCGTAACGTACGTGAACGTAGAGGTAGCCTCGTAAAAGTCAAGAACCGCTGGCCGAGCCTGTCAATTTTAGGCGAAGGCGGAATTCTTTCACCCCAACTGGCTAATAGGGAAAAGAACGGTGGCGGGGTATCAGCGGCGACACGGAGAGA
>WYAU01000059.1 GCA_011525665.1 Candidatus Brocadia sp.
GATTTCTCCTTGCGCCCCTATATCCCCCATCTCCCATTTCCTCGCTTTGGCTTACTTTTGATTCCATGTACCTTAGTATGCCTTTGGTACTTCATTTTGTCCAGCAAAAAATTTGTCCAACTGTAAGGTTTACGGGGGGAGGCAGGGGGGTAGGGTTGCCGAAGGGCTAATTAATTGCAGAAACAGGCATCCAAAACTCCCTCTCCTTTTTCATGAAGGGGCTTTTTTTCTGCCTTTCAGATATTTTTGATAACGCTCTTCACCAACACACTCGCTTCCCACCGGACACTTTTCAATACAACTCTCCGGCACTTCACGCTGCACCGTTTTCCCGCAAAGCTCACAGGCAAATTCATGCTCAAAACCGGCCACCGACGCCGTACCCTGCTTATGACAGTGCGGACACGTAACATCGATGATCTCCACCCTTTTTATCTTCTCCGCACCGGGACACTGAAAGATGCCAGGTTTTTTCAATTTCTCTGCAGGAGGCGGAGTATACTCCTTTATTTGCGAAATGATTTGGGTCGCCAAAATGCGAAGGGGCATGCGTTGCTCTCTTCTCAAAAATTCCTGAAGCGCCTTCATGGCCTCCCGATTCCCCTTTCCCATCCTCCCGATCTCTTCAAGGGCATGCTTTACCTTACCGCTATCCCCTTGATACAATCCTTGCACATGTGACTGAATATCCGTGGCACTGTAGGTAATGTCTTTCATGATAACACTATGACAAAATATCGTTGTTGATGAGAAGGTTCGTTCCTTGACAGGAAAATACGGTATTTTCTGCAACAGATCAAGAGAAATTTTCTGGGGATATAAAACCAAAAAATTGTAAACCGGCCAAATATATTTTCCTTATCTTGTGTTTTGAGACATTATCAGTAAAATTACCATAGCCTTTTTATCCATTGGTTGCAGACAGTTACATTCCCGTGTTGTCTTTAATCCACCGGGAATTTCAAAGTTTCTGCTCCTGCCTTACACACCCCCAACCCCCTCGTTCGACTGAGCGCTCACGACGAAGTCTCAAGAGGGGAATTAAAAAATCCCCTCCCGTGAGGGGATAAAGGGGTGGGTGAGGCACTCTCATTTAAAAGAAAAGCCGTTGCGTTTTGTAAAAATAAAATCGATCTAAGAGACTCGTTGGACATTATAGCAGGAGGATATGTGTGGCATTAATAAGCTTGCAGGATGTAACGATGGGCTTTGGAAAGCCAGCGCTCATCGAACATGCGAATTTGCAGATAGAACGGGGCGAAAGGGTGTGCCTTCTTGGTCGCAATGGCACCGGCAAGTCTACCCTGCTCAAGCTGATTAACGGAGACCTGATACCCGATTCCGGTGAGATTGTCCGGCAAAAGGGATTGCATACCGCCTATCTTTCCCAGGAAATTCCCGGAGAATTGCACGGCACGGTGTTCGATATCGTATCGACGGGGCTTGAAATGCAGGTACGTGGTGCGTCTCCGCGAGATATCGCTCATGAACCGAAAAAAACCCATCGCATAGAAAAGATCGTTTCGCAAATGCAATTAGATGCCGATGCTGAATTCAATACCCTTTCCTCCGGTCTCAAACGCCGGGTATTACTTGCCAAAGGGTTGGCGTGTGATCCCGATATTCTGTTACTCGACGAGCCGACGAATCATTTAGACGTCGATTCAATCACCTGGCTGGAGGAGTTTCTCCTGCGGTATGGAGGCACGCTGCTCTTTGTGACCCATGACCGTACGTTTCTGAAAAAACTGGCTACCCGCATTCTTGAACTTGACCGGGGATATCTGGCAAGCTGGGCGTGTGATTATGAGACCTTTCTTGTGCGCAAACAGGCCGTTCTCGACGCCGAAGAGAGTCAGCAGACCGTTTTTGACAAGAAACTGGCGCAGGAAGAGGTATGGATCCGGCAGGGCATCAAGGCGCGTCGTACCAGGAACGAAGGACGGGTACGGGCGCTGGAAGAGATGCGCAATGCCCGGCGGGAACGGCGTCAGGTTATGGGCACGGTGCGCATGCAAACCCAGGAGGCCGAACGTTCCGGCGCACTCGTGATAAAGGTTGAAGATGTCTCCTATAGCTACGATACCAAGCCGGTCGTTAATGGTTTTTCCGCAGCAATTATGCGGGGTGATAAGATCGGGATTATCGGTCCGAATGGCGCGGGCAAGACCACGCTCCTCCGGCTTCTTTTAGGAGAATTGGCTCCCCAACACGGCAGCGTGCGTCATGGCACCCGCCTCAATATTACCTATTTTGACCAACTGCGCGCTCAATTGAAAGAGGACAAATCGGTTTTTGATAACATCGGGGATGGGAACGACGTCATTGTCTTTAACGGCAAACCACGTCACGTTATCAGCTATTTGCAGGATTTTCTCTTTTCCCCCGATCGTGTTCGGGTTCCCGTGAATGCACTTTCCGGCGGTGAGCGCAACCGCCTCCTCCTGGCACGGCTCTTTGCCAGACCGTCCAATGTCCTCGTGATGGATGAACCCACAAACGATCTGGACATGGAGACCCTGGAACTTTTGGAAGAACTGCTTTTAGACTATCAGGGTACCCTTCTCCTCGTTAGCCACGATCGTACCTTTCTGAATAATGTAGTAACCAGTACCCTGGTATTTGAAGGAGAAGGAAGGGTGAATGAGTATGTCGGCGGGTATGACGATTGGGAACGCCAGAGCGAAGGAAAAAAGAAAGAGGGAACGGAGAAGATTCCGGAAAAGACAGAACCGGTGCGCAGGCAGCGTGAACGTCCCCGCAAACTTACCTTTAAGGAACAGCGAGAATTGGAATCCTTGCCACACCGCATTGAAGCCCTGGAAGCAGAACAACAGCAATTGTATCAAGCCATGAGTGACCCCCTGTTTTTTCAAAAGGGAAAAGACGAGATCGCCAATATCAGGGCCAGGGCATCATCCCTGGAACACGAACTAGCTGAAGCTTATCACCGGTGGGAGGCTTTGGAGAAATTACACAATACCGCAAGTCTTTGATAGTGCAACGGATGTTCGCACCGGATTTTTGAAGTCTTCTTTACCATCAGACATCTCCTCCACAACCTGCATATACTTTTGCAGCAGAACGTTCATCTATCGCTACGCAACCGTTGTTGTTCCGTTTTGATGTGTTGTAAAAGGAGTTGTGATACTATGATATTATGCATACCGTGAGACCGGATAAATTGCAGGAGTTCTTGCCGGTTATGAAAATCAACCGGTGCATATGCCTTTTTCTGCAACGATTTTATCTCACGTTTCTCCACTGCATCCAGTAACTTCGGGATGTCGCGGGATAGGACGTGAGAAGTTGCCTTCATCAATTGTGAGAAAAAGAGCGTGTCCGGGTGGTAAATTGCATGCTGATTTCCCGGAGTAATATCCATCTCCTTTTCCTCGCATTGCCTGCACTCATCCTGAAGTATTTTTTCCCAGATATCATAAATCTTTCCGTAACTATCGCTGGAGTCGTGACATTCTATACAATTCTCCCGCACCGCCTTAAATGCTGCCGTTCCCTGCACCAGTTGATGACATCCGGTGCAGGAAACATCTCTGACCATAAGATCCGGCACTTTTGCATGAAATCCCTCGATATTTCCTTCCCGGTATTCCTGTATCCCCGGATGGCAACGCCGGCAATCTTCCGCGTCCTTGTCCTTATGATGACAGGCCAGGCAATCCCTGTCTTGCACAATGAGTTTACCGTGTGTTTCTGAACCGAGAGCATCGTTTGCATGACAGAGACCGCAGTCATACCCCTTGCCTGGAGAATGGATTCTATGGCTGAAGACCCTTTTCCGATAGGGATTTTCATAGGCAAGATAATTCACATGGCACCGGTCAATGCAGGAATGAGTAACAGCCGGATAGTCAGATTGTTTTTCCTTATTCTTCCGGTTTTTACCCGTGTTTTTATTTACTCCGTTTTCATCCCCGGCGCTGTGTACAGTATCGGATGATGGCCAGGGAGTCATTTTTTGTGCTTTGTAGTCGTTGTTATCGCCGATTGCAAGGTGCTGCGCTAAAACAAACGGGAGACATACGGAAGAGATAAGCCGTAAAAACATGTTGATCTCCAGGAATGATTATTGGTAAGCCTTTGGTTTTTTTCGTAGTATTTGCCTCAATTGTTCAATGCTATGGCCGAGGAGGTCTTTAACGTATTTGATATTATGGCTGCCAGAGCTCCCGTCCTTTGTGACAAATTCATAATTGAACGCCGCATCCCGGATAATGGGCAAGGTATCGTGCGTTTGTTGGTTTTCTGCCGCTTTTATTAAAGACTTCAGCAACTTCATCATGGATGATACGAAGAGTTTCTGCTCGGCCAGTATCCTGTCAAATCCACGATCGTGACAGGGAACACATACCTCCGGGTTTACCCTTGCATAAAAGTCATCTTTGTGGCACGCAGAACAATTCACGGTTGCAAGATACATGGGATCGGGCAGTCCTTGCATACCCTTGCCGCCGGTTCCCCTCATGATCGAACTTTGCACCTCATATCCGGCTTCTGTAACGTGCACACGATGTCGGGTTTTTCCATCATCGGCGTTTTCCTTCACCCAGCCATGGGTAATAGAGGCATGGCAGGGAGTACATGGCGTTTTGTTCTTCACGATGTGGTCATAATGCATTCGCACAGCATCCTTAGCATGATCGGTTTTTTCTGAGTGACATTGACTGCAGCTTGTTTCATCCACCCTTCCCGTTCCCCTGACGATGTTAAAGTGGCAGTCAGAACAACTCACCCTTTTTTCATTTTCATATTCACGATGCGAAAACGTCTTTCCGTATATGTCCCTGGTTACTTCAACGTTTTTATGGCACACCGTGCAATCCGAAACGGGTTTCTCATCATACGTGGAAAGAGGTTTCCGGGTAGAAATGAAATGGCAGGTATTGCATGTCCTTGTGTCCGTCTGGAAATGCTTTTCTCCGCCAAGATTTGCATGGCAGGAAGTGCATCTCATCCTCAGATTTTCGCGAAAGTTGCCCGTATGCGTTTGATGCTGAAACGGCGTGATCTTTTTATACTGAACCGCGGTGGAGGCTAAGGTACGCAATGGATGACAGGATTCCTGTGTGCAGTACCGGTTTTTAATTTTTACGTCCATGGTAGCAAAAGCGTTCACCGTATTCATGACATCTGTGGTAACCGCATCGGAGGTTTCATGACTATGGCAATCCTGGCAAGTAATATCTTCCGATGGTAATTTTTTACACGCGTTCGTAAAGACAACATCCCCATGGCAGCTGGTACAAAACCTTGATTGTTTGGGCACTGATACCGTAGCAAGTATGGCAACAACGACAACTCCTAGGGCAACCAGGGAGAAAATTCCCAGTTTGATGGTAAGTCTTTTATTTAATCTTTTTACTTCAAGAAACATAGCTGTTGTGTTTTCCGTCAAACACGGACGAACGAAGTTTGTCGTTCGACTGAATGCTTACGGCGAAGTCCGTGCTACCCTAAAACCCGCTGAAATAATTCAAAAATTTCCGTACAGAGAAATGCTGTCTCCTGTTCGTGAAAAGGTCATGGGATAAAATGTATTGACCAGCTATTCCACAGTGCAACGCCGTAATCCGTCTCCTCGGGATGGCAACCGTAGCAGGAATTCGTGATAACCGTGCCGGGACTGTTTGTTTTGCCTTCTGCCGTATTATTGTCGGCCATAGCCCTGCTCGTTGATGGCTTTATAATGTCAAAGATATGAGAGGATATGTCATTATCCACACCAGACTTGGCGGTTTTTGACATATGACAACCCGTACAACGGCTTCCTCCCGCATCGCTCCGGCTGAAGTAATGCTTTGCATGCAGGTTCTGTTCCTTCCCGTGTTTGTTCTCCGTGGCTGCGTAGCTACTATGGCATGTAATGCAAAGATTATTATTTTCGCTTTTTTCAAGGAGTTGTGCCGTTCCTTTTTTACCGCTGCCGTGAGACTCGTGGCAAGAAATGCATTTCATCCCGGAAAGGGAAAAATGGGTATCTTTTTGAAAATCATCCAATTGCTGATGATGTTGCTTTGAATGAGTGTATCGTGAAGCATTTGCGCCCAGTTTTTCGCTATCGTTGTCACCCCAGTAGCCGGCAGTTGTCTTGCCTGTGGAATCTGTTATCTCGATGTAGTCTCCCAGCACCTTGCCGGGCACAAAGGGGACGGCCCTGTTGCCATCAATAATACATGGATATTCCGTCTCAAACGCGGAACCGTTTTCACCCGTTTTGTTTTTTACCCGTGAATGACATTGCCCGCACACTTCGTTAGCCCTGTCTGCAGCCAGGTATCGTGGATTGATGATGTACGCCTTTGGATTACCCTGGAGCTTTTGTGGCACATGATCCCCCCCCGGTCCGTGACAGCTTTCGCAGGACACATTAAATTCCTGGGAACCGGAAATAAACCTTCCGTCATTCGTTTGCGTTATATTTAAACCCGTTACATGACACCCCTCGCAGTATTGTTCTGAGGAATGGTGTGAACCGGGTTCATTCACGTCAGTAGTTATCAGAGACTGGTCGCTGTTATACCAGTCCTGCGGACGGTACGAGACCCATGCACCATGGGGATTATTTTCATCGACATTTCGGAAGTTGTATTGAATAGGAAGGATATAATGGCTTCCGGCGATTTTCACGTGGTATCTCTGCTTTCCTGCCACCGCCGAACCTCCATGAGTGCGGACTACCGTATACGTTGCCGAAACGGACTCATCGTTCAAATCAAAAAGGGTAACCTTGTAGACATTCTCGTGTATGAACGGTTTAAATTTAACCTTGCCATCGCTTGTGGAGACAATTTCCCCATTGAACGGGGCAGCAACGGTATCTGACGTAATGTTGGTGCGTACGTAATTGGCGTGTGCCGTTTGCTTCCATTCCTTATATTCACCATGGCACCCCAGGCACACCTCGCTCCCCACGTACAATGCGCCGGAAGGAATTGACGAGGAAAGTTTCAATCTGATACGATGGGACTTTCCTGTTGAGTTTATTGTTATAACCCCGTCATTCGGCAAATAAGATTCATCAGAAGAAGGGGCAGCCCTGACAACATAGGTGCCGGGACTTACATTTGTTATCCTGAATTTGCCTTTTTTGTCGGTGGTGGCTACCTCTTCAAATGCAGACCCGTATGGCGTTGCCCTGGTAAGGGCCTGAATGCTAATCGTTATATCTACAAGGGGTTTCCCCGAGGTATCGCGCACTTTTCCGGTAATTTCTCCCGTTCCAGAAGAAGACCGTGCCCGTGCTTCCCTTGATTCAGGCGCAGAAACAACGGCCTGCTCCCCCTGAACATCTGAAACGAAAGCCATGAATGGGCAACAGCAGGGTATTAAAAATGTAACGATTGCAAATACATGAGTAACCGTTCTTCCGTATTTCAATGAAACCATAGAAATCTCCTGAGATTTGTTGTTAATTTCCTTATTTTCAGACATACAATGACGCAACATCACCGCAAACAAATCGCCCCGATCAAGAGCTGCAAAGGGGGAATAATCTGCGAAAGAAAAATGATTATCTGCGGCAGGTTTTCTCTCTGCCACGGCTTATTTTTCATTCATTCATTTTGGCCGGAATCCTTTTCAACGACAGCTTGTCTTTCGGGTTGTATCTGAGTGCATTTTCAAGAAATGGCCATGAAACGAGAAACAATGCGCAGAAGACCATAATTACTATCAGCAGAAAGTCATTCTGCAAATATTTATGCAACTCGTAAAAAGGCAATCCAAACCAGGGAACACTCGCAGGTTTCTCAATGAGGGAAAACGGCAACGGCAGGAAAAAGACGGCGATACATTCAACAACGAGTAAAAAGCAGGACACGATGATATACCGGAACATTTCATTCGGGAAAAACGGTTCAAGCATCTCCGGAGTCCTTCCTTGCGTATAATCTTTCATGTAAACCTCCTTATCGGTAAATCGTATTGTCAAAAATTAATAATTGTCACAACGGTTCGTAAATGCCAGTTTTTCTAATCATAAAAAAGTGCATACCCATAAACAAACCAATGATGGCCGGAATGACTGCCACATGGACAGCATACAGATATGATACGCGGGTGGCGAAGAGTTCATGCATATTGCCAACGGACAGTAAATTTCCCGTATAATACATCAGCAGGGTGAGGATAAACAGGCACGAACCTGATACCCAGTGCAACTCCCGCGGATGCCGGTAAATTCCTTTAAAAAAAATACGCACCATATGGCCTATGACCATGCCGATCATAATATGGGGGCCTACAGCGTGAATGCGCTGGATAAACCATCCGAAGGGAACGTGGTGAGTTATATGCTGAATGCTTGCCACGGCCTCTTTTGTGCCGGGGATAAAGTAAAACATAAGAAATATGCCCGTAATTGTCTGTACGAGAAATGCAACCAGTGATATCCCGCCCATGCATCCAAACCAGCTCATCCCTTTAGGAATCAGCTTCCGTGTGATATTTTTTTCGACAATCTCTTTTAAGAAACTGCTTTCTTCACCCATAGATTTATTGAATTCATTTTTTGTATCATCCATAACGCAGCACAGCCGCAGCCAAGTCTCCCTAGTGTAGTAAAGGGGGAGAAGGGGATTGTCAAAAAACTTGCAAAAAAGAAAGGTTTTATATGGTAATACTATAAATTTGCTCTCTGCCTTATTCCGGAGTTTTGTCCGGTTTCCTTCCCAATCTGACAACAAATTTCAAAAAGCTAAAATGTTGCCTTGCTTGAAAATGCTCCTGAAAAACAAAAAAGCCCGGCAAAAGAGAACTCCGTTTTTCCCCGGAATCGTCTCCATTGTCTAACAGGTGAAGGTATGGACCGGTCTGCTGTTAAACAAAACCACAGCGATACTGAGACTCAGAATCAATTCGATGCAAATTTATCAAAATAAAACTTAATGTCAATGAAAATGTTATAAATTCTTTATTTGATAAAGGGAGAATCTCATGTTTGTCGAAACTTTTTGGGAATTAATTCGTTGTTAAAAAGGGTAACGTTTTAGTTTTTTTGAAAACGTCAACAGTTCAAACGCCTGTGCGTCGAAATGTAGAGGCAATTCATGAATTGCCTCTAGTATATTGACAAATTAATATCGAAACATTATGCTGTGCTTCATGAGACAAACAAAAATTCAACTTACCGAGGAAGAACGAACAACCTTGAAGTCATTTCGCTCCAAGGGGCAGCACATGACAAGAGAAGTCAATCGTGC
>WYAU01000006.1 GCA_011525665.1 Candidatus Brocadia sp.
TAAAACGATCAGGATATTCAATGTTGATGCATAAAAGCAGAAAAATCAGTCTTGGATACCAAACTCATTATGTATTTTGAAACCTTTTGATATCACAAATTACCCTCTGTGAGAAATGCGGGCTAAGGGCGTTTCCGGATCCCAAAGGCCTTTATCTGAGACGCCAGAGTGGTAGGTTTCACGCCGAGGAGTTCAGCTGCCCCGCCAGGGCCTGACACTTTCCAATTTGTTTGATGGAGCGCATTGAGAATATTTTCCTTTTCCAGCTTTCTCAAATCCTCATACGTGAGAATTTCACGGGATCGTTTGACGCTTTGGGCGAAAGAGTGTACGAGCGGTAAGGTCTTTTCGATAGAAATATCCGGTAAATCAAATCGCAACTCCCTCCCTCTCGATACAATCACGGCATGCTCAATTACGTTGCGCAGCTCTCGTATATTTCCCGGCCAGTCATAGTTCTGAAGCTGAACAATATGCCTTTTCTTCAATGGTAATTCTTTCAGCCCCATACTCTGACATATCTGCTTTAAAAATTCTTGCGCTAAAAGGGGGATATCATCCTTCCTGCTTCGGAGAGGAACGACTTCCAGGGGAAAAGCACTTAATCGGAAATAAAGGTCCTGCCGGAAGCGTTTTGCCTCCATCTCCTTTTTCAGGTCCCGGTTGGTTGCAGCAATTACCCTCACGTTTACCCGGCGGGTCTTCTCCTCGCCAATCCTTTCATACTCGCCTTCCTGAAGCACACGCAGTAACTTGCTCTGTAGTTCCAGGGGTATGTCTCCCACCTCGTCAAGAAAGAGGGTTCCTCCGTCTGCAAGCTGGAATCTGCCTATCCTATCCCTCAGCGCCCCCGTGAATGCCCCCTTTACGTGTCCAAAAAACTCGCTCTCAAAGAGTTCCCGGGGGATGGAAGCGCAGTTGACTTTAATGAGGGGGTGATTTTTCCGTTTGCTTCCCTGATGAATTGCATGGGCGATAAGTTCTTTTCCCGTTCCGGACTCTCCCTGAATAAGCACTGTCGCGTCTGTAGGCGCAACCATCTCTATTTGCCGGAGGATGTTTTGCAATGCAGGGCTCTGTCCCACAATGTTTCCAAAGGTAGTTACGTTCCGGACTTTGTCGCGAAGATATTCGTTTTCCATCTCCAGCCGGTGACGTAATTGTTCGATTTCCTCAAATGCCCTGGCATTGGCAATCGCTGATGCGGCGTTGTAAGCAAAGGTCCGGAGCATTACCAGATGCGATTGCTCTAATACCTTTCGGCTAAAAAGAGCAAGCACGCCAAGGATTTCATCCCGAAACACAAGCGGCTGCCCGGCAAAACTGGCTATTTTCTCCCTTTGTGCCCATTCCGGATCCAGCAGCCAGTTTGGATGCATGATGATATTGTTGCGCAAAATAGCCTTGCCGGTTCCCCCAATATTGCCTATTTTCCCGGTAGCAGTAATATCATTTGACTCCGCCGGGTAAAGGGGAAATCGTTTATAATGGCCTTTAAGCCAGGTATAGCGTTGTTTGCTATGAAGCGAGAAACCATTGCTCGCCACCAGATGCAGACATTTCGTTTGATCAGGGCAATTTTTCGACCAGGGGCAGATATGACATATATCGCCCGGCGCTATGAGCCAAATTCTGGCCAGAACAACGTCCGGGTCGTCGGCCAACCCATTCACGATATTACGGAAAACGACATCCACGGAGCGCTCATTTGCTACTGACAGGGCGATGGATTGAAAAAAATCAATATTCATGTTTTTGAATGTAAACAATAATTGATGTCGTTTCAAAGATTTTTCATAACCTTTGCATTCTATGTCCTAATTCAACGGTCTCCTTTTCCTCTTCCATTCCGCCGCATACGATTAAATCCTGAAACACCCTTAAGTTTCCACTAAGGCTCACATTGAAATGGAGGGGCATGAACTCCTATACGCCATTCGCCGTGCCTCCTATGTTTTCTTGCAACCCCTCTTCACGCATAAATATCTTATAATAATTTGTATTCTTTCAGTAATTTCCTGAACTTGTGAACCGTCACTTCATACGCCCCTTTTCCGGTAAGGTCGACCCCGGCATCTTTCAGGATTTCACGTGGTTCCTTGTGTGACCCTGCACCCAGAAATGTCAGGTAATCTTCGACAGCGCCTTTTTCTCCAGAAATTACCCGCTCAGATAGGGCTATGGACGCAGAGAGACTGGTGGCATATTTGTAGACGTAAAAGGCATGGTAAAAATGGGGGATGCGTGCCCACTCGTAGTTTAACTCATCGTCAATAACCATTCCCCTGCCCAGATAGACCTCAAGATTTCTGCGGTAAATGCCGGTTATGCTTTTTGCCGTCAGTACCTTGCCGGATTCAGCCGCCTCATGAATATCTTTTTCAAAATTTGCGAACATCGTCTGCCTGAAAAATGTTGCCTCTATGCGCTTCATGTTATGGTAGAGAAAAAATTTCTTCTCTTCGGTGGTCTTGGCAATCTTTAACATATGATCAAACAGCAGTGCCTCGTTAAACGTTGAGGCCACCTCGGCCAGAAAGATGGGGTTTTGATAATAGAGATAGGGTTGATTTTCAATGGAGTAATCCCGCTGCAGGCAATGTCCGAATTCATGCGCAAAGGTCGAGACGTCAGAGAACTTTTCCGTGTAATTGAGGAAGATCAATCCCCGGCTCGCATAACTCCCCCAGGAAAATGCCCCGGACCTCTTGCCGGGAGACTCAAACGCGTCAATGACCCGCGCGCGGACCGTAACGTCATACTTCCCGAGATATGCAGCGCCGAGGGGTTCAAGCGAGTTGCGAACCAGTTCAAGCGCCTCTTCGTATGAATATTTTTTATTGACCTCTTTTCCGAGGGGAACATAATTATCATAGAAATGTAATTCTTCAATGCCAAGCCCTTCCTTTTTTAGGGCATTGAAATCACTGATCACGTCAATATTTTCTGTGGCGACTTCCACGAGATTACTGATTACGGTTGTCGGCAGGTAATCGGGAAACAAGGCCATTTCCAGCATTGACGCATAGTTACGCACCTTTGCCAGCTTACTGTTCGCAAGCACGTTCGCAGCATAGGTATTTGCCAGGACGTCACTATGCTGCCGGTAGGGACGGTAATAATGTTCAAACGCCTTTTGCCGGAGGGGGCGATCGGGAGTTTCCAGGATTTGGGCGTATTTTGCGTGTGAGAGGTGAATCTTTTCCCCCTTATGTTCAAACTCTTCGAATAAAATGTTGTTATTGTTATAGGCCGAGAAAATATCATCAGGCTTTTTTAAGACAATCTCCAGTTCCGCTAAGACAGTTTCCGTTTCTTCGGACAGGATATGGGGATGGTACCGGGCGTAGCTGTCCAAAAAGAAGCGATATTCTGCCAGTTGAGAATTTTCTTGAATCATTGCGTTAATATTGTCCCGGGACAATGAAGACAATTCATTCTTGATGAAAACGGTTTCTGCGGAGATCTTCGCATCGAGCAGTTCGATACGGCCCTTCATCTCTTCATATAGTGAGTTCCGGGTATTTTCGTAAAAGCGCGCATGCGCATACACATATAAATTTTCTCTTATTACGGAGTAGTCAATATACACCTGCATAAACTGCCCGAGTTTTCCGGCATTGGCAAGAAAACCCTTAAACTCAAGGAGTCGGGGAAGTCCTTTTTCCACCGTGCGGTAGTCCTCTTCCCAGGATGCGTCCGACGGATACATGACCGACAAATCCCATTTGTATCTGTCTTCTCCTTGGTTTCTGGTTTTCTGTGTAATCATACATTTATCGGAGAGAAATTTAGGTGATATAATATACCTCAGAAAAGAAGGTATAGCAATGGCATACCGATAAGGTATGTTTCTTCCGTTTCCCCCTGAAAGGGTGAAAGGAAATCGTGTGACCGGTACATGCACATTTACAGGGATACATTTTGTGTTGATCGCATGAATTAAGCTTCCCTCATGAATGTTTACTCTGAGAACAGGATTACCCGGAGATAGGCAATTGCAAGCGCCAGATAGATCAGAAATGAAATGGCAAGGAGCCACTGAGATACCCTTCGGGGACGTGCCCAGGGTGGAAGCTGTGGCGCCAGGATTCTGTAATTCAGGAGATAGAGGGCCACAGGGAATATGATTGTGCCAATAAAGCCAATGACGGCACTGGTCATAATAAGCGGTCCGGGTGCGTCGAGCAGCATGGTCAACGAGGTAATCACGGTCAGGACTCCCAGAAAGAAATAATACCAGCGGCGTAATCCAAAGCGACGGCTCCGGGGAAAAAGGATATGCACGATATCTGCCTGCATCCGGCTTACTGCATCCGCGGTGGCCAGCCATGTGTCGGTCAGAAAGGCCGCGGCAACAACAAGAAACAAGAGCTTCCCCGCAGTGCCCCAACTCACCGCAAAAAAACTGCTCTGCACAACTGCCAGTTCGTATTCCCGGGGCAGGAGTCCTTTGGGGAAGAGCAAGGCATAAGCCAGTAAACAGGTCATAAGGGTGGTAAACAGGTTCCCGCAAATGCCGACCAGGGTATCGACAGAAAGGTAACGCCGCCAGCGTTTCCATCTTTCAGAATTATCCGGGGAATCATCCGGCAGGTTCCCGTCACTCGTAATTGTCTCGGTTTTTCCTGTGACGGGTCCGGTAATACGGCCCATATGATCCGCCATGGCATTACCCTTATCACGCATCCAGTAAGAATAAAAAAGTATCCAGAAACCGCCGAGACCGGCAAAGGTGATTGCGGTTAACAGCTTGGTGGCATCGCTGTTTTCCCACGGGCGCGGTATCGGACCACAGGGACCGAACAAACCTTTCATGAATTCAGGCGCCGAGTGGAAGACCTGCGGCTGAAGGCATGCCCAGAGCAACCCGACAACGGTGGTGACTGCCACCGCCTTCATAAATCTTTCGATCAATGAATAGACTACGCCACTCATCAGAATGGCGACAAGAAAGACCACGATAGAAGCATAACCCCAGAATAGCGTTTGACCACGCAGGCTCCAGCCTGCCGGGAAATGGGTAAGCGACGCCATTGCCGTTCCTCCCGCAGAGGCAAATGCGCCGAACCAGAGGAATGATACCGTCATGAGTAGCCAGAGAAATATCCCGAACCAGCGGTTTAGCCGGATAAAACCATGGAAAATACTCTCGCCCGTTAGGAGGGTGTATCTACCAATCTCAACGGTAACGGGGTATTGGAGAAGGCAGGCAGGAATAAGCAGGAATAAAAAAGTCAGGCCGTATTTGGCAATAATATATGGCCACCAGATGAGTTCTCCACTGCCCTGGGCAAGCGCCATCCAGACTATTCCCGGACCCAGGGCCGCCCACCAGCCGGGAAATCGGGGTACCGGTTTGCGCCCAAGGGATGAGAAGTTATTTTTCATTGTTGTCGTTGTATTGTGAAAAAACTTTTTTTGGCAATTTTTTTACAATCTCCTTACCCCTTAGAGGAATGGAATTTATGAGGAAAAAGGAGTATCATCGCTTATCAGCGGAATTTCGGCTGAATGCAAACACAACTTTTGCGTATGCCGGTTTTCCGCCGATTTCCAGTACAGGGTAAGCCAGAAAGTTAATCGGGCCTGAAGCGGGTGGGGGATCTGGTTTAAGATCACGACCGCGGCTGAATTCAATCCGGTTTGCCGGATGATGGCCGAAGAAGTATGACGACAAACTGCTGCACTTGTTGGCTTCGCTTATGTCGACTGGCCACCACTTGCCTTCGGTGTAAAACTCTGCCCAGCAATGATAGCCGTCAATGCCGCCTTCATTACGCTCGGAAGGAATTGCCGCCCCGATGGCAAACCGTGCCGGAATACCGACCGCCCGGCACAGGGCGATAAAGAGGGCATGAAAATCGGAACAATTTCCGCTGCGTGCATTGCAGGCATAGACGGCGTCGCCTTGTCCCCAGCCGGAACCGAACCGGGCATATCGAAAATTATCGATCACATAGTCGTAAAGCGCCCTGGCGCGAACAAGCTCTCCTGTCTTGCCCGCCACGATTGAATTGGCAAGCTCCCGAAACATCCCTTCTTCCGGGACAAAGGATTCTGGCTGAAGATACTTATCCCCATCGAAAGATTCCGCATCATAAACACCCTTTTCAAGACGCTGCACCTGAAATTGCATAGTCACGGTCTGGCCGCTGTGCTCAGGGCCAAGTTTTATGAAAAGAACGCGGTTGCCGTGTTCAGGCTCATGCAGGATTTCATATTTCGCAGGGGTCTCTATCGCCCTGACGGTGATGGTCTGAAATGCATCGGTTGTCGGCAACGGCAACCACAGAGAGGCAGAATCGTCGATCTTTGGCAAAAATGTCTGGTAGATAAATTCAAATTCATCTCTGCCGGAGATAACACCCAGCAATTCCGGCGCAGCCCCGTCCACATCAACGCGGTGCCACGTTTTATCGCTCCGCTGTTTCCATGCGTACAAAGGCTTTCCGTTAATCTTGTGCACGGTCGTTTCGGTCACAACCATTTTGCCCGGATCGCCGGAAAGGAAAAAATCCACGTCATAAACGTTCCCATCAGGACAAGCCAGATCAACACATGCAAAATGAACACCCGGCTCCAGTGTGGCCAAATATTCCGTATGGACGCGGACAAGCCTGAGCCTGAGTTCTTCCCCTTCAAAAGAAAATCTGAAATAACCGCTACCCAGGCGACTTTGTTCTTCGATGTGGGCTTCAATCCCTTCCTGTATGTCTCCGATGACAACAGGTGAAAGGAACTCTGACGTATGGTTCATCTCATCATGCAGTATAGCACAGCCTGAAAATACTATGCAGACACACAGTGCTACCGGTATAGTCTTTTGCCACTTCATAATAATTTTACCTTTCAGCTTCAAACGACATTCCGCTCGATGCGTGCGTTGTGTCGGAAAAGTTCTTTTTGTCTTTCCACCCGTCAGACGGGTGATTCCGCCCGCGATTACCCGATTTTCCCAGAAAATTGCTGATATAATTCACCCCAAAGGCTTGTAAATGTCTGCAAGGTGGTAAATAATAAAGACATTGATCACAATAAAAATGAAAATGTGTGTATAACAGGATACCCTTGCGGCTGTTTCGGTGATGCGGTGCTTAAAAAAATCAGATGCCAGAAACGGAAGCAGTCCAATTGCAAGATAACCTCTGAAAAGCCACGGACAATTGATGAGATTTTCCGGCAGCACCTCCTTTAAAGGCACCGCCATGGGCACCAGGAGCAGCAGGGTCGCCCTGGCGGTAGTGGGACGTGAAATAAAATCCCTCAAAAATACGCCACCGGCAATTGCCATGAAAGGAAAGACAGGCATAAGAAACCAGCCGTACGCCAGTGTTTTTCGCGATAAAGCGCAGAGCGTCATGAGATAAATAAAGGACGCCGTTGGTACGGCCGAATTTCTTTTCCACATCGAGTAGACCATCACAAACCAGAACCACAGTAAATATCCCATGCCAAAACCGGTGTATTTATCGGTAATTTTGGGTTCCCTTAGGTACTTGACGACCACATCAAATGCTGTTTGTTGAAACTCGTTACGGAGGCTGAGTATTTTAAAGAATGCGTCAGGATTTATCATGTAGTTGTACAGCAGGTATCCTGCAGCAACAAAAACACCGATTCCTCCAGCGATGAACGCTTGTTTTACAAAACCATTTCTTCCCAGAAGAAGAGAAAAAATCACGATTGCGCAGATGCCCGTTTCTTTACACCAGAAAGATATACCCGCCAGGAACCCTGCACAGATTACATATATGCCTTTTTTCGATTCGGTATATTTTAATACACACAATACACCGGTGATGAGAACGAGTGCAAGCAGACCGTCCCCTTTTGCGATTCGTCCGGCAACAACAAAGAATGGAACCGTGGCATAGAGGATAGCGGCAAGAATCGATAGTATTCGCGACCGGTATATTTTATAAGAAACAAGAAATACCGGCACAATCGTAAGTGTTGAGAAAAAAACGGGGGTTAAATTAATCGTCGTTAACCTGCAATCCAAATAATCCCTGGCGCCGCTGATTATTGGCGGAATAGCCGCAAAGAGAGAAAATAATGGCGGATGGGCTATATAGCCGGTTACCATGGTGAAACCATCATCGAACCATCGAAAATGGTTTCTCTCTTCTGCAGTATAGGCGGAAATAAAATAGGGATGTTCCCATGATTTCGGCCCCTTCCCCTGGAGGATGTGAAAGCCATTCCATGCCTCCTGATAGACATCCATGGTGTCTCCATGGGGTGGAATAACGCTGTAATTGTTCAGCCGTAAGATAGCCCCGAGAATAACGACAACAACCAAGGCGATAATAGGCCAATTTTGTTTTAGATAAGCACGATATGCATGAATATGATTTGCAGTTGTATTCCTTCCTGTCAGGAAAAAGCAGAGGAAGATGGAAACGGGTGTAATGATAAATCCTGCCGCACACCATAATCTTGCTCCCCTGAAGAACCCCGTATCTTCGGCAGGCATTAAGTATTGCGGGGAAAGACGTACAAGCTTTTTATCACCGGGCTTTTGCCAGGACAAATTCACGGTAGCATATTTCTTCGGATTAAAATAATTGACTTGCAGGGGTTTCCAGCCCTTCTCCAGCGACACCTTTGCTTTTGATTCACCTCCTGCACGATATTTTACAATAGGCTTCGAGTCGATAAACAGAAAGACATCGCCATTGGCAGCTACATCAAAAGTATATGCGCCGTCTTTGGGTATCCAGAGGGATCCCCTCCAGAGGATATTATAGGGAGGGGAGCTGGCAGGTGGCTCAAAACGATCATTATCCCAATAATTTACATAATGGGTCCTGAGTATTCCGGAATTTTTAAAAGATACGGAGGGATCATTTTTTTTGAATACAACGTTTGTCTCTTTTATGTTGCTCCGGGGTTCGATCCCTAACGCGTAAGGAATTGTAATATCTACGGGATACAAATCGCGGGTATCTGTTTCCCGATAGAATTGCGATGCAGGTATCACTGTTTCATCTTCATGGGAGAATTTCCACCTGAGACGAAGAATAGCCTTACCGCTGTGATCAAAATACCTCAAATGAAACTGATAAAATCCAGGCTCAAGGAATACTGTCTGTTTTTTTTCTGCAAAACTGTGAAGACCACCATTATTGATGATACATCTGTCGTTGAGAAACAGTTCTGATCCATCGTCAGAACCTAATATAAAGGTATAATTACCCGAATGTTCTATTTTTAAAAGGCCATTCCATTCAATGGTAAAGGGTGATTTGTAAGATTTTTTTGCGTCAGAAGGCCATTCAAAAGAGAGAGGCATATTTTCAATCTTCTCTTCCACAAGCTGCCCCTTCGGGTTTCCTTTGTAAACCTTTTTGCCGAGGCCAGGCCGTATCTCTGATAGAGTTACATTTATGGGCTGGAGCGCCGGAGAAGGATATAAGTAGTAGCCGGTCAATCCACGCTGGGGAAGCAATAACTGAATGCCTGTATACATACCACTTAATAACAGGATGATAAAAAGGGTTATGAAAAGTCCCTTTGATTGTGAGAGTGTCGGCGTGTAGATTCCTCTATCCCCTTAAAGAATGACCGCAGCACGGAGTTCCTATTATGCAATATTTATAAGGACTCTTTTTGAAAAAATCAAACACTTTGTATATTTTATGATAAGGTGAATATATGAGTTTAACACAAAACTGAAATTCGGCTTTACTCCTGTATTCAGAGTGAAATGTGGCACATATCAGGGAAGGGGTGAAAAGGAGTTTCTGCCGGTAACCCAATCTCCCTGGGGACATGAAATGTCCCGCAACGGAAAAACATTCAAAGGATGTGCCACGGTGTATCCCAAACCCCTGTCACGGCTGCATCCCAAAGACCTTGAGGCCTGCCCGCGCCATCCTTTTAAATTCACCGATTGACCGTATATGAGTCAGTCTCTTCAGGATATAAGCCGGCCTTGTGTAAAAACTCTTATAAGCATATACAATTAATTCCTGAAGCTCCTCGCGTGTAAAGTTTTCCTCCCAGCACCGCGGTTGAAAATCCATCGTGGGATTTTGGGCAAAGTGCCGCCAAAAATCTTCTTTTATAATGCCGTCTCTTAACCCCGCCTTATAGATCTCCGTGGCGGGGAATGGCGTAAAAATTGTCATATGCACGAAATCGGGCTTTAACTCCCGGGCGAATGCAATCGTTTCCATGATTTCTTTTCTCGTTTCTTTTGGACATCCAATCATGAAATACGCCAGGACGGATATACCGGCTTCTTTTGTCTCCTTAAAGGTAGTTCTTACCCTGTCCACCGTAATCCCCTTATTTAATATCTTGAGTATTTCAGGGTTGCCCGATTCCACCCCGTAATGGATACGTTCGCAGTTTGCTTCCTTCAGTTTTTTTAATAAGCCTTTGTCGATATTGTTTACCCGCGCACGTATGTCCCATCCGATGCTGAGTTTTCTCCTGATAATCTCATTGCATACGTCTATAACGCGCTGTCTGTCTATGGTAAAGGTGTCATCATAGATCAGGAATTCCCGTATCCCCAATTTTACGCACTCCTCCATTTCGTCTACTACATTTAAGGCAGACCGTGAGCGAAAACTCTTCCCCAAATGTGGCCGGTCACAAAAGGTACAGCGATACGGACAGCCCCGGCTCGTAAACATGGTGGTGATGGGCGTTCTTTTCGCCATGAGGGAGCTATATTTACGGATAGGGGTCATGTGGCGCGCGGGGAAAGGCAGGCTGTCAAGGTCCTCGTTCAGCAGTCGGGCGCCCGTGTTAACAATCCTGCCGTCATCTCTAAAGACTAATCCCGGGATATTTTTTAACCGGGTCTTATTGCTTATGTTTTCTACGAGTTCTTTAAAGGTAATTTCTCCCTCGCCGAGGACAAGAAAATCGACCCCGGGAATATTGATAGTTTCCTCCGGGTAGATGTGCACGTGCGGACCCCCCAGAACTACTTTTATACCGGGATCAATTGATTTTACCAGCGTTACGACCTTTATGACGTCTATGAGGGTAAAGGTCATGGCGGTTATACCGATGATATCCGGTACTTTAGCGCGAATGATGTCTTTTAAGCGGTCATAGCCAATCTCCTCTGCCTGGGTGTCCAGGACTTCCACACCGAAGCCGGTATGTTTTTCCAGATAACCGGCGATGTATAATATCCCGAGAGGGGGATTATAACCGCGTTCCTCTTCGATAATGCTGGGATTGTTGCCCATCAATTCGTTTTCAGAAGGTGGATTAATCAAAAGAATTTTCATGGCCTGTTCCTTTTGTCTATAAGGTCGGCAATCATGCCAATGGCGAGAATCTGCACACCGGAGATAAAAAGTATGACGGTTGTAATATCCATAACCTTAGGGGTGAATACATAACTCAGCACAAGGACGGCGATGCTTGCTATGAAGAAAAATGCGCTGATCGGTAAAAATATCTTGAGAGGATCGAAATATAAAACCGTCCTGATAATGAGCTGGAGAAAATTCAGGGTATCACGAACAGGGCGTATCTTTGACTTTCCCGATCGCATTTTATATTCGATAGGAACGAATTCGACAGCGTAATCATTGGTGAGCATGGCGAGTGTGATCGTCGTCGTGAAGGAAAAACCGTCGGGAAGCAAATGATTAAATTTCATCACGACATCCTTTTTCATTGCCCGCAAGCCTGAGTTCAAATCGGGAATCTTTATTCCGGTCAAATAATTGGCAAGTTTATTGAGCAGCCATTTTGCCGGTTTCCTTATGCAAGGAATATGTGAATTGCTCATTCCTCTTGCCCCAACGACCATCTCGTTCTTTGGTAAGAGAGCAAGCAGACCGGGAATTTCCTGTACGGGATATGTCCCATCCGCATCTGATATAATAAGCGAGTTATATTTTGCATGCCGGATACCTGTCTTAATGGCTGCCCCGTAACCACGGTTGTAAGGGTGACGTATCAGTACAATGTCTTGCATGTTCCTGATTCTCTCTGCTGTGCCATCGGTAGAGCCGTCATCGACAATGATAATCTCCCATCGATTGCCGTACCTTTTTTTCAACGATTGCAGTGACTCAATTACCTGCGATATCCCTTCCTTTTCATTATAGACAGGGATAATTATGCTTGCTTCTTCTGCCATGTGTTGCATTTGTTCTGTAATTTGTTAGCTGAGAAACTAAATGGCTGAACAGGAATAAAAAATAATTATAATTCATGCATCCAACATTCTCAATCTTTTTTAATATCAGCCGTGAAATAAGAGTTATGGAGCATGCGCTGACAAAAAAATGTTATTGATTTTGAATAAAATTATCTGTATACATATCGTATATTTTTCGTGATACTCCGGGTATAATCAACCTATTTCCTTCTGATTTATTGCTGCTTACGGAAGGGCCATGCAGGGTGGCGGATTTCTTCGTAAATGGTCAGGGAGCTCTTTTTCGTTAGAAAGGGCGGGTGATTGTCGAAGGGCACGTTTGTCTGTTTTAACGGGGTAAAGATAATAATGGCTATGAAAAAACCGAATGCGAAACAAACGTCAGAGCCGGCAAAGGCTGTGGTTGCAACGGATAAAGGATTGAAAGATTTTGACAAACAATTCAGGGCAATGACACTGGCTATTTCCTCTCTGGAAAAGTCTTTTGCCGTTGTAAACAAAAAGATCGATTCCTTTGGAAAGCGTATGGAAGCGCTGGAAAAATCATCGGCTTCGTCTGAAAAAGCCCTTGAGTCAGATAAAAAACAGATGGAATCCATCCTCAAAGATTTTCTGGAAGCAGGAAAAAGAATAGAATCGGGGATAAAGGAACTTGTAGCGAAAGCTACGGGGGAAGAAGGCGTGATACACAAAGTAAACAGCATCGGAAAAACCCTTGAACTGTTAAAATCCGGCATTGAGGCGATGGAAGACTCCCTGGGCGATATTGAAGACACCAATGAAGAGGTTTTAGATATTGTGCACGAGATACACGATTCTTTGGAAGAGGATGACATGCATTAAAAAAGTGATTATGCCACGGTAGAATTTACTTTATAGTGAGGAGTGGAATTTATGAGCGAAGAGAAAAACACACCTGCGGAGGGTCGATCTTCAAAGAAAACTGTATCCAGGCGAAAATCTCCCGTCAAAAGATCTCAAAAAGAAAAAGAGAGAGGAGTGTTGGGTATGCAGGCACAACCTATTGGCGAGGCGCCCCCTGCGGTGTCCCTGGTAAAAAAAATTGATGAAATTGTGGAGGAAATAGAAGGTAGCCCTCTCAGATCCTTTGCAAAAACAGAGCAGGAAAAGCTCCTCCAATCCTATGAAAAATTAATATCGAAAATGGTGCGGGAAATTAATAACTCAAGGCTTTCTTTTTTCTGATAACAGCCTGCATTTTACAAAACCGGCAAAGGCCCCGAGATTGAGCATTCGGCTGCTCAGTAAAGATTACGGCAATCAGTTATCAGGGGGTTTCAAATCCAGTACGTGGTTGTTAATAAAGGCTATGATTTTATCTGCAGCTTCATTCCTGGACAGATCTGCTGTGCTTACTACAAAATCTGCTATTCTGTCATACAGTGGCCTTCTGTACGCCAAAAGATATTCAATTTCCCCGTACGCACTACGATTCGTAAGATGTGGCCTCCTGTGCGGTGTTTGTGTGTCTTCTCTGATTCTCTTGTAGATGGTATCCGCATCGGCATCCAGATAGATTAATATTCCCTTTTTCTTAAGATTCCTCACATTTTCTTCCCTGAGAATGGCGCCTCCTCCCGTGGCAATGACCTTATCATCGAGGAGACATAACTCGGAGATAATGTGCGTCTCGATTTCCCGAAACAAATTTTCCCCACCTTCGGCGAAGATATCTTTGATGGTCCTTCTTTCTTTCAGTTCCAGATACTCATCGGCATCGATGAATTCCTTGCCAAGCCTTTGAGCAATCTTTCTGCCTATGGTTGTTTTGCCAGTCCCGCGAAAGCCAATTAAGATAATATTCAATTCTGACAGACGTGAACCCTCTCACTCTCCATGTAACTTTTTATTGGCAATGTTTTCAATCAATTTACGCGGTGGTTTCAGTCCTGTCCACAGCTCAAATTGTGCTGCCGCCTGGTTAACAAACATCGGCAGACCGCCGATAATTTTACATCCCTGAGATTTGGCTTCACGCAATAGCCTTGTTTCCATGGGATTATAGATGGTATCAAAGACAATCATACCGGGCTTTAGTAAGCCCCTGTCAATCGGGGTCTCATTAACCTCAGGAAACATGCCCACGGGGGTCGCGTTAATCAGGATATCTGCTTCAAGTGAAGGCAGGTCATCGGATTTTTTGGAGAAACACCCAACGTCTCCGGCGAGTGACTGTGCCCTCTCATAATTCCTGTTTACTACGGTTACCTGCGCGCCACGTTCCTGTAATCCAAAGGCGATTGCCCTGGATGCTCCTCCGGCTCCCAGCAAGGTAACGCGTCTTCCTTTTAAACGATCATTCTTCGCGTCCATTCCGGATGCCTGATAAACGTCTTCCAATGCCTGAATGGCCGCCTTACAGTCGGTATTATAGCCAACGAGCTGGCCATTCTTGTTTACAACGGTGTTTACCGCCCTGATCTTCCCCGCCATCGGGTCTATTGCGTCCAGGTGATTTATTACCGATTCTTTATGAGGAATTGTTACACTGTAACCTTTTACATCCAGCGCTCTGAACTCCCTGATAAATTCGCCAATTTTGTCCACCCGAAAGGGAACGTAAATATTATTCAAATGCATTTCCTTAAAGAGGGTGTTGTGGATAACCGGACTGATGCTGTGAGCGACGGGGTTCCCGATCAATCCATATAGTGCCGTATTTTTGTCCTGATTGCGTGCCTGATAGACATGTAAAAGTTCATGAATACTGATCTGGCCGGGTGCAGATTCCTTTCCCTTCTGAAGCGATGCAAAAGTCAGATAACCGCCAAACTTTTTATATAAGATACGGCTAATGACGCCATATTCACCCATACAAAATGAAATCAGCGGTAGCTGTGCTTGCCGGAGTAAACGATATATTTTGATGTTGTCCGTGATGTCGTTTGCATAGGTAACAATTTTTACAATGTCAGCATCACACGAACTCAGTTTCCGGTAAATGGTGTTTAAATCATCGGGTGTTTCACGGAAATTGTGATAGGAGACAATGATTCGTGTAGGGACACGATGCGCCGCATCCTTCCGTATGTAGTGAATGCTGTCATGCTCGATGTCAACGAAATCGGCTTGCAACCGGATGGCCAGTTTTAGGATCTCGATCCTTTCTTCTTCACTTCCGTTGAACTTGCCACCTTCTCTGACGGGCCTGTTCGTAACAATCACAGGCCTGGTGCGCCTTTCCAATATGCTCCTCAGATCCGGATTTTTTAAATAATCAAGGCGTATTTCCATAATATCCGCACATTTCGATGCCTCTGCCATATCCCGGAGTACATCGTCGAGGTTGTTTGCAATAATTGGTATGCAGATCATGTGTTTGTTTGAGAAAATGCCCTAAAAACAAAAGCCTGATTTTTATGAGTTAAAGGTGTTTACTTTCGTTTCATCGAGGCCACTTTGTTGATGGCGTTTAAATATGCCTTCGCGCTGGCCTCGATGATGTCGGTGCTTACCGCGCGTCCCCCGATCGTTTTGCCATCCACCTCAACGTTTACATGGACCTCACCCATAGCGTCCCTTCCGCTGGTAACAGCGCGGATGTTATAATCTTGCAGCTTGCCGGTGATGCCTGTTGACAGATCAATAGCCCTGAAAAGGGCGTCAATAGGACCATCGCCGCTGGTAGCATTATCCACCAGGCTTCCATCCTGTAGTTTAAGTCTTACCCCTGCTGACGGCACCGTATTGGGCCCACAACTGATGCTGAGACTTTCGAGTTGGAAGATATGGGGGATATCCATCTTTTCTATACCGATAATGGCCTCGATATCTTCATCAAAAATCTCCTTCTTTTTATCGGCGATATGTTTAAACTCCTCAAAGGCCCGTTCAAATTCCTTTTCAGATAATTCGTATCCCAGTTCCCTGATGCGTGTTTTAAAGGCGTTTCTCCCGGATAATTTTCCGAGCACAAGCCTCGTCTTTACATACCCGACGTCCTCAGGTTTCATAATCTCATAGGTCGTGCGTTCCTTGATTACCCCGTCCTGATGCACCCCGGACTGGTGAGCGAATGCATTTTCACCGACAATGGCCTTGTTTCTCTGGACGCGCAGTCCTGTAAGGGTGCTCACCAGTCTGCTTGTAGCAATCAATTCCTTTGTGACAATACGGGTAGAACGCCGGTAAAAATCATGACGCGTCTTAATAGCCATCACAATCTCTTCCATCGCCGCATTCCCTGCCCGCTCCCCGATACCGTTGATGGTGCACTCAACCTGCTGTGCGCCGGACTTTATGGCGGCAAGGGAATTGGCTACGGCAAGTCCCAGGTCGTTATGGCAATGTACGCTGAGTATCGCTTTATCAATGTTTTTTACGTTTTCTTTTAATCCGCGAATAATAGAGGCATATTGATCAGGCACTGCATAGCCTACGGTATCGGGAATATTAACAGTCCTTGCTCCGGCGTCAATGACAGCCTCAACGACCTGGATGAGAAAATCCAGTTCGGTTCTGGAGGCGTCTTCCGGAGAAAATTCCACATCATCCACATACTTCCGCGCGTCCCTGATTCCCTTGACGGCCAAATGGATGATTTCTTCCTTCGCCTTGAGGAGTTTATATTTTCTGTGTATTTCAGAGGTGGCAAGAAAGACATGGATCCGCGGCTTTTCAGCCTTTTCCAGTGCCCTGGCTGCACTTTCGATATCCTTTTCAACGGCACGTGCAAGCGCTGCGACGGAAATTTCCCGAATTTCCCGGGAAATTCTGCTTACCGATTCGAAATCACCCGGTGATGAGACGGGAAAACCCGCCTCAATAATGTCGACGTTCAACAACGCCAGCTGTCGCGCGATCTGTACCTTTTCGTTGATGTCCAGACTGGCTCCCGGCGACTGTTCTCCGTCCCGCAGTGTAGTGTCAAAAATAATAATGTTATTGTTGGTCACGAATATTTTTCCCTATTCTCATGTCAAAATGTTTGGAAATGAGCGTCTCTGGCGAATGAGATAAAGCGTGCACATGCTTTCATTAACGTGTCATTCCCCCGAAAGTGGGGCAGGAATGACACCCTTCTTCAATAGCCAGCTCCAGCCAGGGGCCTTTTAAGGATATTCCTTAATTGTTAATTATTACGCCATGATAAACTTTAAAAATTTTACTACATGCAGTGAATACATTCAATATCTATTTACTTATACCACAATGCATTTATTACATGGTGTGCGGACAAGGCGAAGCTGTATTGCAGAATGGGGAGAAAAAAGGTAGAATCTCCTGCAGGATTGAAACCCGGGAGTTTTTTTCCTTTTCTCCGGGGACTTTAGCGCAAAGAGACGCGGCAATACAACCGAAAATCAATTTTTGAGCCTTACATAAATAAGATCCGAAATTCCAAGAGGGAGAAAAAAAGATGCGTCATTCATCAGAATATCCGGTAAACAGAGTTCTGAAATATTTTATCGCCGTGGTGTCTTTGGTGGAATTCATTTTGTTTACCGGTTGTGCGACTCAAGAGAAAACCACAATTACACCGGCAGCGCTCATTACTCCCTCAGAAGAAATGATAATTACTAAAACAGAAGAAACGGTAACAGTCGCAAAAGAGGAAAAGGGAATTACGGAAGAATCCTTGAAATGCATAACATGTCACGAGGAACGTGGGGTGACACATGGCTGGGTTGCCGATTGGCAGGGCAGCACGCACGCCAGAAAGGGTGTGGGGTGCGAGGCATGCCACGTTAGCTCTATCGCAGAACTGGCAGAAAAGGAAGCAACAGAACTGGAATATCTTGGCACTTATGGGAGCAGTTGCGAAGACGATAGGGTACATCGTTATGTTACTGCAAGCAAGTGTGGCAAATGTCATAGAAAAGAATACCAGGAGTTTATGAAGAGCCGCCACTCCATCGGTTGGCAAAGAATGCAGGAGTGCGGGGAACTCATGGGTATGCCCAAAGATACCCGTTCAGAAAAGTGTGAGCAGTGCCATAATATTCAATTTAAATGCGATTCGTGTCACACGCGACATACATTTGCTGCCCTTGAGGCCAAAATGCCCGAGGCATGCAGAACGTGTCACATGGGCCAGGATCATCCGCATTATGAGATGTACATCTCTTCCAGGCACGGAACTGTTTATACGGCAAGTCAATCCGGCATATTAAAAGAATCCCAATCTGTCCGGTCATTGCGCTCTCCGGTATGTGTTACCTGTCATATGCCGGAGGGTACGCATGATATGAGCTTTGGGCTTACCCGCGGGCCTGTGGGAACCAGACTGTCTTACATCGACAGGAATGGAGCCGCCATCGATGATGATGAATTGGCAAAAAAACGGGAAGACATGTTGTCCGTTTGTGCCACATGCCATTCCTTACGCTTCGCAAAGAGTGCATTTATGAGGGCTGATGGCATATATAAAACCAGTGAGGTTGTTATAAAAGAGGCGAAGGATATTGTCTTTGGGTTGGAAATGGAAAAACTTTTGAATCCATCACTTGGTGAAACAGTGAAAATTCCTTTGCCGCGCCACGCCCTAATTCAGGGGGATTTACACTCATATGCCGGCAAAACCAGGATAGAGCGTCTCTTTATCAAACTAACACACAGCGCCGCTGTTGCATCGAAAGGGGCCTATCATGAAAATCCGGGCTATACGTATTTACACGGATGGGCAAATCTTCAGGAAGATTTGAGCGATATGAGGGAAGAAGTTAAAAAATTACGGGAAGAGGCGGAACTCAGAAGGAAGATGAAAATCAGGCTGCGATAAAAGCTATATATTATAAAAATCGGATACTTATGCCTTTTGACGTCCGCAAAAAAAACCGTCACCTATGTGTCCCCTAAAATAAAAAGTCTGTTTATCGATACACGTTAAAATGAAAGGAGAGGCGGACGGTGAAAATATTTATAAAAATGGTTCTGGCGGGAATACTGTCCTTTTTACCGGAACCGTGCTTACAGGCAGGAATTCTTGAGGATGTTATGGAAGGGAAGGCTTCGGTTATTGATCTGACCCATCCCCTGAATGAAAAGAATGCCTACTGGCCGGTAGGGAACTATGCCCCATTTAAATATGAGGTCATTGCCAATATTAAAAAGGATATGGTATTTTCCGGCAGGTACAGTACGCCGGAACACCTGGGAACGCATATTGACGCCCCCAACCATTTTGAGCTCAATCAACCTTCCGTTGATCAGATCCCATTCGAACAGTTGGTTGGCCCTGCAATTGTTATCGATATTACAGACAAGACGGAAAGGAATCCTGATTATACCCTTTCACAATCGGATATCCTGTTATGGGAAAAGGCAAACGGACAAATACCCGGTGGATCGATCGTGCTATTAAACACCGGCTGGAGCAAGCGGTGGAGTAATTTTGAGGATTACAAAAACAAGGACAATAACGGATGGATGCACTTTCCGGGTTATTCAAAAGAGGCAACCGGTTTCCTGGTGGAGAAGAGGCATATTAAAGGTATCGGTATTGATACCCTCAGTGGGGATTGTGGAAACTGTTCGGATTTTCCCGTTCATCACAAGATCAATGGCGCCGGGAAATTCATCCTTGAGAATGTGGCCAATCTTGACAAATTACCCCCAACGGGTGCCACGCTTATCATTGCACCGATTAAGATTGAGGGCGGCTCAGGCGGGCAGTGCCGTATTTGGGCGCTCCTGCCAAAGTAAATATCCTGATGCTCTCTTTTCTCTGAGTAATGAGCACACTGTCCTCTTCTGTAAATGATAATTCCCCATCACCGTTAACAGCCGGATATTGCTGTATTCCCCGCAAAAATCATTTCTCCAATTGACCCTTTTCTTTTTCAGTGCAGCACCCTGCATCATTGCAGAAGGCATCTATTGACGGTCGTTATCCTTATAGCGTCCTTTTAGAGAGATTGGATTGGCTGACCAATCATTTCTTTGACGTGCTTAAGGAAAACTTTGTTTGGCGGGTAATCTTCCTGAAGCGGGCTTATGATATGGACAGGCGCATAACAACCGATCTGGTGTAACCTTTCGAGGGTTTTCACGATATCGCCGGTATTGTCATCTGCATATTTGTTAATTACCGCAAGATCAATCTTAGAAACAATTTGTTTGGTTGAACGCTTGATCTTCGTCTCCCGCGGTGTGGCAACAAGAATACTGAGGTCGGCATCGTGAGCGTGAAGAAAACTATTGCCTTCCACGATGATTGAATCATTTTTGCAGAAGTACGTTAATGCTTCTGTTATGCCCACATTCAGATATTCGGAGTGGGTTTGAAGCCAGACGACCTTTCGGGCGCCGGCATTTTTAAATAATGCGGTATCCTTGCCGGATTGATTGATCTGAAGCGGGTCAATGGTGATTGTGTACGGACGTTTCATGGTCTCGCATACAGTGCAATCAGTATGCCTTGGACAGCTGCCTTCATGTTTTGTGGTGATTTTCAAGGCGGAAAAATCTTCCAGGTATTGCAACAGGAACCGCGCAACAGTCGTTTTTCCTACCCCACTGGCAGTGCCGGTAATTGATATGATTCTCATAATTTATCGCCGAACCATTAAGCAGGCCAAAAAACACAAATAAAAATTATACCGCTTTCTTAACAAGGGGTTACTTCGCCGTTCCACTTCTTCACTTTCCCTGGGGGGGGCGTGAAACAACGGCATGTAACTATTCCCACCCGATAATCCCAAGTATACTATTTTCTCCCGATTCCCACAACCCCTTTTACCTTTTTCCCTTTATCGAGGATAGGCGCCCCGGACCAGTTTGTCTTTATCGTATCACCTTTATTCGTGACGCAAGTCAGTGGATAGTTGCAAGTACGGCCTTCCTGCAACATTTTCTCGCAATCCGTTCCCTTAAAAAAGTTTTTCTTTTCCCGAAAGAGACTATCGATGGACTTCCCCAAAAGCTCTTCCTTTTTATAGCCCAAAAGTTCTACCGTTGTTTTACTGACGGTGCGTATATTGGCATACTCGTCTGTAACAAGAATCATGTCCGGGGCGGCATCTATGATACCATTTGCAAAATCTCTTTCCTTCATAAGCGATGCATTTTCATCAATTAATTGTTGACGCATGTCCTGAAGGCGTTTAATGAGCTTGTCGGTGTTGATCTCAAGCTGGTGTTTCTCAAACCCCCGATGGATGGTATTAATGATCGTATCGGGGTCGATGGGCTTTGTAATATAGTCATAGGCGCCGTGGCGGAAGGCCTGGATGGCCGATTCTATACTGGGGCGCGCCGTCATGATGATGACCAGCGTCTTGATGTCCAGCTTTTTGATGTTGTTCAGCAGTTCAATACCGTCCATGCCCGGCATATGGAGGTCGGCAATTACGATATCAAAGTGTTTTTGTTTAAACCTTTCAAGGGCCTCCTGTCCGTTTTGTGCAATTTCTGCATGATAACCCTCGTCTTCCAATACGCCCTCGGAGAGGAACAACGCCGATTGCATATCGTCTACCACGAGTATCCCGGGCGGTTTTTCGGGGATTTTCAATTCTCGGGATAATTTTCGCGCTTCCAGGGAACGTTTAATACAATCGCATACCTCGTCGGGATCAAGAGGTTTTGTAATATAATCAAAGGCGTTGTACTCACTCGCCTCACGGATAGTTTCAATACTGGGGTACCCGGTTATAATGATTACGATCATATCCGGCATGCGTCCCTTAGCCTCTTTGAGTATCTGCATCCCGTCTTTCTTCGGCATACGAATGTCCGTCAGGAGTATATCAAAGGGCTCTCCCCTGAGTATCTTCTCAAGCCCTTCTTTGCTGTCGGTTACTGTTTCAACCTGATACCCTACATCGGTCAGGGTGTCTTTCAGTAAGCTGCAGATAATTTCTTCATCGTCAATGACTAAGATTCTTTCACCTGGCATGGTAAATCCTCCCTATTTAATCGTGCATACTGTTACAAAAATTTCTTATTTTATAAAACATTTGCGACTCGTTTTCTTCCATTTCTCCCTGCGGCTGAGTTAACCGTTGGCAGCTGGCAGTGAAAATTTATCGCTTCCCGCCTACTGCTCACTGTTTCCTGTTCCCCGTTTGCAGGGCAAGGTTATAATAAAAGTCGCCCCCTTCCCTACCTCGCTTTTGACATCTATACGTCCGTGGTGGTTCTGTAAAATCCTGTAAATCATGTATAATCCCAATCCTGTTCCTTTGCCTGGTTCACGGGTGGTAAAGAAGGGTTCGAATATCTTGGTCAGGTTTTCTTTCGGAATACCCTCTCCGGTGTCTGTAAATTCAATTTCAACGGCTGAAGAATTTACCGGTCTCGTAATAATCGTCAATTTACCTCCCCGGGGCATTGCCTGGAGAGCATTTATGATTATATCGGTGAAAACTTGCTGTATCTGAGTATGATTGGCGCGTAAGGCAGGTATCGTGGGGCTTAAAATCTTATTTAGTTCAACATTGTGGGAGGATAACTGATTCCCGAACAGCACGAGGGATTCTTCGATTACCTCGTTGACATTTACGTTCATGCTTTCTGTTTCCGACGTGCGGGAGAATTTCAGGAGGCCCTCTATGATTCTCTTGCAGCGGAGGGCAGAATCGACGATCAGTTTCATTTCCCGGGGGAAGGTCTCGAAGGCCGGAATTTTCCAGAGTTCTTCATCCTCCGTCTTTTTCATAAGCCGTTTGGCATATCCCAATACACCGCTCAACGGATTGTTGATTTCATGCGCAATCCCGGCTGCCAATTGGCCAATACCGGCAAGTTTTCCGGCCTGGATGAGTTGCGCCTGGGTTCTCTTGAATTCCGTGATGTCCTTGCTGATTCCAACTGTCCCGATCATGTTCCCGGTAGTATCTTTAAGTTGTGATAGGGTGAGGCTGATATTGACGGCCTTCATTTCTTTTGTAAGAAACTGAGTTTCCTGATTGGAAATTTTTCCGTCATGTTTAATCTTTTCCAAAAGCATTCTGAAATGATCCGGATTGGCGAATAATCCGGCAAGCGGCTTTCCGGATATCTCGTTTTGTGAGTATCCCAGGATTTCTTCCGCACATTTATTAAATTCCACTACATTATTTTCTATATCTGTGGTAATGATCATATCGGCCGAATTATCCAGGATATTTTGCAGGTAATCCATGGTATGTTTCAGTTCCCGGTTTTTCAGTTCAAACTGTTCTTGTATTCTCGCCTTTTCGATAGCGATGGTCGCCTGCGTGGCCAGGAGTCCCAGAATAGAAATATCTCTTTCTGTAAAATTCCGCGGCTTATGATCATCTACGTAGAGGATACCCACAATCCTGTTTTCCGTTGTGAGTGGGGTGGCTACCAGGGAACGGATTCCCTCGGCCATAATGACCCGCGTGTCCATCGAGGATTCTTCGTTTATGTCGGGCACTACAATGGGCTGTTTCTGAGAAAGGATTTTACTGGTAAGTCCACCGGCCCGCACCTTCCATCGTGTCGCTTTCGAAGAAAACTCGGGGCTAAAACCATATACTGCGGTGAGTTCCATTTCGTTTTTCTCCGCGTTATACAAGGCGAGACTGCCTGCCGGGGTATTCGTTATTTCCAGTCCGCTTCTCACAATAGTTTGAAATACTTCATTCATTTCCCGTGCGGAAGAAAGCATAATTCCAATACGGTAAAGGGCCTTCTGTTCAGAGAGGCTTTTTTGGATCTCCTCCTCTTTCTTCTTCCGTTCTTCCACCAGACTCCACATAAGCTTTGCACTTAAACCGCCCAGGATCTCGGTGTTAACGGGTTTGTTTTTTTCAATATCCATGAGAACGTGTGGATTTCTTGTGACATCAATGATAACGTCCAAATCTTCCCTTTTTATCAGGTTCTCATAACGGGAATAGGTGGGGATACTGTATTGCCTGGCAATCTTCAGACCTTCTGCATTCTGATTGCTATCCACCACTCCAACAATCTCGATTTCCTTATCTTCATAAAGGATAGACAAAAGGGCGGAGCCGCCTTTCCCTGCACCGATGAGGAGTACCTTCATATTTCACTGTATTGGTTTGTAAAATATCTTTGTTTTGTAATTATTGAGTAACTATTCTGCATGTTCCGGTTGGCAGCAGGCAGTGTTAAATTAGGCTACCTTTGGCGGGGCAAATGCCAGTTAAAAACAACCCCCTCTTCAATTCAAGAAAGAGTATAGCTCCTTTCTTCAAAGCTCAACGACTTCTGCACTATAGCAAGCTTGGAAAAGGGGGATTCAGGAGATTGTTGACCGCTGTATTTCCATCTTTTGAAATTCCTGAATGTTAAATTTATTAATCCTGCCCACTGCCTTTTAATTGTGACTCCGCCATTCTCAGTTTATGTTGCAGTACCCTGCTGCGGAGGAGCCTGAACTTCTTTTCTGCTGATTAACTCTTCGTATTCATTAAGATAGTAACGGATGGTAGAAAGCACGGGGTTCGCCGCTGTTTGACCAAGACCACATAAGGACGCCGTTTTGGTGACCTCGGCCAGTTCCTTTAATAAACCGATATCCTCTTTCTTACCCTGCCCCTTCGTGATCCGCGTGAGGATGTCGAGCATCCTTTTTGTCCCAATCCTGCATGGCACACACTTTCCGCAGGATTCATCCTGACAAAATTCCATAAAATACCGCGCAATATCAACCATGGAGGCCGAGTCATCCATTACAATAAGACCGCCGGAACCCATAATCGCCCCCACCTCTTTTACCGTTTCGTAATCGATGGGGAGGTCAAGATGCTGGGCTGGAACACATCCCCCGGAAGGACCGCCCATCTGTGCAGCCTTGAATTTTTTCCGGCCGGGAATACCTCCCCCGATGTCGAAGACGATCTCACGGAGTGTTGTGCCCATCGGAACTTCAACGAGGCCGGTATTTTTCACATTACCAGCAAGGGCAAATATCTTTGTCCCTTTACTGCTTGCAGTACCAATAGATTTGTACCATTCGGAACCTTTCCGGATAATGACCGGAACATTTGCGAAGGTTTCTACGTTGTTAATATTTGTCGGTTTTCCCCAGAGGCCGCTGGTTGCCGGGAATGGAGGACGCGGACGCGGCATGCCTCTCTTCCCCTCGATAGAGGCAATAAGGGCGGTTTCTTCTCCACAGACAAAGGCGCCGGCGCCCATTTTGATATCCAGATCAAAGCTGAAACCGGTCCCGAGGATGTTATTGCCCAAAAGACCCCGTGATTTGGCCTGTTCTATGGCAATTTTCAGATGTTCCACGGCAATGGGATATTCTGCACGTACATAGATGAATCCTTTTTGTGACCCGATCGCATAGGCGCCTATGAGCATCCCCTCAATAACGGAATGAGGGTCGCCTTCAAGGACTGCCCGGTCCATAAATGCGCCAGGATCTCCTTCGTCCCCGTTACAGATCAGGTATTTTGTATCTCCCTGCGCCTCTTTAACGAATTCCCATTTGTTTCCTGTAGGGAATCCCGCTCCACCCCGGCCCCGCAGACCTGAGTTTTTAATCTCAGTGATGACCTGGTCAGGCGTCATACCGGAGAGCACCTTTGAAAAGGCCAGATATCCCTCTCCCAGGATGTATTCGTCTATATTTTTCGGATCGACACTGCCGCAATTTTTCAGGACAATCCTTTTCTGTTTGCTGTAGAAAGGGATATCCCTGATATAAGGGATGCGTTTGCCCGCCTCCACATAA
The DNA here is from genome assembly GCA_011525665.1 of Candidatus Brocadia sp. GTDB lineage: Bacteria > Planctomycetota > Brocadiia > Brocadiales > Brocadiaceae > Brocadia. Next base: position 25,764 of record WYAU01000006.1, read on the forward strand.
CAGAGGCGTTCGATAATTTCCCCTTTCAGGATGGTTCGGGAAATAATTTCCGGGACATCGGTTTCTGTTACCCGTCCGTAGAAAACCCCCATGGGTTCTATCGTTAACACAGGCGCCCTGGCACACAAGCCCTGACAACCTGTGTCTACAATTTCTATCTTATCGGTGAGTGATTGTTTTTCAATCTCGGCCTTGAATGCCCTGCATACTTCTTCTGCCCCGAGTGCCCTGCAACCTGTGGTGCAGATAAATATGCGTACCATGTCGGGGCGATGTTTCGATTCAATGGACTTCCTGAACTTCTGGAGATCGTCAGCGTTTTTTAATTTTTCCACGTTACATTCTCCTTTTCTAATTACCAATTTATTGGTCTCAAATGAGTGAAGTTTATTGCATCAATATCTTTACTCTGTAAGTACAAGTTTTAAGTTTATTTTCCAAATTACCAGATAAATTACTTACCTCAGTTAAGATATTAGGGGTAGTTATTATTCTTGTAAAGAATTTTATAACAGATGTTGATAACTCATAATCTTCAATTACGTACTTTTGTGTTCTTTTAAAATATTGAATTAATGATTTATTGTATTTGCCAATAAAATACAGTAAAAGAAGATTGGTGTCTATGAGAATGCCTTTATTACGATAACTGCCAATAATCTCTTCGAAATAATTCATGGATTAATCTATTTTTCTTATCTGCATTGATAAGACTTTACCTGTTTCAATATCTATCTTGAAACGTTTGAATTCTCTTCCAGTCTTTGAAAGGGGAAGGGCAGCAGAAAAAGGTCTATCGATGTCATAGCCAAGTGTTATATACCAGTATTTACCATCTTCAGAAATTTCCACTTCTTCGAGATTTAAATTTTGATACTTATTTTCATACAAGGCAGCAAAATATTCTATCGCTACTTTACTAGCCTGTTTTACATCTAACACTGGTATCTCCTGTTTTAAAATATAAATTGCAAGCACTAACTTCCTTTTTATAATTTTCTCTGAACAAAGTATTTAAACATTTCTAAATTTTTTCAATACTAACAACATCAGAAAATTTATTCTACTTCTATTAATTGTAAAACATACATTTTCATCTGTTAAGCCCACATTTGAAATTCTAATTCATTTTTTCAAGATTGATGAATTGCGGTTTATGGGGAATCAATATTTTACTCATTTCCTATTCCTTAACGATTTTTATCCAAAATATGTTCAATTTATTTTGAATCCAACCTTGATCATTTACTTTACTCAAAATGTCACGAAATCGATCTAGAAAAAATATTTTTAGTAACTCTTGATGATAGTCTCTGTTTTTTCTACGGTCAGTTTCCCGTAATATCTGTCATCAATCATCATGACCGGCGCCAGAAAACATGTCCCCAGACAGGCCACCGGTTCATAGGTGAATTTGTAATCCTGTGTTGTTTCTCCCTCACTGATCTGGAGGACTTCCGTGATTTTTTTCTTTATATCGGGTGCGCCTTTGATATGACACGCCGTACCGGTACAAACTTTAATCGTGTGTTTCCCCCGTGGTTCCAGAGAAAATTGTGAATAAAAGGTAATGACGCCGTATATTTTACTCAGGGGGATACGCGCCCTTACCGTTATTTCTTCTAAGGCATTTTGGGGTAAATACCCGTACGCATCTTGCACCTGCTGCAAGATAGGTATAAGGTCCGCGGGAGTTGCGTTGTTATATTTTGAAAGTATAGTGCGGCATTTGGCTAAATCAACAGCAGGTGTACTTTCATTAGTTACGGTAACAGTTTTCTGCATAATGTCATGCCTCCTTTATTGCTTTCTCATACTATTTGGTAAAAATATCTTTTTATATAAAGTTTTATCTCCCCTTCATCCTCTCCTTGCGAAGGAAGGGAAAGAGGGGTGGTTATCTTTAGTAGCGATTTATAGAGCAAGGGTATTCAAAAACGGGATTTCACGTGTTGAACCGCATTTTTAAAAATGAAAAAACCGTCTCCCCATTCCTTGAGTCCATTGCGTGTCCAGCGCGGATGTTGGGTTGGTTCTACGTGCCTTTCCGGGTGGGGCATCATGCCCAGGATTTGACCGGTCGGGTCACAGATACCGGCTATATTCTGAATCGCCCCGGCGGGATTCCATGGGTAACCGGCTTCTTCACCCCGTTCGTTTACGTATTTAAAGACTACCTGATGATTCGTGGTAATTTCATTCAGAACCGTCTCGTCCTTTGTGATAAATTTCCCTTCACCGTGTGCTATGGGCAGATATAGCCCCGGAATGTCGGTGTCCTTGATAAAGACAGATTTATTCGAACAAACTTTTAAATACACCCATCGATCCTCGAACTTGTTCGAGTCATTAAAAGTCAAAGTGGCCTCCTGGTGATTTTTATTCATAGCTGGCAGTATCCCGGCCTTTGTCAGTGTTTGAAATCCATTACATACACCAAGGATGAGTTTTTTCTCATGAATGAAGGCTTTAATGTCCTCTTCCAAATTATATTTGATCTGGTTTGCCAGTATTTTACCCGCCGAGACATCATCGCCATAGGTAAATCCACCCGGCAGGGTTACTATGTGATACTCTTTCAGTAATTTTTTGTTATCAAGGAGGGTATTGATATGAACAACGTCCACCTTTGCCCCCGCCTTTTCAAAGGCGTATCGGGTCTCGTAATCGCAGTTTGTTCCCGCCGCTCTGAGGATTAAAACTTTTGGTGTTAACATGGTGTTATAATTTAGTATCTTCCAAAGATAATTTTGACATTTTTTATCACAAATTATGATTAAAACTTACCCCCCCCCCCGGCTTTTAAAACCTCACAGGGTCGATTCACGAATTTCGTGCTTCGGATTTTGTCTTTCCGCTTGCCCTGGTCAGGTTATTGAATTTCATCTTTTCACTAAGTTACCACCTCTTCATTCCTGTGAATGACAAATCGGAAGGGTTTTTTTATACTTTACCACTCCCTCATCCCTTCCTTGCGAAGGAAGGGATGAGGGGGTGGTTGATTGGTTGCGTTATGTCGAATACAAAAAGCGATATATAAGACTTTACAAGATACATCTTTTTAGCAAAAAGACAACAAGAAATTATTCATTTTTTGCAACATTTTAGTTTTTGAAAATTTCCACGAACGAGGCGATTATTTTACCCTGATAGGGGTAGGAAAGGCCTTCGCCTCTCCCCCCTCCGAACCGTACAGGCGGATCTCCCGCATACGGTTCTCCAGTCAGTGGCTACCCCTTCGGGATTGACAGATTAGAGTATGAGTTGCGGTATATGTGAACAACTCATACCTAA
>WYAU01000060.1 GCA_011525665.1 Candidatus Brocadia sp.
TAATTCTTATATTATTCAGTGTATACATAAATCGTCATACAAAAATAGCCACAACCCATTGTTTCATCATAGGTTGTGGCTTACCGCCCCGCCTTTATATCAACTTCTGTAATAAACTCACGCTAGGAACATGTTTTGTAGTTGCAAAACCGAGTCAAATGGATAAAAACTTTTCTTTTTACGTCCTTGTGACAGCTAATCATGTATTAAATGAAATTAAGGGAGATAAGGCAACAATTTATCTAAGAAAGAGAGTAGGAGACACGTTTGAAAAATTTCCACATTCAATTAATATTAGGGATAACGGAAGGCCATTATGGACTAAACATCCTGAGGAGGATGTTGCCGCAATGTATATTTCACTTCCTGATGGTGTTGATATTAGTCTTTTGGGCACTGCAATGTTTGCTGATGACGACATGTTTAATGAGTATGAAATTCATCCAGGAGACGAACTTTTTTGCTTAGGGTTCCCCTTGGGTTTTGAATCAAATGATGCGGGTTTTCCTGTATTGAGAGGTGGCAAAATTTCGACCTTCCCTTTGGTTCCTATGAAAAAAGTAAGAAGGTTTTTATTTGATTTTGAAGTTTTTCAAGGCAATAGCGGAGGGCCAGTTTATTTTGTAGCAATAAACAGATATTATGGAGGTGTCTTTCATTTAGGTACAGGAATTCAGTGCCTTGTAGGACTAGTAACTCAACAAGCAAACTTGAAAGAAAAAACTCTTTTCAGAGATGAATTGCACTCTTTGGGCTTAGGAGTTGTAATTCACTCTTCTTATATAAAAGAAACAATAGATATGTTACCTCCTCGATGAAGGGTCGGAATTGTTGTAACGCGTAATGGTATAATTTATACGGCATACGTCATTCACTGTTTTTGAACGAAGTGAGTTTCGCCTTTTACTACTTATCTACCGCAATGCTTTCGAGCAAAATTTCCTGGGCGTGGGGGTCGGTTACATCAGTCAGGACTTCAGTATGTAGCCGGGATCCTTCGGCAACCGTACCGCGTGAAACATGGATGAAGTGCTCACGGAAGTGTTCGGGAGAAATATGGGATAACGCGCCAAGCTTGATTGTCACGTCAGTTACCTTACTTGCATGTTGCTCGAGTGCAATGGCTGATATTTTGTGGACAAGGGTATTGATAAGGGAATATTCGTGCATATTTGTGATATTCAAGCATACTACAGATTTCAATAAAGTTCCATGGAGTAAAAAGAACGATGAATTTATTTTGATACAAATCTTTCCAGTGAAGCCAGGACATCTGAGGCATCAAGGTTTCCTTTTATCCCTGCATCCAAAAAGAGATTCACGGTCTCAATCTGACTCAATTTCAGTAATCCGGATGTCTCTCTTAACGTCACCTTGCCTTGTTTATAAAGATTTCCTATGTAGGTTTCAAAACCTATCCTCATAAGCTTTCTCATCGCGGTAGATTCTTCAATCTTCTCCTCCTTCTCAACCAGTTCGATGGCAGCCATCATATCTTTCGGTATCCTTATAGATTTTGTTTTCATTACTTCCCCCAATTTTCTAAAATAGCCTTAATAACACTATACTCTTCGTCACTTACGAATGATGATAAACAATCCAATTTCTCTTGAGCCTCTTGTATTGTTAGCCTTTCTTCAATAACAAAGCAATAAATACTGCCGGAGTTATATAGGGAATATTTGAAAAACGCAGTCTCTTAATAAACCTTTTATCATCACTGCATATTGCATCGTATCCACCCTGTTGAAATATTGAAAAAATTGCATCTTCGCCTTTTTTAGAGGGGGAAGGCATAGTTTTTAATGTTATCAATTTGTTCTCTATGTTTTCACTTATAATTACTGCGTCAAGATGTTCCTGTGCATTGTAAGTAATTTCTTCTTTCACAAGTTGCGGTACGGCAACAGAAAAGTTCTTGCACACAAGTTCCTTTAATTTCGATTTGGTTAATTTGATAAGACAATCAGCGTCCATCAATAATTTCATGCATTACATTGTAATAATAATATTACAAAGTGTCAAATTGTAATCTGGTAAATTAAGTTTGTTGAACAAGGGAAAAGGGAAGGATTAAGATGGTTGTGGCCGTGCTGCGCTATGAATGTCATGGAGTATACGTGTCAGAACTTCCTGAGCTGCTCTTTCAACTTCTAGAGAAAGTCCGACTCCTGCCTGAAAGCATTTTCCCTCAATACCATAGACGATGAGATGACCTGGTAGCTGGTTAAGTGACCGTGCAAGTTCAATGGCTTCGGCAACACCGAAGGCATGTGTGGAGTAATGGAAAAAATTTGTCGGAATGGGTTCTGCATGTGCATCAATGCGGTGAATGGTTCCCGGCTTTGTACCGGAATAAACAGCATCGATCAGGATAACGGTATGAGCATTTTCCCAACATTCCATGAATGCTGTACCGTCACCGCTTTTTTCAATGACATTGACATAACCATGTGCCTGTTTCTTCAGAGATTGAGCAACATGAAGTCCTATAGCATCATCGCTGCGATACTCATTGCCAATGCCAACTATGAGAATTCCGTGTTTATTTTGCGCAGATCGTTTGGTTACCATTCTTTTAGACATAGCTTACCGCAAAGGCGCAAAGGTCACAAACTATACTCAAGATGCTCATAAAATGTGCATTTTACGTTAATAACAGGGTGGCACGAACAAACTCCGTTTGTCCGTGTTAAACTTGCACAACATTGTTTATAAATCACAAATTGTGACCCTCTTAGGTATAAAAGAGAGTTCAGAATTTTCCTTCTTTGCATCTCTGCGGTGAATTGTTATCCTGATTTTTATTCCCGATCTACCCGGAGCTTCAAAAAATGCGTGGCGCAAGAGATGCAGGGATCGTAGTTGCGTATTGCCTGTTCGCATTGTAACGTAAGCATCTCTTGGGGAAGGTCGAGATGTTTTGGGATAAACTGCCAGAGGTCATTTTCTATCGTCTTTTGGTTTTGTGATGTGGGTGGAACAATTTGGGCGTCCAGGATGACACCGGTATCATCCATACTGTAACGGTGATAGAGAATTCCCCGCGGCGCTTCTGTGCAACCATAGCCGGTGCCGGTTCGCGGTTGAACTTGCACCGATGGACTATCAGGTTTTTCATATTGATCGATGATTCGCAAGGCCTCATTACAGGCATAAAGGATCTCCACACTCCTGACAATGATACTCTGAAAGGGATTATAACAGACAGGCGAAAGCCCGGCTGAACGCGCAGCCTCCTGCGCCAGAAGCGAGAGACGGTTGAAGTTTAGATTATACCTGGCCAGAGGGCCAACGAAAAAAGCGCCTCTTCCTTTGATGACGGAATGTAAGGCATTGGAGTGCTGTACGTGTTCTTCGGTAAAGGAATCATCATAGTCACGCACGGAAATATCCAATCCCTTGTTCGAAACAAGCCTCCCCTCATTGAAAGGATATTCGTCCGGATGATGAAGGGCGACGAATTCATAATCCTGCTCAAAATCCGGGAAATTCAGTGTGGCGGTCCAGCGGACAGTCTCAAGGGCTGCATCCCGTGCCCATTTCAGTCGTTCGGCAAGCGGGGCAAGGTCGCGTTTCGCGGGCACTTTGTAAAAACCCCCGACACGCACATTGATAGGGTGAATTTCCCTGCCGCCAAGTAATGCTACAATATCATTCCCTGTCTTTTTCAGTTGCAGTCCACGCTGTACAATGGCGGGGTGGTCTTTTGCCATCCGGATCGCATCGGCGTAACCTAAAAAGTCAGGTGCATGCAGCATGTACACATGGAGGGCGTGGCTTTCGATCCACTCACCACAGTAGATGAGCCGGCGGAGCGCACGGAGTTGTCCATCAACAGTAACGTCAAAGGCATCTTCCATCGCATGGACAGCGCTCATCTGATAGGCGATGGGACATATGCCGCAGATGCGGGCCGTGATGTCAGGGGCCTCGCTGAAATTCCGTCCGCGTAAGAACGCCTCGAAAAAACGTGGCGGTTCGAAGATCTTGAATTTGACATCCACTACGCTCTTGTCTTTGATCTTGACATACAATGAGCCTTCACCTTCGACGCGGGCAAGGTAATCTACTTTAATCGTTTTGCTTTTCATTTCGTCATCAAATAATACCGGGATCTGTTTCCCCGAGTCAGAGAAGACTAATTGGTATTGAGCTAAAGACTGGAAATAATATCCGTGCGCAGAAGACTATCCATGAGAAAAACCACGGACAGGAAACAAAGGTGTCCGTAAGGAGAAGGGTAGTAAAAAGAGTATTGAAAATCAAGGATAAAATAGAAACACATTGCAATTTTAACAAGAAACCGATTGCTTTACTAACAAAGTGTATTTTTTAGCTTGACTTATAAATTAATATAGAGTAAAACATTTCCTCACTCAGGTGATTTATTTTTACCAGGGTATATTTTAAACAGTACGATAAAGGCAAACCTTGAGCAATCAGGGGGCGCAAAGTAAAGGGTCTTTCCTGTATACGGAAGTACAGGGCAATCCAATAAGCACATTCTAGCGTATACGGAAATACGTATTACTAAAGATAGCCTTACTGCCGAAGATGTTTGGAAAAATATCTTTGCAGTAAGGCTTTTTTTGTTGATGTTCGTGTGAAATAATCTTCGGGAAACAAAGGTATTTGCCAGAAAACGCCTGGCATGAAGTGACTTTTATATTAATGCTATATCTTGAACGAAAGGAGAGGGGATTATGGTTGTTAAGAAATTTCGAACAACATCATCTGTATTGAGCACCGTGGTATTCATGCTTGCAGTTTTCATTGTGACCTTATGCGGGTCAGGGGTTACCTATGGTCTGAACCATAGCAGTAATATTACCAGCAATGAGACGTGGTCTGCCGCTGATAATCCCCATATCGTTACGACCGGCATTTATGTACATAGTTCAGCCACATTAACGATAGAGAAAGGGTGTGTGGTGAAGTTTGATGCCGGAGCAGCCCTTTACATCGGATATTCCAGCGCGGCTACTTTGAATGCGGTAGGGACAGAAGATGCTCTCATCACCTTCACCTCGAATGCATCGACCCCTCAACCTGGTGACTGGAAAGGGATCGTATTTTGGAACAGCACGGTTGATGCCACAACGATTTTGGACTATTGCACGGTGGAATACGGTGGACAGGACAGTTATAATTCCAACATCAACTGCGACAACGCCTCGCCTACCATCCAAAATTGCATCATACAATATTCTGACGGGTATGGGATATATTGTGACAACAACGCTGCCCCTACCTTGACAAACAATACGATAAGCAACAACGGCTCATTCCCCATAAGCGAGTACTGCAACATGCTGGACAGCAATGTGACGGGGAATACGGGGAGCGGCAACGGCGCGAATGCTATTGAGGTGCGGGGTGGAGATATAACATCAAGCCATACCTGGGTTAAGCAAGACTTTTACTTTAATGTAACGGGAAATATCCATGTATCCAACGTATCCAGCGACGCTATCTTGACGATAAACCCGGGGAGTCTGGTGAAGTTTAATGCCACGACAGCCCTTTATATCGGGTATTACGGCGGGGCTGCTTTAATCGCCGGTGGTACCAGCGGCAATCCCATCACCTTTACCTCAAATGCAGCAACCCCTGCACCTGGCGACTGGCAAGGGATCGTTTTTTACGATAGTACCGTGGATGCATCAACGATTTTGGACCATTGCACGGTGGAATACGGCGGGTATGGTAGTAATAATTCCAACATCGATTGCAATATGGCTTCACCTACCATTCAGAATTGTATTATAAGGAATTCTGATGGCTATGGAATTTATACAACAGGAAGCGGCGCTAATCCATGGGTCTCTTGTTCAACAATAACGAATAACACCCATGGCGTCTATGTAAATGGCGGTAATCCAACCATAGCAGGTTGCAGGATCACCGGCAATACAGATTACGGGGTTTACAATAACAACAGTTCCATTACCATAGATGCTGAAAATAATTGGTGGGGGCACTCCAGCGGCCCTGGCGGCGCTGGTCTGGGAACAGGCGATGCGGTAAGCAATTCTGTGGACTTCGACCCATGGCTAACTGCCTTTGACTCTTGTCTCGAGACGATTGTTTTAAGCCCGGCTTCCGGGTCAAATATTACAGGTTCACAGCATACCGTTACCGCGACAGTGGAAGACGATGCCGGTGAACCAGTTGAGGGTATTGTGTTATTTTTCTCCATTACTTCTGGCCCACACACAGGGCTAAATGGCAATGCCACAACAGACGTTCATGGAATGGGAACGTTTACCTATACAGGGACTCAGAATGGCACAGACACGATTGTGGCGAGTTTTGCGGATTTCCACGGCAGGACACGGACATCAAATTCTGTTACCATGACGTGGGGCCCAGTGAACAATCCACCTGAGGCAATGTGCAGGGACGTAACCGTGTCGGCTGAAGCAAATTGCAGTGCAGATGTCTCTGTTGACAACGGCTCCTATGATCCGGATAGCGGAGACACGATCTCCGTCAGTCAATTACCTGCAGGGCCGTATGCCCTCGGTGACACCCCTGTTACCCTGACGGTGACTGATAACCACGGCGCTTCAAGTTCCTGCCAGGCAACAGTGACCGTGGTTGATGATACGCCGCCGACCATTACGCTCAACGGGGACGATCCGATGACGGTTGAATGCCATACCGGCTTTACCGATCCTGGCGCCACGGCGGAGGACAACTGTGCAGGTGCTGTGAATGTGACAACCTCGGGCAGTGTCGATCCGAATACGGTCGGTACGTACACAATTACTTACTCAGCCACGGATGGCACGAACACAGCGACAAAAACGCGTACGGTGAACGTTGTGGATACCACTGTGCCGGTCATCACGCTCAAACCGTCGATTACCTGTTGGTCGCCTAATCACAAATATCAAACCGTGACGGTGAGTCAGATGGTGCAGGGTGTGAGTGACAGCGGTGACTCATTGAGCATAAACGACGTGGTTGTCGAAGGGGTGACAAGTGATGAGCCTGAAGACGCGTCGGTCGCCACTGACGGTAATACGCGAAATGACATCGTGATTGCCGCAGACTGCAAATCTGTACAACTACGAGCGGAACGCGATAGTCTGAAGAATGGCCGCGTTTACGTCATCACCCTGCGGGTGCGAGATGCGTCCGGAAATGCCGGTCGTGCTGAGTTCAAGGTGACGGTGCCGCTGAGCCAAAGTTCCGGTCTGGCGATTCAGGATGCGGTAGCTTACACGGTGACGAGCAGTTGTTTATAATGCAGGAAACCAAAGAAACGACAGGGGGGCGACAGGGAAGTCGTCTCCCTGTTTAAAAAAGAGTTTTAGTTCTTAAAAGCATACCACGAGGTGTCCTGTCCGGACAGGATATGTCAGAGACAGTGCATTCTCATGAAGTTCTACTCATGAGTTTCACTTTCCTTGCGAAAGGGTTCCGCGCTACCGTAAAAACTGCGAAAACTTCGTACAAGGTTTTCTTCCTTTACCCCAAGTCTACCGAACCATGAGCTAAGGGATGCGGTGTTCGGCGTCTCCATCGGGCCATAGCAACTGTAACAACCGCGGTTATATGCAGGGCAGATTGCGTTGCACCCGGCGTGGGTTACCGGTCCGAGACACGGTATGCCCTGTGCCACCATCACGCACACGGTTCCCCGGCGTTTGCATTCAATGCAGACGCTATACGCCGGGGTATTGGGTTTGCGCCCATACAGAAAGGCGCTGAGCACCTCAAGGAGCTGGCGTTTATTGATAGGGCATCCCTGCAGCTCGAAATCGACGGGGACATGACTGGCAATGGACGTTGATTTAGCAAGTGTTTCAATATATTCCGGAGATGCATACACGATGGAAACAAACTCTTTTATATCCTTAAAGTTGCGTAGAGATTGGATGCCTCCGGCGGTTGCACATGCGCCAATCGTTATGAGGACTTTTGATATTTTACGTATCTTTTGAATGCGTTCAGCGTCGTGCTGCGTAGTTATCGATCCTTCGACAAGGGAGATGTCGTAAGGCCCCTTTTCCACGGCGCGAGATGCCTCAAGAAAGTAGGCAATGGCAACCTTATCTGCCACTGCAAGCAGTTCATCCTCGCAGTCCAGGAGGCTCAATTGACAACCGTCGCAAGATGCAAATTTCCATACGGCAAGCTTTGGTTTCTTTTTTACCGCCATATCAAATTTCTCGCTTTCCAAAAATATTTACCATGCGGTCGTAGCGGAATACCGGGCCGTCTTTGCATACGAAAGTAGGCCCAAACTGACAATGGCCGCAAAGGCCGATCCCGCATTTCATGTTACGCTCCATGGAAACAAAGATGTTTTCTGCTTTGACGCCGTTTTTTTGCAGTTCCATCAGGGTGAATCGTATCATTACTTCAGGACCGCAAATCATTGCCACGGTATGCTGAGGGTCAAACTGCGCTTTCGGTATGAGCGTGGTAACGACACCGACGTTACCGCTCCAATTTTTTTCAGCGCTGTCGACGGTAATTTTTACTTCAATATGAAAACGTCTGCGCCAATCTTCTAATTCTTGCGTGTACAGCAAATCCTGCGGTGTCCTGGCGCCGTAGAGAAGCACAACGTTTCCGTACTTTTCGCGCTGTGAAATGAGCCGGTACAGCACCGGACGCAGGGGAGCCAGCCCAATTCCTCCGGCCACAATGACAACATCATTACCCAACGACTCCTCCAAAGGCCAAGGGGTCCCAAACGGACCGCGCACTCCCAGTGTTCCGCCTCTCTTGAGTTTGCAGATTGCCCTAGTAACGGCTCCCACAGCGCGTGTTGTATGCCAGAGCGTTTTTGGTCTGGCCGGGTCTCCGCTGATGGAAATCGGGACCTCACCAACGCCGAACACATAGAGCATATTGAACTGTCCGGGAGCGAAAAAAAATCCGTCAGCGTCATTTTCTGGTTCGAGTTCGATAGTAAAGGTGTCATGTGTCTCCTTCTTCACCCGGCGAATGTAATACGGGACAGGGAACATGGGATTTCTCGTGTCCATCGGCTTCAAATCCTTCTGTCTGTTTCTAAATTGAAACTTCAGCAACTTCCCCACCTGTCTCCCCACGTTTACGCGGGGATTATGGGAGGTGTGAAATTCCTTGATATTATGAAATTAGATTGGGTTTTAAAAGGCAAAACCCAACGGCCTTCTTATATTATTCTGAATGAATGTGATGCATTGTAATACCATAAGATTTCTCTTTACAATGATAAGAGGTAAGGACGCCTTTCCCATGAGAACAGATTGTGATAGGGTGCGTCCTCTACGCGCCATCCATACATTGGATTGTTTTGGTGCGTAGGACGCACCCTACAATTGACTGCCTGTAGGGGCAATTCATGAATTGCCCCTACAAATTTTGAAATCTGACTTGTTCGTTGTTCGACTGAGCGCTCACAACGAAGTCCGTGTTACCTGTTACTGCGAAAATGTTAAACATGAATACCGTAGATATCCAGAAGTTGCAATCTTGTTGCCTCCAGACGTTGCGTAATGATATGGGCAAACCGTTTCAGCAGTTCGTACCCAAGGTCATGGTCTTGTTCGCATTTTGTCCGTAAACATTTTCCATCCAGGGCAATGGCCCTGGTGAGCTCAAGTGCCCGTGCATCGTAATGCCAGTGATAAGGGGGAATGAGCCATGACCAGCCAAGGACTTCACCCTCTCCAATAGTCTGGATGGTAATAGGACCTCGGTCGGGAGCAAATATTTCAAGGGACACTTTGCCATACCGGATTATGTAAAAATTATTGGCCTCTTCACCTTCGCGTAAGATAAACTGCCCGGCATCAAACCGTACATTGGATGCACATCCCACAATAATTTTAAGGTGCTTCGGTTCAAGACCTTTTAAGAAAGGATGTTCTGCCAGGTAAGGTTCGAGTGTATGTGGCTGCATTTTTGTTCTCCTGAATTATTATTTTACCACAGGCATCATGCCGCTCTTACTACGAGTACTGAATCTTTAGATTCCTTCTTTATGATTGTGGGTTGTTTTCTCCGCGCCCTCTGCGGTTTCTCTTTTTAAGTTTGGTTCGCTTTCACGTATGGCACGGGCTTCTTCCGTGATGTCTATCGCAACAGGACACCAGGTAATACAGCGCCCGCAGCCGACACAACCCGATGTGCCAAACTGATCAATCCAGGTCGCGATCTTGTGTGTCATCCATTGGCGATAGCGGGCCTTTGTCGAGGACCTGACGCTTCCTCCATGGATATAAGAAAAATCCATCGTGAAGCACGAATCCAGCTTCCGCCAGCGTTCGGCATGCTCGCCCGTAAGATCGGTAACATCCTCTACGGTTGTGCAAAAACACGTTGGACAAACCAGGGTGCAGTTGGCACAGGCCAAACAGCGTTCTGCGACATTGTCCCAGCGCGGATGTTCATAATTTTTGTAAAGCAGGTTCTTAATGTCAGTGGTATCCATACTCCTGCCCATTTGTCCTGCAGTCTTTTTTATAACATCGTCTGCATAAAAAATTTCTTCCTTGTTTGCTTTCTTATGCGGAGTCGTATGAAGTATTTCTGCTCCCAGTTCTGTACCTGTTTCAGCCACAAAATAGTGTCTGTTGCCTTCCAGAACTTCGGTCATTGCAAGATCAAAACCAAAAGTTGTTTTTGGTCCCGTATTCATCGATACACAGAAACAGGTACCTCCTGCCTTTCCACAGTTAACCGCGAGGATAAAGGCATCCGCACGCCGCGATTTGTAATGGGAATCACCGTATTGTCCGTTCATGAAGATTTTATCCTGAATTGCAATGGCATGCATATCGCACGAGCGGACGCCGACAAAGGCAAACTTTTGACTCTTTTCGTCCTCCGGAATAATTTGAAAACTCTTGCCCACGCGTTTGGCCTGCCACAGACGCAATGCTGATGGGAGCAGGAATTTTTTCCATGATTGCGGCCCGACAACGTAACCAAAAAGTGACTGATCATCACGCTTTTTGAGCCGGTAAGCGCCGCCATCCTGTTCGTCTGTCCACCCAATGGGTAAATCAGCAACCGAGTTCAACTTGGTGTATACAATAGCCCCTTCACCGACAGTAGGACCAACTACCCGATAACCTCTTTGAATCAGTGTATCGAGGAGTTTCTGGAAGTACTCTCGTTCTAAAACAAAATGCTCCTTATTTTCTGACGATGGCGCCATCATAAAACCCTGCCTCGTTTTCCTGACGTAAAAAAAACATCCGTTTCTTTTTCATTTTGGCATTATCTTTAACCACTCATCCATAGTAAGCACGGGTACAATTTTTCCGGTTTGGCTGGGTATCAACGGAAGAAAGAATCCTACTGCAGTGCTGTAGTCGTTTGCTTCAAAGATAATAAAATAATCGTGTTCTGTAACTGTAACATAAGCACCAAGTATCTTTATACCCTTTTCTTCGGCCGATTTTCTTCCTTCCCAGAACCTGCTCAGCATCTTTGCGCCATCTCCACTCCTGCCGGGACAGTTTTCCGGCGTATGTGTCCAGTGTGCGACGTATAGTGTTCTTTTTTCGGCTGCGCCTACAGTCCACACAGGTTCCTTTTCATGTTCATGATGATTGGCATATACGGTATTATGACTGCTAAAAATGATTGCTGCAAACATGACAAATGCACCCAATATTGTTGCTCTCCTTTGCTTCATGTGGTTTTTTTCTCCTTCTAAACAAAATTCAGTATTGAATTGTACCCATACGCACTATTTTCTGCTTTCTTTTCTTATTTCTTAAAGGAAAGATGTGCTTTTCCCGAGCGGCTGTTTTAAGAAGATCTCCCAAAAAACGAACAAATGCAATTTTCTTTAAGAAGGGAATGGCTAGCCATCCCACAGCAAGATGCCTTCCCAGGTTGACGGCCTCACTCAATACCCTTGGATTGTACGATTTCCTCTCTTCCTCAAAATATTGTGCGCTACCAATCGTCCTTGCTGCAATGCAAACCGGGCAGCGGCTGGCACAGGTTTTTTGGTTGCGGGATTTATAGCAAGGGCATTATCACCAATAGCATAAATAAAGAGATACCCTTCTGCCCGAAGAAACTTATTTACAATAATACGTCCTCTTTGTCCGATTTTCAACCCACTTTCTTTTGCAAGTTCACTGATGCGAGTACCTCCCGTTCAAATCAATGATAAAGATCCGCTTTCCATACGAACGATATGCTCAATGGAATCAATTCCGGTTACTTCTACAAGATGAAAAATGATATCTTGTCTTTGTATGATGCGGCTAATAGGAATGGATATAGCTGTTTTTCGAACGGATGCCACATAAATTGCGTCTTGAGTATAGGGTAATGGTATCTATCAATGAGATGTATTTGATATTCTGGATGCTTGTGGAATAATCGTGCCAATCTCGCGGTTTCAACTAAAGAATTTTCACGACGCTAAACCCTCCGGAATAAGCTTAACACGTGCGTTGCCGGGTCGCCGCTCGGCGGGTCACTGCCAGATCGTAGGCGCGTGCAATATCAGTATTGCGCAGCAAACCCACTAAATGACGCGGATTTTTGCGTGCCACAACAGGCAATTGACCAACATCGCGCACTCCGATACGCCGCAGCGCGGCGCCAATCGTCTCGTCGGGATATGCAAAGAGTAATTCTCGTGTGCAGATTTCACCAACGATACGCGCCATACCACTATCGACCTCCTGAGCGCGATCAATGTCTTGCACAGTGATGATACCAGACAATTCGCCGGCATCATTAAGCACCGGTAAGCCGTGCTGTCGTTTCCGGGTAAGTAAATCGGTTGCTACTGTCAATGCATCAGATTCTTGCAAAGTAACGATTTCAGTCTCCATGACTTCATGTACCGTAATTGTTTCCAGCACGTCAACGTCGCGTCCTCGTTGCAGACGTATACCCTTGCGCGCCAGTCCCAATGTATATACTGAATCGTGTTGTAAATGCCAGGAGAGAAACAGACTAACGTTTACTGCAGCTATCAGTGGCAAAATAATCCGGTAGTCATGGGTCATTTCAAAGAGCAGGATGAACGAGGTAATTGGCGCATGTATTGTGCCTGCGAGGACGGCTGCCATCCCGACCATTGCAAAGGCAGGTGGTGAAATGTTGAGAGAAGGAAAAACCTGTTTGGCCACGAGTCCGTAAGCACCGCCAAGTGAAGCGCCGGAAAAAAGGGCTGGCGCAAACACGCCGCCGTGAAAACCGCCGCTGATGCAAATCGGCGTGAGCACCAGCCTGGATAATGCCAGTGAAAGCAGGAGCGTCACCGTCAGCGGTTTGCCTCCTAAAATATTTTCAATTGTGGCATAACCTGTGCCAAACACCTGTGGCAGATGCATTCCAACGAGACCTACGGCGAGACCCGCAACTGCGGGTTTAAACCAGCGAGGGGCATTCCATGTATCAAAGATACCCCGCGTGAAATGATGCAAACGAATATAGAATGCCGCACCGAGTCCGGATAGTACACCTAACCCAAAATAGAGCGGCAGTTCCCATACTGAGTTAAAAGCATAAGCAGGGATGTGAAACGCAGGTTGAGACCCTGATACGGCCTGAGTAAACACAGAGGATACCACTGATGCTAACGTAACAATGCCAAAGGCGTTTACGCTCAGTTCGCCTATAATAATCTCCAGCGCGAAAAATATACCGGTAATAGGTGCATTGAAGGCTGCGGCGATCCCCCCCGCAGCGCCCGATGCAACGAGTGCACGAATTCGTTCATCAGAAAGGCGCAAGAGTTGGCCAAACATTGATCCCAAGTATGCACCAATCTGCACTGAAGGGTCTGCAGGTCCCACGGAAGCACCGGAACCGATAGATAATGCAGCAGCAACAGTTTTGGTTGGTATTTTTCGATATGGCAGCCGCCCACCCCCTAACGCTACGGACTCCATAATACCTGCTATACCCACGTATCGTTCCTTACCAATAAAAAAGTGGGAAATCAGTCCAACGGCGAGGCCACCGATGACAGGTATAAAGAAGATCATCCAATTTCCTATGTAACCCAACACGGTTCCTATCCTATCAAATCCGGCCCAATTTGCCAAATCCTGAAAAAATAGAAGGGCGGTTTCTTTCTGGTGCAAAAGGCCCAGGGGTGTATCTATCCCCTCGAATGCGTATTGATATATCGCATTAAACAGTTGCTTGAAGAGCCATACTCCTATACCGCTCGTGAGGCCAACGAGTATCGCGATTACAGCAAGAGCAACAGATTCGGAGAATTGCTGACGATTGAGCCACGATACGATCTTATTAGGAGAAAATAGTTTCAAAGACATTCTTTTTATTGTCCAGCCAATTAAGGAATTTTAGAGATTGCTACGGACCGATCCTTGCAGAGACTGGTGCGGTCAAAAGTTTTATTTTCAGTCAGAAGGATTTTAGATTCTTTTTTCACTGAGACACCATCTGCAGGCATTCGTCCATAGTTGAGAACAGGTACAATTTTCCCGGTCTGACTGGGTACCAGCGGAAGGAAAAATTCCACTACGGCACTATAGTCATGTGCCTCCAGGATAATAAAAAATCATGTTCCGTAACTGTGGCGTAAGCTCCCAGTATCGTTACACCCTTCTCTTCGGCTATTTTTCTTCCCTCCCAAAACTTTCCCAGCATTTTTGCTCCCTCTCCGCTCCTGCCAGGGCAGTTTTCCGGGGTATGTGTCCAGTGAGCGACGTATACCGTTTTTTTGCCGGCAACACCGATGTTCCATCCAGACTCCTTCTCATTCTCGTTGGCATAAACGTTAGAACTAATGAACATCATGGTTACAAATAGGACGCAGGCGCTAAATAGTATAGTTCTCTTTTGCTTCATGTCGTTTGTTTCTCCCTTTACAGAAGTTTAATGAAAACAGGTTGTTTTATAATCGAATTTCAATATTTTCTGGAAAAAATTGGCCGATTACTATCTATAGTGAACGTCTTAAATAAGTTGACATGTCATAGTCATTGCGAGCGATATTGAAGCCGAAGTTGCGAGCCTAAGCGAAGCAAACCCATGAGATTCCTCGCTTTGCTCGGAATGACAGTTATGGGAAGATTGCTTCGGGCTAACGCCCTCCCAATGACAACTTTCTTTTTGCGTTTACTATAACAAAACATATTGTTAATGGTACTAAACCTCGTCTCTGACTCCTCCAAATTCTGTATAATGGATAGTCTTTGATTATCACCTCCTCCGGATTTTAACTCTTGTATGTGAGAACACGGCCCCAGAGGCTCTTTGTTCCCCAGATGCCCGACCTCAGAGATTCAAGCTGTACAATCTGGCTGTGGTCAACAAAGAGATTAACCTCCGGGCCGTAATTCTTGATATACCATGAAAAGACGTCAGGCTCAGCCGCTTCAAACATCACCTTTTCCAGCCCCAGGGCATTAATGATCCTGGCCACAACATCAGTCCGCCACATCTTTACATTTTCAGTAATCCCTTCTGATTCTATCATAATCATATGCGCCCCTGCTTCCAAAAAGCGCCTTGCCTGCAAAATGGCCCATTCCGGATCGCGCGTCCCTTCGGCCTCCAGCTCGGCTACTGCACTTGCGCCTCCGGATCCGAACTGAATTCCAACTTCCGGTTTGGCGTATAATCCAGCCTTCTGTACTTTCTCAACAAGACGTACGAGGTCTTCTGTTGGTACCGTGATAAAGCCGCTTGAAACCTCAATGATATCGAAGCCGAGTTCCTTGCACTCCTGAATGTAACGGTTCACTGCGTCAACTCCTTGGGTTAGTACGTATTCTATAAAGCCGCCCGTGGAGACACGAACGTTATAATCGTGACAGATATCAATGAGTCCTTTTACTACCGGGCGCGGCATAAGGCTGAACGATCCACCTGCAAATTTGAGTGTATCCACATACGCACCCATAGTTTCCAGGACGTCTTGCAAATAATGCCTGCCCATTGGTGTATAGTAAGGGCCACGGATCTCCGTAACACCCTTCGAACGAGGCTTTTGTTGGCGTTCATTAATTTTCAGGAAGGCAAACGCTCGTTCTGCGGAGTGAATTTTCGATTGAGCCATTTTTAATCCTCCTTAAACCTGTTTTATTATTTTATGCTACAAAGATACCAAGTCGCAAAGAAATCTTAGTGTTGCCTGACCCGGACGAGGCGAAACATGTAGCGCGACATTTATGTCTCTGTCCTGCAAACTATAGGGGCAATGCGAAACTGTTTTTGCCGAAAATGTAAAAATCATCTTTTGGAGATACTAAACAACGTTATGGAACCTGAACCTTTGCCAGCAATCTCATTAAATATGCAATCTGAATGGAATCCATATCGGCGACCGCATCTACAATCTTGAGGCGCAGAGATGCATCAGTGTATGGTCCGCTGAGTCGTTCGAACTTCTGTACCACGGTTTCCCATCGCATTGAATGGGTATGAAAGCCCTCGTAGTCTTGTTTTTCTTTTACCAGTACCCGGTTATCAGAGAGCGAGACGGCAATTCGGCATGGCATCTCGTTTGGGAACCGCCTACTATAAGCTTCTGACGGCCGCACCGAGACTTTTGTAAGCAATCCCTGAACGTCATGACGCAGAATACGCTCCGGTTTGTACTGTTCCGGCATGACCCGGTCATCCAGCAGTGCAACTGCAATCATATAAGGGAGACTATGGTCGGCTTCCTCCTTTGTCCTGACAATGGTCTTGTTTCCCTCCTCACCACCTCCGATGATGTGATATGCCACATCAAAAATCTCTATTTCAACCTGTGTTACCTCAGCGGCTGTAAAGCCATACTCCCGTTTTAATTCCAGGATGCTTTCGATGGCTGACTGGGAGTGAATCTCGGCATTGTACCTCTTCAGTATCGTGCTCGTCACCCGCCCTAAATCCTCTTGAGTCCAATCAATCTCAAATCGACCGGCAATCGTATCCATAAAACCCTTATTTCCCTCAAAGACCTCCAATGGGCCAGTAATGCCTCGCATGGCCAGAAAGGTTGCATGCGTGCAGCCGAACGCGGTGTTTGGATAGGCCAGACCTTTCCAATGGGACAGCGCACCGGTTCGGGTTACCCGCAGCGCATTAAATGCCGTTCCGCTGATCGCAATTGCATGGGCAGTTTTCGTTTGGTCTAATCCCAGCGCCCTGGACACACCTGCTGCTACTGCGTACGCCCCCAGAGTGGTGTGGTCAAAGCCTTTGGCGCGTACCGGGGCAACGTCACTCAATCGACACAGCGCTTGATAGGATACTGCAAGGGCAGTCAGGAATTCCCGGCCGCTTCGGTTTGCATACTCAGCCGCTGCCAGTATTGCCCCAAGATTATCGCTGGGATGACAGGTCTCTCCTTTGGCCAGATAACTGTCGTTAAAATCCAGATAGCGTACCAATGCGCTGTTATAAAATGCCGCCCGGTCTGGAGCCGTCTGTAAACCTCCAATCATAGTACAGCAATCGGTCCCCCCAAAATCTTCGATCTGTGCCCTGATTAACCGGATGGGTTCCCCCTCCAGAGCGCCTATCGCACAACCAAGTGCATCCAGAACCCGAATTTTGAGTTGCTGGCGTGCAATTTTTGAGAGGTCATCATATGATGCCCGTACGACGAATGAAGCCAGTTGTTCTACCCGTGTCATAAATAACTCCTCTCAATGTGTACGTCCTTTGCCTCGTTCAGACCAGATTTCATGAATTATGCTTTTGGCGATTTCCACCCATAATCAGCCCGTTTACAGGGGGGATTATGGGTGGGGTAATTGAAATTCCTTATCATCCGGTGCAGATACTTTCCCGGATAGTTTCAGCTTTTATAGGGTGGTAATCACTCGCTCTTGTTCTGTTTTCATTTCAGATATCCACCGATTCAGATTTTTGGCACACCTTAACCAGGTGGAAATGTTTCATATTTAATATACCATAACTTTGCATATTAACAATCTTTTTAAACATGGTTACGAAACATGCCGATCTTCAGTAGACGCCAAAAAACAAGAAGATAAATATCATTTGTGTTTTCCATTATAATACGTTATTTTAGTATTGTTTTAAACATCAGTTGAAAGCAAAGAAATAATAATTATTGAGTGAAGTAACCATGGCATACCAAGAGCTATCGGATTTTATTAGAAAACTGGAAGAGGCGGGGCAGCTAAAACGCGTCAAAACTGAGGTTTCGGCCGATTTGGAAATTACCGAGATCACTGATCGCGTCTCCAAGAAATACGGACCGGCCATCCTCTTTGAAAATGTAAAGGATCATTCGATACCCGTACTTATCAATGCCTTCGGCTCTTATGAACGCATGGCCATGGCGCTCAATGTAAAGCATGTAAATGAAATAGCCCATGAGATCGAGAGCCTGGTCAAACCTGAAATGCCATCAACCTTTATCGATAAGATTAAATTCATTCCACACCTCCTGATGACGTTGTCAAAATTTCCCCCGAAGACCGTGAAATATGCACCCTGTCAGGAGATTGTGTATGAGATCGAACCATCTCTCTCAAGGTACCCTATCATAAAATGTTGGCCGGGAGACGGTGGAAGATTCATAACTTTGCCGCTGGTTTTTACGCGGAATTTAACGACAGGCAACAGGAATATGGGTATGTACCGCATGCACGTGTACGACGACATGACAACCGGCATGCACTGGCATATCCACCATGACGGCGCCCGGCATTATCGGGATTATCAGAGGGAAAACAAGCGTATGCCGGTGGCCGTTGCTCTGGGCTGCGATCCTGCCATCACCTATGCCGCGACGGCGCCCGTCCCGCCCGAGGTGGATGAAATGGTCTTTGCGGGTTTTTTAAGGAAAAAAAATGTAGAGATGGTAGCATGTAAAACGATAGAAATGGAGGTGCCTGCCGATGCAGAGATTGTGTTGGAAGGCTATGTCGACCCCAAAGAAACCCGTATTGAAGGTCCCTTTGGCGACCACACCGGGTATTACTCACTAGCCGATTATTATCCCGTGTTTCACATCACCTGCATTACCCAGCGCAGAAAACCGATCTATCCCACGACGATCGTGGGTAAACCGCCCATGGAGGATTGCTACATGGGAAAGGCCACGGAGCGGCTATTTTTGCCCTTATTAAAGCTCATGATCCCTGAGATTATAGACATGAACCTGCCGCTCTTTGGTGTGTTTCACAACTTCGCCTTCCTGTCTATTGATAAACGTTACCCCTTCCAGGCGAAGAAGGTCATGCACGGGATATGGGGCATGGGTCAGATGATGTTCACAAAAATTATTGTGGTGGTAGATAAGGATGTCAATGTGCATAATGTGGATGAAGTCATGTGGCGAGTTGGGAATAACGTGGACCCGCGCAGGGATATTACCTTTGTTGACGGTCCCATGGATGCCCTGGAACACGCCTCTCAGTTGCCGAAGATCGGATCTAAGATGGGCATTGACGCCACCAAGAAATGGCCGGAGGAAGGTTTTGCCAGGGAGTGGCCTGACGACATCAGGATGTCTCCAGAGATTGTCAACCTGGTAAATAGAAAATGGAACACGTACGGAATTTAGATTTATGATTACGCAAACAGAATTATTGACAAAAAAAGGTGTGCATATCCAACGGATGTTTGGCTCGATTGCCAGGGTATATGACCTTTTAAACACCATTTTAAGTTTTAACTTTGACAAGAGCTGGCGCAAGTTTGCCGTAAAGGTGAGTAACGTCACCCCGGATGCACAGGTACTGGACGTCTGTACCGGCACGGGCGACCTGGCAATTGCGTACTCAAAGGTATTAAATGATAGTGGAAAGGTTATTGGAAGTGACTTCTGTCATGAAATGGTACGGCTGGCAGATCTCAAGCTGAAGAAAAGGAATCTTTCTGACAAGATAAAGGTTATCGAGGCCGACACGTTACATTTACCATTTCAGGACAATTCCTTCCAGGTCTCTGCCGTGGCCTTTGGGATCAGGAACGTATCGGATCTCAGGGCTGGTATTACCGAAATGATGCGGATAACCGCCCCTGGTGGACGTGTGGTGATCTTAGAATTCTCGCAACCCACAAATCCCGTCTTTAAGGCGATCTATTATTTTTACTTTAAAAAGATACTCCCTTCCATTGGAAAACTCATTTCACGCAGTGAGTACAATGCTTACTCCTATCTCCCATCATCTGTCCTAAACTTTCCCGATCGTTATGGACTGAGGGCCCAGATGGAATCCAGCGGTCTTGAAGATGTGAAGATATACTTAAGGACACTGGGCATCGTTACCATCCATGTTGGCACAAAACCTTGTAAATAAATTATGCAATAGGACATAGATGAACGCTGTTAAAAAGATATTTACCCGAGATTTTACCAGAAAAGTGACGCAGTATAGAGACGCCCCCGGTGGGGCGTCTCTATACGATGAAAAATCAGTGCAAATCTGCGTAAATCGGCGTTCAGACGCATTCTTAGGCTATAAATAAGCATCAAAAGGCTTGACTAGCCTGAGAATATTTTGTATTATGATGTGACAAATTTTGGATGCTGATAAGCGCAGATTATCAGAATTTAAAATTAGACAGGATTAACAGGATAGACAAGATTTGAGAAAGTAATTATTTGCGGAAATCGGTGTCCTGAATAGATTATCAAAATTCCTCTTTTCACATCAAATATCAACATCATATAAATGACGCTTGAGCCGGATAATGCGTCATTTCAAACACTGGGGAATAGTGTAACGGTAGCACAAATGACTCTGGATCATTTAGTCTAGGTTCGAATCCTAGTTCCCCAGCCAATTAAATCACGGGTTTCAGGCGTTTGACACATTTCTGCTTTCCCCAACTGTGACCAAATTGTGACCGGCCTCTAAGACCTGGATACCATCCCTCAAGCTTTCAGGACAATGATGGGCGTACCTCTGTGTCATGCTAATATCATAGTGTCCTAACAGCTTTGATATTTTATAAAGGTCAACCCCTCTTTGCGCTAATCGTGTCGCAAATGTGTGTCTCAGGTCGTGGAAATGGAAATCCTGAATACCCGTCTTCTCTAAAGCAATCTTAAATGCCCTTATAAGGTTTTGACAATTGATTTTTGTCATTAGACCACTATGAAATACAAGGTCGCTTTTAAGATTCCTTACCTTTGCCTTTTCCAGTAAAATATTTAGAGCAATTTGGTTTAATGGAATTGTCCTTGGCTTTCCGTTCTTAGACTCCTGAATAAGGATGATTTTACGGAATAAGTCAACCCGACTCCATTGAAGGGAAAGTAATTCATCTTGACGTAAGCCAGTATGCAAGGCAAAAACAATTATATCCCTTAGCCAGTGAGGCGAATTTCCCAGCAACCTCTTTTCCTCATCCTCACTCAACCAACGGTCTCTTTCGTTATTCTCTTTCTCTCTTGGTACTTTTGAAACGGGATTTTCTTTAATCCATTCCCATTCCTTTACCCCTAAGTTAAAGGCCTTCGAGAGCATTGCCAATTCTCTGTTAAGACTGGCTGCTTTCGTACCTTCGTTTTTTCGCAATACTTTGTACTCATAAATCATTTTTGGCGTTATTGATGTTAACCTGGAATTACCAAAAAAAGATGACAGATGCTTTAAAGACACTGAATAACTTTTTTGGGTATTAATTGACACCTTCGGCGCATGTTCCTTCATAAACCTTTCCATCATGTCATTAAGCGTCTTATTGTCACCTGTAGGCTTATCAAAGTATTTCCCTTCTACAATCTCAGTTTTTATCTTTGCCTCTATTACCTGAGCAAGTTTCTTGTCCGCAGTCTCTAAGCTCTTTCGGATTCTTTTCCCTTTATACGTAATAGAAGTCCACCAGACACCACCACGTTTAAACATGGACACCTCCTTTCTCGTGGCTCATTGTGTCTGTACGATTGTATCGGGAATTATACATTTCCATAAAGAACACCTTCAACAATTTTATTGACCTTTTTTTCATCCTGATTAGTATTACGTTTCGAGGACGCCATTATCTTATCTATGTCTTCCAGATCAAAAAGAACGCGTCTGTCGTATTTGATAGATGGGATTCTTCCCTGACTTGCCCAATCGTATAATGTTTTTATAGACAAAGAGGTATATTCAGAAACTTCTTTAATATTTGCGTATCGTTTTTTCATTGCTGAGTGTTTTCGCTCAAATTAGTTGTAAGTCCTACTGCCTTACTTAATACCTTGTTATATTTCTTCTTTTTCAGATTTATCTTTGTTCTCAAATAATCTTTATCTTTACCCCGTGTTTCCCTATTCAGATGGTCTTGTGCTTCTTCCCAGCACTTCATTACGACTTTTTCATCAACAACATCTAATCCCTCCCTTGCTGCATATGAAGTCATATAGCCGACGATGCCATTTTGATATAATATCTTATCGCTAGGAATCCGTGCCTTATTTACTTCTCTTGTTACTCCTGTGTAAGTACCATCTAAGAAACTGATCTGCTGAATCATTTCCCATAGTGGATCTGTTTTCCATCGTGTCCGATTTTGTGTGTTGTCATCTATTGCAAGCCTTAACCAATCACAGGTACAGTATCTCCAAACATCATTAACTTTACCCATAAGGTCTGAAAACATTTTTATGGACATCTGGCCTAAAAATTCCCTTCTTAGCTGAAATTCGAGTCTCCATACCCCTTGTTCTTTATCCCAACCCTGATTAACCCATATTTCATGGAGATATTCTTTACCGCTCTTTTTTATTTCGACAGTTTTGTCATATAGCCTTGCTGAAATATGTCCGCCATAACCTATCGACCAACCGGTAAATGTTTCTCTTTTCCAACGTTTTAAAGTATCCTCGGCCCTGGTTATCCATGATTGCTTTTCAATCTTTTCAAAGTCTATGTTTGTAGCAAAATCGACAAAAATATCTGCTCTGCTTATTGTTTCCGCTTCTATCACAATAAGCATTTTATTTACTATCTCCCTTAATTTGTAAATTGCATATTCATGCCCAAGGCAGTTTAAAAGTTCACTTGCAATCTGCACATACATTGTAGGGACGGTATTTTTCTTACTTGCTGTTATCTGGATATGATACCAATTATCCTCTAAAACATAGGAATAGTACCTAGCCCGGATTTTTCACCGAAGAGATAGAAATCCCCTGTTGTTTATGGTATAAGATGTTTGTAAAGAACAGATTATACACAACAGGAGGAGGGTTGAAGGTGAAAACAGGGTGTAAAGATGCAA
>WYAU01000061.1 GCA_011525665.1 Candidatus Brocadia sp.
CACCGGCAAGAGTCCCCTCCGGCGGCGCGATTCTTTCTCCGGCATTTCCCTCAGAAATCGGGTATGACGCGTGGAAAGCGAATAAAAGCGCAAACCAGAACGCTATAGTCTTCCCATGATTTATCATCTGTCAAATCGAACTCCCCGCTGTATACAGAATGATAAAAATAAAGGGTTAAAAGAGACTATTTGATAATAGAGATTACCTTAGGCGAAAATCTCTGCAGGTGGTTGCTCCAGATAATCTTTTGTGCTTGTAAAAATTCAGAGCAATTACAATGCCGATAAGGTGGAGCCTGAAAACCACGAAAATATTTCAGATATTCCGGTAAGTCCGCTCGCAGAAAAAAAAGAACAGGGAAATGCATATACGCGTCGGTGCGGTACCCGCCGGAATATCAAAGGTGGTGATTTTTTATACATCACTGGACGTTTTCTATAAATTTTTTCGACAGAAGACTCTAAGAAGATACACAAAAAGGGAATTCCGTACACTTTTTTCCTATCTGTTTTTTGAAACCCCCTGCGCCGTTCGACCGATCGCTCCTCTGCGCTCAGTTCAAAACACACAACGAATCTCGATATTTTCCGCGGTGAACATTTCACCCCGGTATTGTCCCTTTTTCCTTAAACAGCAACATTTACAATTTTGAGCAGCGTATAATACCCCGATTCAGATTCATTAATGTAATCTTCATCTCGCTTTTGTGATGTGATGTCCTGGACTGAGCCATAGATACGGATGACGCGGCCTTGTGTCTTCCCCCATACCGGATGAGCATAATTACGCAACCACCGTATTTCACCCTGTTTTGTAATGATGCGAAATTCACTGATATTCGGCTGGCCGGATAGCAAACAATCACGCTGTTTTGTAAAGATGGAGTGATCGGCGTAATGAATGAAACTAAGCCAGCGTTCGTAGGTGCTTATTTCCTCAAAGGCATATCCGGTAATCCGGACAAAGGTATCGGTAACACATTCACATACCGCTGCGCCATTGGATTCGACCCGGAAGTCGTATGCAAAGCTGGAGATACGCCTGACGATGGAATGGGAGTATTCTTCAAAGTAATTCATTGGATTGTACGGAAAATACGATCAGTGACTTTTTCACGGTAAACGAACTGAAGTTCACGCCACAACCACGATTACGAAAGTCTAAACCATTACTTCGTGTCTTTATTTGCTGGATTATAGCAGGGCGTAATATATTTGCAAGGAAAATATTCCACAATGAAATTGCTTCGTATAACAGAGTGCTATACCATATCTCCATGGAGAAAAAGAACGTCGTCGGAGGCAACATTAGAAAATTCAGATTAAAGTCCGGAATTACCCAGGAAGAACTTGCCCTGGTGAGCGGACTGTCGCAGGGTTATATAAACCAACTGGAGAGCGGTAAAAGAAATTACACACAAAAATCACTGGAGCTCATTTCAAAGGCCTTATCAAAACCAATCCTGGAGTTCTTTCGGGAAGAAGACGAAGAGATTCCCCTTGTTTCAGAAAAGGGAATCGATTATCTCAAGAAAAGGTCGTATAAAAAAGAGTTTATACAGGTTTTGAGTGATTTGCCCAACCCTATCGTTGAACACTATCTTACCCTTCTGAAATTAGAAAGAGAAGTGCTCATGAAAAGCAAAAGAAATATTTTGCAAAAGAAGGGATGATAAAATGAACAGGGGGGAAGGTGAGATACATTATCCGTTTTCAACAATTTCGTTTTTTAAAGGGAGATTCAGCGTGACGCCCTTTTTCAGTAAATGTTCAATATCGCCGGCAGGCAGGGGATGGCTGTAGACATATCCCTGGATATTGTCACACCGGAGTTTATGCAAAAAGGCAGCCTGTTCTCTGTTTTCAACTCCCTCGGCGACCACTTTCAGTTTAAGGCTTTCCGCTATGGCAATAATGGCCGTGACAATCGCTGCATCATCCGGATTCGTGATAATGTCATGGACAAAAGAACGATCAATCTTGAGTGTATCTATGGGAAAACGTTTCAGATAGCCCAGGCAAGAATATTGAATGCCGAAATCATCAATCGAGAGGAGTATTCCCATCGCCTTTAACTCGCGGAGCGCCGAGATGATTGACGCGTCATTTTGCACGACAGCGCCCTCCGTGAGTTCCAGTTCCAGATAGCACGGATCAAGACCTGTCTTTTGTAATACCTGTGCGACCATGTTTACAAGGTTTTGTTGCTTAAGTTGGCGCGTGGAGAGTTTTACCGTAACACGGAGGGCGGAAAACCCTGCATCATGCCATGCCCGGGTTTGGGCGCAAGCATTCATCAGTACCCATTCACCAATGGGCACAATCAATCCCGTTTCTTCCGCAACGGGGATAAATCTGGCGGGATAGATCATACCAAGATCCGGATGCTGCCAGCGCGCCAACGCCTCCATGCTGATGATATGTCCGGTGTTCTGGTCTATCAGTGGCTGGTAATATACACGCAACTCTCCCCTTTCCAGCGCCTTTCTCAAGCCATTTTCCAGCGTCAACCTTTCAAAATTACTGACATTCGTGTCCTCTTTGTAAAACCGGAAGGTATTTTTCCCCTCTTCCTTTGCATGATACATGGCGGTATCGGCCTTTTTGATCAAATTGCCTGCATCATGGGCGTCTACCGGATACACGGCAATGCCTATGCTGGGGGTAACGTGCACTTCGTGGCCTTCGACCTGAAAGGATGGCGACATGGCGGTGAGAATCTTCCGTGCAATAAGAACGGCTTCGTGAGGCTGTGAAATATCCGGAATAATGAACGTAAATTCATCGCCACCCAGACGCGATACCGTATCACCCTCGCGCACGCAGCCCTTCAGTCGTTCTGCGACCATTTTGAGCAGGTGATCGCCGAAGGCATGTCCCATGGTATCATTAATAATTTTAAACCTGTCCAGATCCAGGAACAGAACCGCAACCATTCGCCCGTTGCGGTGGGCATGGGCCAGTTCCAGTTCCAGATGATCGCGAAAGAGGATGCGGTTGGGCAGGTTTGTCAGCGTATCGTAATGGGCCATATACAGAATGCGCTCCTCCGCTGCCTTTTTTTCGGAAATGTCCTCATGTATGGCAACAAAGTGGCACACATTTCCCTGCGTATCCAGAAGCGGGGTAATCGTCTGATTTACAGTGTAAAGATTGCCGTCTTTGTGGCGATTAACAACCTCTCCGCGCCACACTTTTCCTTTAAGTATGGTCTGCCAGACGTGCCGGTAAAAAGGGATGTCATATTTCCCCGATTTGAACAGCCGGGGCGTTTTTCCATAGATCTCCCCGGCGGTGTATCCGCTGAGCTGGGTAAACGCGTTATTGACCCACGTGATGCGTCCGTCACGGTCGGTAATAAATACGGCGTTGGCTATCGATTCCATGGCAATGCCTTGCAAGCGCAACTGCTGCTGACCCATTGCCATCAACAATGTCACGCTGATGCGCGCAGCCAGATTTTCCAGCAGGCGGATGGTTTCCGTATCGAAGGCATTGGGTTTCAGGGCATAGAGATTTAATGCGCCAAGCACCTCGTCATGAACGTGCAAGGGGACGGCGGCAAATGATTGGAATCCGCAACCGGAAGCATGTTCCAGACATTGCCGGATTGCAGGCTCCTGTGTGTCGCTGCTGGTCTGAGTCTTTTTCCTGCGGACGGCCAAACCCATTGCGCATTGGCCGTCGGTCGTATCATCCCAGCGCACCACACGGCCATCAAGGTAGTTCACATGGATACCGGCTTTCGCGGAAATACTAACGGCGCCGTCAGGCTCCTTCATGCCGACCCAGGCGAGGGGAAAGGCGAAAACATCAACAAGACGCGCGCATATATAAGGGAGAATGAAATCCGGTGTTTGTCCCAGCAATACCGATTGGTCGACTTCCTGGAGCAAGGCATCGACAGCCTCGGTTCTTTTACGCTCCGTGATATCGGCAACCACCCCCATGACGCCGCTGATATTACCCTCCCTGTCATGTAAGGGCGCTGTGGAGATGCTGACGTCAATGGAAGAACCATCCTTTTTCTGCCTGCGCACCTCAACGCCGGTAAATGATTCCCCGCGCAACACCCTTTCCCGCAATGCGCGAAACTCTTCGTATTTATCAGGGGGAACAATGGGAAGAGGATTGCCAAGCACCTCTTGTTTGTTCCAGCCAAATATGCGTTCCGCCGCCACATTCCACAGGGTCACATTTCCCTGCGGGTCAAGCGCAATGATAGCCAGAGGCGAGGCATGAATCAACGCCTGAAGCGTTTGGTTTGCTTCCCGCAGCGCGCCCTCAACGTGCTTATGCATGGTTATGTCTGTCGCGATTTCAAGCCGGACGATGCGTCCGTCTACCCATCTGATTGCCCTGTCGGAAATGGCATACCACCGGCCGTTAATGGTATTCCGGAATTCCCACGAGTATATACCGGCCGGATTTCCCTTCGTATCGAGGAGTTTATCGTTGGTACAAAACCTACACGGCTTTACCTGTCCTGACTGAAGGGTTTGCCAGCATATTTTCCCGGTTACATCACCCAGGATATCCTGCAAGCACTTGTTTGCGTAAAGAATTTCAAATGTTTTCATATCTGCGACATAGACCACAACATTCAGGCTACCCAAAACCGAGGTGAGCCGTTCATGGGATTCATTGAGGGCCTCTTCGACCCGCTTGCGCTCGGTAACGTCTCTGGCAATTCCTATTGTTTTAACGATATCCCCTTTCTCATTCTTCAGATAAAAATTTCTGTATTCACATACGACCCCGGTATCTTTGAAACAAAGCTCAAATTGAAGGCTCTCCCCTTTTATCGTTCTTCTATGGGCATCCATTGCCTTTTTCACGGTATCTTCATCAAAGAGAGGCGAGAAGGGCTTTCCGAAGAATTCTTCCGGTTTATGTCCGGTAAATTTTTCGAATATCTTGTTTACATACAGAATGTTTCCGTGGGTATCGCACACATACGCGAGGTCCCTTATCTCCGAAAATAGCATTTTAAAAATTTTCAACTCTTCCTGAATCTTCTCACTTTCCGTGATATCGACAAGAGCCACTCCCACGCACTTATTCGACAACGGAAAAGCCTTAACGGAAAAGACGCTTTGAAAATTGCCGGCATGGATGAAATGATCTTCTTTTAAATCTTTTATTTTCCCGGAACGAACAACTTCGGCATACGTCTTTGGAACTTCCGTGTCGAGGATGGCCGGAAAACTCTCTGCCAGAGTCTTCCCGATAAATTCCCCCATCTCCACCCCGGTAAATTGCGCTGCAGCAGTATTGGCGGCAACGAGTTTATACGTTTTTGCGTCTTCATCATTTTCCAGATGCCAGACGATCAGACCAATATGGATATTATTCAGGATTTCCGCATAGAGACGAATACTCTCCTCGGCCCGTCTGCGTTCGGTTATGTCCCGAAAGACACCCTGAACGATTTTCTTATCCCCCAAAAAAGTGATGCCGGCATTTATTTTAACGGGTATGGTGTGACCATTTTTGTGGCGAACGTACAGGTCCTTTGTAAATGGCTTTCCCTCCCTGGCGTAATCTGAAAAGATCTTTGCATAATGCATCGCTTCCTCTTTCGGATGAAGTTGTGTCTGATGCATGCCGATGATCTCTTCGCGAGCGTACCCCATCAAGTCTTCCGCCTTTTTATTGGCGTCAATAATTCTTCCGGATTCCGCATCCGCAAGAAAAATAGCATCCGTGGTGGTCTCGATGAGTTTCCGGTATTTTGCTTCAGCGTCCCGTAGTGTTGCTTCATACTGCCTCTGCTCGGTGATATTCTGCGCCGTGCCATAAATGCGGACGGCGCGGCCCTGCGTCTCACTCCATACAGGCTGGGCATAATCACGCAGCCATTCTATCTCACCGTTTTTTGTGATGATACGAAATTCACTGATATGAGACTGGCCGTCAAACAGCCTATCGCGGTGCTGTAAGAAGACAGGCACATCTGCCGGGTGAATGAGAGCAATTAACCCGCCGCGCATGTCGAGTTCCTTAGCGGTATAGCCGGTGATAGAAACAAAGGCTTCAGTCACGCATTCGCAAACAACTGTGCCATCAGCTTCAATGCGGAAGTCGTATGCAAAGCCAAAGATGTCCTTAAAGATACCGTGGCGACGTTCTTCGGAAGACTTCAATTGCCTGCCGGTTTCTCCACAATTTCTGTTCATACCGATTTTATCGAGGCTTTCCTTTACGGCAAGAGGCAAACGGTACAAATGTTTCTTGAGAACATAGTCGCTCAAACCGGACTTCATCCCCGCCACAGCGATTTCTTCGTTGCCCGTATCGGTAACCATGATCACCGGTACATCAGGAAACTGCGCTTTGATTGTATTGAGTATCCACAAACCGTCAGTCCAGTCGAGGAGATAATCGGTAAGCACCACATCGGAGTCTCCACGGACAATAGCGCCTTCAAAGCCCTCCCTCCTTACCACTTCCGCAAACTCGAATCCGTAAAATTCCTTTTGGAGCACTTGTTTGATCCGTTCGCGGTCATCCGGGTGGTTATCAACAATCAGAAATTTCATAGTTTTTCGTTTTCTTGGCGTATCTGCTTCCCTGCAAGAAGGGTAAGGCTGTATCACCGCCTGCTTTCGAAGGATATTTGAATAAGACAGATGAGTGGCTCATTCATGGCTCACGTCTTTTTCGGAAAAACCTTTAAAATAAAAAAGCCTTACTGCCGAAAAATGTATTGATAACAATTCGTGGCAGTAAGGCTGTCTTTTATGTTTTGAGTTTATAAAGACGCTTTTCTTTGGGTACACTGATTGGCCAGGGTTTGCCTTTTATCTATTTTATTTTTACCGGCTTTATTTAACATGCACAATGCTCTCTGTCAAGTGAAATCTGACTACACAGGGTAAAATGGTTGCACTAATGCGCCTTTTGTAACTGTTGCAAAGTGTATTCTTGTGGTCATTGCCAGAAATTGCTATTATTGTTGTATGAAAATAATAGCGGGGAAAGAGGAATAGCTTTTTGAAAGACACTACCATTGCGGCCATTGTAACACCGTTGGGCGAAGGTGGCATCGGGAAAATTATCGTATCGGGTCCGAAAGCATCAGACCTTGTTCATACGATATTCCAGGGAAAGAGTATCGCGGATCTGCGGAACGCAGAGAGCAAAAGACTCTATTACGGACATATCTTCGATGACGGCCAGAGGCTTGATGAGGTTATCCTGAATGTGGTTAAAAAAGGGGATAGCTTCACGGGACAGGATATGATAGAAGTAAATTGCCACGGCGGTATCCGCGTCCTGACGCGTATTTACGAGTGTTTACGATCAGCAGGTGCAGAGAGCGCCGGATGGGAATCGTTGCTCGCACAGTCCTGCGAAAATGATAAAATGGATTTTATCCGGAAGGAAGCGATTCGGGAGGTCGTCTTCGCGCGGACAAAGCTGGGTGTAAAAGTGCTGCTGGACCAATATGGAGGGGCATTGTCGGGGGAGTTGCGAAAATGCCTCGAAATTATCGAAGGAATCAGGCACTCTTTACAGGAAGGGGATGATGCCCTGTCACAAAAGAATGGAGCGTTCTTTTCCCGCCTGGCAATTCTTATCGGGCGCCTCCTGGAGACGGCGTCTTTGGGCATGGCGTTGACCGTCCCGCACGTTGTGATAATTCTGGGCAAACCCAACGCCGGTAAATCGACCATCATTAATGCCATCATCGGGGAGGAGCGGGCGCTTGTCCATCACGAACCGGGAACTACCCGTGATTATGTAAACGAATTTATCTCGGTTGACGGCATACCCTTTGAGATTGTGGACACGGCAGGCATGAGGAATACAAGCAATAAACTGGAGGCTATGGGTATGGAATTAACGCTGGAACAACTTCATCGTTCCGATAAGGTTATTGCCGTGTTTGATAACTCCAGGCCTTTTGATCGGGAGGATCAGGGTATCCTGGACATCTTAAACTCATGGTTACAGGCAAAGGGCTGTAACAATTTCCGCCGCGGCGGAAAAGGTGATAGCCACGCCATTCTGCCTGTGGTTAACAAATGTGATCTGCCCGCAAGATTCGACAGGCACAGGATTGAATCCGCGCTCTGCCAGTCTGTATGTTGTATATCCGCAGTGAACAAGGATGGTTTTGCAGATCTCTACCGGTGGTTAGTAAAGGAATTTGATACTGCACACAAACCCCTGAGGCCTGTCGTGTTTAATAAAAGGCAATATCATTTATTAGCAAAAGCCGATGTTTTGGTAAAACAAAACAAGGATTATTTTACGGCGAAAAACAAAAATTCTGAGTCGCTTGAGGTAATTGACGAATTAAAAGACACTTTCATGGCATGTTTACAGGGGAATGATAGTTCACGACGGAAAGACGAGGAACATCACTGAAATGATAGAACATACTTGTGCCAGAAAGGGCGCGGGCACCGCACCCCTGCAGATTCATTCCTGCAATATTCCGTGTTTTTCAGGGGTGAAATGTCATGGCTGATTTATCTTTTAACAGTGGCCAATGCAGCGCCTCACGAAGCTGGACATAGCTTTCCGCACATCGCCGGGCGAGATTCCGCACCCTCCCGATATAACCGGTGCGCTGTGTGACCCCGATAGACCCGCGGGCATCCAGCATATTAAAGGCATGAGAGCACTTTAAGACGTAATCATAGGCGGGCAGTACCAGCTCTTCCTTCAGGAGCCGCTGGCATTCCCTTTCGTATGACTCAAAGAGCTGGAAAAGCATAGCAGTGTCCGCTACCTTAAAATTATAGGCGGAGAATTGCACCTCATCCTGTTTGTGAATATCCCCGTAGGTGCAGCCTTTCACCCATTCAAGGTCAAAAACGGATTCCTTTTTCTGGATGAACATGGCAATACGTTCAAGTCCATAGGTAAGTTCCAGGGTAATGGGTTCGAGTTCAAACCCGCCTACCTGCTGGAAATAGGTAAATTGTGTAACTTCCATTCCGTCCAACCATACCTCCCAGCCAAGGCCGGTAGCGCCAAGGGTGGGTGATTCCCAGTCGTCCTCGACAAATCGCACGTCGTGTTTAACAAGATCAATCCCCAAAAACCGCAGGCTATTCAAATAAATATCCTGGGCGTCATCAGGGGCTGGTTTTATGATTGACTGGAATTGGTAGTAATGCTGCAGTCTGTTGGGATTTTCCCCGTACCTGCCGTCAGTCGGGCGCCGGGAGGGTTCTACATAGGCACATTTCCATGGTTCCGGACCCAATGCCCTGAGAAATGTTGCAGGGTTAAAGGTGCCGGCGCCTTTTTCACTATCGTAAGGCTGCCATATGACACAGCCGTAACCGGCCCAATAGTTTTGCAGTTTTAATATAATCTCTTGAAAGGTCATCAGAGTCCCAACCGAATGAATCGTGAAAATATATGTGTTTCTGTTTAGATGTTCACGGACTGTAACAGACCCGGTAAGAAGTTTCCTACTAAAAATATTTTTTTACATTTTCGTTCGTTCGGCAAAAAAATTCCGCCCCATCCGGGTCAGGAATCCGATGTCTGAAGCCAGAATATAATTTTTGGAATAAGCATCTACATTTTGACGGCTTCTTCTGATTGCTGATACCAAAAATACTAACTTATACTGCTCCCGTAAACTTTTCTGGTGGAGTTTATCATGATGTGTTTACCGTGTCAAGTATGAACAATTATATTGTTTTGGAGGAAATGCGTGAGGTATGGTAAACATGTGGCGGTATTGACAATCCAATGCAGATTTGTTATTTTTATCGTTTGATTTGTATCGGAAGAAGAAAACCGACAGTATTTATGAATTCATTTGAGGAGTGAGGTATGACCGAAAAAATGAACCGTGAAGAGAGTTTTGAATTTCAGGCGGAGATAAAGAAGTTATTAAATATTCTTTCACACTCTCTTTATACCCACAAAGAGGTTTTTTTACGGGAGCTCATCTCTAATGCATCTGATGCGCTTACCAAGATACGATATTATGCCCTCATGAATCCGGATTATGAGGGGAAAGACATACCCCTGGAAATCACCATAGATGTCGATGAAAAAAACAAGGTATTGACGATCCGTGATACCGGCATCGGGATGACGAAGGATGAAATTGTCCGGAATATCGGGACTATTGCAAAATCAGGTTCTCTGGAATTTATCGCAAACCTGTCGGAGCAGGCTCGGAAAGATTCAAATATCATCGGCCAATTCGGTGTGGGTTTCTATTCCGTGTTCATGGTCGCCGATGAGGTCAGGGTGAAAACGAAATCCTACAAAAAGGACGAGCCGGCATTTGAATGGCATTCAGATGGCGCAGGAACGTATTTTTTAAATCCCATAGAAAAAGAAGGGCGGGGGACGGATATTATCATTCATCTCAAAGACGAGGAAAAGGAGTATACGGAAAAATCCCGAATCCAATCGATTATCAAGAAATATTCGAACTTTGTGAGTTTTCCTATTATGGTTTGCGGTGAAAGGGCCAATCAGATTACGGCCATCTGGAAGGAACCCAAAAAGGATATTACCGAAGAGCAATATAACGAGTTCTACAAATTTATCTCAAACACGGAAGACACTCCTCTTTTCCGGCTGCACACCTCTGCCGAGGCTCCGATCCAATTCTCCAGCATAGTGTATTGCCCATCGACAAACTATGAAACATACGGCTTTAAAAAGCTGGAACACGGACTTCATCTCTATTCCAACAAAATTCTCATTCAGTCTGATTGCAAGATGCTTCTGCCTGAGTATCTGAGGTTTATCCGCGGGGTGGTGGACTCCGCGGATATCCCCTTAAATATTTCCCGGGAGACCTTCCAGGATAACCGGATCATTCACAAGATGAAGCATATTCTTGTAAAGCAGATTATAACGCTCTTACAGGACATGGCCAAAAATGAAAAAGAAAAGTACGAAACCTTCTGGGGGCAATTTGGAAGGATTCTCAAGGAAGGCGTACACTTCGATTTTGACAACCGGGATGCCCTGGCGCAATTACTGCGGTTTAATTCTTCAGCGTGCAGGGATTCCCATGGCCTGATTTCTCTCAAAGAATATGTAGACAGGATGAAACCGGAACAAAAGGAAATTTATTACATAACGGCAGTAAACCGTGAAACGATAGAAAAGAGCCCTTATCTGGAAATATTCCGCAAAAAAGATGTGGAGGTGCTTTACCTGACAGATCCCAATGATGAATTCCTCCTTTCCGGTCTGCATGAATTTGAGAAGAAACCCATTCGTTCGGCCGATCAGGCAAATCTGGACTTACTCAAGGATACTGACAAAAAGATTGTCGATACCTCTGAAGAACCTCAAAATTATGAAGAAATATTTAAACATCTCCTGAAGACAATCAAGGTAACGTTAGCGGACAGGGTCATTGACGTCAAGGAATCGAACAGGCTGGTTGACAGTCCCTGTTGTCTGGTGAATCCTGAAGGGGTACCCAGTGTACATGTCCAGAAACTGATACAGATGGTAGATGGTAATTACAAGCTATCCAAAAAGATCATGGAGATTAACCGGAAAAACCGCATGGTCCAGAATCTGGCCAGGATGAATGAGAATCCCAGCTACCAGCCACTCATTGAAAAAATGATACAGCAGCTTTTTGAGAATGCCTTAATGCAGGATGGGGTCGTCTTTGATCCCACGGCGATGGTGCCGCGGTTGAATGAACTTATGGAAGAACTGACGAAGGCGGTGCTTGGAGAGGGAAAGAGAATTATTGTGTAGTGTTACGAGAATAATTTTGGTTTCATGAAGGGGGGATAAGACAAAAGGCGACAAATCTTTATTGACGACAAATGATTTGTCTACGACATGATATTACAAGGGAATTGTAATACCGAAAAGTCTCAGAAAGAGATTGAAGTGTTAAAGGATCAATTGGTTATTGAATAACGGGTGACCCTAGAAGTCTTTGCTTTTAAAAGATAGCATAAATGGACATACTACAAAAGACAAAAGAATGCTTTGCATCCGATGCGATACTTTATACACGACATGCCAAGTATGAAATGGAAAATGAAGAATTTGGTCGGATTGTTGAGCGTGAAGTTTACGAGCTATTTGCAATGGGGAAGTTA
The DNA here is from genome assembly GCA_011525665.1 of Candidatus Brocadia sp. Lineage (GTDB taxonomy): Bacteria > Planctomycetota > Brocadiia > Brocadiales > Brocadiaceae > Brocadia. The sequence continues at coordinate 12,069 of WYAU01000061.1, forward strand.
TAGAAGAATATCCAGAGTAGAGCTAAGGGTCAGACCTTCGTTATTCAACAATTACTTGTTTTTTTAACACTTCGATTTCTTTCTTGAATTTTCTCTCTCTTTTTATCCTGGTTTCTACTCGCTTTAGCGTTTCACTTACGGTTGACC
>WYAU01000062.1 GCA_011525665.1 Candidatus Brocadia sp.
GTTATGAAGAATAGAATGGCTATAGTATACTTTGAATTTCAAATCGATTACGTTCTTTTTTCCTTGTATCTCTCTTGAATTATAATACTTACAACAAATATTTATTTAAACGTCCGGACAGTAGTGCTAAAAGATATGTTTCTCATAAGCTTGCAGCCTCCTTTAAATTTTTGAAGTTTTTTACAAGGCATAAGGCACAAGAAGTCTTAAACTAGTCGCATTGCAAATAACATTCAAAACAAAAAACGCCTTTTCTGGATTTCTCCAGAAAAGGCGTTTTGCGAAATATCAATCACAGTATAGGTAGGTATCGCTTGGAAGAAATATGCCATTTGCCCCCCACACTCAATTCGTTTATGTTATCCAAAACGATTTGTTGGTCCTAAAAATCAATTTGCTGTCAAGATTTTTAAAAAACGAAGTAAAATCCAACAACCAAAATTATTGAAGCGCGGTAACACACCGGGCACATATGGTAGGATGTTCCTTAACGGTTCCCACGCTCTCTCTCAGGTTCCAGCACCTTTCGCATTTCTTGTGCTGCGACACATTGCATTCTATCCAGAGATTTTCCGTTAATTCCCCCTTCACCGCCCCCGATGTGATATTCCTGTCCAGTTTTACCTCAGATACGATAAATATCATCGGGAGGTCTTTTTCGTAGCTTTTAAGGAACTGCCAGAGTGCTTCGTTTTCTGTATAAAGATTGACGGATGCCTCCAATGAGTTGCCTATCAGCTTGGCGGCGCGCATCTTTTCCAGTTCCCTTGCCACATCGGTTCTCATGTTGATTAACTTTTCCCACCTTTCGTTGAGAGAGTTGTCTACCCAGACGGGGATTTCTTTCGGAAATGTCGTCAAATGAATACTGGAGACGTCCTCATCCTTATGGATAATTGCTGACCATACTTCTTCAGCCGTGTGAACAATAATCGGCGCGGACAATTTAACAAGGTTTAACAGGATGTAATACATCACCGTCTGTGCGGCACGTCGCTCCTTTGAATTTTTTGGAAAGGTATAGGACCGGTCCTTCAAAATATCCAGATAAAAGGCACTCATTTCCACCGAACAAAAATTGTAGATATGATGAAAAACACGGTGAAACTGCAATGACTCGTAGGCAGACGTAACGTTTTTGATTAATTCCTGTGTCTTATGCAATGCCCACCTGTCTATTTCCAGTAATCCTTCGTAGGCTATGGCGTTTACCTTGGGGTCAAAATCGTAGAGGTTGCTGAGCAGATATCTGAATGTGTTGCGAATCCGCCTGTAGGCATCCGAACACCGGATAATTAAATTACGCGACACGCTCATGTCGTTTTGATAGTCCAGAGAAGAAGTCCATAACCTGAGTACATCAGCGCCAAATTCCTTTAAGGCGTCTTCTACCGATATGAAATTTCCGCGGGATTTGGACATCTTTTTCCCTTGCTCATCAACAACAAAGCCGTGCGTTAAGACGGACTTGAATGGCGCCTTGTCCCATGCGCCAACCGATGGAAGCAGTGAAAGCTGAAACCATCCGCGGTGTTGATCCGTCCCTTCCAGATAGAGGTCGGCCGGATACGATAATTCACTGCGCTTGTGCAGGACGGCATGATGGCTCGACCCGGATTCAAACCAGACGTCGAAGATATCCATCTCTTTTTCAAAGCGGTCACCGCCACAGTGAGCGCATTTCGTACCAGGCGGTAAAAAGTAGGACACCTCCTTATAAAACCAGGTATCGGCCCCTTCCTTCTCAAATTTGTCTCTCACATAATCTATTGTATTCGTATTTATATGGGCCTGACGGCAATGAACACAATGAAATGCAGGAATGGGCACGCCCCATGAACGCTGCCGGGAGATACACCAGTCGGGACGATCCGAAATCATCTTTGCCATCCGGTTCTCTCCCCATGAAGGTATCCATTTCGTCTGTTTTATCTCGTCCAATACCCGTTGACGCAGGTTGTTATAGTCAAGACTGACAAACCACTGCTCCGTCGCCCTGAAAATAACCGGGTCGTCACACCGCCAGCAATGCGGATACGAGTGTGCAATTTCTTTTTTATCAAGCAGCACGCCTTCCTTTTCCAATTTTTTTATTATGGCTTCGTTTCCGTTTTTTAAGATATTGAGCCCGGCAAATTCACCCGCCTCTTTTGTAAAATTGCCCTTTTCATCTACGGGGCTCAACAGCGGGAGGTGGTATTTGATACCCGTAAGATAATCCTCCTGACCATGTCCCGGCGCTGTGTGGACGCACCCCGTCCCATCCGATAAGGTTACGTAATCTGCCAGTACGACAGAACCTGTTCTGTCCATAAAGGGGTGGCGGTATTTTATACCCTCCAATAAACGACCCTGCACCTTGCCGAGGTATTCATACTCCCTGATTCCTAGCAGAGACATAATGAATTCAGCCCTCTTATCGGCAAGGACGCTGATTTCTTTCCTTTGTGTCTTAGGATTCAAGTACCGAACGGCTACATATTCATGTTCGGGGTGGACGGCGACTGCAACGTTTGCCGGAAGCGTCCAGGGGGTAGTTGTCCAGATCATGATATGCGAGATATTGCTATCCGCCCCTTTGAACAGAGCGCCCACGTCATCCGTAAGTTTGAAATTTACATAAATGGACGGGCTGGGTGTCTCTTCTCTATAATCAAGTTCTGCCTCGGCAAGGGTCGTTTGTCCGAGTTCATTGGGACACCAATGGACGGGTTTTTTGCTTCGATATACGTAACCCTTTTCCACCAGTTTTCCGAATACCTCGATAATACCCGCTTCGTACCGGGGGTTAAAGGTAAGGTATGGATTGTCCCAGTCACCGAATACACCCAGGGATTTAAATTGACTTTTTTGGAGCTTTACAAATTTTTCTGCATATTTTTTACATTTTTTCCGGATTTCCGGTTTTGTTAAATGTTTTCTTTCTTCGCCCACCTCCTGCATCACGCGATGTTCAATGGGCAGACCGTGACAATCCCAACCCGGAACATAAGGCGCGTCATAACCTTTCATCGTGTGAAAGCGCACGATAAAGTCTTTTAATATTTTATTCAAGCCGGTTCCGATGTGGAGTTCACCCGTCGGGTAGGGAGGGCCGTCATGCAGGATATATTTTTCTCTGCCGGCGCGCGCCCTGCGAATTTGCTCATAGAGACGCTCCATTTCCCATCTTTTTTGGATTTCCGGCTCTTTTCTGAGCAAATCCGCCTTCATGGGAAACTGGGTAGCAGGCAGGTTGAGTGTCTTTTTGTAATCCATAGAGGCGAAGATTTCCTTACGATTGAGGCTTGAGCAGGGTATTTAAATCTTCAGGGACCAATCCTTCGATCATTAATTTCTTGTCTCTCGAAGATTCTCCTGAAATAATGCGGATAGACGATTCATTAAGATGAAGCGCATCTGCCAGGAGTTCAATTACGGCCTTGTTTGCCTTCCCTTTTTCCGGAGCGGCGGTAACGGCTAATTTTAAACGCCCTCCATACTCGCCTATAATCCGATTCCTGCTTGAACCGGGCTGGGTTCTTACGGAGAGAACAACGCCTGAGTTTGTAGCGACAATATCAAGCATACGAATACAGGTAACTGCCCAATATCCAGTCAGGTTCTATGAAATTTTATAACCGCCCCTTTTTCTCCGCCTTGCAAAAGAGGGGACGAAGGGGGAAGGCTCCCATCTGATAGTGAACAACTATTCATAAACTACCGAGAATTCGTCGAATTCACCGGAGTATTCTTCCCGGTATATATCTATATGATCAACAAAAGCACCGGAAGGTCCTTTTCTGCACCAATTCACCATTTCATCAACGGCGTCTTTTTTTCCTTCAAATACAGCCTCAACACTGCCATCCAGACAATTCTTTACCCATCCTTTAACACCGATGCCCCTAGCCATATCCCTCGCAGAAGCGCGGAAGAATACGCCCTGAACCCTGCCGCGAACAAAAACATGCATCCGTGTCATCGGCATGCGCCTATGTTTCAAAGACTATTTGGATCCGTAAATATGTTCGCTGTCAGCGGCTGAAGGCAAATAGTTTAAACCCACAAAGGTAAAGTTTACTATCCCGAAAGAGATGAGCAACCAGAATGCGAGAATAACGGAGGTCTTTGATTTGCTGATATTCATCTTCGGTAAAATCAGGGGGGTATGCAAGTAGGCCAGATACGCAAGCCAGGTAATCAAAGACCATGTTTCTTTCGGGTCCCATGACCAATAATCACCCCATGCCTTTTTTGCCCAGACCGCGCCGGTAACCATCCCGAGGGTAAGGAACGGAAAGCCGAAGGCAACTAATTTATAACTGAGTTTGTCAAAATTTATCAGTGATATTTCGTTTCCTTTTTCACCTTCGTTTCTTTTCTTATTTTTTGCGAAGGGCTTTATCGCCAAAAAGATGCCGCTGGTTACAAATGAAATGCCAAAGGCGCCATACCCCAACATGTAAGTAATGACATGCGCCAACATCCAGTTGCTCTTCAGCGCCGGCATAATTGGCCTTATGGTAGGGTCTTGAAGCGTTGCATACAGTAAAATCAACATCGCCAGGACAGATGCAAGCGCCCCTACTATTCTAAAATTATAGATAAATTCAAATATTATGTAAACAAGGGCGGTACAACAAGCGTAAAAGACAAGGGATTCATAGAGGTTAGAAAAAGGCGGATGTCCTGCCTCAATCGAACGCGTTACCAGCCACGACACATTAAAACAAAACCCTAAAATGAATAAGCCCAACGATATCCATTTCGCAACGCTTGACCTCCACACTTCCCTGGCTATATATGCAACAGACGTCATTATATAGAGAATCAGGGTAATATTTATTAAACTCATTTTTATTCCTCCGCCTCTTTTTTTGATTTTTTTCTCAGGAATGGTTTCACATAAAATATGAATATGACCCCAAAGCACAGCGCTCCGAAACCTGAATAAACTACTGGAATACCGGGGTCTTTGACAATCTGCAAACCGGAAAAGGCTCCGGCCTCCGGGTCGTAACTTGATTGATAAATAACGTATCCTTTATATTTCAAAGGATCATTTACCCTGATCGTTTTTTCCGCTACAGTTTGGCCGTTTTCCTCGATCCGCAGCTTACTGGTAAAGTGTTTGACTGACTCCCCGGTGGATTCATAGACAAGCGCAAAATTGTTATCCGGATACCAGGTGGCATATTGATTATTGGAGAACAACCAATCCTCGATCTTTCCTCGGGGCCCGTCAACTTCCACAAAAATAGCGGGCGTCCCTACATCATCGGATTTTTTAACGACTTCTTTCTTGAAATCAAAAGAGGGGAAATAACTGGCAATCATGATCTGGCCGCTAATGTCACCCATAGTGTACTTTTTTCCCACTTCCCATGGCATGGTTTCCGCGACCCGTTTGTCCCTGATAAAGGCAATTACCTGCATTCCGTCCAGTGTTTGAAAAATCCTTACGGTATTTTTCGCCATATAGGAACCGGCAATTCCGCTACAGGTCAGTTTTACATTTGTATACTTTCCCGGGTGCATTTTATCCCAGTCGGGGAATTTCTCAAATACCCAGCGTGTTTCGGAGCCTTCCGGTCCGTTAACCTCCACCTGAACAGCGGGATTGTCCGGCGGCTGCTCGCTTAAAGGCCTTCTGTCCCCGTAATTAAGCACATATTGTAACATTCTGAGACTGTATTCTGTTCCTTGAATTTTAAAAACTTTATTAAATTCCAGAGGATAGTCCTGAAGCAATCCCTGGCCGGCTATTGCAACGGATAACTTTGCATGCTCCTTTTCAACGGAGCCAATGGCATCATCTAACTCTTCCCGGGACGGCAACCAGACATATTCTATCCGCAAACTTTGCCTTTTATCGTCATAATAGTTCCGGTCATGAGCCAGGAGCCAACCCTCTGCGGCGACCCTCTCCGACCCCAGCAATTTTAGATAAATGGCCGGATTCTCCGGTTCATTCGAGGTATTTATCGGTTCCTGTTGTAATTCTGCATCCGGGACATAGTCCTTGACAGTCACCCGATAATCCGAGCCGGGGACCCGTTGCCTTTTCCCCGTTTTTACGTCCAGTATCTTCTGGCGGTCTTTGCTCTTCACATATGATACGAGGTGAAATTTCGGTTCGTTTTTCTCCAAGATGAAGTCATCCAAGGCGATGGAAAACGGCAGGTCTTTCTTGATATAGTCAAGTTTCCCCTGTCGGTTGATCAGTTGGGTAAGAAAATAATTTACCGATTTCCCCTCGTAAACGTTTACGCCGCCCTTCACCCCCAGCTGGAATTTTATAACACCGCCAATCAGTATTAAGACAAGACTGAGATGGGTAAGAATGAAACCGGTCTGAAGGAAGGTGTTTCTCCACCGCTTAATGGTACAGCAAATGAGGTTCGCGCACAGTAATACCAGCAGGAAGGAAAACCAGTAGGAATGGAAGATATTCGTTAATTGCGTTATCCTGAAAAAAGTTGCCAGTCCGTACCCGTATTTTGCCGTATATTCATCCAGGGTTTTCTCCTGCAATATCACCGTTCCCAGGATACACGCCACGACCATAATCAAAATAATTACCACCGCAAGCTTGACCGAGCAAAAAAAATCCCAGACCCTATTGGTTTCTTTTTGTTTATTTCGATTTGTGTGACTTTGAATGGTTAGCGTCGTGGTGTCTTTTACCTCTGTTGTTGCCCGAGGCTGGTTCTGTTTTCCATTTTTCATAAAATTATCAACCCGAAAATGAATCAAAAATACTTTTTCTAGAAACTACAAGCACTATGTCACGGAGAAAGATGCAACAAATGAAATATACCGGCAATTCGCCGTTTTGAGACCTTGAAATGGCAGAGTCTGTTTCGGTGGGGGTTGTTTTGAAACTTTGGTTTGCGAATTGCGGATAACGCAGGTTTGATGTATCTGGTTATTTACATGACGACAATTACTAAACCAACGTTTCTTCCGATAGCCCCGGGGCTATCGGAAGAAACCATTTCCTCAAACAACTTATTTTTCTTCGCCCTCTTCCGTTTCTTCGAATATTTCCGCCGGCGCTTCTTCCGGTTGTTCCTCCAGGATAGGCTCCTGGCCGGTGATTAATGAAGTTTCTTTCGGAGGTAATGAAGCGACAGCGGTCAGTATTAAAAACTCCACCCTTCTGTTTTCCTTCTTTCCTGAGGCCGTGCTGTTGGATGCGATCGGGCGGTTCGGGCCGAATCCTGCAACATGAACCTTCCCTTCAGGGATGTTTTCGCTCTTCGTCAAAAAGTGAAATACGCTCAGCGCACGCGCCGCGGACAGGTGGTGGTTTGAATCCCACAGGTGCCGCGTTCTCATAATAGGATCCGTGTCAGTGTGTCCGTCGATTCTGATGGAAATGCGGGGATTCTCTTTAAGGAAATCGGCCATTTTTTTCAAGGCCTTTTCACCGGTGGGTTTTATTGTCGCGCTGCCCGAATCGTAAAGCACCTTTTCGGGGAAAAGAAGCACCGGGCCCTCAAAGGTATCCCTGACGGTAACACCTTCGCCAATTGACCTTGCAAGCTTCCTCAGTTTATTCATTTCCTCTTCGCTTGCCTTCAGTTTGTCAGCTAAAGAAGAAAGCTGTCTATTCAGCCTCGCAATTTCATCAGATTGATCACGGATTGTAATTGCCTGCCTTCTGTTTAAATTTCTTAGTTCGCTCAACTCGGCACAACCCGACATCCCCGCGAAGGCTATCAAAAGGAAAAACTTTGCGTATTTCCCGTATTTAGACATATTTTTTCCTCCAGTTGGTGAGGCGGAATAGAATGTGAATACCCGTACGAAAAAGCACGATTTATCAGCAATAAAGTGAAACTATAACATGTGATATATCCGTTTTCAAGCGTTTTTTTCCCTGATTTTTAATTTTGGGAAGGTTTTAAACACCCGGTTACCCGTAAACCGTATCGGGATCGAATATCTTGCTTTCCGAGATCTGAAAACTGTCTGTTTTTGGAATATACTCCCGATAAAAGCACGTTCTGTAACCCGCATGGCAGGCGGCGACGTGTTGCTCCACAACGAAAACGAGTGAATTCCCTTCACAGTCAAAAAACACCTTCTTTACCATCTGGATATGGCCGGAAGTCTCACCTTTAATCATCAGACGGTTTTGTGAACGGCGAAATACGTGCACCTTGCCGGTTTCTATCGTCTTCACAACGGCGTCCTTGTTCATATAACACAGGGTGAGCACCTTTCCATCCTGCTCGTCAACTATTATCGAGGGGATAAGCCCCTTTTCATTAAAGTGTAACTTTTCCAACAGTTGCATAAGATCTCTCCTTTTCTTTGACTGCTTTAAAATGTTTTGTTAATTAGGATGTTGATATTTTGTATTTGTTTCGGACTTCGTCGTGTGCGCTCAGTCGAACGATTTCGATATTCGGATTCAGGATTTATTTTGTGATTTGGAAATTTGTTACCTGGGATTTCTCCGGCTTAAACGTTACAATTTTCATGTATAAATTTTTGGCTGCATCTTCCGGATCATCGGCATACATAATGCTCGAAATAACTGCAATACCGTCCGCTCCCGCGGCTAAAACGGCTTCTACGTTTTCTACATTGATTCCACCCAACGCAATAACGGGTATCTTTATCTCGTTTTTTATATTCTGAATCTCCCCGGTCCCGGTAGGTTGCAGAAGGCCTGACTTGGAAGGCGTTTCAAAGACCGGACCAAGGGTAATGTAATCCGCCCCAAAATCCTTGGCTTGCAATGCCTCTTGACGACCATGGGTAGATATTCCGATGAGTTTTTCCGAACCAAGCAACCTCCTTACTACGGGAAAAGGAAGTGACTGCCAGCCCAAATGTACGCCATCCGCTTCCACTGCAAGGGCAATATCGACCCTGTCGTTGATGATTAAATTTGCATTAAAATCTGAAGTTACCTCTCTCAACTCCAGCGCTAAGGAGTACAGTTCGTGAGTGGTGAGTCCCTTTTCCCTTACTTGTACCGTCGTAACACCGCCTTTCAGCGCCAGTTTTATTGTATTCAAAAATGGGTGCTTGCAGAGATTTCTATCTGTAATCAGTACCAGAGGAAGGTTGTCGGGTGGTTGCTTACGCCTCATAGAACACGGACTTCAAATCTATCGACAGGTCTGAGAGGAGGGGCGAGGACAATGGGGTATCGACAGTATACATGCCGGTTGTTTTATAACTGGCTACGTCACGACTTAATACCTCTATGGTCTGCTTTACGGGGTCCACAATCCAGTACTCTTTTACACCATATTTATAATAGAGTTTACGCTTAATCTCACGGTCTCGGTAGCTTATCTTTGGAGAAAGAATTTCTACCACTAAATCCGGTGCGCCCTGTATATTATTATGGGTAATGATATTTCTTCGTTCTTTCGATACATAGATAATATCAGGCTGCACAACATCTTCATCAGAGAGAACCACATCAAAAGGGGCATAATAAACAAAGCCTGATTTTCTCTTTTTAACAAAGGCCATTAAGGCATATTCCAATTCTCTTGAAATACGTTGATGATATTCATTTGGCGAAGGCATCATAAAGAATTCTCCTTCGACAAGCTCGTACCGTCTATCTTCGGGCATGTGAAGATAATCCTGATAAGTAAATTTAACTTTTACATCAGTTTTTGTCATAATTTCACCGATGAAACGGGATATGGATGTGAGGATTAGAGGTTGAGGAAGCGGCAAGAAACGGAATGTCCAGCTTCCTGCATAACCTGCTTGCTGATAATAATACAGCATGTAGGTAAATTCAAGGTTTATTTCAGGAAATAGTCAATTATCAACACACAAATCAATTATACGTGCAATACCGGTATTAATTTTTTATTAATAAGATGATTATTCCGTTTGATAAGGGGATCTGCAATCTCACTTATAAATTCTTCCACCTGCTGCGGAGCCCTGCCAACCAGTTTGATCGGGTCGGAAATTTCTTTCAACCTCGATTTAATCCTGGAAAACGATGGGTCTTGTGCGACTCGTTCCAAAAGGTCGTTTTTGTTCCCCTCTTCTTTTATCCTGCGGGCGGCCTCCATCGCGTGTCTGCGAATCTTTTCGTGCAGTTCCTGGCGGTCTCCACCTGCATTCACCGCCTCCATGAGGATGTTTTCCGTTACCATAAAGGGCAATTCATCCGCAAGATGGCGGCTGATAATGGAGGGGTAGGCGCTGAATCCGGACGCAACGTTCAAGACAATATTCACTATGCCATCGATGGCCAGAAACGCTTCCGGGACAGAGATTCTCTTGTTGGCAGAATCGTCCAGCGTCCTTTCAAACCACTGGGACGCTGCGGTAAATGCGGGATTTAAACAGTTACAGAGTACGTAACGCGCAAGGGCGGCTATCCGTTCGCAGCGCATGGGGTTCCTCTTGTAGGCCATTGCGGAAGAGCCGATCTGCTCTTCCTCAAAGGGCTCTTCTGCCTCTTTCAGGTGTTGAAGCAGTCGCATGTCATTGGAAAATTTATGGGAAGATTCCGCAATGCCTGCCAGGCCAAACACGATCTGGCTGTCAATTTTCCGACTGTAGGTTTGCCCCGTTACCGGATAATAACCATCAAACCCCATTTTTTTCGTGACCAGTTCGTCCAGTCTTTTCACCTTTTCCGTATCATTGCGGAAGAGCGACATAAAACTGGCCTGTGTGCCCGTGGTACCCTTTACTCCATGAAACCGCAAACCCTTGATCCTTCTCTCAATCTCTTCAATATCAAAAATATAGTCCTGTATCCACAAACAGATACGCTTCCCTAATGTTGTTGGCTGGGCCGGCTGGAAGTGGGTGAAACTTAAGGTTGCGAGGTCTTTGTATTTCATCGCCTGATTTGCAAGGACGTTTACGATGTTTACCAGCTTTGCAAGGAGAATACACAATCCTTCCCGCATCTGGATAAGGTCGGTATTGTCCTGGACGTAGGCGCTGGTGGCACCGAGATGGATAATCGGCCTCGCCTTTGGGCACTGTTCACCATAGGCGTGAATGTGGGACATCACGTCATGCCTGAGTTTTCTCTCATATTCCCTTGCAACATCAAAGTTGATCGTATCCTGAAAACGCCGCATTTCATCGATCTGGTCGCCGGTAATAGCTTCCAGACCAAGTTCCTGCTGCGCCTCTGCAAGCGCAATCCAGAGTTTCCGCCAGGTGCTGAATTTATAGTGATCGGAAAAGATGTAACACATCTCTTTGCTGGCATACCGTTCAGAAAGCGGAGATTGATATTTGTTGTATTGAGTGTTCAACGACATAAAGATATCTCAACGAAGGGCGCAACAAAATGTTTTGAGGTTTTAAAAAAATTGTATCGCCGATCGTTCGTGTTAGGGTATTGTAATCGGAAAAGGATAAAAATCAATCTTAAATAAAAAAGGCGTTATCTGTTCATAGACAACGCCTTTTTCGGGAAATTTTTCTCGTGGATTCAGGCTTGAAACCTGAACCCCATGTTTTGTGATTTCAAAAATTATTTGCCTTTTACAATATTTGGGTTCCCGTTAAAAACGTGAACCTGCAATTATCTGTGTCCTCACGAAATCAATGTCTGTGTCCGCACGGGGCCGCCCCTGCCGTTTCTTTTTCCTCCGGTATTTCACCAATGACGGCATTGGTGGTCAAGAGCAGGGTGGCAATGCTTGCGCCATTTTGTAACGCCACTTTTACCACCTTTGCGGCGTCAACGATACCGGATTCGACCATGTCCGTATATCGTTCACCAAAAGCGTCATAGCCATAATTGCCGGCGCCTTCTTTTACCTTTTGCAGGATAACCGCGCCTTCCAGTCCTGCATTTTCAGCGATCAGCTGGAGTGGCCTTTCTATGGCGGTCCTGACAATATTTATGCCGGTTCTCTCATCGCCTTTGCCCGGCAGGGCGTCCAGCGCCTTCGACGCCCTGATGAGGGCAACGCCGCCGCCCGGCAAGATACCTTCTTCAACCGCCGCCCTGGTGGCCTGCACCGCATCCTCAACGCGGTACTTCTTTTCCTTCATTTCCGCCTCTGTGGCCGCCCCGACGTTGATCTGCGCGATCCCCCCCGAAAGTTTTGCGAGCCGTTCCTGCAATTTTTCACGATCGTAATCCGAGGTGGTTGCATTAATCTCCGCCTTGATTTGGGAAATCCTTCCCTGAATTTCATTTTTATCGCCGGCGCCCTCAATGATCGTTGTTGTATCCTTGTCGATAACCACTTTCTTTGCCCTGCCGAGATCGCTGAGTTGTACACTGGAGAGTTGTATGCCCAGATCTTCAAACAGGGCTTTGGCTCCTGTCAGCACGGCAATATCACCCATCATTGCTTTCCTTCTGTCGCCGAATCCCGGTGCCTTGACTGCGGCGCACTGTAAGGTTCCACGGAGTTTATTTACTACGAGGGTGCTGAGCGCTTCCCCCTCCACCTCTTCCGCAATGACAATCAACGCCCTGCCCGATTTGGCAATCTTTTCCAGCAAGGGAATCAGGTCTTTGATGGCGGACAATTTCTTTTCGTGTATCAGGATATACGGATTCTCAAACACTGCCTCCATGGTTTCGGGTGAGGTTACGAAATAGGGAGATAAATACCCCTTATCGAATTGCATCCCTTCCACGACATCAACGGTGGTTTTCAGACTTTTCCCCTCTTCCACCGTAATGACGCCATCCTTGCCGACCTTTTCCATGGCATCTGCTATCTGGTTGCCAATCTCTTCATCATTGTTGCCGGCGACGGTGGCAATTTGCGCAATCTCTTTCTTTCCTGATATTTTAATGCTCATCCTGTTTAATTCTTCGATGAGGGCATTCACTGCCTTTTCTATCCCGCGTTTAATATCCACAGGATTCGCACCCGCCGTAATATTTTTCAGGCCCTCTTCAAAAATAGCTTCCGCGAGAAGCGTTGCCGTAGAGGTACCATCGCCCACCATATCGTTTGTCTTCGAGGCCGCCTCTTTGACCATTTTAGCGCCCATGTCTTCATACGGGTCTTCCAGCTCGATTTCCTTTGCAACGGTGACACCATCGTTAACTACCGTTGGCGAGCCAAAACTTTTTTCGATAAGGACATTGCGGCCTTTTGGCCCCAAAGTGACCTTAACGGCTTGCGCCAGTTTCTTGATGCCCTTTTTTATAGAGTCGCTGGCATCGTATCCATAGAGAATCTTTTTTGCAGCCATCACCACCTCCTGAAATATTAGTCAATTACCGCCAAAATATCATCTTCAGACATCAGCAGATATTCCTCGCCGTCAATCTTTACCTCCGTGCCGCCATAAGAACTGAATAAGACCCTGTCACCCTTTGCAACCTGAAACTTCGCGCGTTCTCCGCCCTTCAGCAACTTTCCGTCTCCCACTGCAATAACCTTACCCTCCCTCGGTTTTTCTTTCGCCGTATCGGGTAATACAATGCCCCCCGCCGTCTTTCCCTCCGCCTCGACACGCTTTATTAACAGCTTTTCACCTAATGGCCTTACATTCATATCTCAAATCACTCCTTTCTTTAACAACCTTAAGAACCTTTGTTAACACTTTAATCTTTACACTCGCTTATATTTTTGGAGACGATTCCAAAATTTGTAATGAGCATGAGTCTGACGAACTACTTCCCGTAGTATTTCGCAATGACCTGCTCCACAGAATCCCGCAATATGTTAATATTAATCGGTTTTGGTATCAGGGTATACACATCCTCACTGATAAGGTCAATTTGAAGCTCCTTTGTTATTTCGCCCGACATAAAGATGCAAGGAATGGCAAGACTAATCTCCTTTTTTATAATCTTAAACGTTTCAAGACCGCTATAATCGGGGAGATGCACGTCCAAAATCAACAAATGCACCTCTTCCGTCCTGGCTATCTTTACAGCCTCCCGGCCACAACTTGCAAGATGTGTTGTGTAACCCTTTGGTTTAAATACGTCTTTTATGCTATCACGGCATGATTCATCGTCATCTGTTATCAGAAGTGAATAATGCCCTGCACGCGGATCTAACAATGCCATCATATCGAATCCTCACACAATTTTGAGAAAACTTCTATCGCAAATAAGCAAATAATATACCAACAAAATCTTCGTACACTCTCAAAAGATGTACATCCGGTTTTCACCGGGTAATCAGATGATTGCGCTCAATACAAAAAATCTTTATTAATTTATAGAGCAATTAGTTATGACTCGCTTAATTTTTACCTTAATTTTAATTTTACAAATTTTTATTTTACCTGGCAACACGATTTTATCGTTGTCATTATGACACCTTTGAGGTAAATAAATTCTTATTGCTGCCACTCTGACAGACACGCCGGCCATACGGCATAAGTACATCCCGACTACGTCCTTGATTAATACATCGTTTGTTCCTATAATTTCCTCTTCGATAATTTCGGGCAAACGGAGTTTGTCCGTGCTGGGTTTGAAACATTAACTTTCTGCGACGCCCTTATACATCTCCTTTCGTGAGGATATTAGAAAAATCCCGTCCCGGGAGGGGCTTCCCCGTGAGCCCGGTCGAATGATTCAGGGGTGGGGTTTATCTTATTATAAAAAAGTCGCCAAAAGTGTTAAATGTAATCGTCCCTTTAAAATTACGATAAACGCAAAATATGAATGAAACACACAAGGTCAAGAGGGGTTTTTCGTATCTGCTGAAAAAGATTACTTCGATACTCGATTTAATCAAATTCAGTCATACCATATTTTCCTTCCCCTTTGCCATAATGAGCGCATTTCTTGCGGCAGGCGGCATGCCCGGCCTGAAACAATTAATGTTAATTCTTGCGGCGCTGGTAACCGCACGCAGTGCAGCCATGTCTTTTAATCGGCTGGTTGATACCTCTTACGACGTCCACAACCCGCGCACCGCTTATCGTGTCGCACTGCAAAAGAAAATCGGCAGGAAACATGTATGGGTCTTTACCATCGTGTGCGTCATACTTTTTATTACCTGTGCATGGTTTCTGAATCGATTGGCCTTCTTTATGGCCCCTCTGGCAATCCTTGTCATCTTTGGATATTCATACACAAAGCGGTTTACTCATTTATCCCATTTCGTACTTGGTCTTGCGTTAGGTCTGTCACCCATCGGCGCATGGGTAGGGATTCAGGGAACTCTGACGGCTACACCTTTCCTGCTGGGCCTTGCCGTGGTATTGTGGACGGCGGGATTTGATATTATCTATGCATGTCAGGACCTGGAACATGACATAAAATCAGGACTCTACTCCATCCCGAAGAAATTAGGTATTAAGGGGGCATTAATACTTTCCGGTGTATTGCATCTTTTTATGGTATGGGTGCTGCTGGCAGTATCGCGACATACCGATTTGGGCATTATTTATACGATTGGGGTGTGTACCGTTGCCGCTTTGCTCGTTTACGAACATTCCCTCGTAAGGCCCAAAGATTTATCAAAAATCAATACGGCCTTTTTTACCGTGAATGGAATTATCAGTGTTGGCCTGATGGGTGTAACGTTACTGGATATATTTGTGAGGTAAGCGTGGATTAGGTTGCAAGTTTTGTATTTAAAGCAAAAGGTGGTATACATTGGGGCATTCTGACCGCAATGTTCGGCTTTCTTTTGCTATTATGGGTTTCAATATGGATTCTTGATTTCACTTATTATAATCGACTTTTGTTAGGCGCAACAGATGCATTATTAAAAATAGAAGAGTTAAGTGAAAGGAATAACACTATTAACTCTTTAGGCATGAGTCGCAAAATTGAAGCGGCTGTTCACGGAGCCGAAATCGCCAGAAATTCTTCCGGTGTTAAAACCGGCAGGTTATCAACATTGTAATCGCTTTTATTCCTGGTAATAAGGCAGTCAGCTTTTGCTAAAACCGCCGAATAATACTGCACGGCATCTTCAAAGTCCCTGAAATTTGACGTCAGTGATAGATCAATTACACGTTCATCAACCGCCGCTACGTGGAAGACGATCCTGACCTTTTCTAAAATCTTTACAGACTTCTCCCGCTTCAGTTCTTTCGAGAGCAGGTAGTAAAGAGTCGGGAAACTGAGGGCGCAGATATATCCCTTCAATTTCTTCTCCTCGATCATTTTAAATACCCCGGCAGCCGGAAAGTAAAACTGCTCGCGCTTAAGGAAAATATCGAGAAAGAAATTGATATCGCAGAGGGCGGAGTTCAACGATATTTTTCCTCAAGATGTTTTCTGTATTCCTCACGGGGCTTTTTTGTGCCTGCCCCGGCTGAAAGGACGCCTGATATTTCCGATAATACCGGAGACTCCGTCGTTCCCTTCCTTTCCCGAATCGTGAGTGTCCTGAAATAATCCTCCACAATGCGTGACAGGCTGACTCCTTTGGCCTGTGCCGCTTTCTTTGCCTGTTTGATCAATTTACCATCTAATCGCAGAGTTAGTTTTGTAGTCATGATATACCTCCTGATGACGTATATATATTATTTTATCATACGTCTGATGTCAACGGTGAAAAATAAAGAATCCCATGTCCTTATCATCGGAACATGAAGAGCCACGAGTCAGAATACAGGGCTATAGTGTAAATATATAATAGAAAATCCCGTCAAGGTAGGCCTTGCAAAGGATTATACCACCTACAAATGGCTTTTTATCGGTGGTGGTAGGTCAACCGTCCCCGGTTGACATGATAATTT
Source organism: Candidatus Brocadia sp. (assembly GCA_011525665.1). Lineage (GTDB taxonomy): Bacteria > Planctomycetota > Brocadiia > Brocadiales > Brocadiaceae > Brocadia. The sequence continues at coordinate 16,633 of WYAU01000062.1, forward strand.
TACCTTACACAACCGTCCCCGGCTGACATCATGATTCTTCCTTATAAGACCGTCCCCCGGTTGACAATATAGAGATTCAATCCTTCCGTGAATCTATGAAAACCTCCTTCCCCAAAAAATGATGTTTTTCGGCGTATCTGTTCTCTTTTTGTGATCTGGCTTCTCACCTGTTTTATCTCCTGCTCAATAGCCACATGATCAGGGAGAAGATGATGCTGATGATGATACAGGTGGTGATGGGGAAGTAGAAACTAAAGTTTTTCTTTTGAATAGCGATATCGCCGGGAAGTCTTCCTATAAAAGGGATCTTGCCCCCGATCACAAACAACCCGCCTACGATGATCATAAGAATACCCAGGCCTATTAAGATCTTACCGACTGCACTCAGTTCACCCATAACGCGTACCTCCAGCTTCTAAAGTTCCTCAATAAAATATTTACATATTTTCATGACAGGTGTCCACTCCCTTTACCCCCGCCAGCGGGGGACAGTTGGTTTGTCCCCCCCCGGTGAGGGATTAAGGGGGAGGAAATTTTTGTTTGAATTCCTATACATCAAGTCAAGCACAGACAAATTGAGTTTGTCGTTCGACTGACCCTTTGACAAGCGTTCGACTGAGCCCTCGGCGTGAGCTCGGTCGAACGCTCACGCCGAGGGCTCAGGATGAATGAGATATTTCATCCGTGCATGGTGAGCCCTTCGATAAACTCAGGACATGCCTGCCGAACCATCACGACGAGGTCCATGCCACCCAAAAAACTGCTTAATTATCTTCACCAACAATTTAAACAAACATATTCCTTGCATGCAAATCTAATCCGCAGTAGAATCGAGCTCGATGCTTCAGTAACCGCCAGGAGATGCTTTAAAGACAATGTTTGATAGGGGGAGAGCTTGTGGACATCTTTATGAAGACCGCAATTGATGAGGCAAAATCAGGACTGCGAGAGGGTGGGATTCCCATCGGCTCTGTTCTCGTGAAGGATGGAAAGATTATTGGAAGGGGGCATAATAAACGTGTGCAGGAAAACAACCCCATCATGCACGCAGAAATTAATTGCTTACATAATGCCGGACGAATCGGCAGATATTGTGAGACAATCCTCTATTCCACCCTGATGCCTTGCTATCTTTGCGCCGGTGCAGTCGTCCAGTTTGGGATTAGGAAGGTCATTGTAGGAGAGTCTGAAACCTTTGCCGGTGCAAAGGAATTCATGGAATCACACGGGGTAAAGATCATTGATTTAAACCTCGATGAGTGCAAGCAGTTGATGAAAGATTTTATCCGGAAGAATCCTGAGCTTTGGAACGAGGATATTGGAGAGCTATAATTTTAATAAACGTACTAAATAAGTATTCATGCGAGTGGGGACGGTCGCCTGAAGCAATTATTCGACCGAGCATTTGTCTGACCCTTCGGCAGGCTGAGGGTATAACATTGTGTTTGGCGAGCTTGTCGGACCATCACGCCGAAGACTCATGCGAAGTCTCCATGGTTTGAATTGCTCCACGGAGTTTATCCCGAGCAATGTAAATATGTTTGCAATGACAACTTTTTTGCGTTTTTTCCTATGCAAAAAGACAAGATTGCTTCGTCGCTGTACTCCTCGCAATAACGCTTTAATTATGAAAGGCTACATATTACCACATGACTCATCTCTCCTTCCAGTCAACGTGAAATACGCCCGGCTGGTCAATCCTCTCAAAAGTATGTGCACCGAAATAGTCGCGCTGGGCCTGAATAAGATTGGCCGGAAGTCGTTCCGAACGATATGCGTCAAAGTAGGCAAGTGAGGCGCTCATGGCAGGTACCGGGGTACCCAACCCGACGGCGGTCTTAATGGCAAAACGCCAGGCATCCTGCCGGCTCAGAATAACCTGTCTGAATTCGTCATCCAACAGCAGATTGGCCAGGGCCGGATTGCGGCGGTAGGCATGCATAATATCATCCAGTAACCTGGCGCGGATAATGCATCCGGCACGCCAGATACGGGCTATTTCACATAAGTTCAGACCGTAGCCATACTCTGACGAGGCCTTTGTGAGCAATGCCATGCCCTGCGCATAGGAGCATATCTTTGATGCATACAGTGCAGCCCGTACTGCATCAATGATTTTTTGCCGGTCATCTCCATAGGTAACCTTCGGCCCAAAGAGACTTTTAGAGGCTGCCACTCGTTCTTCTTTCATGGAGGAAAGAATGCGTCCGTCCACTGCTGCCGTAATCGTGGGAATGGCAGCGCCGATATCAAGGGCGTTTTGACTGGTCCACTTGCCGGTGCCCTTCTGCCCGGCTTTATCCAGGACCATATCAACCAGTGGTTTTCCGGTTTTATCATCCATTTTGCAAAAAATGCCGGCAGTAATTTCGATAAGAAAAGAGGAAAGTTCTCCGGCGTTCCAGTCACGAAAAATCTGATGAAATTCCGCCGGTGAGGGATCGACGGCTGTCTTGAGCAGGTCATAACTCTCGGCGATGAGTTGCATATCGCCGTATTCAATACCGTTGTGTACCATCTTGACGTAATGACCCGCACCGCCTGGACCGATATATGCCACGCACGATGCACCGTCCGCAGGTACTTTTGCGGCAATGGCCGTCACCAGTGGCTCAATAATGGCATATGCCTCTTTGGTGCCACCCGGCATCAGACTGGGACCGTGGCGGGCGCCTTCCTCACCGCCTGATACCCCCATACCGATGAAACGCAGGTTAACCGATTCCAGTTCTTTTGCCCGCCGTTCGGTGTCGGCAAAAAGCGAGTTGCCTCCGTCAATAATAATGTCGCCTTTATCCAGCAACGGTTTGAGATGGTTGATTACGGTATCAACCGGCGCACCGGCCTTGACCATGATCTGGATGATGCGGGGACGTTCCAGGCTGGTAATAAATTCCTCCAGCGAGTAAGTGGCGGTGATACTTTTACCTTTGGCATCCCCTGCCATAAATTCATCGGTTTTTTCTGCGGTGCGATTGAAAACCGAGACACGAAAACCATGGTCAGCGGCATTCAGGACCAGGTTTTGCCCCATAACTGCCAGTCCAATGAGTCCAAATTGGTTTTTTGACATAATATCCTCTTCCTGTATTAAGCGGTTAAAAGATTTAAATCAGGCCTTCGGCAATTTGTTATCTGCAGAGCGACGAGGTTCGTCGCCTTACAACCGCAGCTTTGAAATTCCACTTTTCCCTGCCCCTTCCACCAAAGACAATGTATTGAATTAAGGGGTGGAAGTTTTCCATCAATTTCCACTTGCGGTTACATGATAGTGGACTACAATATATCATTATTATCATAAATCTATGAAAAGTTATATACAAATTCATTTAAGCATAAGGACGCTTTCTCTAGCCCGGATTTTTCACCGAAGAGATAGAAATCCCCTGTTGTTTATGGTATAAGATGTTTGTAAAGAACAGATTATACACAACAGGAGGAGGGTTGAAGGTGAAAACAGGGTGTAAAGATGCAA
>WYAU01000063.1 GCA_011525665.1 Candidatus Brocadia sp.
ATCCTTTTATTAAAATCTTTTCCTTGTCCATCCATAAACGAAAAAACCGATGCCTCCCAATACAACTGCAATACCAACCCAAAGCCTGTTTGATTGATTAAGGATTATTTTGTCTTCGTTCGTTTTTACCTCTGCCATCTCCAGCCCTTTAACTATTTCGGTATTTTCAAAAGCATCGTTTTCCAATTTCCATTCATCGGTTTTTTCAATCTTTTCTTTCTCCTGTGTTTGTCCGGTATCCTTTTTCTGTTCAATACTTCCAGGGACAGGGTTTGACATAGACGCCTGAGCAAGGACGATCTTGTCCATCTCTGCCTTTCGTTCGTTCAGTAACTTACCGGTAGCTACCTTTAAAATTTCTGCATACTGAATCAAGGCATCTGGATTTACAAGGCCTGGGGTATTTAGAATATCCGTTGCGTATTGCTGAAAGGCCGGATTATTGCATGTGTTTTCGCAACATGCCACGCCGTGTTCTACTACTGTTTTTGCATATTCCTTCGCCAGGGTTTGTTCGACTTTTTCCGTCGGCTGCCAGTATTCTTTTCGTATAGTCTCCAGCATTCTGGCCGTAAGGGCTTGATACGCATAAGGGTTTTTCTTATTGAAAAATTCCTTTAAATCCATTCCGTATTTATCCTCGACATAGACCTCAAACGTCTCTTCCCAACGGGCAGCGTCTATTGTCTCTGGTACGGTAACCTGCCAGCCCCACATGTTTTCAATAAATTCAGCCATCTTGTTTGCCCCTTCAAAACCCTCCTTCTTCATTCCTTCAACCCATTCCGGATTCCAATAGCGTGACCGCAGTTCCATACCCATCATCCTGTCGATGGACGTTATTTCAGGTTTAGCCGGATTCATCATATTAGCGACAACCAGACCGGGCGACTTTCCATCCAGTTCCCTGACTGCTGCGGCTAATCCGCCCGCATACATAAAAAAATCGTCGTTATCAAAGGTTCCGTAAAGATTGGTAGAGCGGCTGTGCACAACCATCCTTGTTCCGCTTAACACCATTTTATAGACATCTTCCATCGGTTCTCCCCACAGGCCGTTTCCGTACCCATAGCTCATCCGTTTCAGATATTCCTGTCCTAAAACGGAGCTATCTTCCCATGTTCCGCTTGCACTTGCGATTCGTGATACATTCAAATCATACCTTCCGGGAGCCTCATCAAATATTCGAATTGCTGCATATTGTTCCGCCTTTTTTTGTGGCCAACCCTTTCGGATCAGTTTATCGGTTACTTCCTTGATATGTTGTTGTACATAGTTATCCTTTTCGTCAAGCCTTTTTACCATTTGAACGGCCTGATCAATGTATTGTGTCAACTGTCCAAACATCTCCTCTGCAGCAGAAGAAACGACTATATCAATTCTCGGACGCCCCAGCCTTTCTTTGGGAATGATTTTAATGCCTGTCACCTTCCCCCATTCATTCCAGATAGGTTCAACCCCTAACAGGTAAAGGATCTGAGATTCCAGCACACCTTCATGGCGTATCGTTTCCGTGCCCCAGATAACGAATGAAAGTTTTTCGGGATATTTTCCGTCATTTTTTGCCAGATAATTATCGAGGAGTTCCTGTGTCAGCTTGACGCTCACCTGCCATGCCTCTTTTTTCGGGATTTTATCCGGATTAAAGGCATAAAAATTTTTCCCAGTTGGCAAAGAATCTGGATTTCTTACGGGGTCATTTCCCGTTCCCGTTGGTATATATTGTCCATTCATGGCCTTGATTATACTTGACAATTCCCGCCTTGCCCCTTCCTGAATATTTTTGTCCAATTCATCGGCAGGAATATCTTTGACTACCTCCTTTATCGCCTGAATAGTAGAGAAACGAAGCGACTTATCAGGTACATGGCCAAATGTATGTAGTCCGTAAGGCATATTAAGCTGCTTCAATTCCTGAAGATACTCTCCTATTTTATGAATGACTTCATGATCAAACTTATGCTGGACATCACTATGGGTATCAATATTCAGGCACTCACCAATTTCTATGTCTTTCTCGATTCCCAGCTCTTTAATCTTTTTTATGATATTTTCCATGTATTGCCTTGCAAGTGCGGCATCCTGTCCAAGCGCCCGGTCATGATCGCCGATCAGTTCTTCAAGCCCGGCATATTCATGGTAAAGTCCTCCTTTTTTTAGCGGAGGTATCATATGATCTATCACAACCGCAGCACCCCGCCGTTTTGCTATAAGTCCCTCGCCGACATCATCTACGATATAAGGATATATTACCGGCAAATCCTGAATCAATGCCTCCGGCGGGTCGTCACCGGAGAGGCCGTTGCTTTTTCCAGGCAGCCATTCATGTGTACCATGCGTGCCGAAATGGATGACTGCGTCAGCGCCAAAACCATGTTTCAGCCATAAATAGGCGCCCAGATACTGATGGTGTGGAGACAGATCTTTGCTATGATACATGGCTTCCTTATCTTGCAGCCAGCCTCTTACCGGCTGCGGGAGGATGACAACGTTTCCACGTTGTATTGCAGGAATAACCATATATTTTTTCTCTTGCTTCGGGTCAGTCCACATCATCACATTGGATTCTTCAACCGTTCCCCAATCCTTATTGACGTCTTTCATAAAATTCACAGATAAATTCCTCTCCCACTTTTGGTACTCCGCCAGAGGCAGCAATACACATTTCCCGTTTTCTACCATCTCTTCAAGTTCGCCTGGCGCCCAATTCCCGACATTTCTCCCGTATTTAAGAGAATTTGAGAGGAGTATTTCGGGATCAATTGCTTCAGTACCGACGTCGTATCCACACTCCTCCATCTTTTTCAACACATTCGCAATGCTGGCAAATACGTTAAGATAACTTGCACCGATATGTTGCTTCCCCGGCGGATAGTTCCAGTAAAATATCGCCACCTTTTTATCGGAGTTGTTTTTTCTTTGTAAACGGATCCATGCCTTTATGCGATTAACCGCCCGGTCAATACGCTCCGGTATGGGCTTTCGTTGTTCGATAAAAAACCCTGTTGCATCATCCTTTTCACGGATACGATATGATACGACTGTAGGCTGAATAAGACCGGCAATTTCAGGAATACCCAACTGCCAGCTTACCTCCAAAGAACTCAAACCTTCAGGGTCATTCTCCCACGTTTTTCCGTCTTTTCCATAAACGGTAATCAGGTTGATTACCGGTACTCCGCATTTCTCTAGCGAATCCGTAGCCTTAAAATCTGAAAAACGAAATAAAAAAGAAAGTATACCGGAAACCCTTGAATTCCCTCTGTCATCGACTAATAGTTTTTCAGCGACTGACCCCTCGGGGTAACCGAACGCTACAAATGCATTAAATCCTTTTTCTTCAAGTTTGCGAATTATGTCATCTTCTACTCCGTTTTGGTTTTGTTCGCAAAAAGAGGAGTACGTCAGAACTGCGATCCATGGCGCATTTTCTTTGAAATAGCCAGATTTTTTATACCAGCCTTCGTACTCCTCAAACGTTTCAAAATACATCTCCTGCGAAATGTGGCGGTGGTAGTAACCGTTTTTCAGCCGTTTCATGAATGACGCCGGTTTAATTTCAGAAATATTGGCATATTTTGCCAGGGAGAATAGTACCATATTCTGAAAATTTTCAATCCCTCCGCAATCAAAATACGAACGAAACTCTTCATCATAAGTAAACCCCAGTTCAATGTACTCCTTACCTAATCCTGCCGATTTGTTAATTGGCAATATACGCGCTCCATTGGAAATAGCCTTCCGGATTACCTCACCATCAAAACCCGATTGTGTTGAAGTTGAAATCCGTATACCCATGATATCAATAACAATGATGTCGGAGCCCTCTATCTCGTGGGGATTAAAGTCAGCATCTAAATCGGTCTTACTGACAAGTTCAAAATTTACCTGGCTTTTCAAAGATGGATATTTTGTCCAGATGCCTTTTATCACTTTAACGACCGTAGGCGTAAGGTAGTTTCCTACAAGAAAAGTGTATTTTACCGGTTTGGTTTCTTCCGCGAGAGAAAAAGGAAGATAGAGAACAAACACGGTAAATACGATTATCATCACACATTTTTTCATTGTTCACTCCTTCGCGGAGAACAAACATCTTTAGTATATTCCCATCTCATACGATCTCCTTCATTGAGAATACGTTTATAGGCAAGAGACGTTGCGCGTTTACCATTAATGTCGTAATACCACGCCATATCCCCCCTTTGCCCTTCAACACCGTCAATAGAATTAACAAAAATGAATTCGCCAGATTGTTTTGTTTCAATCTTTGCAACAGATTGAAGCGCTTCTAATACAGTAATGCCCTGTTTCCATTTTGTTTCTACTTTACGGCTTTGCTGTAACCCTCCATAATCAATTTCTACCGTTATGCTCTGGTTAGCGCCGAACGTTGCGGGTAAAAGCACAAAAATAACAAACATTCCTAACATTCTACTTAAGTGTTTCATAGTTGCTGCTCCTCCTTATCTTAATATCCATTAAACAAACGGTTCTTTTTACATTCCCGTATTTTAAAACCTGAATTCCACTCCCCCGTACGCTGTAAAACCGAGGGAACCAAAGCCAGTTACCTCTTCGTAGTCATAATCAAAAAGGTTTTCGAACCTGACATAAGCAGCCATAAACTTTGTGACGTCATAGCGAGTCGCCTGATTGACCGTCCAGTAGTTATCCATCTTCGTTCCATTGCTGTCTATTCTGTCCCTTACCATTATCCCTGTTACGTTTATATTTAATTTCTCAATGGGATTGGTGTTAAGCCCAAACGTTGCCCTGTTCTCAGGTCTGCGGGGTAGTTGCCGACCTGTTTCTCTGTCCCTGGTTTCTGTATACGTGTACGTTCCGGTAAATGAAAGGATGGTAAATGGTCTATAGGTTAGAATGGTTTCGATGCCCTGTGACTCTGCCCTGGCTGCGTTTTCTGCCAGGTAGCTGCCATCGGGCTGCACAGTGGCAGTGATAAGGTTTTTAAAGTTATTTTCAAAGTAGGTGACGTCGATGGTTAGTGTGTCTTTGAGAATCTCTTTTTCAACACCGAAATCCCATCCATTGCTTTCTTCCGGACGCAGGTGCGGATTCCCGTAGTATGGGTAAATCAGTTCATTCAAACTTGGCGCCCGAAATCCCTTTCCCCATGAACCATGTAATCTGGCGCCGATTTCCTCCATGTTATACGATACTGTTGTTCTATATGTGAGATGAGATCCGAATGTGCTAAAGTCGTCGTGGCGTAATCCAATTGTCCAGTGCAACGACTCAAACAATTCTATTTGGTTTTGCAGAAAAACCGCATTGTTCCGGTAGGTTTGCCCGTCATACTTACCCTCGTTTTTACCTTCCAACACTTCATATTCGTAACCGAGTGTTATCGTATTTACGTCAAAGAGTAAAAAGTCTGATTGATGTTCTGCCCGCCAGACCCTTGTAGGAATGCGAAATCTGCCCGACTCATCCGTGGGATCAAAGCCTTTTAGTTCTGTATCGTTAACTGAGATGAGAAATGAGGGAGTCCATATATCAAAAAAAGTCTTGCTGGCCTTCGCAGAGAAAAGGATCTCGTCTGTCGTTTGGCGTCTGTCAGGATCGTCAACCGCACCAACACCATATACAAACGCATCATATTCAAAATCCGAGTGAGACCCCCTTATGGTTGCATCAACCCTCCCGTTATCCAGGAAATTCCATCCCAGCCGTGCAGAACCGGTAACATTTTCATAGCCATCATTTTCGCTCCCGCTGCTGGCTGCTGATATTCCCTGTGTTTTCAGCCATGAAGCGCCTGTAGAATAATCAAATCTTTCATTTCCGCCTGAAGCATTCGCCGTATGCCTGTGGGTATCGCGCATCCCGTACTCGGTTCCAAGGGTAACTTTGTTATCGCCTGCCCCTTTTTTTGTAATAATATTAACAACACCGCCAATCGCTTCAGAGCCATACAGGGTGCTTTGAGGTCCGCGCAGAATTTCTACTCTCTCAATGTTGTCCGTAGAAAGATTCGCAAAATTAAATGCCCCGGATGTGGGACTATTCATCTGAACACCATCAACAAATACGAGGGTATGCGCGGCTGACGCCCCCCTTATGAACAAGTTTGTAGCACCGCCTATCCCCTGAGTTCTTGTAACTTCAATCCCAGGCGCCTGACGCAAAACATCAAGCAACAGCGGCGACTTGCTATTCTCAATGTCTTTTTGTGTAATAATCGATAGGGAACTGCCGACATTTTTTCTCAACTGTTTCGTCCGTGTCGGTGTTATTACGGTATCTTCCGTATCATTAGCATCTTCACATTGCCTGTCTTTTCCATCCTTTGGCGGTGGGTCTTTAGGCGTTTCCGGCGAAGGTATTGTGGTATGGGATGGCGGTATCTTTTCATCAACCGGCAAAGGGTATACCTCAGGCTCCTCCGGGATATTTTTCACATTGTCCGGTTGTTTTTGAAACGTTTCAATTGATTTGAATTCATCGGCAGGATATGCTTCTTCTATTACTCCAGGTATCTCTTCCTTTCCCGGGATACGGATAATAAGCTTTTCTTGTGTAGCCTGATTCCTCGATTTCTCCGCCCATTTGAGAAGTATTATGTTATTTGTTTCCCTTTCTTCTTTTAAAACAGGAATTGATTCCCCTGCTGCCGATACGCCTGGGTATTGATAAAAGGCAAGCGCTAAAATACCTGTTACTATGATTAGCAAATGCTTCACTCGTGTTCTCCTTTTTCCCTCGAAAAAATAGTATGAGAAGTTGTGCAAGACAGGTCTCCTGGCTTTCGGGTCATCCTACTTTCCGCGCCTTCCCGAAAAGCCGTCCATTAATTTAAACGGCTTTACAGTGACATTATGCGGATTTCGTCTCCGGTTACAGTTGCGGGGCAGCTCCCGTTGCTCAAAATCGATGAGAGGGGATTCCCTGGCACCTTGCACACAAATACAAATTATTATTTTTAAATATTAATACATAAATTTTCCCCCCTTTCTTTGTTATAAGGTAAAAATGCTCATTTGCCAGCCCTCAGCCCTCAATCGGCAATCCTCAGTCCTCAGTAGGCAATTTCACAATTGTTAATTGCCGACTGCCAATTGCCAACTACAAGCCGACAGCAGAAGGAACAGTTAAATATTTTGCCAAAAAGCACGCACTGACGAATGGAAGTGTGCAAAGAAGTTACTGAAAAGACACTAAAACTCGATTTGTGTTCGTATGCCAAATAAGGTCACAACAGCAGTATCCATTAATCCGTCGGGGTTAAAACGGCCTGAAATAGTGGCGTAATGGCAATGTGCCTGTTAAGGACAAAACGGTAGTATATCTCGGTTGCAGATTCTTTAATCCCATCATCTGCTTTTGAATAACCAAAGGCAAAAGCTGCGCTGTCTTTTTCGCGCATGGGAACCGGTCTCCATTGATTTTAAACCAAAGGCGATAATTGCCTTCTCTTCCAAAAAGGCTATCGGAGTGTAAACCAACCTCTCCTATTCCGTAGAAGCCCTTTCCTATCCCCAGTCCCATATTGTCACTATCTGCACTTTGCAGTCCTAACCGGAAATTCAGGCCGTTTTCCATCTCGTAAATAGATACTGCACCGGGGCCGTTATGCGGCACTTCTAATGCAAGATTATTTACAAAGGCGCTGGTTATAAACATGGTTGTCTCATCATTGGCTACGGCATTGCTGTCAAAGTAGTTTGTCAGATCTATCTTTCCTGCCACAAGGCTTACCTGTTGTCCGAACAATTTTGTCTCAAACCACATCTCCCGAACGGATAAGCGATCGGTACCGTTATTGTACCGAAATGCCCCAGCATCATCATTGAGACCGGAAAGGCTGTCGGCATGTTCATCAGGCCCGTTTCCTCCAATTGCCTCTAAATCCAGAAATAATGTTGTGAGATCTGAGAGTTTGTAGAGAAAAAATAAATCCAGCGAGCCTTACGGGAAAAACGCCCGTTTCTCGCCGCCACTTAAAATCTGCGGAACAATAGCCGTACTACTAAGCCCTATTTGAAATCGTTTTTCTTCAGTGGGATATGTTTCTTCTACAGGTTTTTGTGTTTCTTCCTTTTCGGGGAGGCGGATAACACGCTTTTCCTGTGCGGCTTGATTATCCTGCTTTTTCGGCCAATCGAAAATATCTATCCCGTCTGTTTCTTCTTTTTTTTCTGACATTGATATCGATTTTATTGCTTCTAATGGTTCGGCATGACCATAAAAAATAGGCACAACAATAATCATTGGCATAATTAGCAAACACTTCATTTGTAGTCTTATTTCCCTATGGAAGCGGGGCTTCCAATGCAATTACGTTTCCAAGCCGGACAGACTGGGTCAAATGGGCAATTCTATCCTATTTCACGATATGAATTTCCCTCTTTAATAGAAAAACAGTAATAAATTAAGCATAAAATAGGCAAAATGTGATAAGTTGCCCCCACTTTTGAGACAACAAGGTTCATTTGTCCCAGTCTGCGAAGCCTGGGAACGAGCGTTTTTAAAGTATCTATTCTTAATAAGGACTTCGGCGATTTTCAACAATGTAGCGGCAAAGCGTGCCTTGTCGTTACATGAACAGTTTGAAATCTCTAAACGTTTAATATAGCTTTTTAATATTGATATGGTTGGGTGGCGCGGACAAACTCCGCTTGTACGGCGCCATCTTGCAATGGCGATTAAAACAAAAAAGCCCGTTTCTTCGTACAGGGAAGAGACGGGCTTTAAAGTACATACGTCACGCTTCACCTCCTTTACGACGAAGAAGTTTTCGGCAAAACATTACAGGCAGGTCTTCTGACTAGCGGGTCGTCCTACTTATTGCGCCTTCCCGGAAAGCCGTCTCATTGGTATAAACTAATGAAGCGGTTCACCAGTGGCATTTGCAACGTTCGTCACCGGATACAGCGGCGGTACCGTTCCCTTTACTCCTCATTTCTGACACAATGAGTTGGAGTTGGGATTCCCTTTTCGTCCCAATGGGTATATTGGGACACCTGTAATGGGTAATTTATTTTTTCATTAAACAATTAACTACATATACACTCCTTACAAAGAGAATGAATTCCTGATGCTTAAACAATAACAAAAAAACCCATATCCTCGATACGGAAGATATGGGTTTTCTATTTTTATCGGTACGAGCGGGTTTTGAAACCTGCCCATACAATACAAGCATTGATATTATATATATACCCTTCACCCTCTTTACCATCGAAGACATCGTGAAGCGATTGCAGGCAGGTCTTCTGGCTCCCGGATCATTCTACTAATCACACCTTCCCGGAAAGCTGCGGCTTTCCAGTGGCTTTTCATGATGTTCGTCCCCGGTTACAGCGGCGGGTCCGCTCCAATCCTCAACTAAATGAGGCGTGGATTCCCTTTTATTCTTAACAAGCAGCTTGTTAAGAATACCTGCAACCAAACAATTATTTATAAAAAAGAACACGTCTTATTTCATTTCGGTGGGATTATACTTTTGAGGGACGACATTGTCAAATTAAATTATGCCGTATTATACTTTCAGTGTTTTACTGATTATCATGAATAGTTGTTTGAGAAATCGTTGGCCTGCCTGTGCATGCCGCACGCAGACAGGCTTCAAACAGGTTTCTGGTTATAAAAGACACAAACCGTAACACTTTAGTTTTTTGAAAAATTCCCGGGATAGGAAAAATACCATGTAGCCCCGTCAGGGGCGGTCTGTTTGTAGCGCAATAAAATTCAATAAGGTAAATAGCTCCGTAGGAGCGGCCTGTCCA
>WYAU01000064.1 GCA_011525665.1 Candidatus Brocadia sp.
AAGGAGTTGGGCAACTCGGTGGGGAGGTGGTATCATGTTGCAGGGACGTACAGCAAGGCAACGGGAGAACAGAGGCTCTACGTGGATGGCCTGCTGGTTGATACAAAATTCCATCCCGCCGGTAATACAATTGTGCCATTGACATCCTATGCTGATATGAGAATAGGGTATTCACGGGTCAATAACGGTTATTTTAATGGCAAGATTGACGAAGTCCACCTTTACAATAAATCTTTGAGCGACCAGGAAGTGCAGGACTTGTACAAGGGCATCGGTTATTGAATTTTCCGGGAAATTTAGTATAATGCCCCTTAAAGCCGGGCATAATTGAATTGATAAGGTTGCAAGGGAGAAGGGTGTAATTAACAAAGGAATGATGAGCAAAAATAAAACACGGGTAAGCATAGGCTTACCCGTGTTTAATGGCGAAATGCACCTTGAAGATGCGATAGATTCAATTCTTTCCCAAACGTATTCAGATTTTGAACTGATCATCTCGGACAATGCCTCTACCGATAAAACACAAGAGATTTGCAGGGCTTATGAAGCAAGGGACAGGCGCATTTGTTACTATAGAAATGAAAAGAATCTCGGAGCTGCCAGGAATTTTAACCGGGTCTTTGAGTTATCATCGGGTGAATATTTTAAATGGGCGGCCCATGATGACCTGCTGGCTGCGGACTTTTTATTGAGATGCGTTGATGTGCTCGACCATGATGCTTCCGTAGTCCTGTGTTATCCCCGGACGGAGATCATTGATGAGCAGGGGAACTTCTTAGGGAACTATGATGTGAAGTTGAACACGGATTCGCCGAAACCGAACGAACGTTTTCATGACCTTATCTGTATCTTTCATGGTTGCTATCAGATTTTTGGCTTAATTCGGGCAAGCGCCCTTAAAATGACGTCTCTTATCGGCAACTTTACCGGATCGGACAGAAATTTGCTGGTTGAACTTGGTCTCATAAATAGGTTTTATGAAATTCCTGAACGGCTCTTCTTTTCAAGAGACCACTCACGACGTTCAATAAGGCGCGTGAGTTTCTACTCACGGGCGACCTGGTTTGACCCGGCAAAAGAGAGACAGGTGGCTTTTCCGCACTGGAAAAGGTTTTTCGAGTATCTCAGGTCGCTGAGACGCGCCTCATTAAACCGGCATGAGCGTGCGCGTTGCTATCTGCACATGATGCGATGGTTAGGAATGAAATTTAACTGGAAGTGGTTGCTGAAAGATTTGATAATGGCCGTCAGATCCGCGGTTTGGATTTTTCTGTGGAAAGCAAAAAGGGTATTTTTGCAAAAATGAACAATGATTCGCTGACAAACTCCGGAATTTCGTTTTAATTCTCCTGACTGACGTCAGGAATAAAACCGGTAAATAGAGGAAAGAAGAGGAGAGACATTCTATGAAAGTGGCCATTCTGGCTGGAGGGGTTGGCACCCGCCTCGTTGAAGAAACAGAAGTAAAGCCGAAGCCTATGGTAGAAATTGGTGGGCGGCCGATTCTCTGGCATATTATGATGCACTATTCACATTACGGTTTTAAACACTTTGTGATTGCCCTCGGTTATAAGGGCGAGGTGATTAAAAAATATATGGTGGATTATTGCTCACTGAACAGCAATCTGACTGTTCATTTGGGAAGCGGGGAGGTAAAGGTCCATGGTGCCGCAAAAACAGATTGGATAATAGATCTGGTTGACACCGGCATACCGACGCTAACGGGCGGCCGTATCAAGCAACTTTCGCCATACATGGGAAACGAGACTTTTATGCTGACATGGGGGGATGGAGTTTCCGATGTGAATTTGCACGATCTGCTCAGTTTCCATCGCTCTCACGGCAAGTATGCTACGTTAACTGCCGTTCGGCCGCCCGCGCGGTTTGGCCATCTTGAACTGGATGGCGATCGTGTGGTGGAATTCTCCGAAAAGCCCCAGACGAGCGAAGGGTGGATTAATGGGGCTTTTTTTGTTCTGGAGCCGGCAATATTTGATTATATCGACGGTAATGACACGCAGTGGGAGAAAGAGCCAATGGAAAGACTGGCGAAAGACGGCCAGTTAATGGCATACCGCCATACATCTTTCTGGCAATGTATGGATACGTTGCGTGATAAGAGATTGCTGGAAAGTCTCTGGCAAGATGGCAATGCGCCTTGGAAAATCTGGAGGGAATAGTATGCGTATATTGGTAACAGGACACAACGGTTATATCGGCGCCGTTATGGTGCCAATGCTTATTGCTGCGGGGTATGAGGTGGAGGGGCTGGACAGCGATCTTTATGCACAATGCACATTTGGAGATGATAATCAGAACATCCCCTCAATGAAAAAGGATATCCGGGATGTTGAGGTATCCGATCTTGACGGGTTTGGCGCCGTGTTGCACCTTGCCGGTCTTTCAAATGATCCGCTCGGAGATTTGAACCCGGAATTAACGTATGAAATTAATCATACTGCATCGGTACACCTGGCCAAATTGTCAAAAAAGGCTGGGATTAAGCGCTTTATTTTTTCATCGTCTTGCAGCATCTATGGCGTTGCGGGCGAAAATATGGTGACGGAAGAAGCAGAATTCCATCCGGTTACTCCCTATGGTATCTCGAAAATGCTTGTTGAACGGGAGGTGGCAAAGCTGGCGGATGCAGACTTCAGTCCCACATTTCTCCGTAATGCGACGGCCTACGGGGTATCGCCGCGCCTGCGCTTCGACCTTGTGCTCAATAATCTGGTTGCCTGGGCGTTTACTACCGGTCGTGTATACATTAAGAGCGACGGCACCCCCTGGCGCCCTATTGTCCATATCGAAGATATATCACGCGCCTTTATAGCGGTACTGGGCGCACCGAGGGAACTCGTCCATAACGAGGCATTTAATGTTGGCATTAATGGGGAGAATTACCGGGTGAGGGAGATTGCGGAGATCGTCAAAGAAACAGTGCCGGGATGCCATATTGAATACGCCGAGGACGCAGGACCGGATAAGCGCTGCTATCGTGTTGATTGCAGTAAACTGGCCCGTATGCTGCCGGAATTTAAGCCTCAATGGAACGCGCGCAGAGGCGCGGCTCAATTGTATGCGGCGTACAAGAAGATCGGTTTGTCCCTGGAAGATTTTGAAGGGCCGAGATACAAACGCATTGGCCACATTAAAAAGTTGCTGAGCATGGGTAGTTTGGATGAAACACTCCGGTGGAAAAAAGAGGAAACCTCAGCAAACACCTCAAGAAAAGAGAAGAGCTACACATGAATCAAACAAAAATAGCTTGTAGATCCTGCGGGGGGAAAGAGCTGGAACCAATTTTGTCTTTTGGCCGGACACCTCTGGCCGATGCATTGCTAACGGAAGAACAATTAAAAGAACCGGAGTTGACGGCTCCCCTTGATCTGGTATTTTGCACCAATTGCACCCTGGTGCAGATAACGGAATCCGTTTCGCCCGAGATTCTCTTTTGCAGGGATTACCCCTATTTTTCTTCCGTATCGAAGGCGCTGCTCCAACACTTCAGGGAAAGCGCACTGGCTATAATCCAGTCGCAGCATTTGAATTCAGACAGCCTCGTTGTTGAAGCAGCAAGCAATGACGGGTACTTGCTGAAAAATTTTGTGGAAAAAGGGATTCCGGTTCTGGGAATTGATCCGGCCGCGGGACCCGCCCGGGCGGCGCAGCAAGCCGGTATCCCGACACTTTGTACATTCTTCGGACAGGATCTGGCCGGGCAGCTTCGGAAAGAAGGGCGGATGGCCGATGTCTTTCTTGCGAACAATGTTCTGGCTCACGTGCCGGATCTTAACGGCTTTGTGGAAGGCATTCGA
Source organism: Candidatus Brocadia sp. (assembly GCA_011525665.1). Taxonomy (GTDB): domain Bacteria; phylum Planctomycetota; class Brocadiia; order Brocadiales; family Brocadiaceae; genus Brocadia. The sequence goes on from WYAU01000064.1 coordinate 3,819, forward strand.
ATTCTTTTGAAAGAGAAAGGAACGGCGGTGATAGAAGTGCCTTACGTAGTTGATCTTATTGAGCATTGTGAGTTTGACACGATTTACCACCAACACCTCTGCTATTTTTCCGTAACCGCATTGGATAAATTATTGAGAAGGCATTCTCTTTTTCTTAATGAAATAAAGCACGTACCAATACATGGAGGATCGTTGCGATTGTTTATCGGACACCGCGAGGCCACACATGAATCTTTCCGTTTCCTCCTGGATGAAGAGGGGAAGAAGGGAATTCATCACATCGGGTACTATTGCAATTTCGCTGACCGGGTAAAGGAGATAAAGAATTCCTTGTGTAATCTGTTGCGGGATCTTAAACGGGCAGGAAAGAAAATTGCTGCATATGGAGCGGCGGCGAAGGCGACTACGTTGTTGAATTATTGCGGAATTGATAAAAAACTTGTGGATTACGTGGTGGACATGAACAAATTCAAGCATGGACGCTATATGGGGGGCAATCACTTGCGCATCTTTTCACCCGCGAAGCTTTTAGAAGACATGCCGGACTATGTAGTGTTGCTTGCCTGGAATTTTTCGGAAGAAATTTTGCAGCAACAAGAGGAATACCGGAGGCGCGGCGGTAAATTCATCATTCCCATTCCCTATCCCGCCATTGTTTAGAACTCATGGCGGTGTATTCGGGGCATTCTCACCTTTAAAATTATCACACGTTACGATTTACACTTTTCATTTTTCACGCCGCCCCCGAAAGGCAGCAATCAACAGGAAACCCCATGATGTAGCAATGATAAAAGACTGGATAAATTCGCTTGCCGCCACGATAATCAATATACGGCGACTACTACACCCATGTCCGTGCAGTATACCGGGCAATTGTAAATTTACGTACGTACCTCCCAGTGACACGACAAAGAGCATAACCATTGCAATGAGGGTCGATTGTGACACTTTGGGAAAGCGTTTCTTGTATATTAAGGACAGGATTACTCCAGCAAAAGAAGCAAGAAAAAGGGGCGAATGGGATAAATAACTGATGAGTTTGGTAACCAGTATCCAGTGTGTTTGAGGCTTCAGCGGTACAACCGTTAGATTGCCAAAAGTCGCATCTACGTGGTGTGCAATGAGCAAAAAAGACCCCCGGGGCAGATTGGCTGCGGTAGTCAGTCTCCGGAGATTCCACGTTATGGGCTCATATTCTACGTCTTTTTCCCACACCTTGAGACTATATAAGCTGCCGGCCGGGATTGTTTCCACTCTTGCTTTAAACCAGTAGGTATGCCCGCTTTTAAACTGGTGCGTATCGGTGCCGGGGCTGGGGCTGCCGGGCGGATTGCCAGGCTCGGCATGAATGTGCAACAGATTGCGCTGGTTCCTTTTCCATTCATACCAGTTTGACCCTCCCACCGGCTCCCAACCGCAGTGCGGCTGCGGACAAACCACGGGTAAATTTGTGTGTCCCTGCCAGCGGAAAAGAATCCCGAGTCCCGGGCCCACGCTTGTGTTTGAGTCAAAAGCCGATTCATCAATGGCATGAATCGTAACCGGGACAGTAACCTCGTAATCGGTCCAACTCATATCACCAATGGCCACAATACGGTCATAGCCAACATGATCCGGGTGCGTACGGATGCCATTTTTATCCAAAACCCACAACCCGTCTACAACCTGGGCCACATCCTGTATTTTTTCTACGGAACTCCAGTTAATAGAGTATGGCAGGGGCCATGCTTTTCTTTTCATGTACTCTACCGTTACCGCCTCAATGGTCTGATTGCCAAGACTATCTGTGGCTTTAATGATAACCTGATTTTGGCCGATTATGAGGTCTGTGTATGCGATTTCAATATTGAAATCGCCAGGAGAAACGAGGCGGCGCCTGTCCGGTCCCAGAGAAAGGGGCTGTTCTGGCCAGCCATTTAGCGAGTAATTCAGCGAGATTATTCCATCGGTATCTGACACGTTGCCAAGGATATTGATCCAGCGCTGCGGAAGGCCAAAATGTCCAAAAACCTGATGATGGCCATACCAGATATGAATAGAGGGCGCGTCCGCTTTTACCGGCGTAGCATAAGCCAATCCGAGAATAAAAAGAGAAAAACCCGTCATTCTCCAGAACCCTTTTCGCATTGTTTGTCCTTTCCCTGAAGCAACTATGGTGAATGCATTACCCTTTATTTTATTAAAAAAACTTGCGTAAAAGCCGATATATTAACAGACGATATGTTATTGTCAACAGATTTATCCGGTTGGAGACAAGGGAATGAAACACTATTTTGCAATAAGGGCGGGGCTCCGAAGTAAATCCGGTGAAATTGCCCCTGATCGGTTTCTTTACGATGGTTTTACCCCTTGCTATGCATCGAAATATGAGTTATGATTTTAGGTTATGTAAAATTTTTGCGCTGCGTTAATCCCGGAAAAATCAATTATGTAATTATAAGGAAATACATGAAGACGGATGATTATCATATCAAGGAAGAAGGCAAAAAACAGAGCGTTCCAACTATTATTATCACTCCTTCCCGGGGATGGGTTTCTCTTAAGCTGCATGAATTATGGGAATATCGTGAGCTAATCTATTTCCTTGCCTGGCGCGATATTAAGGTCCGGTACAAACAGACCGTATTGGGAGCGGCGTGGGCAATTATACAGCCTTTTTTTACCATGATGGTGTTTAGTCTTTTCTTTGGAAAGCTTGCCCGGGTACCGTCAGACGGAATACCTTACCCAATCTTCAGTTACGCTGCATTGGTGCCATGGACTTTTTTTGCCAACGGACTGAGTCAGGCGTCAAACAGCGTGGTAGCCAGCTCCAATCTTATTAAAAAAATATATTTTCCGCGCCTTGCAATACCGATTGCGACAGTATTATCGGGTGTTGTTGACTTTATTCTGGCGTTTTTTATGTTAACCGGTATGCTGTTCTATTATGGCTATGTGCCCACGATTAATTTGATTTGGCTCCCTCTCTTGCTGCTCTTAGCATTCGTTACGTCTCTCGGTGTATCTTTATTGCTTTCTGCAATGAATGTACAGTTCCGTGACGTGCGTTATATAATACCTTTTTTAACCCAACTGTGGCTCTTTGCGACACCCATTGCTTATCCCAGTAGCCTGCTGTCGAAACCCTGGCAAACTCTTTACGGAATTAATCCCATGGTTGGTGTGGTTGAGGGGTTTCGTTGGGCATTATTGGGCACAAATACAGCGCCGGGACCGATCATCGTCGTGTCTTCATTAGCTGCATTATCTCTGCTGGCAGGGGGGATTTTTTATTTTCGCCGGATGGAAAAATATTTTGCGGATCTGGTATAAGTCTGATAATGAAATTTCAAAACAACCGTGCAGCTGCGATTCATGAATTACCGCTGCACTATTAAAATCGCTGAAGGTATAACGTAAATGAGTGATATTTCGATAACTGTGGAACATCTCGGAAAGCTGTATCATATCGGCAGGAGGCAGGAGAAGTATAAAACCCTCCGTGATAGCATATCGGGCGCTTTTTTAGGTCCATTTCGGCGGGCAGGCAACTTATTGAGGGGAAAAGCTGCAGGCGCTGCAGAACTGGATGAAATACTATGGGCGCTTAAAGACGTCTCTTTTGAGATAAAACAAGGGGAAGTTGTTGGCATTATTGGGAGCAACGGGGCGGGCAAGAGCACGCTTCTGAAAATTCTCTCCCGTATCACGGAACCGACGGAAGGCAAAATTGTTATTCATGGCCGGGTGGGATCTTTGCTGGAGGTGGGGACAGGCTTCCATCCCGAATTGACCGGACGTGAAAATATCTATCTGAACGGAGCAATCCTCGGTATGCGCCGGACTGAAATTGACAATAAATTTGATGAAATAGTCTCTTTTGCTGAAGTAGAAAAGTTTATTGATACTCCGGTAAAGCACTATTCAAGCGGGATGTATCTGCGTCTTGCCTTTGCCGTAGCTGCCCATTTGGAGCCGGAGATATTGCTCGTTGATGAGGTATTGGCAGTAGGAGACGCATCATTTCAAAAAAAATGCCTGGGAAAAATGAGCGACGTGGTGAAGGAGGGCCGGACGGTTTTGTTTGTAAGTCATAATATGGCGGCAGTGCAGCAACTCACCCGCACGAGTTTACTGCTGCACAGGGGGAAACTTATCTCTCAGGGAAAAACTGCCGATGTCGTCAAACACTATATGAGCGCTTTGATAAATTGCTCTGTCACTGTCTACGACGTGGAGAACACACCCCGGAGATACCGGGACCTTTCCCGTCAGGTGGAATTTCTTACCGTAGAATTGGAGAATCATCAAACAACACTTGTGCCGGCTGATGCTGAGATACTGGTGCGGCTTACCGTGCGAGGCAACGAATACGTCGACAAGTTTCGTTTTAGCATGAGCATTTATCGCGCGGACAATACGCCGGTGGGAAATCTGCTTGGTCCCGAGATTCACTCCATTAAAAAAGGTGAGGTGGCCACATTCAGGATGGAATTACACGATCTCGGACTTGCCAGGGGTATGTACTATTGTAATTTGGCGATAGGCAAGGGTAATTACCTGAGTAAGCGTACGGAATTTGATATTATCAATGACGTCTTATATTTTGAGATAATGGCGCCTGGGGGGGAAGATGGGGTAATGTCAGAATGGTATCCCAGCTGGGGATCGATCCGGTTCAAAGAACCGAAGATAACGAGGATTGCACATGCCTGTTCAGGATAACGGCTGCAAGATGATTTCATAAGTTATGGTAAAAAGTATGCAACGAATAGCGTCTTTTGATGTATTTGATACCGTCATAACCCGTGCCGTGGGAACACCTGCTGCTGTTTTTCTCCTGTTAGGCCGAATACTGAAAAACATGTCGTTGATCGGGTGTACGCCTGAAGCCTTTGCCTGTATCCGTATTGATGCCGAGCGTCGCGCAACGAAAAATGCAGAGGATGGCGCTGTATCTCTGCGTCAAATTTATGCAGAAGTTCAAATTTCCTTAGGGCTGACGGAAGAAGATTCTCTCCGGTTAATGAATCTCGAATGCGAGTTGGAAGCTAAGGTGATTAGAGCCGTGCCCGGGGCGAAGGATCGCATACAAAACGCCCGCAATCATGGCCTGCGCGTGTTGTTCCTTTCCGATATGTATTTATCCTCCTCATTTATTCAAAAACAACTGTCACATCATGGCTTATGGCTTGATGGCGATACATGTTATGTATCCTGTGAATATGGCAAATCGAAAAGATCGGGTAAACTCTTCCGTGAGTTATTACGCCGTGAAGGAGTTGCACCTGATTTTATAGTCCATTGCGGTAATCATCCCGACGCTGACGTTCAGATTGCAAAACATATCGGACTTCATGTTGAACCATTCCTGGATGGCAACCCGAATCGCTATGAACAAATCCTTGATTCCCACATCCGGGCGACGGAGGGATTGTCTTCCGCAATGGCCGGCGCATCGAGGCTGGCGCGGTTAACGGTTCCGGTGAAGTCCCCGAAAGAAGAGATTCTGCGGGATGTCGCAGCAGGTGTGATAGCGCCACTGCTTGTTGGTTATGTCCTCTGGATACTGCGTCGCGCTCAGCAACTGTGCTTGAAGAGGCTGTGTTTCGTATCCAGAGACGGTCAGATTCTTTTTGGAATTGCACGCAGATTGGCGAAAACATTGAATGTTGGCTGTAATCTTCGTTATATTTACGGAAGCAGGCAATCATGGAACCTCCCGGCCATAACCCGTATTGATCAAGAACAGTTAGCCTGGATATGGGATCTGACGGGGTTTCCCACGGTGCGGAATGTGCTGTCCCGCGTTTGCATCAAACCGGAAGAGATCCAAGAGAGCCTGAACTCTCTTGGAATCACAGAAAAAATGTGGTCTGCACATTTACCTGGCAAAGAAATCTCTGCGATCTGCGATTTACTATTAAAGGATGGCAGGTTGCACGAACTCATATTACAGAAAGCGTCTCAAAAGCGAGCGGTAATTCTTAAATATCTGAATCAGGAAGGATTGCTCGACACCGTTGACTGGGGAATGGTTGACGTAGGATGGCTTGGAAGCCTCCAGGATTCTTTGGAAAGAATTTTAACCGCCGAGGGCAAAAATCTACCCTACGGCTTCTATTTTGGCCTGAGAAAAAACCCGTTGGGTAACCGACTTGACCGGCGGGAGGCCTATTTCTTTGATGAGCGTCTTGGCCTTGGATACAGTGAAATTTTTCCCCGTTACGGGTTGTTGAAGTGGATGGAGGCGTTCTGCTCCGCAGATCATGGTACAGTGATGGATTTCGAGGAAAAAGAGAAGGAAGTACGACCGGTGCTAAAAGAAAATGGCAATCAACCGTTGCGGGAATGGGGTCTCTCGGCGATACAGAAAACGGTTTACTGTTTCGCCGAAAATCTATTGCTCGATTCGAGCCTGATCAATGTCGATGCAGACGTTCGTAACGCCACTGCTGAAGCGCTCAAGGCCTTCTGCTTAAAACCTTCTTTTCAGGAAGTAAAGGCCTTTGCTGATTTTCCTGTTGAAATTGGGTTGGGTAAGGATAGCTGCATGGTTCGTTTAGCCGAAGGATACCGTTGGAGTCATATTGTCAAATCTTTCCGCGCCGGCAAAGCGATGCATGACCACCCGGCAATCTGGTGCGAAGGCGCCCTCTTGCTAACGCCACCCTTTGTTCGCTTAGCATTGAAAACGGCCCTTGTCGTTTCCCATACATTACGGTACACGATCAGGCCTCTGAAGCATTTGATTCGCCGCAAAGCTCTGATCCCGGCAAAGCAATTTATCCGATGAGCGTTTCGTTTTGCGCTGGGATCGGGCTGTTTGCTCCATGAGAAGAGGAGATGAATACGGTGCAAAGAAAAATGAAGATTGCTTTCGTAAGTCAGCCTTTCGATGAAGTCCTTCCCCCCAATCATAATTCGATAGGGATTTTGCTTTATGAGGTTGCACGCCGCCTGGCCCGTTCGTGTGAAGTAACGGTTTACATAAAAGGGGGATGGTTTCGAAAGAAAGAAACATGTGAAGAGGGGGTGTGCTATCAGCGCATACCGGTGGGTATCGATAAAATACTACAGAGACTCCTTGCGATTTTTTCAAGATTTTTTAACGCCAAACGACCTCTCTATGCCTCTCAATTCTATTACCGGGGATATATTGCCCGGATAGGAAGAAACCTGAGGGCGCAACACTGCGATATCGTTCACATCATCAATTTTTCTCAGTTTGTTCCTGTTATCAGGGCATTTAATCCCGGGATTAAAATTATCTTACACATGCATTGTGAGTGGTTGACGCAACTCGACCACTCAATAATCGAACGGCGACTCGGAAAAACCGATTTAATCATCGGTTGCAGTGATTATATTACACAAAAGATCCGTCACAATTTTCCCCGGTTTTCCGGTTGTTGTGAGACTGTCCATAATGGCGTGGATAGTGATCACTTTGTGCGCCGAAACGACAACAATACAGGGAAGGGAAATGGCGCCAAAAGATTGCTGTTTGTTGGCAGGGTATCACCGGAAAAAGGTGTGCATGTGTTATTAAAGGCCTTTCAGAGGGTGGTTCAACGCTATCCGCAAGCGCACCTCGAGATTGCCGGGCCCAAAAAACAGTTACCTTTCGAATATCTTGTCGCTTTAAGTGATGATGCTGCGGTGACAGAATTAGCGGCTTTCTATGGCAGTGGTTCTCCCTACGGTTACTCATACCGCCTGCGGGATATGCTTGGATTGTTAAATATCGCGAACCGGGTAACTTTCTCCGGTGTTATTCCCAACTCACAATTGTTAAGTCAGTATCGAAATGCAGATGTTTTTATCTTTCCGTCAGTTTGGGAAGAACCATTCGGGCTGCCTCCCCTTGAGGCCATGTCGGTTGAAGTCCCTGTAGTTGCTACCCGATCAGGAGGCATAGTTGAAACCGTAGAAAATGGCAGGACGGGGATCCTGGTCGAACGGAACAATGAATGTGCCTTAGCAGAGGCGATCCTTCGTATCCTTTCCGATGAAGATTTGAGGCAATCCATGGGGAAGTCTGGACGAAAGCGGGTAGTAGAATTTTTTTCCCTTGAACGGATGGTTGAAAGGCTCCTGCATCTCTACAAAAATCTTTGTGCGGTTAGTATTTCTTAAGTGAAGTTAAAAACTCACTTGTTTTTTTCAGATAAAATGAGAACATGAAGGTTTTGATTCTTAGTTCTTATCTTGAAGGTGGCGCGGGTGGAGCGGCTTACCGGCTGCATCAAAGCTTGCGGGACAGTGGCGTGACCTCCCGCATTCTGGTGCAAAAGAAAAACGTTCATGATGACACCGTTGTGGTTGCGCCAAAAGCCACGTTGGTGAGGGAACTTGAATGGCTGGCAAGAGGCAGAAACTTGGATCGTTTGCCCTTGAAACTGTATCCCCGGAGAGACCGTACCTTATTTTCCCTCCAGTGGCTTCCGGATTCTATTCTTTCGCCGGTGGCCCGGTTCGCTCCGGATGTCATTAATCTGCATTGGATTTGCAGTGGCTTTATGCGAATAGAAACTATCCCCCGGTTGAACAAACCTTTGGTTTGGACCTTTCATGATATGTGGGCTTTTACGGGAGGATGTCATTATAGCGAGGAATGCGAACTCTATACCGCTTCCTGCGGCACTTGCCCCCGGCTCCATAGCGGGAAAAACCGTGATCTGTCGCACTGGGTATGGCGGCGCAAAGCCAGGGCATGGAAAGAACTAAAACTAACGATCGTTACTCCCAGTTCATGGCTGGCAAAATGCGCAAGATCCAGCTCGCTTTTCAGAGATGTACGTATTGAGGTAATCCCCTATGGCATTGATATAAAAAAGTACAGGCCCATAGACCGTCGCGTAGCCCGCGAGATACTTGGCTTACCTCATGAGAAGCGGATCATCCTTTTCGGGGCATGGAATAACGAATACCGCAAGGGATTTCATTTGCTTTTGCCTGCTTTGCAAAGCCTGGCAAAGTCTGGATGGCATGATAAGATGGAGTTGGTTGTTTTTGGCTTTTTTCACCCAAACAGCCAAATTGATGTAAATATCAAGACCCATTACCTGGGCAAGCTGAGCGATGCAACCTCAATGGCGCTCGTTTATTGCGCAGCGGATGTTTTCGTCGCGCCTTCTCTGTACGATAACTTACCCAATACGGTACTGGAATCTATCGCCTGCGGCACGCCCTGTGTCGCATTCAATGCCTGCGGTATGCCTGACATGATTGAGCATCTGCAGAATGGTTATCTTGCGCAACCTTACCGATATGAGGATCTAGCTCAAGGAATTATGTGGGTATTGGAAGATGGTAATCGGCACTATCGTTTGTCTCGCCGTGCCCGGGACAAGGCCGAGCGTGAATTTACCCTTGATCTCTACGCAGAACGATACCGGGATCTTTTTCATGACATCGTGAAGAATCACAATTCAAAGGATTAAAAAATGAAACAATCAGTCCAAGGTAGGAGTGCCATGCGGGAAGTAAACGTCCTGGAAGAAGTATTTTGCCCAAGCTGTGACTCAAAAGGGGTATCGGTCTTTTACAGGCAGAAGAATGTTCCGGTTCATAGTGTGTTGCTTATGCCGACACGGGAAGTGGCTATGAGTTATCCTACCGGGGAGATAGCACTGGGGTTTTGTCAGAATTGTGGGTTTATTTTCAACACCTCTTTTGATCCGGATGTTCATGAATATTCATCCAGGTATGAGGAAACACAGGGATTCTCATCCACATTTAACTCTTTTCACAGGCGTCTGGCCACGTATCTTGTTGAAAGATATAATTTATATAATAAAACTATTATTGAAGTGGGCTGCGGGAAGGGAGAGTTTCTGACAATGCTTTGTGAAATGGGTGAGAACTGTGGCGTTGGATTTGACCCCGGTTATATAAACGAACGTAATTCCAGCCTGGCGCGGGATCGGATTACCTTTATTAAAGACTTTTATTCGGAGAAATATGCCAGTTACCATGCCGACTTCGTCTGCTGCAAAATGACATTGGAACATATTCAGCGTACGGCAGATTTCGTCAAGACGGTACGGCGTTCGATCGGGAACCGGCTGGATACAATTGTTTTTTTCCAGGTTCCGGATGTAACCCGTGTTTTGCGCGAACTGGCGTTTTGGGATATCTATTACGAGCACTGTTCTTACTTCAGCATGGGATCATTAGCCCGTCTTTTCAGGAAATGCAGTTTTGATGTTACAGATATCCGAAAAGATTACGGGGAGCAATATCTGATGATTGAGGCCCGGCCATGCGAGGGAAGGCAAACCTCTTCCCTGCTGCGGGAAGACGATATCAAAGATTTGGCTAATGACGTTGCATATTTTGCGAAAAACTACCGGAATAAGCTGGACACATGGAAACATTACTTCCAGAAGATTAAACAGAACAAACAGCGGACTGTCATTTGGGGATCGGGTTCGAAGGGCGTTGCTTTTTTGACGACGCTTTGTATTAAAGACGAGATTGAATTTGCGGTAGATATAAATCCTTATAAACATAATATGTACATGCCAGGGACGGGACAAAAAATTGTGGGTCCTGACTTTTTGCAAACATATAAACCAGACATTGTTATTGCGATGAACCCAATTTATGGTGAAGAAATACGACAGGATCTCAACCGAATGGGACTGTCTGCAGAGCTTGTTACTGTTTAATTTCCCGCCGGGAAAGTATACGGAGCTTAAAAAAATTGAGCAAAGAATCTGTTTCGGAAAGCACGTGTCCGGTCTGTGTCTCGAAGAATGTTTCCGGAATTGTCAAGATACCGCAGGTACCCGTCCATTGTAATCTGCTATGGTCAACGCGTGATGAAGCACTCCGCGTCCCCACAGGGGATATTCATATCGGTTGTTGCAAAGATTGTGGACACATATTCAATCTCACGTTTGATCCCTCTCTCATGAAATATACTAAAGACTATGAGAACAGCCTGTATTTCTCACCGCGCTTTAAAAGTTATGCCGACACCCTGGCTACTTATTTGATCAATCGACATGATTTACGCAACAAAGAGATTATTGAAATCGGCTGCGGAAATGGAGATTTTTTGACGCTCCTCTGCAGACTCGGTGGAAACCGGGGAGTGGGTTTTGACCCAGGTTACGTGCACAAAACACATAACGGCTCAGACACGGGGAATATCACTTTCATACAAGATTTCTATTCAGAACGGTATGCCACCTATAAGGCGGATATTATCTGTTGCAGGCATGTACTGGAACACATCCGGTTTCCCCGGGATTTATTAGACAATCTGCGCAGGGCAATCGGTAATCGCCACAATACGGTTGTATTCTTTGAAGTGCCAAATGCCTTGTTCATTTTGCGTGATCTTTCAATTTGGGATATCATCTATGAACACTGCTCGTACTTCAACTCCTTATCACTAGCTCATTTATTTGCTTCTTGCGGTTTCTCTGTCAATGATGTCACGGAATCATTTGAAGGGCAATTCCTCTGTATTGAGGCAATGCCAGGAGAGGGTGCAGGGCACTTTTCCCTTGAGCGTCAAAATACCCTGAATACAATAATGCGCTACGTGGCAGAATTCTCTTCCACGCACCAAAAAAGGATTGATGAATGGAAATACAAACTGGAAGGGTTTAAATATAGTGGTAAACGAATCGTGGTATGGGGGGCAGGCTCGAAGGGTGTCACATTCTTAAATGCAATTAAACCGAAAAATCAAATTCATTACATTGTTGATATAAACCCGCGGAAGCAAAATATGTTTGTGGCAGGAACCGCACAGCAAATCGTGCCGCCGGTGTTTCTTCAAGACTATCGTCCCGATATCATATTAATAATGAATCCGCTCTATAAAGATGAAATAAGCAGGCTTACGAACGCTCTGGAGCTCACTGCCGAATTGGTACTTGTGTAAATCTCTTCGCATATTAAAATTCCGCTGATAATCCGAGAAATACCGTATTTTTTGTATATCCTGCGTCCTCCAAGTTGGAATCCGATTCCGAATAGGTATAAGTAAAGTTTCCCCTTAAAATTTTTGTAATCTCATAGGTAAACGTGGTATTTGCCCCCAGCAATCGGGTTTTAAAATCAGAAGAAATGAATTCACCATCTCCATAAAAAATGGAAAGGGAGCACTGGAGTCTTTCCAACAGTTGCCGCGTTGCCGTGGCAGTAGTTTTCCAGATATTGAAAATATCCTCATTATAAGGATTAGTATCGTACCTTTTTTCAAATATAAGGCGTGCAATTGTTTCAGAATCTTTTTTATAAGTAAGCGAGGTTAGGACAATGGGCCTGGTGAGATTTTTATCGTCAAAGGAATCTATCAGGTCTACTCCGGGCCTCAGATCAAAATAAAGTTTCTTGGTTATGTACTGCCTTATGCCGGTGGTAATGGTTTGAATTGAAGCGTCATTATTATCTTCAAATTCTCTGTGGACGAAATCGTATGAGAATAAAAAGGTAGTGTCTGCGCTGAATAAATAAGCCACTTCAAAACCCGCTTTATTCAGAAAAGAGTCTTCTTCGTCCACCCCTGAAAAAACATCTATATAATTGCCGTATCTTATTGTGGCGGAAAGTTGTTTGGCAATATCCCTCGTGTAGTCGATGTCAAGCTTGTTTCTGAAATACTCGAACTGGCCTCCTCTTCTGCCAAATTGTTCATCGAAGAAATCTATTCTGTTAAAAAGCGGTTCTGTGGAATGAACGAAGATATTCCTCAAACTCATACGGTCGTGCGCTGAAAACTCGTTTTCAAACGTTAAGGTTAAATCTTCGGTGGTATTATCAAATTCGTTGTTTTTTGCGTATGCCCGGTGGCTTACACCAGCCGTTAGTTCTAACCTCCTCATTTTACCTTCATAGTTTACACCGACTTCGATTCCCGCAAGCGTTATGAAGTCTTCTCTTTTATCTTTTTTGTCATAGGTGATGTTATCATCGAACGTTTCACCGACTGATATGCCCGCAATTCGCATATCGAAACCTTTATAATTATAAGAAAGGTAATTAAGGAAATGTGTAAGGGAAAAGTCTGATCTGCTATCGGTATCGGTGAACGAATAGGCGTTTGAAAAGGAGGTAATAAAAATAATAACTATCCAGAGACTCGCGGCTGATATTGTTTTGTAATATCTTACCAGGGTATTCACTGTAATCTCATAGTAAGTTCGTAATTTCGTGTCGTATACAAAGTATTTATTATTCTGAAAATCGTCCTATTATCCTATTTTTCTCAGGAGCGGCAAGACAGTGAAGTCAAAGCCTATTTCTTGCTTGTGTATAAAACATGCAAACAATTATTCTATCTGTTTACGTCAGCGTGAATTATACAAAATGAAATTAAATTTGCAATTGTAAAATTTAATTTCATAATATGTGTTATGTGAAAAATGAAAACCACCATTTAAGAAAAAGAGGAGGGGGGGAGAATGAGATGTAAACTTTGCGGTAGTATTAAAACAATAAAAATAAGCAGTATTGCCGTATCAAGTATTAAGGAAATTTTCCCTGTCAGGATAAATTTAGAAAGATTTTTTATAGGCAATAGTTTTGATTTATATCAATGTCAGGTATGCGGAATTAAGAGTTTTGACAAAGTTTTGCCGCCCGATTCGGAACTCAATAGCGCTTTGCAGGGATTACCTTTCTATTATGAAGAATCAAAAGGAGAATTTAATTATGCCATTGAAGTAATTTCCAAACGGGTTCCTAAAAAAATCCTCGAGATAGGGGCTGGTAGAGGATACTTTCTGGAAAAATTGAAAAATTCATATGACGTGAGGGCTGTTGAATCTAGTGACAAAAATTTGATGTTTTTACAAGAAAAGAATATTAAACTTGATGAAAAAGGGTTGACGTATGACTTTATTTGTGCCTTCCAGGTGCTGGAACATATTGAAAATTTAACTGATTTTTTAAGTTTTTGCGATGAAAAGCTAGAAGTAAATGGCTGCTTACTCATTTCAGTTCCAAACAATGATTCCCCATACTTTACAGAAACTATTAATGTCCTCGATTTTCCTCCCCATCACCTGTATCAATTTAATGAAAAGGCATTAAAATATATTGCAAAAGTTTTAAACCAAGAAATTATAGAATATTGGCAGGAACCTTTACGAATAGAACATTACACGTGTATGATTAGGGCACGGAGAAACAAAATGATGCACAGATTTCCCTTTATAAGGAGATTATTTTATATAATGGATTATCTTTTAATACCTTATTATTATGATTGTAACAGGGAGGAACCAGGTCATACCCATGCCGTTTTATTGCAAAAGAAGTGCTCCTGAGGGCACCGATCCTGTGGCGACAATCAGAGACCGGTAAATAAAAAAGAAGGTTTCCCGGATGTAATTGCCTCCGGATTCTGGAAACGGGTCAGTTATCCGGGAGAGACAAGATTCATCAGAAAGCCTGATAGCGGATGGCGTAAGACTTACCATATTATGCAATTCCTTAAAGAATTAATTATTGAGAAAATAGACAAAAAGGGGAAAATTACCTTTGCAGAGTTTATGCAAGCGGTATTGTATCACCCGCAATACGGCTATTACAACTCAGACAGGGAACGCATAGGGAAATCCGGCGATTATTACACAGGCCCCACCGTTCACGGGATGTTTGGAAAGCTTATTGCAAAACAACTGGAAGAGATGTGGAGGGTTATGGGGAAAGGGGCGTTCACCGTTGTGGAAATAGGGGCCAATAGAGGATGGTTGTGTTATGATATTATTCACAGTATCAAGAAAGAATATCCGGGATTTTATGCTAATTTTCATTATATTATCGTTGAAACTAATCCCCATGCAAAAGAAAAACAAATGACACTTCTTAACTCTGTCATCTCAGCCAAATTGAATAGAGCAAGCATAAGACAGGAAACGGCAGAAAAAAGAAATTGGTTTGATTGCCCTATCACTCAACACAGCCTTGCGCCTTTCTCTAGAGAGAAAAAAGAAACATACCTCTCGCCCTTCTTGTCAGGGGAAAAAGATTTGGATGGGAAGGTATCGTGGCATAGCTGCTCAAAAGATGGATTTACTTTTGGCAGGATGCAGGGATGCTTCGTATCCAATGAATTTTTCGATGCGTTACCGGTACACCGGTTAAAGATGAAAAATAAGATTTTAAAAGAGGTATATGTGGGTTATAATACAGCCGGTTTTTACGAAACGGACGACGAGATATCCCGTCCGTCTATAACGGATTATATTGAAACCAATAGAATATATCTCAAAGAAGGGCAGGAATACGAAGTAAATTTAGGCGCTGCAAAGTGGTTAAGGCACGCCTCAGAAAAGTTAAACAAAGGATTTATCCTAACGGTTGACTACGGTGACACGGCAGAGGCGATATGCCGGGGAAACCATACCGGCGGTACTGTTAGGTGTTATTATAAACATACTGTGAATCGGGATTATTACAAACGACTGGGTGAACAAGACATCACGACGCATGTGGATTTTACGAACTTGATGAATGCTGGAAGGTTGCTGGGATTCGATGTTACCGGTTTTACAAAACAATCCCATTTTTTAATCGCACTGGGAGTCCTGGAGAGGTTACGCGATACGAATACTGATATTGAAACACGATTAAAAATGAAAAATCTTCTTCATCCTGAGGGGATGGGTGATATCTTCAAGGTATTAATTCAGCATAAAAATATCAAAAATTCTCAGTTGTCCGGTTTAAGGCCATTGCAATCAATAACAATATAAATTATTCAGTTCTGTGGTTAGGCTTTTACAATACGGAAGGGGGTGCGTATGAAAATACAGAAGACGTCGGAACCTTGCGCCATAATGGAAGTGCTCATGGAGGCAATCAAAAGGGAGCAGGAATCGTATGATTATTACTATCGGGCATCATTACAAGCGGCAAAGCCTGCTACACGCAGGATGTTGCTGAACCTGGCCGAATGGGAAAAAGGGCACATAGACGAGCTAACCAATCACGTATTGGAACTCAAGGCCCAGATGGAGATTGATCGGGCAATTACTGGCGGTCTGTAAGCGCTCTGTCCCGGCAAAAATTGCCTTCAGCCAATGAAAAACACAGGTGAACAACGGATGTGACCGTTCAAGCCGTTTTAACCGGTTAATCCACGGGTGCTTTTAAAAAGGTGGAGAAAAACGATGGATATTAAGCGTGAAGATTTACTGCGATTATATTATTACCTCAAATTGACACGAAGACTGGAAGACCGCGTCACATCTCTCTATCATCAGGGAAGGATATTGGGAGGCGCATGGACAAGCAATGGTACGGAGGCGGTTTCTGTGGGGTACGGTTATGCCCTTGAAAAGAATGACATTGCAGCTCCGTATTTCAGAGATATGGGTGTCTTTTTAATACGGGGAATTACCGCAAAACGCATTATGGCCCAGTACATGGGTAAAAAGACCGGTGTTACCGGCGGTAAAGAGGGAAATGTCCATATCGGGGATTTGAATTTTGGTGTCTTCGGCTTTCCCAGCCATCTGGCAGATAATTATCCGGTGGGAACGGGCGCTGCCCTTGCCTTTAAAATACGCAATGAAAAAAGGATTGTAGCGGCATGTACGGGGGACGGAGGGACGAGCCGCGGCGATTTCCATGAGGGAATGAATTTTGCTTCCGCACGAAAGCTGCCTATTGTTTTTATTTGCAATAATAACCAGTATGCCTATTCCACTCCGTTGAGACTGCAGATGGCCATTAAGGATATTGCTGAACGTGCCCTTGCTTATGCCATTCCAAGTAAGATCGTGGACGGAAATAATGTCGTTGAAGTTTATAAGGCTGCAATGGAGGCCTATGATATTGCAAGAAATGGAGGCGGTCCGTCCTTCATAGAGTGCAAGACCATGAGGATGCACGGTCATTCGGAACATGACAGCGCCCGGTATGTCCCGCGAGAACTCCTGGAGGAATGGAAGAAAAAGGATCCCATTTTAACTATGGAAAAATACTTGATGGAAAACACTATTGCCGGAAAAGAGGAATTGGACGGTATCGATTCGCAGGTGAAAAAAGAGATTGAAGAGGCAGAGGCATTTGCAGAGGAAAGTCCTTATCCCGATTCGGAAGATTGTTTGAAGGGTGTTTATGCAACACCGATAGAAGAGGAGCGGGGGATATGAAAGAAATTACCTATCTTGAGGCGATTAAAGAGGCAATGGATGAAGAAATGGCGCGGGACCCCGGTGTGTTCGTTCTGGGTGAAGACGTCGGGGTGTATGGCGGTGCATTCCGTGCGACAGAAGGGTTTTATGAAAAGTACGGAGAGTGGCGGGTTCTGGATACCCCGTTGTCCGAATCAGGCTTTACCGGCGCTGCCATTGGTGCTGCGCTTGTTGGTATGCGTCCCATAGTGGAGATGCAGTTTGCCGATTTTATCTCGTGTGCGTTTGATCAGCTGGTAAATGTGGCTGCAAAGAATCATTACCGGTGGGGGGCGGCTACACCCATTGTCGTACGGGCGCCCTATGGTGGAAATATACACGGCGGGGCATTTCATTCCCAGTGCATTGAGGGATTCTTTTTTAACGTGCCCGGACTGAAAATCATTGCGCCATCCACAGCATATGATGCCAAGGGATTACTAAAAGCTGCTATACGTGATAATGATCCCGTTATTTATTGTGAGCATAAGTATCTCTACAGACGCATTAAAGATTCCATCCCTGACGAAGATTATATCGTACCGATAGGAAAGGCACGAATTGCACGTGAAGGAAATGACGTATCGGTTATCACATACGGCGCAATGGTTCATACCGCACTTGAGACCGCACAGTTGCTGGAAGAAAACGGAGTTTCCTGTGAAATTGTTGACCTGAGAACCATCCTCCCCCTGGATAAAAAATCAATTCTTGGTTCGGTAAAGAAGACAAGCAAGGTTGTTGTATTGCATGAACAGACGAAAACGGGCGGCGTTGGCGCCGAGGTCTCTGCCTTACTGAGTGAATATTGTTTTGATTTTCTGGACGGACCCATTCTCCGCGTTGCCGCCCCGGATACCCCTGTACCGTACAGTGCTCAGATGGAAGAAGCCTTTATTCCGCAAACAAAAGACGTCGTCGCAGCAGTAGAGAAAGTGATGCGTTATTGATAAGGAGGTTTAAAATATGCCTGTTAATGTGATTATGCCACAAATGGGTGAAAGTGTAGCGGAAGGAACCATCACCAGGTGGCTTGTGCATGAAGGGGATAGAGTTGAAAAGGAACAACCTGTCGTTGAAATCAGCACGGACAAGATCGATACTGAGGTGCCGTCACCGGTTACCGGCATTCTGAAAAAGATTCTCTATCCGGAAGGCAATACGGTCCCTGTACAGACCGTGATTGCCCAAATTGAAACTGTTGAAGGAAAAGAGGGGGAACCTGTCTCCCCGGAAAGGCCCGGAGTTATAAAGGAAAGAGAGACGGCAAAGGTTGTAAAGCCGGCGGAAAAATCTGAGGAGCCAGGAGAAGGAGAAAAAAAATATTCACCGCTGGTAAGGAGACTGGCTAAGGAATATGCCGTTGATTTAGAAAAACTAAAGGGCACAGGCGAAGGGGGGCGAGTTACCAAAAAGGATGTAATGGATTATGTGGCTTCACGGCAAGGTGTTACTCCTGCTCCTCCTGCGGAGGCGGAAACGAAGATTTTGGAGAAGGAAATATGTATTCCTGTAAGTCCAAAACGTAAAATTATAGCCGACAGGATGGTGCAGAGCAAGCGAACAGCTGCCCATGTAACAACGGTATTTGAGGTTGATATGACAAAGGTTGAACGGTGCCGTGAATTGAATAAGGACAGTTTAAAGAGGGAAGGTATCCATCTTACCTATCTTCCTTTTGTAACCTTTGCAACCGTTCGCGCGCTCAAAGAGCATCCCATTGTGAACGCCTCATGGACAGATGAAGGCATTGTTCAGAAAAACTATATTAATATCGGAATTGCAGTGTCTCTTGAAGATGGGCTGATTGTTCCGGTAATAAAGGATGCAGATAAAAAAGACCTCTTGCAATTAGCCCAGGATATCCAGGATATTGCCCTGCGAGCACGTTCAAAAAAATTAAAACCGGAAGAAGTCCAGGGGGGAACATTTACTGTAACAAATTACGGACTCAATGGCAGCTTATTTGGGACGCCTGTAATACTGCTGCCGCAGGTGGCGATATTAGGTGTAGGAGCTGTCGTCAAAAGGCCCGTCGTTATAGATGATGCAATTGCAATCCACCCCCTGATGTATCTCAGCCTTTCTTTTGATCATCGGGTTATGGACGGTGCCGGTGCCGATGCGTTCCTTCGTAAAGTGAAAGATATTCTGGAAGGATGGGAGGTTAAAGTCTATGAGGCGAAGAGGTCTTCTCCTCCAACTGGATACGGTGGAGTATGGTGAGGCCTGGGAGTTTCAAAAAGCCCTGCTTGAGGCAAGGAGTTCCGGCAGGATAGAAGATTGTCTTATCCTGCTTCAGCATCCGCCGACCTTTACCTTCGGCCGCAGGTATAAAGAAACGAACCTGATAAACAACGGGGAATATTACACGGGTAACGGTTTTGCTGTGTATAAAACTGATCGGGGTGGATTGGCTACGTATCATGGTCCGGGTCAGGTAGTGTGCTATCCTATAATAAAAATGGACACCTATACGAAGGATTATTATAACTATCTGCGGATGCTCGAAGAAGTAATGATAAGGACGTTGTCAGACTTTGGCATTGCTGCAGAACGAAGCGAAGGATACACAGGTGTCTGGGTAAACAGGGCAAAGATCGGTTTTATTGGTGTTCGGATTGCCGTGGGCTATACAATGCACGGATTTTCTCTTAACGTGAACAACGATTTATCTCCCTTCAGTTATATTACCCCCTGCGGAATCCATGGCGTAAGGGTCACCTCTGTACAGGAACTGTTGCGGGAAGATGTGAACATCAGGGAAGTCTATAGTAAACTGGCAAATTACTATGCCATTATATTTCAGGTAAATATGGTACCTGCTGAAATATCAGCAATGTGTAGCAATTTAGTATTGTGAAAAATATTCCGACTCGATAGAATCGTGGCATCATGCAGCGCGATATTTATGCCGACGTCCTGCGAACTGAAGTTCATGACACACCAACGAAAAAAACCTGGTTTTTATTAAGATTTTTTTCAAAAACCCTGATTGTTATTATATGAATTTATGGTCAAACCGGAAGACACAAATAAAAAAAACAGCCGTAATAATCTCCGTGAAGAAGGCACAAAAGAAGGTATCTTTGGCAGTATAAAGGACAAGGAAATAAATCATGTGGATTATGACCGATGGATGGGAGGTCCCCGCGGACCGGAGAAATTAACTTTTAAAGATGGGAGCGCTGTGATATTCAAGTGTGACATCCGGCATTACTGGATGGCCAATAACCCTGATACTGCAATCCGGGAGGCGATTGTTTATCAAATTGATAAAATCGTAGGGCTTGGGCTGGTGCCAAAAACAATGGTGATCGATGACACGATCGGCAGCGTACGATATGATGGTTCAGTTCAGGAGTGGATTAAAAACGCCAGAGACGGCTATCAGATAGAGAAATTTACGGATGAAGAAAGGAAAGATTTTGAACGGTTAAAGGTCTTTGATTTTATCATTGGAAACAGCGACAGGCATCTGGGGAATATACTGTTTACCGATGACGGTAAATTGCATGCTATCGATAATAATGCATGCCTTATTATTGATAAGGACGAGGATATTTTGTCATTCTCTGATTCGATAATAATTTTCTTTAGCAGAAACGTTATTCATGACATGCCCCATATTGTGGAATTAATAGAAAAGTTTTATAACAACAAAGACACGATATTACATTTGATAGATAAGTACATACATGATAATACAGAACGTGCCAAATTAATGGTGGAGTCGAGGATTAATTATTTGTATAACATGTTGAAAAAAGTCAAACCATTTCCCAGAAAATATCTGGAATGGAGAAAAGGATTGAATGAAGAAATGCAAAATATAATGAAACGGGAAAAATGACGCATCTTCATTGATAATTTTATTCACTGCATAAATCACAATTAAGAATTCTATGCGTCCGCATTGGCTAAGGGTAAAGTTGCCGTCAGGCAGAAATTACCATGAAATAAAAGGCTTCCTGCGAGAGAAACGGCTTCATACGGTGTGCGAGGAGGCGCTCTGCCCGAATATCGGTGAATGTTTTGAACAGAGAACCGCAACGTTTCTGATACTCGGCGAAACGTGTACCAGAAAGTGCGGATTTTGTGCGGTGAAAAAGGGAAACCCTTCCGGGGCAGAGGGAGAGGAATCCTATCGAATTGCAGAGGTTGTTAAAAGGATAGGGCTAAAATACGTTGTGATTACCTCGGTGACAAGGGATGACCTCACTGATGGCGGCGCATCGGTTTACGCTGAAACAATCAAAAACATTCGGGAAGTTATGAAAGTTTGTAAAATAGAAGTTTTAATACCCGATCTTGGGGGAAACCCGGAGGCGTTAGATACAATAATTACCGCAGGCCCGGATGTGTTAAATCACAATATAGAAACGGTGCCGCGCCTCTATTCGCTGGTAAGGCCCGCGGCCGATTATAAGCGTTCCCTGGCATTGTTAAAGAGTGCACGGGTGAAAAACCCTTCCCTAACAACAAAATCAGGATTCATGGTAGGCCTCGGTGAGCAATGGGATGAAATAATAAGTATCATGCAGGACATAAGGAATGCCGGGTGCGATATCCTTACCCTTGGACAATATCTGAGTCCAAAGAGAAACGCCTTGCCGGTTCAGCGTTATTATACCCCGGAGGAGTTTGAATTGTTGCAGGTAGAAGGGGAGAGGGTAGGATTTCAACACGTAGAATCTGGGCCACTGGTGAGGAGTTCCTACCATGCAAAGGCGCAATCAAGTAAGATTCTTGTATGAAAAGGGAGAGCGAGTAAACAACGCTGTTCCGGGGAAGTAAGTGTTTTTGATGGAGGGGGTTTAAGGGGAAATGACAACGATGAAAGACGGTGATTTATACAGAGGCCTGCTGGATAGCCTTTCTGTCGGAATATATATTGTTGATCGGGACAGTATAATTACTTACGGTAATAGAGGCGCAGAGACACTTACGGGTTATAAGAACTCCGAGATGGTGGGCCGGTGCTGTAGAGGGAATCTTTTGATGTATGTGGACGAACAGGGGAGGGATGTCTGTGAGAAAGAGTGCATGGCTGTAGAATCAATCATTGATGGACGCCCGCGGAGTATGGAGGTGTATGCCCGGCATAAAGAGGGCTATCGGATGCCTGTGTTCGTGCGCGTGTCACCGGTCAGGAACTGCAACGGGCAGGTCATAGGCGCTGTTGAAGAACTGCATGATAATTCTTCAAAGGTCGAGTTTGTTCATAAGATTGAGGAACTTGAAAGATGCGCCTTACTTGATCCCCTCACCGGGCTGATGAAACGACGCGGTTTGGAAATGAACCTGAGGTCCGTTTGCAGTGTGATGCATAGACACGGCTGGTCATATGGGATTTTTTTTGTGGATATCGATGAATTTAAAAGAATAAATGATGTCTACGGTTATGACGTAGGGGACACCGTGTTAAAGATGGCGGCAAAGACTCTGCTGAATAGTGTGAGAGCCTCGGATATGGTTGGTCGATGGAGTGGCGAGGAATTTATGGTAATTGCTGCCAATGTTGGGGAAGATTATCTGTATAAAATTGCAAATAAGATACGTATTTTAATAGAGCAATCGGGTTTTTCCGCAGGAAATGAACGCATTTGTGTTACCGCTTCTGTTTGTGCAACTATGGTACAATCAAATGATTCTGTGGATACCTTACTGAAAAGAATAAACCGTTTAATGGAACACTGCAGGATTTCTGGCAAGAACTGTGTGTCGGTAAAGGCGAATGCATAATTTATTTGTAAAGGAATTTTGACGTTATTTATACGATTGGGAGAGCACAGAGGCCATTCGTTCTCCGGCGGAAAGTTTCTGAATTCCGCTATTAGGGTAGTAATTCTTTTGGAATGCTGATCCCGGTTACTATGACCTCTCCTGTGTGCGCCGGCCCATCTCGCAGAGAAAACCCCCTTTTACTTACTGCAAATGTCACGGTTTTTGCGGCCTTAATGGCTGCACCCAATACACTGCCATCATTGCAATCAAGTCCTGAAGGTATATCCACGGATACAACGGGTTTATTAAGGTTATTAACGCCCTCAATGAGTGTTTTAAACGGTTCCCGGATCTCCCCCGAAAGCCCCGTCCCAAACAATGCATCAACGATGATATCATAACTGCTCAATTCTTTCAAAATGCGGTTTACTTCCGAGATATCAAGCGCTTCTCTGACGGGGATCTTCATATGAAAGAGTATTCGCAGGTTTATGGCCGCATCTCCATCCTTTAGAACGTCAGAAATCTTTGCAACGAGGAATACATCCGCGGGAACGTGATGATTATAAAGATGTCTCGCCACGACATACCCATCGCCGCCGTTATTCCCTTTCCCACATAAAATGGCCGCTTTTGTTTTTTGAGGATTCTGTATTAATTTCACTACTTCTTCTGCTACATTCCGCCCGGCGTTTTCCATAAGAATAATGCCGGGAATCTTGTATTCCTCAATGGCCTTTCTGTCCAATTCCCGCATTTCTTCGCGGGTAAATGACTTTTCCATACTTCCGGTTTCCTGTCTTGATGCTGGAGAAATTTTCAAACTTCCGTTCCTTCCCTTTCACCCACCTCACCGAGGGCGACAAACAACCGCCCCCCCCGCCAGCGGCGGCGAAGAAGAATGGACCGCTATTGTGAAAAATATCTATGTGAAAGTTATAGAAGCGCAAATTTTGTGTCTTTAGCCCGTTTTCAAAGAAAAATTGTTGGGTTTTGTCCTTAAAAATCTTAACCAGTTTATAACGTATTTTGTTCTATTCGTCTATCATAAATTTCTTTCTATTTTTTATATAGATCCTTAACTTGACAAAAGAAGAACTCCCTGCCGCCCTCCAGAACGCCAAAGAAATCATTGAGAGGAACAATAAGGGTGCTGGGTTGCAAAACAACCCGGCCTGCCGGTAAATAAAAATATTGACAAGATATATAAACATAACTACTATGAATGTATCTGATTTTAAAATGGAGATATATTATGAAGACAATATTGGATATACCTGATGAATTGCTGAATGAGGCAATGAAATTGTCTCATAGCAAGACCAAAAAGGAGAGCGTGATTATTGCCCTTGAAGAATATATAAGGAAAAAGAGGATCGTGGAAGCGTTTGAGATGGAGGGCAAATTAAAATTTAAGAAAGACTGGGAGAGGTTCAGGCATGAAAGATAAAATCCTGATAGATACGTCTGTCTGGATAGAGTTTTTCAGAAAAAACGGCAGTGAAGTCTCAGGCAGATTAAAGAACGTCTTAGCAGAGGAAAGGGCTGCCGTTACACGAATTATCTTGCTTGAATTGCAAAGAGGCGCTGCCGGAGAGACGGAATTGAAGTTTTTAGACAGATTTCTCGCTGCAATACATTATGTCCTCACAAAAGAAGAGTCATATAAAAACGCCGGTTTAATGGGGTACACCTTACAACCTCTCTAAAAAAGGGATAAAAATAGGGACGATAGATTTGTTTATAGCGCAGACAGCAATAGAAAATAACATCCCTCTCTACACTCTGGACAGGCATTTTAAAGAGATTGCAGTGCATTTCCCGCTTTTATTATTTGCCTGAAAACGATTTTACAATAAATAATTTCCTGTACATTACACTCAACCCCGTATCGTCCTCGGCACAAAGAAGCCAGCGGTGTAAGGTTTGCCGGGGACAATCACCGATTATGTGGTACTGTGAATTGTTTGATTCTTTTTTTTGACCCTTTTTGTCTTAAAGGAGATGGACTTGGATTATTATGAAATCTTATAAAATTTGCATAATTTATCGCATGAAAACACCAATCAAATATTGTGCTTTATTATCTTTACTTCTCGGTATTGTTTTCTTTTCTCTCAATAGTAATGCCAAAGAGGGGAAATGGAAATATTATGCAACAGGTGATGACCGTACGAAGCATTATTACGATCCGGAAAGTGTAGCGTATATCTCCGATAACATTGTCAGGGTATGGGAGAAAACAACTACTTCTGAGTTGTCCACATCTCTAACGAAAGAATTGAAGACTTTTCGGGAAATAGATTGTTCCCGACGAAGGTATCGCATTCTTGAAATGCACGTAGAGTTTAGAGACGGAAGCGAAAAGGAGCAGTCTTTTTCTAACCCAAAATGGATGGATATTGCGCAAAATACATGGTCAGATATCCTTTATGGGATTTTATGCAAGAAAAAATAAAAATGTATAATAAGTTTATTTATTGTGAGGGTATTTGATTTAATAAACCCTCAGGAGGTTGGTTGATCCCGGCTTCCAGACAGGGACGCCACCGGTGATGGCTAATGTTTCTCCCTCGCTGATATAACCTGCCTGCCTGGCGGCTTCGATGCCTTTTTTCATCATGTCATCGGTGTTGTGTATAGGTTCGGTAAGTATGGGGATGACGCCCCATACCAGTGCAAGTCTTCTGTAAGTATTGGGTGATGGGGTAACGGCAAGAATGAGTTGTTTGGGCCGGTGTTTGGAAACAAACCGTGCCGTGCTTCCCGTTTGAGTGCATGTAATAATGGCCTTGATATGAAGATCGTCAGCAACCTGACAGGTCGCACTGCTTATCGCATCGGGGATTGTGATCGTGCTGTCCGTTTTTTGCATTGCTTCAAAATTGCTTTTTTTCACTAAACCGGGCTCAACTTCTCTGGCAATTTTCGACAGCATGCTTACGGACTCAAGGGGATAGCGGCCTTTGGCCGTTTCTTCGGAAAGCATGACTGCATCGCTTCCATCAAAGATGGCATTGGCAACGTCGGTCACTTCAGCACGGGTAGGCCTGTAATTGTTGACCATGGATTGCAGCATTTGTGTTGCGGTAATGACCGGTTTGTAATAACTGTTGGCAATGTGAATGAGCTTCTTCTGAACAAGAGGGATCCTTTCCAGCGGTATTTCTACCCCCAGATCCCCCCTGGCAACCATAATAGCATCCGCACTTTTTACAATATCCTCAAGATTATCGAGCGCTTCATGTTTTTCAATCTTGGCAATAACGGGTATGTCTTTATTTTTCTGATGGATAAGCTCTTTGAGATGTAAAACGTCATCAACCGTTTTTACAAAAGACAGCGCCACGTAATCCACGTCATGCTCAATCCCGAATTCAAGGTCTTTTTTGTCTTTTTCCGTAAGGGAAGGTATGGGCAGACTCCTTGCCGGTATGTTGATTCCCTTGCCGGCGCTCAATATGCCGCCAACGATAACCTGACAGAGAATACTCGTCTTATCCTTATGAACGACCTTAAGTTCGATATCTCCGTCACAAAGTAAGATACTATCGCCGGCAAAAACATGATCAGGTAACAGTGAATAGGTAATAGACGCTATCTGCTCATTTCCTTCCAAAACCTTGTTTGTAAGTGTAAACAAATCATTGGCTTTCACTGTAACGGATTCTTTAGATAGCGTTCCTATCCTGATTTTTGGGCCTGATAAATCCTGGATAATTGCAACAGATCTTTTTAACTGTGCAGAAATACGGCGTATATTTTTAATATTACCTTCATGGTCCTGTACTGTGCCATGAGAGAAGTTTAATCGAGCCACATTCATGCCCGCACGTATCATGTCCTCAATCATGGATGGGGAATTGCATGCAGGTCCAATTGTACAGACAATCTTTGTCCTGGAGAGATTATTCATTATGGAAATTTCGTTTCACAAAGGTACTGGCAAACAAATACCGGGAAATCTGGCAGCCGTAACCTCCGGAAGCAGAATGTGTTCCTGGCTAAAGCGGCTGTCACCCGGCTTTGACGCCTATAACAGGTGGAAGGGTTGCATACGTAAGAAATTTATTGAAAAATAACAAGTGTAAAATAACGCTACCGTTCCCTGAACTTATAACCACCCCTCTTTCTTCTCCTTGCGAAGAAAGGGATAAAGGGGTGGTAAAATTAAAAACGCCACACCTATCACATCAGGGTTTTTCGACTGGATAGCCTTCTGACTTCCACTGGTTAATTCCCCCTTCGACGTTATACAACTCTTTCAATCCTTTGTCTTTCAGCATCTCACATGCCCTTGCGCTGCGTTTTCCCTTTGCGCAATGAACAACGATTTTCTTGTCTTTGGGAATTTTGTTCAGGTTTGCTTCCAGTTCCTGGATAGGAATGAGGTTGGCACCCTTGATATGGGCGTCGTCATATTCCTCCTTTGTCCGTACGTCCAGGATGAATACGTCTTTATCTTTTTCAATCAAATCCCTGGCCTGACTCGCGGAGATGTTCTTCACCTCGGTTTGTGCCTTTGTCTTCCCTTCATCTGCAGAGAGCCTTTTGGAAAAGAAGATACTTGTAACGATACCCGAGAATAAAATTGCGCCTCCAAACATCGCCACCATACTTGCACGTCGTAAATCCCGTTTTATTTTCATCTGAAGCACTCCTTTACATTCTGTTAGGGTGCGTTTTAAAAGGCAAAACCAACACGTTTTTTAGCTTTTACCCCACCCTTTTAAAAAGGTAATTTCCAAAATTTCTCTCGTGAGAAGGGAAAGAGGGTATTTACTCCTGGCTTAACCAGGAAAGTGAAATTCCTGACGCTCTCTTACGGATACCCACCTCACGGAAAGATATGATCGTTTCCCTCTCTTATTACTGAATTAAATTGTTTGTCTAAGATCCAACATGGGCGTGGCAAAACTCTTCGTAGTCAATGAGTTCCTTAATCGTGGCTTTATCGCTGCACACCGGACAATCGGGATTCTTATGTATTTTGACCTTTTTAAAGTCCATATTCAGGGAGTCGTAAATGAGCAACTTTCCTTTTAGTATCTGTCCCTTGCCCAGGATAAGTTTTACTACTTCCGTGGCCTGAATAGAGCCAACCACGCCAGGCAAAACCCCCAGGACTCCGGCCTCCTGGCATGACGGAACCAGACCCGGCGGCGGCGGCGTTTCGTATAAACAGCGGTAACAAGGTCCATCAAACGGCACAATGGTAGTAACCTGTCCTTCGAACCTGAATATGGAACCATGTGACAGCGGTTTTTTGAGGAATACACACGCATCGTTAACAAGATACCTCGTTGGGAAGTTATCAGCCCCGTCAAGGATCACATCATAGTCTTTAATGATATCTAAGATATTTTCAGAATTTAAACGTTCAGTATAAGGAATTACCTCTATATCAGGGTTTAATGCCTCCAGGGTTTCCTTGGCAGAGATAGCCTTGGAACGTCCTACATCTCTGGTGGAATGGAGTATCTGCCGTTGCAGGTTTGAATGATCCACGCAATCACTGTCTGCAATGCCGATCTTTCCCACACCGGCTGCAGCAAGGTAAAATGCGGCAGGAGATCCCAATCCTCCCGCTCCAACCAGAAATACACGGGCATTCAAAAGCTTTTGCTGCCCTTTTCCTCCTACTTCCGGCAAGATGATATGCCGCGAATAACGCTTTATCTGTTCTTCTGTAAATGGTGATGACATCTCGTTTCCTGAAGTTAAGTAAAATTTCCGTAAATGTTATGAAACAGTGAGCAAATAATAACAAACAATACGGTATTATTCAACAGATTTTGCCCGCCGATATCCTTCTCCGGCTAAATCATATGTGAACGACATTGATTTTGGAGGGTTCGTCAATACCCAATCCCAGCATGGCAGCCGTGGAGATATATTTGGGCTCACGGTTTGCCTGCTTCAGAGACGGAAGCTTCATCTCTTTGCGTTTCCCTTCAATAATAGTATGACATATCCGGTCCAGGGCCACAGGGTCTCTGCCTGCGATAATTCCCTGGTAGTTCCATGTCCACTGCGGCTTGTAACCAGGTCCACCATGGTACTGAGCAAGAATTGCATCGCATATAACCAATCTTACCTTGTCCGCAATATAAGGGTGGGTATTTAACTCGGCAATAAAGGGGTTACAGTTGTTCCCATGATACTTGTTGGGATTATGAATAACGCCGAAAAAATTCTTCATGGCCACGCTTATCCCGGACAGGTCGTGGTCTTTTAGAACAGGGACATTAATAATAGCCGTGCATAAGCGCGATACAATCTTGCTGAAACACGTACCCACACTGCCAGCAAATTGCGGCTCGGCCTCATAACCACCGCCAGGAAGTTCATCAGTGCCGAAACACTGGATTCCTTCAGTCATGCGGCGGACACGGAATCCAGCGGTTTCAAGCTCCCGGCTGAAACGTTCGAAGACGATTACGTTTTTATCTTTAATGCCCGCAAATTTTAAACCTTGAATAATGGATTCCACAACCGCAACATGAGGAGACATGGTCTTTCCCGACAGACAGTTTAACTTTATGCCGACAATATCGTCAGGTCTGAAAAGGGCCTGCCATGCTTTTTCTTGTGACAGGGCGTTGGTCAGTTGCATTACCGCTTTATGTATTAAGCCAGAAACCAAAGTCTCCTTTAAATTTCCGGTCTCCGCGAATAATTTGTCATCACGCGCAATAATTACCGTAGGGGAATTGATCGCGGATCTGTCCTCACCCCGCGCAAGAAAGGAGGTATTATGTACGTATTTCGCTATAATTGAAGAAGCACAAATACCGCTTCCCGCCTGGAAAGCCTTTTTCAGGAATTTGCGTCTTTCCCTGTTTATTTCCATCGATTTCCGCAAAAAGAATAAAATTGTTTTGGTGTCTGCGACGAGTTTGGCCAAGAAACTTCTGAAGTATGTGTATGCGATTTATGATAGAAACAAACTCATGAAATGTCAATGAAGTTATGCGTATAAATACCGTGACCTTTCGGTAAACACGCAATCAATTTTAAATACTTACTTGCAATAACCTACATATTTTGTTTTAATGAAAAACGTCTTGAAACGTCTTCCCGGAAAT
The DNA here is from genome assembly GCA_011525665.1 of Candidatus Brocadia sp. GTDB lineage: Bacteria > Planctomycetota > Brocadiia > Brocadiales > Brocadiaceae > Brocadia. The sequence goes on from WYAU01000064.1 coordinate 33,766, forward strand.
TCCCCGTCTGTATTAGGGTATACCTTGACGTAAAGAAATCTCAAACCAAACGTGTAAGGGGCACGGCGCACCTTACCATTGCTGTTACCGACATATGAAAACATCTTTTTGCCTTTTACTTTTTTCCCCTATCCTGGTGTTCGGCGGTTGTACAACGGTAAAATATTATCCCGTGAATTTTGTAGAGTCCCTCCAGCATCCTACGAAATTTCCCGTGGTTTTTTCCTCCAATGTCCAGAATATCGAAGAGATAGCAACCAAAAATCCTCTTGGTGAAAACGAAGATGTAAAGATCACCGATGTGGGCGAGAATAAAAATTCAAGTATGCATCTGATCCAGGTGCGTGAGAATGGAGAACTCCGTCCTCATTACCACAAGCGGCATGATGAAGTTATCTACGTTAAAAAGGGCAGCGGTATTGCCACCCTTGACGGTACACGATATTTGGTAAAACCGGGTTCTATCTTACAAATTCCCGGCAAGACGGTGCATAAATTCCTGAATACCGGCGGTGAACAATTTGTAGCTGTTTCTATCTTTTCTCCTCCATTTGACGGGAGGGATGAGAAGACTATCAGGGAAAAAAAGAAGGCTGACAGGAGCGTAAAGGAAGAAAAAAGGCTCGCCGCAAAAAAACCTGAAAAGATTGACGAAAAAAGAGAAATTTCAACGACAAAAGAACGCGCGGAAGAGAGCGGGACACCAAGAGGTAAACCTGACAAGGTCGCGGTAAAGAACTCGCACAGACCTGTCCCTGAGGAATGGAATTATGATGCCGAAAAACCGTCTCTTTCTTCACGAAAAGTTTCGTCACCGGAAGGCGTAAAAAAACAAAAGGGTATTGCTGGCGCCAAAGAATCAGCAGTAAATATAGAAGACATGCATGAAAAACTTACGAAGTTACTGGAACTCAAGGAAGAAGGAACCATCTCTGCTGAAGAATATGAGGAAAAAAAGGACGCCCTTGTGGATGGTCGTGATATCGGCGACCTTCCGGAATTAAAAGGTCACTCAAAAAAGATGATTACGGATGAAGATGAATCCGTTTTTGAAGAGGCAGAGAGACGTATTCCTGTAAACCGGGATTTCTCCGATGAAAATCGGGATACAATGTTTAGCGCCCAGGATTTGTCAGATGAAAGCGACCCCGCAGGACAAGAAGTTACCCCGATAGAAACAGAATCTCCGGATGATAAATTAAGGATCCTGGAAGAAATGAGGCATGAGGGTCTAATCACGGAAGAGGATTATGCAGACAAGAAAAAAGAACTCGCGGGAATATCAGAAAGTGAAGAAAGCAGGCCGGTGCCATCCGGAAGCATGAACAGAGATGAACGGATCCAGGAGCTTAAGGAGCTATACGAACAGGAACTCATCACGGAAGAAGATTATCGGTATAAGGTGAAAGAACTTGCCGGGACACGGGGTTCGCCTCCGGAAATTCCCCGAGATGAAGAGCAAACGTTTTCTCCTCCATCCGCGGACACCATCGAGGACGAACGAATCGGCGAACTGAAATCACTTTACGATGAGGGGCTCATTACAGGAGATGATTACGAGTATAAACTTAAGGAACTGACTGAGGCAAAGGCACAGAATTCTCCCGCCAAGATTTCGTCCGGGGAAAAAAGCGAAAATGAGAAGTTGTCAGAACTCGATGAATTAAGAGAGCTAGGCCTTATTTCCGAAGAAGACTACGAGTTTAAAAAGTCACAATTGTTGGGTGATTAAAACACGCCTCTCATAAACATACCACAAATTGTATTTCATAGTGATCCATTCTTTGTATCATTTCAAATTACACCAAAACAGTATTTCATAAATATTGTTCTGGCACATGTTTCGCTCTTATTTTGCAACGCTTTTAGCCTTCAAAACAAAATTGCGGTAAATGGCACTTTTCGCTTGATATTTCATGTCAAATGGAATATATATATCCCCTGAAATATCAACAGGAAACAACAAATAGTGATATATAAAGTTTTAAGAAATATACGGAGAACTAATGAGCACTCGTTACGAAATTCCCATGAGAATTGTTTCAGGGAAAGTGAAAACAAGCCACTTCAGTGGCTGATATCATGCGTTTTAAATTGTTCGGAAAGTAAAAGTTTTCATAAAAAGTTGTTTCATTAACCATGCGAGTAATGTGTTAATTCCCACACCATTTTAGATATGAGAAAAGGAGGGCAGGTAGATGGCAATGAAAAGGTTTTTGAAGTTGTACGGTGTTATATGTATCGGTCTTTTATGCTTCCCCTTGCTAGGGGTGCCAAAAGTATTTGGCGGGGCTGAGGGGTTTGCAAATGAAGGAAAAAATCAATCGGTGGACCATGCATTGCTCGCAACGCATGACACGCAGAACGATTGGAACGCGTGGTCTTCTATAGATCATGAATCTCCTACGCTTTCGGAAAATCATAAAATCCTCCTTGCCAGTAATAGCGTCGAATCTCATACACCGGCAAGAATTGAGTCAGTTTCTTCTCAGGGTGAACATCCCGCTGAGATTACATCTGCCATGGAGGACTTTATTGAATTAACGAAGTATGGCAAGGCCATCCACGTTATGGCGATGCTGATGGTCGGTTTCGGTTTTTTAATGGTCTTTGTAAAAAGATACGGCTATGGCGCAGTTACTGCAACTTATATTGCGGTAAGCGTTGTTATTCCTTATTATATGTTTCTCAAGAAAATGGATATATTTGGAGAACCGGCTGAATTGACCATGGATCGGTTGATCCTTGCCGAGTTTTGCGCAGCAAGCATACTCATTGCCACAGGGGCTTTCCTGGGCAGATTAAAAATGTCCCAGTATATTATTATGGCATTGATATTTGTTCCATCCTATATGCTGAATGAATGGATTATGCTGGAAAATGGTATGGGGCTTATACCAAAGGGCCGGTTGATAGATACGGGGGGTTCTATCGTTATCCACCAGTTTGGGGCCTATTTTGGTTTAGGCGTAATTGTAAGAATGACCACGAGCGAGGATTTTCTTAAGAAAATAGAATCTGATAAGATCAGCAATCAATTTTCCATGCTGGGAAGTATGGTCTTGTGGATATTCTGGCCATCTTTTTGTGCTGCGCCGGCAGAGATTTCAAAGATGCCTCTTGCTGCAGTCAATACCGTTCTTTCGCTTTGTGGCGCAACGGTGTCCACGTATCTTGCAAGCACAATGATCCGGAAGAAGATCGCTATTGAAGATATGGCCAACGCAGCCCTCGCAGGCGGTGTGGCTATCGGTTCTTCCTGCGCGCATACCACGCCAAAGGCTTCGCTGATATTGGGTTTCATCGCCGGTATTTTAAGTGTCATTGGATTTGCTCTTATTCAACCGCGTATTCAAAGGGCAATAAAGGGTATTGATACGTGCGGTGTCCATAATCTTCATGGAATGCCCGGCATGCTGGGAGGTTTGGCAGCCATCTTCATAGCACAGAACGTTGTGCCGGGACTTCAGATTAAGGGTGTGTTCATTACCTTCATTATCGCATGGATTACAGGGCTTGCCGCGGGAACAATCGTGTCTCTGTTCGGCTATCGAAAACAGTCCTATGAGGATGGGGTGGAGTTTATTGTTGAAGAGGAGCATCACTAAATTTTCCCTCATTAACACAAAAGGATTCTCTACAAAACCTCCTGCAAGGTCTTTCAATGCAGGAGGTTTTTTATTTAAAATGTAGTGGTATTTTAGATTGACTCATAGGTTGTATTCTGATATACACGTGAATAACAGAAAAAGGCAATGTCGTTTTGCCTTGCAAAACGAAACTTAATTTAATGACTGACCCTCGTGAGATCCGTGCGAAACGGAGATGATATTAATTTATGAATTGGAAGATTATCGTGAGTGTATTTGTCACAATTTTTTTAGCAGAACTGGGGGATAAGACACAACTGGCATCTATCCTTATGACCAGTAAGACAAACAAACCCGTACTGGTTTTTGTCGGTACTATGCTTGCATTTGCTGTAGTAACCGTTATTGGTGTTAGCGTAGGGGCTGTCATAACGAAATTTTTGCCTATCAGTTTCATTAAGGCGGGTGCAGCAATTGCCTTTATTATCATCGGAATCCTTATTCTCATCGGTAAAATCTAAAAATGACTGAAAAAGACCTGATAAATCACTCACAACGTGTTGGAAAGGTGGCAAACCTGGTAATTTTTCTGGGTATATTAGGTATTATCCTGAGCATTTTGGCATTATCCGTTAGCCAGGGGCTTGCTCAGCGTGGCTACGGATTTGGTTATATTACCATAGGTTTATTCATGGTTGGGCTTGGATACGGCATCCGCTACCGGTATAAATATTGTCTTTATGCTGCTATAGGTCTGTTCATGATACTTTCGGGCAATTTCCTTTTCAGATTTTGTATACATCACACCGCCTATCTTTCCTTACGGCTGGCCTTATGCAGTTGGGTATCTTTTCGGCTCCTCCAGTCTCTTCCCTCCATGCAAATGCTTATTGCAACGAATACCTTGCCGGATAAAAGCAACCGTTTTATGGAACTTTTGTTGAAACAAAAACGCGTATGACAATTTTGGATAAGATTTACCGGTATAAATTGATTGAAGTGTCTGAAAATAAAAAGCGGGTTTCCGTTGAGGTATTGAAAAAAGGCATTCACAAAATCCAAATCACGAAACCCTTTGGCATGGCGCTAAAATCGGATAGAGGTATGGGTATCATTGCGGAGATCAAAAAGGCCTCCCCCTCTCTGGGTATCATAAGGAATGATTTCGATCCGGTTGGAATTGCTCGTCTTTATGAGACAGGAGGCGCATCGGCCATTTCCGTCCTTACGGATGAAAAATTTTTCCAGGGCAGTTTATCCCATTTAACAGAGGTTAAGAAGTCTGTGGATTTGCCTGTTCTGAGGAAAGACTTCATCGTTGACGCATATCAAATTTATGAGGCGCGGGCTGCAGGGGCCGATGCGATACTGCTCATTGCCGCGATCCTCTCCAGGAAGCAAATAGAGTGTTTTTTAGAACTGGCAGCAGGGTTGGGTATGGATTGCCTGGTTGAAGTACATTCAGAATCGGAATTACACATGGTCTTGCAGACAAATGCCACGATTGTCGGAATAAACAACCGCGACCTTGCAACGTTTCAGACAGACCTGGGCACTACTCTTCGGCTGAGGTCCATTGTCCCCGCGGGAAAAATTGTTGTAAGCGAGAGTGGTATCAAATCACGGGAAGACGTGAAGAGATTGATCGACATAGGTGTTCATGCTATTTTAGTCGGTGAAACCCTGATGAAAAGCGAAGACATACCAACCAAAATGCATGAACTGCTGGGAATACCATAAGTATTACAGATGAGCATCCAGCACTGTCTTTAATTCTTTCTTCGATTTTACACCTACCATTTTATTCACGACCTCTCCATTTTTAAAAAGGATAATCGTAGGTATTGCGGTAATTCCAAATTTAGCGGGGGTATTGTTATTTTCTTCCGTATCCATTTTTCCTATCTTCACTTTTCCTTTGTATTCCTTCGCCAGTTCGTCGATTACAGGGGCCAATTGTCTGCAAGGACCACACCAGGCAGCCCAGAAATCTACCAAGACCGGGACATTTGATTTTACTACCTCTGTATCGAAATTTGCATCTGTTATTACAGCAACGTCTTCAGACATATTCTTCTCCTTTCTCTACCTTTGCTTGATAATTTACGCTCACAAAAAGATTGCAATGACATTCTCCCTCACGCTCAATTTCATCAATATGATAAACACAGGGGCAAATGATCTTTTTATCTCTTTCCCTGTCTCCTGTAACCAAACGGCAGGGGCAGTATGCATGTCCGAATTTGACCTTACGCATCAGTAATCCGTCAATTACTCTGTCTACAATTTTCGTATCCGGATTTAGCCTACAGGAACTATAAATCACGTATTCATTAATCATTTCCCGGATTCTTCTTGCTTCTTGTTCTGCGTTATTCTCCATAGGTGTTCATGTGATAGTAGTGTGATCGTTTTCCTGTGTTACTCGGGGAATTTTTAGAAACAGAATACAGATGGTCATTATATTTTATCTCGTTAGGATATTTCAAGGAAAAACCTGCCGGTGCAGAGATTATTTAACATGAGATTGCTCCGGAGGAACCCGGGTGCGGGTGTTGGATAATATGTGCCAGTGGGTTTTGATATTATCCTGTTATTGCCAGGACTAATGCTGGGGGTGATCCGTATGATGAAATATGCCAAATAATTTTTTGATGGTTTCCACATACCGGTATCCGCCACCATTCTTTGCCTCGAGCTTGGCAACTTTTGCAGGATGATGGAGAAGCTTGTTTATGGTTCGCTCCATGGTATAAACGACTTGTTCCCAGTCTCCGGTATCTATGGTTTTCAGCTTCGGCCTCAAACGTTCTAACTCTTCTTTCCCGACCGTATGGAAATGATTACGCAACTGGGTTATTGCTGGTTCTATTTTCATTTCTTCCAGCTTTGCCATGAAATGTTCTACCTCTTCTTCAACAATAGCACGGCATTTTTCTACCTCCCTGGTTCGTTCATCAATGTTCTGATTCACAACAGATTGCAGGTCGTCAATATTGTAGAGGTAAACATTATCAACGTTGGCAACATCAGGCTCAATATCCCTGGGCACTGCAATGTCAATGAGGAACATGGGATTGCCCCTTCGATGCCAGATGGCTTCTTTAACCTGGTCTACATGGATTACATAATGGGGGGCAGAGGTCGAGCTGATAATAATATCGGCTTTTGCAAGATATTCACCCAGTAATTCGTATTTAATGGCCTGACCCTGGAAGGCGTTGGCGATCTCCTGGGCACGCTCAAAGGTGCGATTTGCAACCACAATAGTTCGCGCCCCTTCTTCGTAGAGATGCTTTAACAAAAGCTCGCACATTTCACCGGCACCCACCACGAGGACCATTTTACCGGTAAAATCCTGAAATATCTTTTCGGCAAATTCGACTGCGACGGAGCTTATCGAAACCTTCCTCTTTCCGATGGATGTTTTGGTATGTATGATTTTTGCAACATTGAGCGCCTGCTGAAATAGTTGGTTCATAACCTTTCCGGTGGCCTCTTCCATGGATGCCATGGTGTAAGCTTCCTTGACCTGTGAAAGGATCTGTGACTCACCCAGCACCATAGAATCAAGGCTGGCAGTGACAAAGAAAAGATGGTTCACGGCGCGACCATCCTTATAGTGGTACATGTAAGGAGAAAAATTGCCGGACTCAATTTTGTGAAATTCGGCAAGGAACGAGAAGACGTCTTCTACAGTAACAGTGCCTTCGATTGACGATACATATATCTCCACCCGGTTACAGGTTGATAAAATAACGGCCTCCGCCGCTTGATGTTTGTGGAGAAATAGTGATAAGGCGGTGGAAATATTATTGGCATTAAAAGCCAATTTCTCCCTGATCTCTACAGGGGCCGACTTATGATTCAGCCCAACGACCAGAATACTCATATAAGAAACCTTTGTCTTGCGTAATCTACCGTAACAGTAATATTAGCGCGAAATAAAATCAAAACAATTTAACATCATTTATTATACCATGAGTTTTTTGATTGCAGATGCCCATCGATAAGTTTATCGTATATTTACAATCTCGTTGTGCGTTTGTTCGCTAACCCTCTGAAAGGCATGCTTGGACCCCATAAAGAAGGTGCCAATAAAAGTAAAAAGCACCAGACAAAAACCGGCAATTGTCAATAAAGCGATCCTGGTGCCATGAAATGATGCAACGAGCCGCATATGGAGCAGGGCCGCATAAATGAGCCATGTGGCCAGGCCCAGGACAACTTTATAATCCAGGTACCACTGTTCGCCTAAAATATCCTGCGTCCTGACCCAAAACGTACCGAACACAAGTCCAAGCGTAAGTAGTGGAAAGCCAAAAGAGATCGTCTTCCACATAAGCTTGTCAATCCCTTCCAGGGAAGGCAGCTTGCTAAAAAGCGGACCGAACAGTTTGTGTTTTAGCTGTCTTTGTTGCGTGAGATACATAACGCTCAGGCTAAAAGATATGGTGAAAGCGGCGTAGCCTATGAATATGGGGATGATGTGCGCTACAAGCCAGAAATTCTGAAGACTGACGGTAATTAACAGATTTCCCCCGTCAAATGTGAGCGCCCAGATAGAGAGTGCGGTGACAAGAGGCATTAAAAATGTATCTAAAGACGGCAATTTATAAAGATAATCCAGATTGATATACACAAAAAGAACACACCACAGCAATGATACAAAGGATTCATAGACATTTGTTATAGGGATATTGCCGGATTCAAGGCCGAGAAATACCAGGAACCCGCTGTGAATAAAAAACCCCATCATCATCGACCACTTGGCTACTTTTTTAGTGAAAAAAATGGGCTTGATAATAGAGCCAATCGACCATACAGAAGAAACAAAATAGAGCAGTATGGTAATAATAAAAGGAATATGAGTCATAATCATAGGTAAATAAGTGTAAAAGATAAATATTCATTAATCAATCAAATTTTTAAAACGTTGTGTCCCCGCCAATTGATATATTCCGGATTTTTTTTGGTTGACAAAAACTCCATTGTCCGATAACCTTAACTTTCGTAAGAAAGAGTACAGCGTACGCGAAGTAATTGTGAAAATCTGTTTATGATTTCCATGTGTATTGATATGCTGGGAATGTCTCCTTCCGGGCATTCCTAATTATCTATAAAATTTTAGTAGTGAGGAATTTATATGACAGAAGTTAAAAAAATAACAAAAAAGACCAGCATCGGAGAGGTAATCAAACAATACCCGGAAGCTGAGGCCGTCGTAAAAAAATATTTTGGAGCAGGTTGCTTTACCTGTCCGGGTTCAAAAATGGAAGATATTGCCTTTGGCGCCGCTATGCATAATATTGATCCGGAGGTTATTATTAAGGAGCTGAACGAAGTTATTGAGAAGAAAAAAGTTAACCAGTAAACAAAAAGGAGAATTCAGATGAAAGAGAAAGTAGAAGAGGCACTGAAACATATCAGACCTGCATTGCAAGCAGACGGTGGGGATATTGAATTGGTTGATATTCAGGGAGGTGTCGTAAAGGTGCGCTTAAGAGGCGCATGCGGATCTTGTCCAAGTGCACTCATGACGCTAAAATATGGCGTAGAGGAGCGCCTCAAAGAAGAGATTCCCGAAGTAGAATCAGTCGAACTCGCTTAGTCATGGTGTTGAATAGTCATAACGTTGGCGTTTCAGAATTTCAAAATTGCGGTTGTAGAGCGAAGAGTCTCTTCGCTCTACATTGAAAAGTAGCTGAAGGCCTAATTATGGTGGAGTGTGATACTGTTTATTACCAGAAAAACATCTGTGATCTCAGTGGTTTTTGGAGGTTAATTTTTAGTCAAATTTCACATCGAGGAGTTTCTGAATGAGTTTAGTATTGGGGCCGATCCATCATTGGATGTACGGGAAGATTAAAACGACGGAGGCAAGGGAATCTGCTATTGTTTCTGCATTGAAGGCAAAGTACGGAGCAGAAGCAGATAAAATCCTTGAGCAGGTTTACAAAAAATACCCGAAATCGAGCGTTAATAAACCCTTAGAAGAACTCTTAGCCAACAAACCTATTCATCAGGGAATTCAAAATCTTATTGTAGAGGGAGAAACACGTGAAGCCGCCATAATCGCCGCATTCTGCGCTCAGGATATAAATGCCGCAAAGATAGCGGCAGATGCTGCCCGCAAACATGGTATTAGTTGCGGAAAAGAGGCAGCCCGGAGCAAAGGGTTATCGGCAGCAGATTGCAACAGTACATCAAAGGCTTTTGAGGTGCTGGGTGATTACCTTTGTGATGGCATGCCATGTGACCGGGGTGCACAGGTGGTGGCGGATTCCGAAAAAAGTACATCCTGGGACCACGAAAGTTGCGTTCATGAAGCGTATTGGCGGGATGCTGGTGCGGACTTTTTAACAATGTGCAATATCATCAATGAGTGGATTGCAGGGTTTGGCGAAGGAATAAATCCTCAGATTGCGTATACAAGAGAAAAGGCCCTTGCGGCAGGTGATCCTTCGTGCTTGAGTAACTTCAAAATAAAAAATTAGCATGTCGGAACGTTATGCACGGCAGATTTCATTTTACGGCATAGGCATACAAGGTCAAAAAATACTTATGCAGAAGAATGCCGTGCTTATCGGCTGCGGCGCATTAGGCTGTACCTCTGCCAATCTTCTCGTCCGGAGCGGGCTAAAGCGCTTAAAAGTTATTGACCGCGATTATATCGAAGAAAGTAACCTGCAACGCCAATCTTTATTTGATGAAGAAGATATCAGCAAGAACCTTCCAAAAGTCGTTGCCGCTCAAAAGAAACTTCAAAAAGTCAATTCCCATGTTCAGGTTGAATCATTCATCGCAGACCTCAATCCGTCGAATATTGAGACCCTTTTAGAAAGTGCGGATATTATTATTGATGGAACCGATAACTTTGAAACCCGGTTCCTGGTTAATGATTATTGCGTAAAAAAAGGGATACCATGGATTTACGGGGCCTGTATCGGAAGTGTGGGTTTGACCATGAACATTGTCCCATCAAAAACCCCCTGCCTGCGATGCGTACTCGAAAACATCCCGCCTTTTGGCACCATCGAAACATGTGATACGGAGGGAATTATTGCGCCCATTGCCAGCATGATTGCCTCCATTCAGGTAGCAGAAGCGTTAAAAATCTTAACGGGTAATTTCGAGACTTTGAATAAAGGTCTTTTAAAGATCGACCTCTGGCGCAATGAAATAAAAAGGCTGCATGTAGAAGATATCAAGGAAAAGTCCGATTGTATAACGTGCAAGCAACACAGGTATGAATTCCTGTCGAAAAAGACGTATTCGATGATAACCACCCTGTGTGCCAGAAACGCCGTACAGATTTTACACCCTAACGGGTCAAAACTCGACTTAAAGAGGCTTGCAGTACGGCTGGAAAAAGCAGGATATGTGTCTTTTAATAGCTTTTTGTTACGACTGAAGATAGACAGGTACGAGTTAACAGTTTTTCCAGATGGTCGGTCAATTATTTCAGGCACAACCGATGCCTCTGTAGCCAAGGGGCTTTATGCAAAATATATAGGGATGTAATATGATCTATTTAGATAACGCTGCAACGACATTTCCAAAACCAGAGATTGTATACAAAACCATGGATAATTTTTACCGGACACTGGGTGCCAATCCCGGACGCTCCGGTCACCGGATGGCGGTGGCAGCAGAAAAGGAAGTTGAAGATACCCGCACTGTTGTTGCACGATTATTTGGTATCAAGGATTCTAAGAGGCTTATTCTTACGTTTAATGCCACCGATGCGATTAATATGGGGATTAAAGGACTCCTCAAATCAGGCGACCATGCCATCACGACCTTTCTCGAACATAATGCGGTATCCCGTGCCCTCAATGGGCTCGAAAAAAGAAATATAATTACCGTTACCAAGGTAAGAAATTCTCCAGATGGTCTTATTAATCCGGATGATATCAAAAATGCCATTACATCAAAAACGCGATTGATTGTCATCTCTCATGCTCCTAACGTCCTTGGTACCATCCAACCAATCCGGAAGATTGGCAGGATCGCAAGGGAACATAATATTATTTTTATGGTCGATGCCGCTCAAACGGCAGGGGTATGTGAAATTAACGTCGATGAGGACTATGTCGACATGCTTGCCTTCACAGGACACAAAGGCCCATTAGGACCAACTGGAACGGGGGGGCTCTATGTGGAAGAACGTTTGACTTTAGAACCGTGGCGGGAAGGAGGCACGGGTTTTGAGCCTGCATCGCTATCCCAGCCGGAAGAATTGCCCTTCAAACTGGAAAGCGGCACTCCCAATACCGTTGGTATTGCTGGTCTTCGGGCGGGAATTGAATACGTTTTATCAAAAGGGATCGGTACAATCAGGGCGCACGAACAACGCCTGACGAATAAAATTATTCAGGCGCTAAAAGATGATCAGCGCTTTATTTTATATGGCACAACGGACATATCCCAAAAGGTAGGTATCCTGTCGATAAATGTGAAAGGGTTTAAAGCTGCAGAGGTCGGTGCCATTCTCGATCAATCCTTCGATATTGCGGTACGTCCCGGTCTTCACTGTGCTCCTTTTGCACATCAAATGATCGGGACATTTCCCGATGGCACCGTAAGGATCAGTCCGGGACTATTTAACACAGAAGAGGACGTAGACCTGTTTATAAGGGCGCTGGTTAAGATCGCAAACGAAAGAATATAATTTGTTAACCCCCCCGGCCTTCTGAGTCCTTGCAATGATATCAATATTTTATCTGAACGACTTAAAATAATCCTCTTGAGCAAACTCGGAGGGGGGGATCTGTGCTTGTTAATGACAGTAGGAAGTGGTTAAACAGCCACTTTTCTTACATTCCTGCCCTTATGGGAAAGTAATTCAGGTTCCGTTCTTACGTTTGATTCTTAGTGTCTAAATAGTACCTTTTTTATTGAATAAAGCTATAAATGAACGTAAGATATGGGGCATGTCAGACAAAAAAGATTATTATGCGCTATTGGGGGTGGACAGGACTGCTTCAAAAGAAGAAATTAAGGCGGCTTACCGCGCATTAGCGAAAAAATTCCATCCTGATCTTAATAAAGACAATCCTAAGCTGGCTGAAGAAAAGTTCAGGGAAATATCTGAGGCATATGAAGTGCTGATTGATGACGATAAGAGGGCCAGATACGATCAGTATGGGCATGCAGGGGTAGCTTCAGATTTCAGCAAAGAAGGGTTTACGTGGCGGGATTTTAGCCATGTCAGCGATTTGGAAGACATTTTCGGCCATGATATCTTTTCCGATTTTTTTGGCCGTGGCAGTATCTTCAGCGATTTTTTCGGCGCACGCAGATGGGGTTTTACACAACCTGAAGTACCGGTCAAGCGAGTCCAGGTTGAAATTACCTTAGAACAAGCCTATAAAGGTGTTAGCACAGAGGTGGCTATACCTCATATGGAAAAATGCACTGATTGCGGTGGATCGGGCGCTGCAAAAGGTACGGTTCCCAGGACTTGCACGAATTGTAACGGCAGGGGGGAAGTGCAACAGGAGCAACTGCAGGGGTTCGGCAGGATTATCAAAATCGGTGCATGTCCTGTTTGTAAAGGCAGGGGAAAAATCATTGAACATTCGTGCCAGAGCTGCCACGGAAGTGGCGAGGTACAAAAACTGGATAAGATCAACGTTAAGATACCGCCGGGGGTGGATAATGGGACAACCTTAAGGGTGACCGCCGATAAGGCCGCAGGGAGATGGAAGGAAGATATCTACGTAATTGTCTCCGTGCAACCACACCCCATTTTTCACAGGCAAGGAAGCGATATTTATATGGAAACAACCATTTCTTTACCAGAGGCAGCGCTGGGTTCAAAGATTGAAGTACCCACATTGGATGGAAATGCGGTGATGAAGATTCCGCCGGGGACACAGACTGACACCCTCTTCCGATTGAGAGGAAGTGGTATGCCCTATTTAAAGGGCCGTGGATTCGGCGATCAATATGTGCGCGTGATCGTAAGTACCCCTAAGAACTTAACGAAAAGACAAAGGGAGCTACTGGAAGAATTTCGGGCGATCGAAACAAAAAAATAGTAAGGGGAATACATGAAAAACCGGGATTTTTTAACAGTTCTCAACAAAGGTTTTGTCAATGCAGGGCGCTATTTTGTAGCAGTGGCCTCAATTCTTACCATTTTGGCCTCTGGTTTTTTAATCTTTTCCGGGGTTTGGGAGTTTGTAAATGGTATTCCGGACATCTTAAATTTTTTGTTTAATCATGGCGAACATCGTGTAGAACTCTCTGTGCACTTTATTTCTGCCATCGATCTGTTTATGGTTGCCGTGGTGATGTTTGTCATGGGTATAGGACTCTTTGAATTGTTTGTAGATAAAGACCAGTCTATAAGCTATCCGCACTGGTTGAAAATACATGATCTCACTGATTTAAAAGAAAAATTGATTGCAGCAGTTGTTGTGGTCATTGTTATCACTTTTTTAAAGCATATTGTAATATGGGAACAACCCTTAGAAACCTTATATTTTGGCGGTTCCATAGCTATCGTTATCATGGCAATAACCCTTTTTTCGAAGTTGGTGGTAGGAGATGAATCACGAAAGAAGAAAGAAGAGACAAAAGAATAAATGCAAAAAACTTTTGAATAATTGAAACGATATGTGGAATTACAAAAATAGGGAACCAGAGAAGCAACATACGCGTTATAAAAAATGAAAATCCTGTGTATCATGTATCTTGTGTTCGTTACCTTATGGTAAGAACGTTATGCTTTATTGCTGAGTTTTTAACAATACTAAATGGTCAGTATCGCTGGAGTTAGTAGGAGGTGGAGCTACATGATTAATATTGGTTTTATGGGAAGTATAAATAATTATTTTATAAATTTAGGACGCTATTTTGTTGCGGCAGCATCTGTTGTTACGATTTTTGCTTCTGGTTTTTTGATCTTTGCAGGGATCTGGAAACTGTTTAACGGGTTACCCGAAATAGTTAACTTGTTATTTCTTCAGAAGGAATTTGAGGTGGAACTTCCCGTTCTTTTTATTTCTGCCATAGACTCATTTATGGTGGCAGTGGTAATGTTTGTTCTCGGAATAGGACTTTACAAATTATTCGTCGATGAAAATTTATCCTCGAATAATCTAAAATGGTTTGAAATATACGACCTGTATGATTTAAAAGAAAAGCTGATTGCCACTTCTGTAGTGGTGCTCCTGATTACCTTCGTGAAAAAAATCGTAACCTGGAAAAATCCTGTGGAAACCATGTATTTTGGCGGTTCCATAGCTGTCGTTATTATGGCAATCACACTCTTTTCGAAGTTTGTGGTAGTCCATGAGATACAAAAGAAAAAAGATGAAAAGAAAAAAGAATGAATTACATTCACATGACCTTGGCCATCTCTCAGATAAAGATTTGCTGTTTCTTATTGAAAACTATGTAACGAAGAGGCAAGACTATGAGCATATAGCAAATCTCATTAAGGGGGATGCAGATATTGTCTCACAGATGGTTGATAGTGACCGTGTTTTTGATAAGGTGATGCATGAAGGGAATATAATCCTTCATGCATCACCTTATTTTTTATTTACCTTATTGCTAAGAAGGGTATTTAAGCTGAAGAAAGATGACGCAGACTTTATCGATGATGTCGTAGAAGAATTGAACAGTACTGAACGTCCGTATCCCTGGAACAGGAATAAAGTCCTGAAATTGTTAAATAGCACCAATGTATCAAATTATCTTGCAAACATGCTTGCCACGTTTGTACAAACGTCCAGACTATACGGGATGGAAAAGGACGATGAAAAGCAATACCGCTATATTATCGACATGATTGAAGAGATTCAGCGTTCCGACAGTGCCCGGAGATTTTATATTTACTGTCATATTGGTAACTATACATTGTTTTTTACGGGCATGTTCCCTGAATACATCGAACATAAATTTAAGTATAAAAAGACCCTCATAGACAATCGTTATTATGTAGACTTTGGAAAAACTTATTTCGGTCTGGCTTCTGAACACGATATGGCAAGGCGGCATGAATTAGACGATACCCTGCATTCCCTGTCAGAAGGGTTTGAGATTATCACGAAATTACTTCAATACATGCGGAAGGAATACCTTGTGTTTTATAATCTGAAAGTATAAGTATGCGATTCGGATGACCTGTATGCTCCAGGTAGTTCCAAAAAAGGTGAAGATTCCCTAGCGTGAGTTTATTATGGCCGAAGGCCAAAAGCATTATAACGTTAATATAGTCAATGTATTAGAGGGGTATTAATTGTATACACTAACACCCTGAAATTTCGGGAGATTCTTGTGGAAATCCTT
>WYAU01000065.1 GCA_011525665.1 Candidatus Brocadia sp.
CATTCAGGTATTCGATTCATCCGGGTCTTTTCTGCGTAAGTTTGGTACTAATGGGACCGGGGACGGGGAGTTTCTGTATCCTTTTGGAGTTGCCGTAGACGGCGCAGGCAACATCGTCGTTGCTGATCGCAACAATCATCGTATTCAGGTATTCGATTCATCCGGGTCTTTTCTGCGTAAGTTTGGTACTAATGGTAACGGGGACGGGGAGTTTCTGTATCCTTATGGTGTTGCCGTAGACAGCGCAGGCAACATCGTCGTTGCTGATAGCTACAATTGTCGTGTTCAGGTATTCGATTCGTCCGGGTCCTTTCTGCACACATTTGGCTCTTGGGGTACGGCAGACAGTGAGTTTAATTATCCTTATGGTGTTGCCGTAGACAGCGCAGACAACATCATCGTTGCTGATACGGGGAATGATCGCATTCAGGTATTTCATCCCTTATTTAACACTTCACGTTTAAAGGCTCATTATGCCTTGAATGAAATGGGTGGCACAATTGCCGGCGATTCATCAGGCAACGGCAACGATGGAACGATCAGTGGGGCGACGTGGACAAACGGGAAAAACGGGGGTGGATTAAACTTTGACGGAGTGAATGACTATGTGACAATCCCCCTCATAAATAATGCCGGGATATCCGTTAGCGCATGGTTCTATAAATATGTCAATGATACGACGCGCAATGACGCCATCTTCAGCGGATTCAGAAACAATGCGAATCTGCAACTGCGCGAGGGGTTTGAATTGCGGTTTCCGTCAGACAACCCCAATACCCTTGAGTTTATCCTCATGTCACAGGACGGCGGCGGAAACAGGACAACCCGGACTGCCCGAAAGAACCTCCTCAACTCCGTTGGTAGCTGGTATCATGTTATGGGTACCTACAACAAGACAACGGGTCAACAGAGGTTGTATGTAAACGGGGAATTGGTTCAAACCGTAACCCATCCGGCGGGGAATACGGCGGTGCCTTTGACATATTATCCCGACATGAGGATAGGACATTCGAGGGTTAATAACGGTTATTTTAATGGCGTCATCGATGACGTTCGCCTTTACAATCAACCCTTGAGTGACCGGGAAATCCATGACTTATACAACGCCTTTACCGCCGACCTGCAGGCACACTACACCCTTGATGAAGGGACGGGGGCGATTGCCAATGATTCGTCAGCCAACGGCAACCACGGCGCTGTCAATGGAGGGGCAATATGGACGACTAGATCGAATGGTGGTTGTGGATTGGGTTTTGACGGGGTAGATGATTATGTGTCAATCCCCCGCATCAACCACGACGAGATTTCCATTACCGCATGGTTCTATAAAAATGCCAATGATACGACACGGAATGATGCCGTCTTTGGTGGATTCAGGTACCATTCCAATGCACAACTGCGGGAGGGGTTTGAACTGAGATTCCCGTCAGGCAATTCCAATACCCTCCAGTTTGTCCTGGTGACACAGGATGCAAATGGCGTAAAAACCATGAAAACAGCCTCAAGGAATTTGACTAATTCGGTGGGAAGCTGGTACCATGCCGCAGGCACCTATAATAAGACTACGGGAGCACAAAAGCTCTATGTGAATGGCCTACTGGTGAACACGCAAACCCATTCTGTGGGAAATACGGTAGTGCCCTTAACAGCATATTCAGACATGAGGATGGGGTATTCACGGGTAAACGCAGGGTACTTTCAGGGTGTTTTTGACGACGTCCGCCTTTATAAACGGGCATTGACCGATCAGGAGGTGCTGGACATCTACAATGGCTTATGAGCCTCTGGCTTTTCACAGGGCAAACATAAGCAAAACGGTGGCAACCAATCTCTGTTCAATACAGGAACAGAGATCAACCTCCCCATATCCCATCCTTCTAAAAGAGGGGATATGGGAAGGTAAAAACTTTCCATAAAAGGAGTTTTGCAGAAAAATACGATACAGTTTTCAGTAAAACGGTCAAATTTAATTCTTCCTGGAATTTTATGCGTGAACGAGAGCGGTGGGGGACACGAATAGGACTTGTCCTTGCAGCATCAGGGAATGCGGTAGGTCTTGGAAACTTTCTGAGATTCCCCGTTCAGGCTGCAAAACACGATGGCGGCGCCTTTATGATACCCTATTTCCTCGCATTTTTCCTCCTTGGTATCCCTCTCATGTGGGTGGAATGGGCTATCGGCAGATATGGCGGCATTCGCGGTCACGGAACAAGCCCTGGCACATTCCAACTCCTCTGGAAAAACAGGAGCGCAAAATACCTCGGAATTATTGGTATTGTATGCCCTCTTGTGATCATAGTTTACTACACCTACATAACCTCGTGGACGGTTGGATATGCCGTCTTTTCACTATGTAACAAGTTGCCGAAAGTTCACACAATAGGAACATTGGAAGAGACGTTACAACCGTTCTCCCATTTTCTTCAGCGATACACCGGGACGGGCGATTTCTTTCTCACACCTTCCCTTTATGCCTATGGCATCTATGTTTTTACCCTCCTTTTGAGCATGCTCATCCTTGCCCGCGGAATTGCCAGAGGCATTGAACTGCTGGCAAAAATTGCAATGCCTTTGTTATTTCTCTTTGCCGTGTTTCTGGTAATAAGGGTTCTTACGCTGGGTTCTCCTGTGCATCCTGAAGGCAATCCCTTAAAAGGACTTGCCTTCCTCTGGGAACCGAGATTTTCCAAACTACTCGACTTAAACATCTGGCTGGCTGCAGCAGGCCAGATGTTTTTCACGTTAAGCCTCGGCATGGGTGCTTTGCTCACTTATGCCAGTTATCTCCGGGAGCGTGATGATATCGTACTTTCTGGTTTGACAACTGCCACCACAAACGAATTCGCAGAGGTTGTCCTGGGATCATCCATTGCCATTCCCGCTGCTGTTGTGTTTTTTGGCGTTGCCAATACGGAAATAATTGCCAGGGAAGGCGCTTACCATCTTGGTTTTGTCTCAATGCCTGCGGTTTTTTCGTTTATTCCACTGGGAAATATTTTTGGATTCCTCTGGTTTGCACTTCTCTTCTTTGCCGGAATTACTTCTATTGTTGCCTTAACCCAGCCTGCCGTTGCCTTCCTGGAGGAGGAGTGCTGTATGGAAAAGGGAAAGGCCGTTTGCTGTGTAGGGAGTTTCCTCTTCTTTTCAGGTCATATACCTATCCTGCTGCAGGGGACCCTTGATGAACTGGACTTCTGGGCAGGCACATTTTTCATTACCTTCTTTGCAGCCGCAGAAATCATCCTTTTTTTCTGGATTTTTGGTTCAAAAAAGGCCTGGGATGAAATGCACCGGGGGGCGGATATCCCAATCCCCCGGATATTTTTCTTCCTTTGCAGGTATGTAACACCGACCATCCTTATTATTATTTTTGGAGGATGGATGATCCAGCATGGATGGCAGGAGATGCTGGAAACCTCTTTTCCCAAATGGATTGCCCGTATGTATTTGCTGATGACTTTTTTCCTGGCCGGTTTTCTCGTTCACAAGGCGTGGAAGAAAAGGGAAACGTCTTTATGAGCCTTTCTGGTTGGTTTTTTTTCATCTGCTTCTGGTGCATTATTTTTGCTTTGGTATTCTTCTGTTACGGAAAAATACTGAAAAAAAAGCAGAATAAGTAAACATAATCTCATTTTCCGCAATATGAAGTTTAATAATATGTCCGGCCTCAGGACTCATAAAAGCCACCCTTAACCCCGCTGTCTTGCCTGTACGTACATTCTCATACCCAAAACCCGCCAAAAGCCTTGTAAGCCCATCATAGGTAAAATCCTTCTGCTTAAATAAGAAACGTTTCAGTAGCTTTTCAAATCTACTCATTTACTTAGATAACATTAAAACATCTTAATGCAACTATATTTTAGTTATATTAAATAGTAAAAAAACATCAACTCTGAAAATGAACAAAGGGATATTTTCGAGACAAAAAAAGGCCATTAACCCTTGATAGAGTTAACAGTCATTTTTAATTCTAGGGATACAACGGGGATGGTTTTTAGAGGGTGCAAAAAAACCATAAGTCTTTGAAATATAAAGATGTAATGGCGGGAGCGTGTGGGAATCGAACCCATAAATTACCGCCGTAAGTCCTTATTATTAAATTACTTAAAAAATCAAAAATTCTTTCAGGGACACATTGGGGACGGTTTTAGTTTATAAATTTCCAACTTTTTGCTTCCCTTCCAACTTAATTATTTCCCTGCCAAGGGACACGCTCGACATATCGATCTTCAATTTTTCAATATCGCTATGAGCATATTTTTCTGTCATTTTTACGCTACTATGTCCAAGCAACCTTGAAACATTTATCAGCGAAATACCGTTATTGATTAACTGAGATGCAAAGCTATGCCTTGTAGCATCATAAAGCCGTATATCCTGGGAGAGCCTAACAATCTCTTTTATCTTATCCCAAATCCTTTTCAGTCTATCTTCAGTGTAATGACATCCGGTCTTTTTGTAAACAAACAAGAAAGCTTCAGGTAGATTATTTGTAATGCGACTCCTTACATAATCTGCTATCTCTGGATGTATGGGGATGACAACACCCTTAGCCCGTCTTCCCTTTCTCTTTTCCCGGTAAACCCTGCCTGAAAAGGTGGCATTGATAGTTATAACGCCCAAATCCAGGTTTACGTCTTTACATTTCAAAGCCCTTGCCTCACCTGGACGGCATCCACTAAGCATAAGAAATGCAATTATTGGCTTATCATCGGTGGGAATAGCTTCGTAAACTCGTTTCTGTAATTCAGGGGAAAGCCACTTAATTTGCGGTTCGCTATAATCAATGACTGGAAATGTAGGGATTTTATCTAGAATTTCAAGGTCGTTCATGACGTACCTGAGAAAAGTCTTGAAGTGGTCAATGATGTTTTTTACTGTTTTTCCACTGAAACTGTAATTCTTTTTGAGATATTCTAAGTAATTTACAATATCAAGCTTTCTTAAATCTCGGATATCAGTTGCCTTGAAAAATGCCTTTGCGTATCCAGTATATAATTTATACACATGTCGGTAACTTGGAGCAAGAGAATCAAGTTTGTGGGAAAGAAATTTATCCAGTAAATTAACAACGTAGAATTTCTCTCTTTCCTGTTTTATATAATGGGACGGATCAAACGAATGATTTTTAATTTCTACGTTGATATGTGCCAGTAGATTTAAAGCCCTCTGGTATGAATCCAACACCTGGCCTTGCTTATCGGAATATAGCTTGATTCGTTGGCCTCTGTAGAATAGATCAATAAAGAATCTTTGCGGTGTAGTCTTGTCCGATGGACAAATAAACCCAAGTTTTTTAACTTCGGTAAAACTCCCCTGACAAACGGGACAATGCCCTTTTGCTCTTATAGCCCCTTTCATCTTCTCCTCTCCTTTCTCCTGGAGAAGATAATCTATGAGTGTTGTATCTGTCAAGGTCATAAAAAAATTTCTTTTATCGCTCGTTATATTGAATATTTAAGGGTGGTCTCAAAGCCTTTATTAGCTTATATTCAACTGAATCAAGCTCGTTAGGCTGGACGTAAAAATATAAAACACGGTCTCGACTTCTTAAACAGTTGCCAGGCATTTATCTTTTTTCCTCAACCTACCGTAAGGCATCCAGGGATATAAACTGCAATCTTCAATTTCACAATCCATCCGCCCATCAACATAATCACACATGCAATCTTTACACTTGCCTAAGATTGCTTTCTTCATACTTGGTTGTTTAGCCCTTACAATCTCACCACTTTTTAGTCTCGCCAAATACTTTTTACGTCCTTCTATTAAATTCGTGTTCATATATACCTCTTAAAATCAAAAGTAATTTAAAATCTGCAAGGATTTTCTCAGCAAAATAACATTTCGATTGTCTCCAACGTGGTTAGAGACGTTGAAGCCCTTCCGAACGTTTTTAGCCGTCTAAACCATATCGTGAGTTCGTAAAGCATTCAATTAGCCTCTTGTCGGTTCCGATTGATAAATGCTTCCAAGTCTGACAGTTTAAAACGATTCAATTTGCCGATTTTTATAACCGGGACTACCCTTCGCATCGTCATATCATAAAGTGTAGATCGCTTGATACCCAGCAAGGCTGCTGCCTCGTCCATATTGAATAATTTCAATTCAGCCATTACGTTTTTCCTCCATAAATTTTAACCGTAAAAATTTCATTCCTTCTTTTAAACCTTCTCTAATAGTTTCATTCTTAGAACGATACGCACTTTGTCCTACACTGTGATAAAACCGTAAAAAATTATCACTTGCCATTTTTTGCGCCCTCCGTTTCAATTACTCGTTTGACATGGGAATTATGCCATTCGACCACTTGATCGAAATCGAATCTATAGCCCCGGCTGGTTCTCTCGTGTGGCAAACCCAGCTTAATCCAGTCCTCAATTAAGTATCTGCTGACTCCCATTTTTTCCGATAACTCGCTCAGGTCAATTTTTTTCGCCATTTTTAACCTCCGATCGATTTAATTCGCTGCAGAGATTTTCCAACACCTGGCGAAGTTCCTTGCCCAGGATTTCATTTACCCTAGTTTTATCGACCTTCCCCGTTGCGTTTATTTCGCCAGCCAAGAGAGAAGAAACCCTATCGGGAACAGCAAGAATGCCATCCCTGACCGTCCTAGCCGTTTGAAAGGCCTGATCTCGTACAGCCGAAGCAAGAACCAGCGTCCCTTCCATCCGCTCATAATTAAGTTTTGCCATTTTAGCCCGGTAAATCTCTTTCTCGGTTCGTGCCGCCTCGTATTCGCTGCTTCCACCCTGCTTCGTTTCCTGTAAATACTTCTCGCGCCACTGGATCGTCTCGGCTAAACCAAAGTTGTAGCCCTTGCTCGTCCGCTTGCATGGAATACCCCGGTCTATCCAGTGTCTGACCGATTGTTGGCTTACTCCGAAGGCCTTAGATAATTCTTTAAGGTTTAATCTCTTTTCTTTCTCTGACATGATCTAAACTCCTAAACTGTAATGATTGTTAATTAGTAATTGTGTGATATAACAACCCTAAATTATTTTCCTGAAACTAGTTAAATTGTGCGGTGCCTTGCCCCCCGCATAAAAATGCTTTCTGGAAGTACCTTAAATTTAAATGGCCTGCCGCCTATACGAGTGGGTCGGGGGAGCGACAGGCCTGGAGGAGCCCCCAGTTATCTTACGACACAACCCCTATGAATCTTTGCCCGGCCTTCACGCTCAGCTTTGCGGTATGCCGTGTAGCTGGCAAGTGATACAAACTCAGCCCTGATGGACGGATTTGTTTTCCAATCGCCGATTATTTGTTCCTCAAAAGTCACGACCGGTTTCGGTGGTTCAGATATCTTGGTTTCAACCGGAGTATGTTCAAAATTCCTGTTGAATGGGATCCCGGCCTTTAGTTTCGCGATGGCATCAACAGCCATTCTCTCACCAGCAGTTAGAGGGGATTCTGCAGGCTTACTCATTGACTCAGCCGTAACAGTTGCCTTTGTCTCAATAGGACGTTCACCAGTTCGGATAAACTGAAGCGTGTCCCAGCCTGAACGTCTTGAAGTGTCCTGCTTCACCTTTCAAACGACCTCTGGTGCAACAAGCAGTTGCGTTTTTATAATCTAATTTCTGTCTTGTTCGCTCGCTATCCGTGACGAGGATTTTCATTCGCATGTGTGCACAATCAGCGCAATTTTTCATCAATTCCCCTATTCGAAACGACTCGAATAAACATTGTATTTTAAAGTGACCATACCCGGTTTTCCGACTTCACGGAACCTAATTTTTTGAATGTGAATTTCCGTTTCGTTCCCTTCGCTTAACACATCGCGCCAAACACAGATACCGTTATCGGCCTTGTTGCGGAAATGTGCGCTCCCTGAGATATCGTAGAGCGTAGGCACTCCATAAGTGCCGTCAACACGTTTTTGAAGCTTCGTAGGGTGTGCCACAAGCCAAATGTGCGTTTGGTGTGCTTGTGCCAGTCTTTTAAATTTTGAGAGACACAAGCTAACATATTCTGTTTCGGTTTGTCCGTCTGGCCTGCTATGATTGATTTCGTTCCACGGGTCAATAACAAACCCTTTAATGCCATATTTTGAAATGCAGATTTTCGCCTTGTCGATGAGATCATCAATCGTTAAGCCGGTGTCCGGTTGTTCCAAAAAGGTAAAATGATTATTCGCCCATTCGAGGCTAAATAAAACTTCGCCATGACTTAGTTTGTTGAAGGATTTATCCCGATCTACATACATCGAAATGATTTCGCCGATATATCTTGTTAGTGGCTGATTTTCTGGGCTAAATACGGCGAATTTCCAGCCATATCGCCTTGCAAGATTGACCATAAGGTTTGTAACCCAGGTCGATTTTCCATGGCTTGGGATGCCAGTAATTATGCTCAATTGCCCCGGTTTCACTGTGTAATATTCATCAGCCGAAGGCCAGCCTGTGCTCAATCCTGGTTGTAAGCCGCCGCTTTCATGGAGTTTCAGTACTTCATTCTCCAGGTCTGAAGGCCTGATAATGCCGGTAGAATCCGTTTTATAATTTTCAAGCAATGGTATGAGTTCGGATGTGTCCACGTCAACGCCAGCATATGCGCCTTCAATGATTTTAACGGACAGTTCAATCTTTTTGCGATTGTTGAAAAGCTTCAGAACCTCATTAGCGTAGAAATCGAAGCTTAGGGCATGGGGAAGGATATCTTCTAGTTCGACTAAGTAGCTTTCGCCGACTAAATCCAGAAAACCGTTTTCCTTTAAAGAATACCGTAGGTTCACTATGTCGATTGGCAATTGTTTACCGCACAATCCAACCATAGCATCATATAACACTTGATTTTTCTTGGCATAAAACACTTCTTTTCCATCGAAAGCTTGCCTCGCCTTTTCAATCAGGCTGTTATCGATAAGTAAGCATCCCAAGATACTCATTTCAGCATCTACATTGTGTGGTAAAGGTCGGTTATCAAGAATGTTCATTATAGGACTACCCCCGTATGCCTTTGAGGAATATATTTGCCGTTACCGTTACTGCCTGACATTTTTAAAAATAGCATGTCGTATTTCTCTCTTAACTTTGCAGTACTCAGAATATTGTTCTGCCAAAAGCTATCAGCTTGACACCAGGCAATGACCTTTTCGATCTCTTCAGGTGGTCGCTTATCGATGCGTATCATTAGATCAATGTGTTTAGCCCATGATTGAATATTAGGCTGTTTGAAATCTGCCTTTCTACTTCTAATCAAAGAAAGAAGTAATTCACTTAGTCGTAACTCGTCAGAGTTGGGACTATATATTTTCTTTTGTATATTTTCTTTTGTGGGTATCTTTTTAGATAACGATTCATTATCTTTTTGGATAATGCTTTTCTGCTCATTATCTTTTTGGATAATGGAGTTGTTGCCCTCTAACCCTTGATTTTGCTGGCTATTTTGTTCTTTCATTATCTTTTTAGATAATGGTCTCCATGACGTGTAATCCTTGTTAATACTATACATATTGGCAGTGGCGTTATCTTTTTGGATAATCAAATTCATTTCTCTGAGTTGTTTTAAAGATGCACAGATATTTGGTTTTAAAATGCCGGTAAATAAACTAAATTGAGACAGCGAAATTGAATCTTCCTTTTTCTGAAAACCATAGGTCTTTCTTAGGATCACATCTAAAACCTGTCTGGCCTCGCCGGGAATCCTGATCCGTGCTAAAGCCTCTAGAAGCTCATTTGCGATTCGTGTATGTCCATTTTCGACTTGTGGAGATGCCATTTACTTCGCCCCTTTATTTTTCCTGGCATCTTCAAGAGTATTGCGGACGGATTCCCGGACGATCTCAGAATAAGGCCGACCTATTCGCTTACTAAAATCTCTCAATTCCAGATATGTCGAATAATCGAGTAAAACATTTATGTGTCGATATGCCGTCATGAGTTTTTCTCCCAAAAAAATAAGCCGTAGGAAACGGTTTTCTTTTTTTCCGCTCCACTACGGCTTATTATCTCGGATTATTTAAGCTTGTAAACGTTCCGAAAAGTGTTCCGATTTAGAAATCCAGCAAAATCGGTGGTTTTAAGGCTGTTTTCGTAACATATTTCGGAACACTACATTTCTTGAAAGTTTTACAATACGTCTTCCATCTGCCTGAATCAGCCTACAGTTTTTGTCTTGTGTTTCGAGTAATTCCCGGTATTTACCATTGATAGCGCCTACCGCCGATCTGTACTTGTCATACATTGGATTTTGTGTGATTTTGCCACGTGTGGGGATTTCTTTGCCGTAAGCACTCAAAATAATTTCTTCAATTCTGCAATTTGAACGCTTATTACTGGTAAGTATATCTTTTATAGCTTTGAGAATCTTTGCATCTTCTGGCTCTACTGGTTTTTTATTACCATCACCAAGCCACAGACACCCGTTTTCTTCATCGAAAAATATCATGTCATTTGCAATTGGTTCATCAAGCTTTGTACGTGGTACGTCCAGCTTCTCTGGTTCAAAACCCACCTTTGCAAGTTTTAAAAATGTGTTTGCTGATAAGACCTTTTCCTTTATAGCTTCCTCTGGCTTTCCTCGCTGTATGCTATGGATAGCGTCAAATGCTTCGCATATTGCAAAGATAGCACAAAACTGTTGATCTGAAATATTTTCTCCTACTTTGGCATCTTTCCGACAATCTTCTATGTTAGTTTTTAATAAAGCATTATCTGCCTGAAAGCCACCCCGTAGAAACAGCAAGGATTTTCTTCGATACCAGCCATCAATATTGATTGCCACCTTTACTGCACTGTTCAAAAAAACCGGTCTTTTTTTTTGCACTATCTTCCAATCAATTATTTCGTTTTCACTCGATGGTATGGAGTTATACCCCCATATTAAGCGTGCCTCTATGATAATATCGATGCACCGTCTGGATAATGGTTCATTAGAATCAACAGGTGGGATTTTACTTCTTAGTGGGTCTGAGTATTCAATAACTGTTTGTGGTGTGCCTTCTTGTTTAATAATTATTTTCATCGTGTCATTTTCTCCTGAATGATCTCTCCAAAGTAGAATTAAGGCAGGCTGTGGAGATACAGCTTTTCGGGAGCTACCCTAGCCTTAATTTTCAATTTTAACGCTGAAAAACACTATCTGGAATCACGAAAAACACACTCGGAAGCATCGCATCGACCTTACCCACGCTGAAAACATTCCGAATCGTTTCCAGGCCTCCAGAATGCGTTTTTAATAGGCAATTTTACCATGCGCTTTGCTCTTCCAATCCTTATCGTAGATCGTGATATGAGCTCCTTCAATAACCACATGCTCTTTGACGCGCCCCTGACTATCATACACATCGATAACTTTGCGCTCCTGCCGGGATCCGGTTACAGAAACACAACCGGCTATCAAAAGACACAGGATTATTACTATTTGCTTCACAATGAGACCTCAGTTACATGAAAGTTAAACCGCAATTTCCAGGCTTATCTTATTATAATTCACCGTGGGTGTAGACTCTCTCCGTCCCTCTTTCTTCCTTTTCATGTCAATTAACCCCAGGTCTTTCAGGATAGCAATATCGGTTGCAACACTCTTAATGTCTCTTTTTGACAGCCTTGCAAGCTCCTGAAGGCTCCCTGGCTGTTTCTCTCTGATTAAATGAAGTAATTCAAGCCTCTTTGGTGTAAGTGCCTTTCTAAATCCTTCAATGCTCTCGAAGTAAAGCCCCTTTTCAGGCTTAACCTTCTCTCCCCGTTCAAGTTTTTTCATAGCCTCTTTTGTATCTTCAAGGACATCTTCAAAGCTTTTTATTCCTATTTTCACCCTTTTAACTCTCATGTTTTTTAACCCTCTTTATATCGTTATAGAAATCTTCGAAAAGCTTATCTATGCTTTTAAACGTGTACACTTCCTCTTTGTCTCCATAATGCCTGTGGTCTCCCTTGCCTTCTGCATTGTCATAACCAATAACCCGCTTGCCTTTCACAATGTAAACGAAGGAATATTTATATCCGTGTGGCTTGTCGGGAGAAGGATTTACTTGCCACAGCCTCACCTCAACGATATTCCCGTTATCCTCTACAACTTTGATATGTCTTATAAGTTTGCTTTTCACCGTTGGTATATTATACCAGAAAAGATTTAAAGTCAATAGGTTTGCTGAGATTAAAAAAGGTATGTTTTTGAGACAAAAAAAAGGCTATTAACCCTTGATAGAGTTAACAGCCTTATTTAATTCTGGGGACACATTGGGGACGGTTTTTTGAGGGTGTCAAAAGTCATAAGTAATTGATATATAAGGATTTCATGGCGGGAGCGTGTGGGAATCGAACCCACCTATCCCGCTAAAAGCGGGACAGACCGGATTTGAAGTCCGTCGCCGACACCAGCCGACATGCACTCCCCAAAGATTTACACCCAGATCTTCAATAGCAGGCCGTATCCTTACGAAAAAGTTTATTTTAATAAGAAGTTCGGTTGCCGGATACCTTGGCCGCTGTAATGATATCCTTTGGTGTAAGGACACCGCCTGAAAAAAGGGTTTTAAACGCCTCTTCTACCGTCAGATTAGAATCGATAACATCCTCTTCCGGGGTAAATATTAAAAATCCCGTTGTAGGGTTTGGTGTGGTGGGAATGAAAATCGTCAGGAGCTTTTTTTCATTGTTATGCTGCGTGGAACCGGTTACGAATCCGATGGACTTTGTGCCTGTTTTGGGGAAATCCACAAGAACAACGCGTTTAAAAGCCTGTTTACCGGGTAAAGTTACCGCATGGATGATTTGTTTTACCGATGAATAGATATTTCTGATAACAGGGGTTTTTGTTAAGAGATTTTCAAAATAATTGATTATAGCCTTACCCAAAAAGTTGGCTGCAAAAATACCGATAAAATATAATGCGACGAATGTAAGAATCAGCCCGATAAAGGTAATAATAAACTCGTCAACGGTAGTCTTTGGCAGCACAACACCATAAAATTGTAATACTTTTTTGATAACGGGGGCAAGCGTACCGCCAACAAAACTGAAGAGAAATTTTACGACAAAGAATGTTACATAAACGGGCAGGATTAACAGTAAACCCGTCAGCATCCTTTTTCGGACGTCTTTTTTGAATTGGGTAAACATTCCGGTTTTTTTTTCTTCCATAACTTTTATCGACTGCTTAAAAGTGACTTGATTTCCAAACAATGGCCATTATACCGGCAAATATAAAGTTAAAATCGGCAATGGTTTCCGGCAATAAACCTTCTGATACGATCTTTTTCTGAAACAGATATTGATACACGCAGGCATAGGCAACGCAGGGAAGCAGATAATACCCCAATGTTGTCGTCCATCCAAAGAACGGGCTTACAGACAGGAGAACTGCGATTAATGCGGTGATGATAATAAGAATTGTCTTTGTCCGTTCCTTTCCAATTGCGATAGGAATCGTTTCCTTTCCTAAAATACGGTCACCCTGGATATCTCGTATATCAAGGACTACTGCCCTGATAAACGCCAGGCTGAATGCAAAGGCAATGGCGATGGTAAGAGACGGTATAAAACTTTTTCTTGTCCCAAGGAAAGGTATTAACGCAGTGCTGACTGCCCATGCAATGCTATAAAAAATTTCTTTTGACCCCGGTATTTGTTCAAGACTACGATAGCGGATCACGCGGGACATACTCTTTGGTATGATCTCCAGCCGGTAAAAGATGCCAAAAAGACTTGCAAGGAAGATACAGAAAAAAATGGACTTGCTCAGGATAAATCCCAGGATAAAGGATGCAACCGCTCCCGTAATGCCGAGGCCGATGAAGAGGGCTTGTTTCCTTTCATAAAATTTCGCCCTTGCCGGTTCATTGAGCGCAACGGCTTCCTTATTGGCAAAATGATTCAGGACTTGCATTGAAAATATAAAGAGCGCGGCGATAAGACAAAAACTTAATCGAGGCGGGACTCCCAGCAATACAGCGCATGCATAACTCAAACTCGCTGCCCCTAATGCCGCATACGTACAACTTCCGATAAAAAAACTCGCAACACTTTTCAAACCAAAGAAAAGTCTTCCATATCTCTTTACTTTATAGGAATGCACTTTTTCGACAACCCTTTTGATCATCCAGTTGGGGGTTGAAGCGCCTGCCGTTACGCCGACAGTAGTATAATCTTTGAGTTTACTGAGGTCCAATTCGGCATCCGTTTCAACATGAAACGTCGGCGTTCCCTGGGATTCACAGATCTTAACAAGCCGGGTGGTATTGGCGCTCCCTCTTCCGCCAACAACAATCATGGCATCCACGGATTTGCTAAGGCTGATAACTTCATCCTGGCGCTTGTAGGTAGAGCTGCAAATAGTTTCAAACGATTCGCAGTTCGAATACCGTTTTTTCAGCCTCCCGATAGCCTCCTTAAACATACGCCTGTCTTGCGTTGTTTGTGCTACGATGCACACTTTGTCCATGGAGGGAAGGTGTTCAATTTCTTCCAGTTCCTCTACAACGTATCCTTTGCCTTCCGCGTACCCTAACAACCCGATAACCTCCGCGTGCCCTTTATCACCCACAATCACGGTTGAGTATCCTTGAGCGGCATATTTTTTGATAATGGACTGAACTCTCATTACGTGGGGGCATGTGGCATCGCAGACCTTTGCGCCCATATCCTCAATCTCTTTTCTGCGGGCAGGCGTAACACCGTGCGCCCTAATAACGACGGTGCTTTGAGAAAGGTCTGTTTGTCCATTAACGACCTGGATGCCGCGCTTTTCTAAATATTCAAGCACCTGCGGATTGTGAATGAGCGGCCCATCTGTGTATACTTTACTCTCCTCGTTTTTTCCATTTGCCGCATCCAAAAGGATGTCCATTGCCCGCCGGACTCCCATACAGAACCCCGCTGTTTTCGCAACTTTTACTCTCACTCTGGTTTACCTCGGATAATTTGCCGTGAAGCTCTTAAAGGGATGTACGGCCGTTTGTTCTTCCAAACAGCCGAATTGAAATGCCAGGGCAATCTCAGTACGGTGAAAATCTCTTCGATTCCTGTTTGCCATGATTCGCTTTCCGGCGCGCCTCTGCGTCAACCTCTTTTGAAAAAAGGAAAGATAATCGTCGATAATTGGGGCTAATTTTATCAGTTACAATGAATGATGTCAATATTTTAATATCAACTGAAAGTATGGGGCTGACGGGGTTTTTCCTTGCTATATAAACATTTGTTTCTCTATAATAAGAAAATAATTTTTGTAATTTCTCCTGTTGTCAATTCATAACTACGCAGTATCCGGCTGTCATGTACAGAAATAAAATCCTTGTTGCCATACCCATCTTTAATGAAATCACCGCCTATGGCATTATTCAAAGGGTTAAAACCTTTCCCCTCGATGTGCTGGTGATAGACGATGGTTCAGCCTACAGCATTCGCGAGGGATTGATAACCGTCGAAAATATCCGCGTTATTGTACATCCTAAAAACCTTGGCTATGGCAAGGCGATTATCGATGCGTTCTCCTACGCACTGAAAAACAGATACGATTATCTCTTAACAATTGATGGAGACGGACAGCACGAACCGGAAGAGATTTCGTTATTTTTGAGAGAAATTCCTTTTTACGATTACGATATTTTATCGGGGTCGCGATACATTTTTTCCGCAAAGGCAGGCACAGATGCACCGATGGAACGGTATCTTATTAATAAAAAGATTACCAGTGTTTTAAATCGCATAACGGGTTTTGGCTTAACGGACTCTTTCTGTGGTTTCAAGGCGTATAAGGTGGAAAAACTGAAGGTATTACACCTGACCGAGCATGGGTATGGCATGCCATTGCAATTATGGATACAGGCCTGGAAGGCGGGATTGCGGGTACATGAAATACCTGTTAAACTTATCTACAAAGACCTCACGAAGCATTTTCACGGTATTTTGGAAGACCCGGAGGTAAGGCTGCAGTATTATAAGAATATTATACGAAAAGAACTTGCAGGCACGAAGCAAAATACGGCATCTGCGTGCAAAAAAAACCAAACCGTACGGTATTAGGCAGGATAAAAATTGTGCGATGAGAAGAAAAAAAGAGGCCATTCCTACAGCCCTCTATGTGCATATACCTTTTTGCGCAAAAAAGTGTAGGTATTGCGACTTCAATTCGGTCGTCTCGGAGCCGACAACAATTGACCGCTATCTCCATGCCCTTGCAGAAGAACTCCGCTCTTTACAAGGACAATATTCATTCAAGACAGTTTATATAGGAGGAGGGACGCCAAGCATACTGACGGAAACCCATTTGGAAAGGCTGCTCCGCGACGTTGTCCGGTATATCTCGTCTTCTCAGATACAGGAATACACCGTTGAAATAAATCCCGGCGCGCTGACGGGAAACAAGGTAGCGTTGCTAAGAGAATATGGTGTAAACCGCATCAGTCTGGGTATTCAATCGTTTCGGGATAGCCAATTAAAACTTCTTGGGCGCATCCATTCCGGCGATGACGCCAGAAATGCCTTTGCGCTGTTACGATCATACGGGTTTAAAAATATTAATGTAGACTTGATATTCGGGTGTCCCAACCAGTCCCCTGATGACTGGGAAAGAGATTTAAGGTCTGTGGTTGAATTGAACCCGGAACATATATCAACGTACTCACTCACGTACGAAGAAGGGACGCCACTCACGACGGATTTGGAGAATGAAGTCGTTGCCAAACTGGATGAATCGGTTGAATTAGAGATGTATAAAACAGCCATCAACCGCTTGGGCAGTAATGGTTATAATCATTATGAGATTTCTAATTACGCAAAAGAGGGACGTGAGTGCCGCCATAACCGGGTCTACTGGGAAAACAAAGGTTATGCAGGCGTGGGGGCGG
This sequence comes from Candidatus Brocadia sp., assembly GCA_011525665.1. GTDB lineage: Bacteria > Planctomycetota > Brocadiia > Brocadiales > Brocadiaceae > Brocadia. Next base: position 16,796 of record WYAU01000065.1, read on the forward strand.
GGGCATATTCCTTTCTTGACGGCGTAAGGACTTCAAACGAGAGAGATGTAGTGAAATACATCGAGGGGATAGAGGGAAATAAAAAAATACAATCCTTTCGTGAATGTTTGCCGTTCGGTCAGTTTGCATCAGAAACCGTGATTATGTCTTTGCGGTTACGTCAGGGCATATCAAATACCGATTTTTTCACACGATTTGGTTGCAGATTGGAAGAACAATTTGGAACTCAAATAAACAGATTGGTAAAGGATGGTCTTATGAGTTATGAGAACGAGAGACTGAAGCTTACGGAAAAAGGCTTATTTATTGCGGACACGGTAATGGCGGAATTTGTATAAGAGTATATTTTTTACATTTATTGGGGAGTTATTAAATTGGTAAGTGCTACAGAAATTAAAAGGGGAACCGTTATAAAAATGGATGGAGAACTGTATCTGGTGGTTGATTATCAGCACGTGACACCGGGAAACTGGCGAGGCATGGTGCAGGCAAAACTGAAAAGCCTGAAACAGGGAAGCGTGGTTCAGAAACGATTTCGGTCTACCGACAAAGTAGAGGATGTATTCTTAGACCACCGGGTGATGGAATATCTTTATAAGGATGGGGATAATTATTGCTTCATGGACACTGAAAATTATGAGCAAGTATTATTGCCCAAAGAGGCGGTCGAAGGCGCCATTCCCTATATGACCCTGAACAGTCAGGCGAAGATAGCTTTTTATGAAGGTAAGGCGATTTCGGTGGAATTACCATCATCTGTTGCCTTAAAAATTGTCGAAACAGACCCGGGAATGAAAGGTGATACTGTAGTGAATGTGTATAAGCCTGCCAAATTGGAAACAGGGCTTGTGGTAAAGGTCCCTCTGTTCATCAATAACGGTGAGGTAATCAAGGTAGATACGAGAACGGGGGAATTCCTGGGCAGGGAATAGCATCAGTTAACAGCAGGGAGGCAGCAGAAGGAGGTAAATTTCCATTGCCTAGTGTCAACTGCCTGATGCTTATTATTTTTTGACTGCGGCCATGCCGTGCTATTGAATTATGCATGAGGGTGAGATATGCGCATAGAGGAATCTATTAAAAACTACGGTGCAAAGATAGACGAACTGTTACAGGAAATTATCCCGCCTGATAGGGAAGATTATTTGAGCGCGCCTATATGGCATCACATGCGAACGGGGGGAAAAAGGGTAAGACCGGCGCTCTGCCTGATCACCTGCGAGGCATTGGGGGGAGATCCTGCCGAGGCTATCCCTTTTGCCCTTGCCGTGGAAACCATGCACAATATGTTCCTCATCCATGATGACATTGAGGATGGCGATACGGTAAGGCGTGACCAGCCTACGGTGTGGGTAAAATACGGCACCGCAAATGCGATTAATGCAGGAGACTATCTCCTTGCGTGTGCCTATAAAACTACATTGGCGAGCCCTCTGTCGCTGGAAAAAAAGATAAATTTATTGCAGGTGCTCACGTCTACCTACGAAAAAACCGTGGAAGGACAGGCCCTTGATATCAACGCAAGGGCCGCTGAGGATTTTTCAGTCACTGAGTATATGAAGATGGTGGAACTGAAAACAGGATACTATCTTGCCTGTGGAATGGTGGGAGGAGCTATTGTATCGGGAGTTTCCGACGAGGTAGTGGAAAAGATATGGACGCTGGGAAGGACGATGGGTCCGGCGTTTCAGATCCGTGACGATCTTATCGATTTGACACACGGGAAGGGTCGGGGGGGTGTAATCGGTTCCGATGTGAAAGAAGGCAAGGCGAGTTTTTTATATGCATACACACTGCAGGTTGCCGGTGCGGAAGACAAAAAATGCTTGCGCGGGATCATGTTAAAACCCAGGGACGAAACAACCGACTGCGATATCCAATGGGTACTGGATGTATATAAGAAATACCATGCCATACAATATGCTCAGGATTATGCAGAAAACCTGGTAAAACAGGCATATACCACGATTGACGAGATTCCCGTCGAAAACAAAACGGTATTCAAAGAGATTGCGTCTTTCATGGCGCAGCGTATGTCCTAAAAGGGTAAGACAGACAGGTACTGATAAGAAAGATTTTAAAAGGATTTTGACCGGAGAGTAAAAGAAGATGAGAATGATAGGAAAAAAGTTTCCGATAATAATAGTTGCAGGTGCAGTGGTAGCGTTATCCGTATACGGGTGTGGTAAAAAAGAGACGTCAGAAAACAGTGAAGTCGCGAATAGGGAGGCTGTGCTTGACGAAAGTTCCGATACCCAGGCGGTCAAGAAAGAAGTCGTCCTGCCGGAAAAAATGACCGCCGCGGAATATTATACCTACGGATTGGAAAGCATTAAAAAAGGGGGGTTTGATGAAGCGATTGCAGCATGGGAAAAGGCCCTGAAACTTGAGCCAACAATGTTGAATGCCTATGAAAAGCTTGGAAAGGCATACTATACGCAAGGGAGATTTGATAAAGCCGGCGAGGTATACCGGAAGGAACTGGAATTAAAGCCGGATGATCCCATGATCTATTACAGCCTGGGCGTTGTCTATCGCATGAATGAACAATTTGAAGATGCGGTTAAGATGCAAACAAAGGCGTTGTCTTTAAATCCCAACCTTGCCTCAGCCTATAATGAACTGGGACTAACGTACTGCAAACAGAAAAAATTAGATGAGGCCATAAATGCACACAAAAAAGCCCTGGAGCTTGACCCCAAGCTCGGAACAGCGCATAATTACCTGGGTGTCGTTTATTTATTGAAAGGAATGAGCGCAGAGGCGGAAGAGGAATTCAATCAGTTCAAAAAATATGAGGCGGGCAAAACCATGCTCCCGCCACACGGAGCCGCTTCTTCACATTGATCACTGAACCACAGAGTTCACAGAGAAAAAATTGAGAAATTTTTATACGCCCCCTCTGTGATTATTGACGGACATCATTATCTGTTAATCTCTGTGTCCTCTGTGGTTTTGTAC
>WYAU01000007.1 GCA_011525665.1 Candidatus Brocadia sp.
AGTGCCGCAGGGCGGTATCATATCGCCGTTGCTGTCGAACCTTTACCTCAACGAAGTGGATGAGATGATGGAGCGGGCAGGAGAAGTAACCCGCCGCAACGGATACTACAATCTTGAATTTATCCGGTCTACGACCAGATGGACAAACGGGGAAAACTGCGGGAAGTGATGGCAAAGATATTGCTAAACAGGCAAACGGGAGTACAGCAATAACCCTACTTTACTTCGAAGCGAAGGCAGATACCAGTGGTAATGTTGTCCTGACGTGGGAAACGGCCACCAAGATCGATAACGCTGGTTTCAATATCTACCGCGCCAGGAGGAGCGAGGACGGTACTTACAAAAAGATCAACGATACCCTCATCCCTGCCCAGGGCAATGCCACTTCCGGGGCTAGTTACAGCTATGTAGACACACCGCCAGCAAAAGGCACGTATTATTACAAGCTTGAGGACATAGACTACAACGGCGTAAGCACGATGCACGGTCCCGGAAAAGGTGAGGGTGAAGTCGGGGAATAATGCGACACGTAGGGGCGTTAGGTGAGTGATTGAGAGAAGGCGGGTGTCAGGGGTCTGGGGTCAGGGATCAGTGGTCGGATAAAAAGGCGTTCAGCGATCGGCTTTCAGCAGTCAGGCAAAGGGCTGAAGGCTGACCGCTGACGGCGAATGCTTGGATTGATATCGAAAATTTTTATAGAGAAAGGAGGCAGACAATGGAAGGTGAAAAATCATCCGCCTACGAAGCGCCAGAAGTGATTACCTACACCGACGAAGAGATATTTGAGAAGCTGGGTCCTGCACACACCGGTTCTCTCAGAGCGGACAGTACCTTCTAAGGAGAATCACGGTGAAGGGGTGTTGCTGGTGTGCTCTTGCCATCATCAACACCCCTCTCAAAGGCCATCCCCGATTTTCGGAATATCTTCCCCCGCACGTATTCCCCCCTTCGTCCTCCTTCTGTATTCATCTTGCGACTACACAACATCTCAGGCCAAGTTGTCAAAAATGATAGGGCATCCCTGTTAACTCCACGGTTTGGTTTTCCAAATATGCTTCATCTTTCGCCATACCTGATACCATCGATAGGTTGCGTACGGGAGAATCAAAGCCCACTGGGCTTTCCGCATTAACTTATTTCTCTTGTTTTTTTTAAAATAGGGAAATGAAGAAGACAAGGTTATGCCCCGGCTTACCCGGTTTATTAAATAACGCATTAGTGCCGCCCGTGCTTTACTGTCCGCTAATTTCTCAAGCGCTCCTTCCGGCAGGTTGCATCCCACGGTCATTTTAGTGATCAGAATTGCAGCGTAAATAATATTGTTACAGTCATACTCCCTGGCGTTCCTTGTGAGTTCTTCCCATTTCAAGTCATTATATTTATTGATAATTTCTGCAATATCACAGAGCGCTTTCAGCCGAAAAAACCTCTTCCTGCAACTGTTGATGCATACCGACAGAAGCATATCTTCCGGCGACATCACAAACACGTCGCATCCCCTCCATCTGATTCTGGTCGCATTGTCCCAAATTCTGTGAAAGTTTATCGGCAAAACTCCATCCATATCGACATCATGGTGGCTAAAGTATTCGCACTCAATACTGAGATTATGGAGCAACGAGGCGATTTCTTTTTTGTCTTCTTTCGCCATGTCCCTTCTTCTTCGCCTTACAATTAAATCAACGTCGCTGGAAGTCATATACCAGGGCTGATCGTATACGAGAATATCCAGAGCAGCCCCTTTTATAAGCATGACATCGATGGACTTCCTTTTAAAGAAAGATAACACTTCCACGATTTTTTCTGCGCGCCGATCCTTCCGCACAATATTGGTTGCAACACACAGTTTAAATTTCTCTATAATATCGTGAGGAATCCCAAGATTCGCATGAGCGCTACACTTCATCAAATTAGAATAGGTCAGTGAGGCAACTCCGTGCAGCATCGCTGCCGAATAAACGATATCCCAGCAAACCTTTTCGTTATTGCCTATATCGATCACGGTTTCCCGATGTGCAGAGAGAAAGTTTTGCCGGGCACAGGCAAAGAGAAGTTTATCTTCCGGTCTCATGGCCTCATTCTGTTCATGTATTTCCGCAGCAAAAATAAATTATTCTCTCCAACGGCAGAGAGATGCAAAGACAACTCTGCGAACAAGCAGTGAAAAAAAACGCATGCCCCGTCGCAAAAAAACGGCAAATTGACCCGGCCTGCGCTCCAAGGGTTTATGATTGAAGATCCGACCGCAACTGCGCAATTTTGCCGAAGCCACTGTACTAACGGCAATGAGCCATCCCCCCATTTGCAACGTGACGGTCTCAAGAGATATTCGCCTGCCTCCTCTCTCGATGCCGATTACACGTCCGATGACCTCCTTACCGTCAACGGGAGGATCGAATTGGAGGGCATTATCCCCTTTGGTAATGAATGTGGCTCCATCCTTGCTTTTGTAAATACCGAGCACCCGATGAGCAAAAAGCTTGTTCTTGTCCCGGAAAACGACTACATCGCCGCGTCTTATACCAGAGGTGCAGTGTGTTACCACTACATGATCGCCATCCCGGATAAGGGGAAGCATACTTCGTCCGGTAATGGGGATAAGGCGCTGTTTTCCCGTCTCGCCCCATATGCCCAGCACCGCTTCTATGATGGGCTCCTGCACGGGCTTCCTCTCGGCATTCGTATCTTCCCAAGGCATTTTTGACATTTTTAACAAGAATTTAATGAAATGTGTCACATTAACTTTGCAATTTACATTTTTACTTTCCCTTTTACACGTCTGCTTCCGGCTCATTCCGATTGGACGGAGGGACCGGTTTAACCCTTATTTCGTCTCTATGGTAAAAGGAGAATCCGATCTGTCCTTGCCTCCTTTTTTCCCGGACTCATCAAATCCTGTCACCTCTATGAGACACTTTGTCCTGGTGTTTTTCGTGTTCGGTACGTCCCAATCGTAACTTGTATCTGTTACATTCTTTGCTATCTTTTTCCATGAACGCCCCTTGTTTAGGGAGTACCTGAGTTTGAATGTTACCATAGATTCCGGCGCTGTCCACTGCACGGTAAAAGTCGACCCGGCTGCTATGACTTCTCCTCCATTAGGAGCAAGCACTGACAAGGGAGATCCGGAATCGGCGGAGACACCTAATTCCGTCACGGGGTCGCCAAAGAGCACAAAGGTTTCAACCAACTCACCCCAAAAACTGTTTTGACTGTATGTAGCGATCTTGGCATCTGTTGTGGAGGCGCCCAGGCCGTACTGTTTATCCTGAAAAAGCGACTTGTAGAATTCACTCATCAGTATCTGATGGCCGGAGGTATAACTCAAGGCAGTGGGCGCCCAGACTGCTACCGCCCCTTTATCCTGAAGCCGCTGAAACTCTTCGGCAACAGAAACCTGTGGTTTTGTCCCCGTAAAGAAACCATTCAGGCAATCTGCTACGGTCACTACAGGAAACTTGTCGGTATTGTTTAACGATTTAATATCAGAAAGCCCCAGGATTGAATCACCGCCATTCCACAGCCCCCACCTTTCCACGGACCCATGCCCGGTGTAGTTGACCAGAAGGCTTCCCTCATTGATATGCTTTATGATGTCTTTTGTGGGATCTCCCGATGTATATTTGCTTACGTAAACCTTGTTGGCCGTGTAGTCTTCAGGCAAAAGGCCGACAAGCTGCTCCGACATTTCTTCAAATGAAGAATCGTCATCATCTGCCACAAAGAGTGCATTTTTATTCCAGGAGTTTTTAGGCGGGTTTAGCTGATAGGAGATGATCTTGTCTACAATGTCATCCGCCTGTGACTTGCTGTCTGTGCTGAGCCGGCCGATAAACATATCAGGCAGGATGTCATCGCCGCTCAAGAGGACAAACCAGTTGTCCGATGGCGTCTCTCCCAATATGTCCGTTTCAATGAGCTGGGAGGGCACGTAGTTCACGGTGCCGGTGTTAAGATTGTCCTTGTAGTCCTGGCAAGCGTCTCCAATCAGCAAAACGTACGTTGGCGCCGGAGCCGTCCAATTGTTGTAAGCATATAACAGAAAATCCCGTATGGCCTGCGGATGAAATATGCCGAAGGTAAACTCGTCGTAAATATCATCAATCTTGGCCGTAGCAACCCTCAAACCCGAATCGCTCCGATGCTTGGCGAGCTTTTGAGCGGCAGTATAAAAATCCTCATGGGTAATGATGATACAGTCGGCCGCATTGCCGGTGGATTTCCAGGATGATGGTTGATCGACCTCAATGCCGGCGGGTGATTTACCCTGTGCCATTGTCTGCGCCAGGTATCGTGTTCCCGCCTGAGCGGTATCCTCAAATTGCAGCGTGTAGGCGCCCTCTTTGGCTAAAATATTTGTATTGATGACGAGACCTACGTTGGCAGGATCCGTCACGTCGAAAACCTCTATGTCGTCACTGCTAAAGCCGGCGACTTCAAATTGAAAAGCGCCGCCTGTTGGCGCGCTGAAGAGTAGTTCGTTATTCTCCGCCACATAGGTATCAAAATAGTCAATCTCTATCCAGTTTACAAAAACCTGATCCACCTTTGCCCCGGTATCCCCAACAGACTCCACGCGAACGATATTGACCCCTTCGTTCAGATAGGAATGGGGCACAGACACTTCATGATCGAAGATATTCATGCCGTCCCACAATTGATCATCTATCACAACGCTGTTAAGATAGATCTTTGTATGATGATCAGGATTAGTCTGGGCATCGGTGCGTCCCTTCAATCTGACGCGCACCGTTGCTGTGCCGGCCGAAGACGAAATGTTTGTGAGGGCGAGGGAATAGTCTTCTGACGCAGGGGCGCTGAGCTTGTCTCCCCAAAACCAGTGGTCCTGCCCACTGCCGTTGGGAATGGTTTGCCAGTAATAGGTGTCTTCCTCTGCATGCAGTGTGGCAGGAAATTGGGTGGGCACAGCGGCGTTACTCGAGATGGCGCCATCGAGCATTTTCATTCGTTGGCCATTGCCTTCATCCATCGTTAGCCAGTATATATTTTTCGTTGTATACGTATCGTTTGTGGCGGTACCATAAAAGAGGATATAATCTGTGGTATTGAATACGCCATCGTCCTCCCCGTGGACATAGATGGGGATCCCGGCGCCCCGATTGCTGAGCTTAATCGCGCGGGGGTCTGTTGTGTTTAGATGGAATCCTGCATCAGCGAGATCATTGTATGTGAGTTTATATATGCCGTCTTCCGTTACGCCGATCTTGAGGTTAGGAGTACTGCTGGTTGTAACGATATCTTTGGTCCTGATATCGTTGTGGGGCGGTACTTCCCTTCTACCGGAAGGCCTCCCTAACGCATCATAGTTCAAAATCCTGCTTCTCAGCAGGTTCTCGTATGCAGGGCTGACGCCCGGCATCCGGGTAACGGCCCGTGACGGAAGATCACTCCAGGTGATTTTGGCAAGGATACGCCGGTAAAGACGCACTTCACCCGTAACAGGGTTATATTGCACCGGATAGAATTGTACCTGAGCTACAGGCTGATCACGCATATATCCCGTGTAACCTATCTCAGCAGATGAACCGGGGTAAAAGGCGTTTGTGGCATAGATCTTATCATTAAGTCCAAAGGTTTGTTTGATGCCGTGCATGTTAGCCCAATTGTCTCCCGCCACTTTTAAGGCCGGCGCCGGATAGAGACGGTATCCGTTCATCGTTTCATAGCTGGCATCCAGGACTTGCACGGAAACCCCTTCCGGGGAAGGCAGGCCTATCATCGCGCCACGCAGGGGAATTTGGGGTTCACCGGGCCTGGCGCTTTGCTCCATTTCGGGTATGATTATTCTGTGATATACCTGTCCTTCATGTTCTATCGTTTCGGTCTGAAAGTCGCCGACCTTCAATTCAAGGACGACAGCCTGCCCGTCAGAACCAACTACTTTCAGGTGATTTTCTGACGGCGACCCCGCCAGGAGAGGCGGGGAACCGTTTCCCAAAATCAGCAGGAAAACGAGAAGCATGTTTTTCTTAAGAATCTCAGCCATAACAAACAACCTCCTCTCTCGGGTTTAATTTCATCACGAAATGCAAACGGAAAATTGCAAAATTGAGGAACTCATAGCAGTCTGTTTTTTTGAAAAAAATCCTTCACCGGCGCTTGAGAACGCGCATTTTTCACCAATTCCTTATACACTAACCAGATTACATACCAAATCGGCCATTTCATGCAGGGGGCCAACGGAGAGCCGATGGCAGTCTGCCTGGCCCATAATGGCGGATAACTCCATAACCAGCCGTGCAGAACTGCCGCCAAACTCATCATGCAGGAGTTCAGACATATATCCGCCCTGAAACCTGCTCAGCAGATCCATGACGGCCTGGCTCTTTGGAATCGGTTTGAGTCTGGCGGGTCTTTCAAACGTAGGACGCGCCCTTGCGCCTTTGATGACGTCCAGCACTAATATCCGGCGCTCCCTGCACAATGCCTCTATCCGGGAAAGCACGAAACTCGGACGTACCGCGCGAAACCTGAGCGTCGGAAAACCGCAATCTGTCTCCACCCGGAGCCCGGTTACGCCCTCATTTTGACCAGCGGCGGCGAGGAGTGCGTCGTCCAGACGATCGACCATAACGCATAACTCCTGCCCTGCATTGTCCTGTAACTCACCCTGCGCCTCTGCAGGATCTTGCAAGATAATAATGTGACGAATAGGCGCTGCCTCTCCCAGGCTGCCAGGTTTTATCTCCTCGATATCCAAAAGCAGCTTATCCATCCATGCCGAGGCTCTGCTGACCAGAGCCGGGAAGCCGGCGATTTCTAAGGTACCTCCGCGGATCCAGAGGCACCGGGGAAACGGATGCACACGATGATCATCCCGTCCCAGCGCCGCCATTTCATCCGAAAGGAACTTGAATCCCCGCCGTATAAGTTCTAAAACAAGGGTCGTCTTGCCATGTCTGGTATCAGCGGTAATAATTATACCCCGATCTTTGCAAGAAACAACGCCGGCGTGAATCAACACGTGGGAGCGTACCTTCGTTGTTATGGTACTCAGGATGCTTTCATAGGCGTACCCTTCCAAAAACTCCTGATTGCTTACAGGCCAAACTTCCCCATTTAAAATAATAACCGGCTTACCCTGGTGTTTATCAGAATTTGCTATCAATGTGAACTCGACTTGTGATCGCGCTGTTGACGGCGGTTTATCATTTTGGAATCGATGGTACATCCGGGCAAAAAGAGTGATAAAATTGACGGAATCCGATTTAATAATCGTATCCAGATCAAAAAAGCGCAGATTCAGTTGACGGGTAATCGAATCTTTTTCTTTGAACATGGGATCCATAGGCATGCGCCGTCTTTCAATCCGAATTCCATCTTTTTATCATAAAAAAACTTTTCAGTTCTTCAGCCGTCGAAGAAAAAAACCGGCACACGGTTTTTGGGCAGAGCAAATGAAACATATTTTTTTAAAAATACACGTTATATAAATAATTGTACCAAAGAAATGAAAGATAGGCAACGAAGTTGTCTATCTTTCATGGTTACGCCTATTTCACAACCATATAAAATTGTGAGGGGGCGCCAGGCGGCAAAACCGCCCTGACGCCCCCCGCTGCGCGTTCTTGTGATGGCCGTTCCGTTTACTTACTATTATTGACAGGACCATGGAAGGTGCTCTGGCCGTTATAATCTATGTCCTCCAACGTGAAGTAAAACGTACCCTCGCCAGGGTTGTCCACAAATTTGTATCTGGCTCCGGAGACCGCATTCCCCCCGGCAGCAATGAGTGCATCATTGATCCTGGTATAATGCCCGTCCATCCTTTCTGCACGATACAGATTGAAACCGGCGTTGTCTACTTCCGATGACGTTTCCCACGTAAGGATAACTTTACCGCGAGAACCTGTCCTGGCTTTGAAGGACTTGAGTCCGATAGCGGTGGATTCCTTCTTTGTCTTCACGGTAAGATCGTAGAGAATTGGCGAAGTCACTCCTGATAGAATCTGCAATACTGTCTCAATTTGTAAGTATTGACCGTCAGGTGTAGCAGTTAAAGGTACCCCATTGTCAGCCGTCTCCCAATCAGACCAAAGAGATTGATCTTTTGAGCATCTCACTTTAACAATAACCGATGTGCCTGCAGGCTCATCAGATGTCCAGGAAATTGCGCCCCACGGTGTATCGGTGGCGCCACTGTCATAAACAACCGTCCAATTGCCTATTTTTGTGGTTACCGACCTCGATACAATCCCGGTCATGTCGCTATAGGAGTAATGTCCTGCGCTCCCGACCAGTGCCTTTGACAAGTCAATTGTATTTGTATTCGGGTCTATTCTTTTAATAAATTCATCGCCATTATTACAGACCCAAACTTTACCAGCCGTATCCACAGCTACGCCGGTGGGTACCGATCCGGCGGCAATACTTGCTTTGAAATTCCCGTCATTATCATAACGGAGCACTGTCCCATACGCAGAATTGGCTATCCAGAGGTCATTATCGTTTGTTAAGGCAACCCCCCGGGCCCCGTAGGTTTCAGATTTATACTGGGTCCACTCCTTTATACCTGTCAGAATATTGACCCTGGAAACACGACTCTCCGTCCACCCTGAAATAAAGAGACGATCGAGATAATCCACCCCTACTCCGTAAACAAAGTGACCGATATTTATTGTGCTTATCGTAGGCGGGTCTGTTGAAGGATCAAGCTTTAAAATGTGGTTTTTGTCATGACCAGAAGACCAGAGAACGCCATTTTTATCAATAACAGTTCCATAAGCAGAATGGCGCCATGGAGACACATCTACGGCTTTAAGAATTGCCCCACTTTCTCCATCGATATAATAATATTTCTGTGAACTATAGGTACCAGCCCAGAGATTATTATGCGCATCGATGGCAAATCCCCTCGGAGCCGTACCCCAGTAGTTGGTGTCATAGGGACCGGGATACTGACCTGGGGCAAAAGTGCCTTCCAGTCCGGGTATGAGTACAACTTCATAAAGGACACACTCGTCTTGACCCCACGGCAGAATTTCCCCCCCTGTAATATTTCCGTCTCCATTTGTGTCCAGGGAAGTCTGAATGATACCATCTCCATTTCTATCTATCCACTGACCCGCTTCGTAGAGCCCCACTTTTACTACTGTTCCCGCCTGTCTGTTACCGACCCAGCAATTGCCCTTAAGATCTACTGTGGTTCTTGAAGGGCTGCAATTTGAAAAAGGCGCAATCCGGTAGCGCCCTAATTCATTTCCCGTCTCAGTATCGACTTTAGAAATTGTCCCTTCATTGTTTGGCACCCAAATAAAAGGAAATGTTGCCGCTGTTTTAGAGAGTTGTAATTGATCATGCACCGTTTCATGCTCTACCCCAACAAGCGTTCCTTCATTGAACTCGGCGTCTGTGGTGTAAGTCTTCTGACTTGCTGCAGCGCGCCCGGAAAATGTCATTATCATTAAAGCGGCAACAGCTATTGAGCAAAAATCCAATTTCCCCCCTTTTCTTTTGATTTTCACTTGTTCCTCCTCCCTTTCCCTTTTACTTTTTAAAATTGTGTACAAAATATAAAACATGTAACCGTTATATTTAAATTATCCCTTCCCTGGTGTGACGCATCAGGGGAGGGGTATAAATTTTACTAAACCTCTCTGCAAGGTTTGAGCTTCAGTAATTTGATGCCGGGTCAGATCTTGGGAGAAATAGCATTCCCCCATGCGAAACAACCAATCCCTCCCTCCACGTGACGCTATTTTACTCCCATTCCGAAGGAATCACTCAACTCGCACCAGTCTTTTATATTAGAGCTGTTCTGGTGCCAAAACTGGTTATCCGCCTCGTAAAGACCACCATCGGAACCGTACAAGACGTTCACTGCACCCGCGCCTGGAATGGCGGAAGTGTTGACTCCAATCTTCTCGCCCGGCACTCCCACGACCAGGTCGTCGAATGCATCGCCATCATAATTGCCCACGGCCAGGGAACGCCCAAAGCCGTCTCCCGTTTCGGAAGTGTCAAAGATACCCGTGCTGTTTTGATGCAAGAACTGGTCGCCTACATCTGAAAGGCCGCAAGAGGTGCCGAACAGTACACATACAGCGCCAGCGTCACCAATGCTTCCGATGTTCTCCCCTGGCACTCCCACGGCCAGGTCATCGATGTTGTTGCCATCAAAGTCACCGACGGCCAGGGCGTCTCCAAACAAGTCTCCTATCTCGGATGTGTCCAGGATACCGGCGCTATCTTGATGCCAAATCGAATCAGCGATGGCGGTGGCGGAAAGACCTGAAAATGAGCCGTATATGATGTTCACTGCGCCGGCGGTGGCAATGGATCCGATGGCCTCCTGTGGCACCCCCACGGCCAGGTCGTCGTAGCCGTCGTTGTTAAAGTCACCCGCAGCCAGCGCGCGTCCGAAGTGGTCCTCTGCCTCGGCTGCACCCTCGATATCAGTGCTATCCTGGTGCCAAAACTGGTTCCCTGTATCGGAAATTCCTATCCCAGAACCATACAGGATGTTCACCGCACCTGCATCGACGATAGTCCCGATGTCCTCACGGAACACTCCCACGGCCAGGTCATCGAAGCCGTTGTTATCAAAGTCACCTACGGTCAGGGTATACCCGAACGAATCGCCTGCCTCGGATGTGTCGATGATACTCCCACTATCCTGAAACCATATCGAATCAGGTGTGACTGTGGCGGACAGACCTGAAAGTGAGCCGTATATGATGTTCACTGCACCGGCGTTGGCAATGGATCCGATGGCCTCTCCCGGAGCCCCCACGGCCAGATCGTCGTAGCCGTCGTTGTTAAAGTCACCCGCAGCCAGCGCAAACCCGAAGTGGTCCTCTGCCTCGGCTGCGCCCTCGATACCCGGGCTATCCTGATGCCAAAACTGGTTTCCTACGGAAGAAAGCCCGCTTGCCGAACCGTATATGACGTTCACTGCACCGGCGTTGGCAATGGATCCGATGTCCTCCTCGTCGATCCCCACGGCCAGGTCGTCATAGCCGTCGTTATTAAAGTCACCCGCAGCCAGCGCACGCCCGAAGCGATCGTTTGCCTCTGATGTGTCAAAAATATCCGTGCTGTTCTGATGCCAAATCTGGTTATTCGCGGAGACGAGACCAACGGTCGACGAGCCGTAGATAACATGCACCAAACCAACGTTAGCGGTGGCAGTGGATGTCCCTAAGTCCTCAAAGGGAACTCCCACAACCATGTCATCTTTGCCGTCACCGTTAAAGTCCGCATATACGGTTGCAGGTGCGGCCCCTGCATCGAAGGTCATCCCAAGCTGCCCCAACACCGTCACCATGATGCTCAGCATTATGGGAACAGCCGTAAAATTTTTTGCCCTAATTTTCATTCTGCTATCCTCCTTTTCTCGTTCAGAAAAAAACAGATAATTTTATTTATTCTTGCCATTTACGCCTTATCTAAGGTGCCGAATGGCAATACGATGGTCCGCTCAGGTGGGGAGAAGTTTGCAATGTCTGTATCGCTTTTGTATCAAAAACCACGCGCTTTCCCATCGGCACCTTCCCTTGTCTTCCCTCTGATGAATTTTCCTTCCACCAGACCAGGGGAGGGCGTCTGTACGGTATAAAACCGTTCCACAGAACACCCCCCCCCCCCCGACAATCACGCTATAATCTCTTAAAATGTGTTGTCGGCCTTAAGAGAACCTGTGTGTGCAGGCCCCAGCCTCTCAAATATCTCCTCATCTGTGTAAGTAATCACTTCTGGCGCCTCATACACGGGCAATTTCGCGTCTTCCATTGTATAACTCCTTTCTTTCATAAGTATAAAAAGTTCGTTGCTTATCAAAGCAATACATGACAAACCCTCTTTGTAAACCATTCGGCCTTCACCGGTCAGTATCAGCCTCTCATTAACCGCTGACAGCCGATCACTTTCTGCCTGTGTTTCTTTGATTATCAAGATTCCCCCAATTTTTAACTTATTTCCGTATCTGCCTTTTTAACTTCTTTATTCTAACATCATCCGACCTTACCCTCACCTTTTCAGGACCATGCATGGTGCTAACACCGGTCTCGTCCACGTCTTCCAGCTTGTAATAGAAAGTACCTTTGCCCGGTGTATCCTCATAGCTGTAGCTAGCACCAGATACGGCATTCCCCTGAGCAGGGATGAGCGTATCATTAATCTTTATATAAGAGCCGTTGTTGAGTCTTGCCCGATAAAGATTGAAACCGGCATTGTTGACCTCCGTAGCCGTCTCCCAGGTGAGGGTAACGCCACCCTTATCATTTGCCCCGCCAGTAAAAGAAATCAGGCTAATGGCGGTAGTTTTGCAGCCGGGATCGTCAGTGCAATCCGGATCGTCACAGTCTACAAGCCCGTCACCGTCATCATCTATTCCGTTCGTGCATTCCTCCAGAAACACCTGTGCAGTGATTGAGCAAAGCGACTGCTGACCGCTGTTATCTGTGGCACTAAAGGTCATAACGTATACACCCGCTTCCCCGGCGGTAGGCGTCCAGGAGAAGACGCTGGCGACAGGATTGCCGCTGGTTGGCAAAGAAGGCGTCATCGTAGCGCTTGGCGGCAGACCGCCCACATTCAGCTCAACGGTGTCGCCCGTATCAGTATCCGATGCCTGGACGGTAAAGGTCATTGTGCTTCCTATGTTGCCCGTAAGGGTTGTTCCGCATGCAGGTGTCGGCGGATGGTCAAATTCCGGAACTGCGCCAACCATAGGGACAAGTTGAATGAGGAAGTCTACCGCGCTCTTTCCCTTTACATTGCCCAGGTCATCGAGTTCTTCAATTGTGACCTGTGTAGAATAGAGGGTATTATGGCCGGCTAAGGCTAATGTTGCACCTGTTGTATCCCAGCTATAGGTACCCGTGCTACTTATACTAGCGCTATCGGAAGTTGACGCCGGCTGTATGAAACCTGAACCTGCCTCAGACGATGTAGAGAGACGAAAGTTAAGTGTATCTCCATCCGTATCGGCCCCGGGGACGATGAAGGTGCATAGGCCGTTCTGCGGACACAACACAATAGGCGGCAGGGCGCTCACCGGTGAGCTATTTCCCGTGCCAACATGAACAACCGTCTCCACTCGATAGCTCCTATCAGGATTGTTGATATGTTCATTCACACCGGAAAAACGGGAGATACGGCAACAACTGCCAACAAAGGCAGTGTAATTTCCCGCTGCGGCGTACGTATGGCTGATCGTGGTCTTGGAGGAACTGCCGGGCTGCAATGCCCGCGCAAATAGCCAGTTGTTGGCAGGGTCAATGGATGTCACTTTAAACTGCAAAGTACCCGTGGACATCCCATCACCGAAATTGAGCCCTGTAGCGCCAACAGTCTCTGTAATAATGTCCCCAACGGCTGGCCTACCATCTCCTGCGCTACCAAGATATCCATCCCTCCTGAATGCCCCATCCAGGGTAAACTCTATCTCGTTTGTACCGGCACCTGGCTTCCACGAGACATGCCCATACCTGAAGTGGCTTGCGTAGGCAGACTGTTCACTGAAACACAAAAAATTCAGCTTTAAAACCACGAGCGTTAAGATGAAGATGCCCATCTTAACGACCGATCTTGTCAGCAATTCACCTTTCATAAATATCAATCCTCCTCTCAATATTACGCTAATTCCCCTTCTAACTATAGGGTAAAATACTCAATGCCATTACGTTTTCAACCCTGCAGGATCCTCCATGCCAGCAGGTTAAAAAATGCCAGAAATTCCCGGTAAGAAACAGAACGGCAGAGCAGAAATGTTTATTCCTCATCCCTCGCCCCTTTCACCGAAACAAGTAATCTCCCGGTCCTTTATTTAGCTTTGCTCAGAATGCTTTCTGTTAAATCACTAAAAACAAAAAAGCCTTACCGCAAAGATGTTTTTTTAAACATCTTCGGCAGTAAGGCTGTCTTTTCATAATAGAGCCGTTTAAACGGCTTAGCAAGACCCTTTACTTTGCGCCCCCTGATTGCTCAGGGTTTACCTTTGTCGTGATGTGTTTTATTGTTTAAACTCGATCGCTAGATTTTGAGCAATACAGATGCCAGGATGCCGATAAACAAAAAGAAAGGGGAATGGTTTTGCTGCAAATCCTTGTCTATCCTGAGATTATAATCAGTAAATATAAGGATAAATGACAACGGATGTATTCAAACTAAAGAGGTAAAAAGCGTGTCATGGCACACAAGTGTGACGGCACACAAGTGTGACATGGCGCGTTTTATCATAAAAAAGATTAGAATGTCGGCGGGGGATAATACAAAGGAATGTTTATGGGCGGGTATTGTCATGGCTTAAGGAGACAGCCGTGCGGTAAAACCGCACGGCCACTCCCTTTCAATACAAAGACCTTTTAAAATACACTATTGCCCCTCAGGGAACCTGTGTGTGCAGGTCCCAGCTTTTCAAATATCTCTTCGTCAGTGTACGTAATCACTTCCGGCGTCTCATACTCTGGCAATTTTCTGTCTTCCATTGTGTGTCTCCTTTCCCGATAAAAAAATTTACCTTTTATCCATTCAGTATTCACCAGTCAGCTTAAGCCACCAGTTAACCGCTGTGAGCGGACTGTTCACCCTTTTTGTTTTTGCTACACGTTCCTTAAAAAACGCGCCTAATCCTCTCGTCCATTATTAATCGGCGATGCAGGAGTAACAGCGCTCGTTTCGGCCTCTTGCCTTGATGTCCGTTTAATCTTTAGATTCACGCCGTTATTAATAGGGCCATGGAAGGTGCTCTGCCCGTTGTAGTCTATATCCTCCAGTGTATAGTAGAACGTTCCGTTACCGGGATTGTCCACAAATTTGTATCTCGCCCCGGAGACCGAGGTGCCTTTTGCATCGATGAGCGTGTTGTTGATTTTGACGTATTCCCCTTTCGCGCTCCCGGCACGGTAAAGGTTGAATCCGGCATTGTCCACTTCTGTCACCGTCTCCCACGTCAGAATAACCTTGCCATGTGAACCTGTCCGGGCCTTGAAGGATTTAAGTTCGATGGCGGTGGCCTCTTCCCACGTCTTCGCAACCTGATTTGATTTTATGGTTTCACCGTCGTCATTCACAAAGCTTGCCTCGATAACGTCGGTGCCGGTTGTACTCCCTGTGCCCGTGTAGGTGAAAGTTGCTTGTCCACTTGCATCCGTTGTATCGTTACCAGTCACTCCAGCATGCGGACCGGAGACAACGGTAAAGGTCACAACAACGCCCGCAAGGGGATTACCATCGCCATCCTGCACCCTTGCGGTAACGGTATGATCTGTGCCTAAAGGATTGGTGTCAGAGAGGGGGGTCAATTGAATACTTTCCCCTTTTGCCACGGTGATCTCACCGGCAACGCAAATGCCGAAGAGGGTGCTGCCTCCCGTTCCGGTGTTGATTGGCCCAACCTCGATTGCGCCTGTTGCAATATTAAACCTATAAAAATTACTGCTACAGAAATCGCCGCTCCAGAACGATGTGCCATTGGGATCCAGATTTAAGGCAAACCAACAGTTCTCTCCGGGAGCATCGTATGTTTGTATCACATTTCCCGCTCCATCTAATCGTCTAATATCTCCTGTGACCGCGACAAGAAGCCCCCCGCTTCCATCGCCTGGCGGGAGCAGTCGAAGGGCAAAACACGGCGATGCCCCAACATCAGCAAAATCGGCAAGTTGCATCTTGCTGGCCACATCGTAGCGTTTCACGCGCCTCCCCTCTGACGTGTAGAACATCGTCTGCTGATCGGAAGATAGGTCTATCCAGTCTGACCCCCGGCTTTCAGTCGCAACATCAAAAGTATCTAACAAATTCCCTGCTGCGTCATATTTATGGATATCTCTGTTGCCATCGGCATTTCCCACGTAAAAATTTCCGGCCGCATCAAATAAAATAGATTCACTATGACCTCCCGGTGAAGTGGCATTCGTGTCAATGGTTTGAAGGATAGTGTGGGGATGCGCAACGTCGTGCACCACTACCTTCGTATTGGAAAAATTCGTTGTATAGAGTTTGTCAAGTGCATTGTTGAAGGCACACCCCGTTGTAAAGCCAGTCAGTCCGTCGGTAATCGTCTCCTTAAAAACCCCGTTGTTGTCATAGACCTTGTACGACCCGCTGCTAACACCGACAAATACGTCTCCTATCTGCCAGTCAGCAGCCTTAATGGGCGCCGGCGAACCGGCCATAAATATCAAAAGTCCCATCAAGGACGGCAACAGCCCTGCCATCCCCATCGCTCTCCATTTAACCCTTTTCATTTTTAACCTCCTTGTTTGGTAAAAACGTATTGATCTCCCCGTCCTTTTTCATCTAAATAAATTGCGAAAATTAGGCAAAGACACGGGCATTGTTCTCTTTTTCCGTTTATAAGTTATCACCTCCTTTTTCACCTGCGATGAACACAGGTTGAATATTCCCGCTACTCCGCGTACATAAGGCGGGGACTCCTGCCCTTCCTGTCAGGCTTGTTTCATGTCCTTTGCCGTATACACACCGTCACAATAGTCCTTAAAAACCAAAAAGCCTTCTCTGTGTTGAATCCGCCATGTCCCCCCCTGGCGGATGCGTAAGGGGGGGGAACAGTGACTTGCAACAATCCCTGCAGTTTTCATAACCCTTGTGAATCCACGCAGGCATAGGCAGACATGATGAGTCCCAGCACCTCAAATCGCTCACCTTAATGCCTATACCCTCCCGATCCCGCTATTCGGCCTCTGGCTTACTTACGTTTCTGTCTCTTTGAATCCCTTCTTGTGGCATTATCTGACCGTACCCTCACCTTTTCCATCCCATGCATGGTGCTTACCCCATTGTAGTCTATGTCTTCCAGTTTATAATAGTAAGTGCCTTTGCGCGGTGTGTCCAGATAGCTGTAGGCGGCTCCGGATACGGCATTGCCCTTGGCAGGGATCAAGGTGTCATTGATCTTCTTGTATTCGCCATGCTCTGTCCTGGCGCGATAAAGGTTAAAGCCGGCGTTGTCGACCTCCGTAACTGTTTCCCATGCCAGGGTAACGCTTCCATTTTTGCCCACTTTGGCGGTGAAGTAAGCCAGGGTAATGGCAGTTGGTGTGCCCGTTGGCGAAGGTGTCGGCGTTGGTTGTGGTGTCGGGGTTATACAGGGTGTGCAATCCCCGGAAGAAATACCTCTGTTGTTTTGATAATTTTCGAGCTCCTGGCACAGGTTCTTCACCTGTGCCGTCACAGTGCCGCCTATTGCCACCGTGTCAATGCAGTCGCAAATCTCGGCAAGGGTCTGTTTCTTTACGCCGACACCGTTCAGGTTTCCCAGCGGGAGGCCATTGATTTTCTCCTGCACCTGGCAATCGTCCGTGTCAATAATGAACGATGGATTCCGTGGATTCTGCGGATCATCGAGTGTACCAAAGGCCTCTATGCGTTCGGAAAGCTGCGGTTCTCCCGCATTGGCTTTCATACCCGCGTCCCCGTGGCAAGCGTTACATCCCTTCGTACCGCGGGAGGTGGTGGTGCCAACGCTGATTACATTTTCAATGTTAGTATTTGTGCCTGGAGGTACCGGGACATCGGCCATTACCATCACCGTCCCGCTGCCAGTTTCTCCCACTACAACGCCGATTTCGACCCGATTACTGCCAATTACACCACCGGCCCCTGCGCTCCCTATGCCACACAACAGATATGATAGCTCCATTTGGGGAGGTCCGGGGCATTTCAGAATCACCCGCGGGAGTTGACAAGTGCCGGTGCCGTTGGCACCTCCAAAAAAGCAAGCCGCCTGTGCACTATCTTCGCTCATTGTGAGTGTTACCGTACAGCAATCCTCCAGACACTCTACGGTATCGGAAATATCAATTGCCCCCTTTGTTTTAATTTTGTCGTTTACGCAATCGATAAACTTCCCGATTGCCGCCACGCCTTTGTCTATGTCTTCCTGAGTCAGGGAGGCAGCGATTAAACTGGCTTTCAACGCCATCGATACGCCAACAACAGCAATGACAATCACGAGAATTCTGCTTTTTTTTCCCATTTTCCCCTCCTTTCAGTCCAGTTAAGAAACACTACCCATTTCTACCGCAAAATTTTTAACAGAGCGCTGCGTCCTTGTAGTCAGTTACCATTGCCTGATACAACAAAAAAAGCCTTACTGCAAAGATATTCATACATAAACATCTTCGGCAGTAAGGCCATCTTTAACAATCTTAACTTCCTTGTTAAGATCCTTTACTTTGCGTCCCACGATCGCTCGTGGTTTGCCTTTATCGCGATGCGCTCTCTTATTTACAGGTAATGGTTATATTTCAATTCGAACGTTACCCCAAAGCCGGTTCACTGTTTTACTAAAAATATGTGCGTAAAAAAATATCATGGCAAGGGGGAGGGCGGAGAAGCACGTTCTTAATATTTTAACAGCCTTTTGACAATTACAGCCTCTCCCTCAGGATGTCTTTTCCAGCACCCCTTTGCTTGCGAAGACCTCCAACGTTTTTTGAATATCCGCTGACACATCATGTTTGCTAACCACAGAAAATTTCGATCTGATCTCCTGCTCCATATCTTCTGCAGTATGAACACCGTCGCACAGTTCCCAGATGAGTTTTGCAGTGGGATTGAGGACGTGGATTGCCTTTCCCCCGGCATTGTACAGCAAGGTCTCACGTCCGATGTCTTGCACAATAATCCCTTGTTTGCGGACGGGTTTCATTGTATTCATAAATTATTTTTGAAATTTTACTTTAACCCTTGATATTCATGCAAGTTAAGGATTATATGCTTATACAGTTTCCTGAAAAAGGCCAAATAAAAAAGCCTTACTGCAAAAATGCTTATCAAAACATCTTCGGCAGTAAGGCTGTCTTTTCATAAAACCGTTTAAGCCGTTTAAACTGTTTAAACGGCTTAGCAAGACCCTTTACTTTGCGCCCCCCGATTCCTCGAGGTTTGCCCTTGTCGTATGTTTCTTCATGACAAATAAACGTGTTTTTTATAAAATTTCTTGCCTTTTGGCCTATAAAATAACACAACTGTCGTTATGAGTCAAGAATAAAATCTAAAAAATATCCCTCGATTTGATGTTGTATCTTTTCAGCATGCGCTGCAGATACTGGCGTTCGATTTCACTCTCCCGGGCAGCGTTTGTTACGTTTCCATTCGTTTTATTCAATACATTCATTATATACTTTCTGTTAAATGCATCGAGCGCCTTCCGGCGCGCCATTTTATATGGTTGGGCAAGCAATTCGTCCTCTGTAGCGGTAACATCCCCTGTTTTTTTAACGAGGGGGAGGACAACATTTAACGATATCACATCTTCCTTTGTAAGGGTAACGGCCCTTTCTATAACGTTTTCCAGTTCACGAACGTTGCCAGGCCAGTGATAATGATAACATTCCGTCTCCACTTCGGGAGATATCCCTTTGACCTGCTTATTTTCCTTTTTGTTATACTTTTCGATAAAGTGTTTTACCAGCAGGGGGATATCCTCCTTCCTTTCCCGCAAGGGCGGCATCCTGATGTTGATTACATTTAAACGATAATACAAATCTTCCCGAAATTCCTTTTCCTGGACGCGTTGTAGCAAATCCTGGTTTGTTGCCGCAATAATCCGCACGTCCACTTTCTTGGGAATGGTATCACCCAGCGTTAAAAACTCTCCCTCCTGCAAAACCCGCAATATCTTTGCCTGCACCGATTTTGGAATGTCGCCAATTTCATCCATAAAAAGGGTGCCGCCGTCCGCCTCTTCAAAGAGCCCTTTTTTGTCTTTGATAGCGCCGGTAAAGGCGCCCTTCACGTGTCCGAACAATTCGCTTTCCAGGAGATTTTCCGATAATGTGGCGCAATTGATTACCACAAATTTCTCATCTTTCCGATTTCCGGTAAAATGGATTGCCCTTGCAACCAGTTCCTTTCCCGTGCCGCTCTCTCCGGTAATCAATACGGTGGCAGAGCTGAAGGCAACCCGTGAAATCATGTCCAGCACCTTCTGTATTTCCCGGGAACTGCCCACGATCCTTTTTAGCCCATAAACCTTTTCCAGTTCGGAATGAAGATATTTATTTTCTTCGATAATCTTCTGCTGCGCGATCATGCGGTCGATATTGAGGATGATCTCGTCAATATTGAATGGCTTTGTGATGTAATTAAATGCGCCCCGGCGCATCGCCTCAACGGCCGTCTCTATCCCGCCATAGGCAGTCATTATCAATACGGAAGAGTTATACATCCCCTTGATTCTCTGAAGCAATTCCAATCCGTCAATGCCGCCCGGGAGTTTCATATCTATGATGACAAGGGGGAATTCCTGTTTCTTCAGTTCCTCAAGTGCCTCTTCTCCGGATGCCGCCGTCCTGACAGAAAAGCCACGCTCTGTCAATACGTTGTTCAGCACCTTGCGGTAACCGACCTCGTCATCCACGACCAATATTTTTATGCTGTTTATTTTCACTGAAAATTACCCGACCGGGACAAGCAGGATTTACAGTTTCACCACACACGTCTCGTGCTCTTTTTTTGCCTTTAAGGGCAGAAATATTTTGAATCTTGTGCCCTTCCCCACCTCGCTGTCGACCTCAATGCTGCCATCATGCATCTTTACAATTCCGTAACTGATACTCAAGCCCAATCCCGTTCCCTTTCCATCTTTCCTGGTGGTAAAAAACGGATCAAATATTTTCCCCAGATCATTTTTGCTAATACCCACCCCCGTATCCTGTATAAAGATCTCCACGGATCCTTTATCCGCGTGAAAACAGGAACCGACCGTCAACATTCCTTTTCTGTGTATTCCCATACGTTCCGTATTTTCTGTTGCCTCTTTCATTGCAAAGACGGCATTATTGGCAATATTGATAATAACCTGTTCCATTTGACGCGCATCCATCAAAATATCCGGGATATGAGGGTCGAGCATGCGAACCACCTCTATCTTTTCTTTCCGGTATTGTTTCTCCACCATATTGAGCACGTTGTCTATCAGCGTGTTTACATTGGACAGACCCATTTCCGGTTCTTTTTGCCGCGAAAAATCCAACAAATCGCTAATCAAATCCTTGCACCGCACGGACTCTTTCACTGAACCTTCCAGGTATTCGTATAAATACGTCCTGTTCTTGCTTATGACGGTGTATATTTGGGCCAATTCCCGGCAGTACCTGTTTAAGTCATCGGCGATGCCGGAAAGCTCCTCTTTCCATGTATCCTTTTCCCATCCGGCGTTTTCCGGGTGGTCCAAACGATCAATAATTTCATTCAGCCGCTGTGTGTTTTCAGAAATCGGAATCGAGCTGATAAGCTTTAAGGCATTGGTAACCCTTTCAAAAAGCTTGAGACTTTCAGTGCTGTAAAGATAAATGACCCCGATGGGGTTATTGATTTCATGCGCAATTCCGGCCACCAGCTGACCGATTGACGCCAGCCTGTCCGATTGCACGAGCCTTTGTTCAAGCCTTCTTAACTCCGTCACATCATTGGCTACCCCTAATATACTCATCACGTGTCCTTCCTTGTTTTTGACCTGGGAGGTGCTGAGCAGCACATTTCGGATGTTGCTCTGTTTGTCCAATACTTCGATCTCAAATATCCTGCGGAAGCCATTGTGAATAATCTGATTTACGTTCTCCTGCCGCTTATCGAACAAGATGGAAATCAGGGGCTGTCCGATCAGTTCCTCTTCGTGATAACCCCATTCTTTGATCTTGGGATTGATAAAGGTAAAGTTTCCCTGAACATCCAGCAAGAAAATGAGCTCGTTTGCGTACTTCAGGATGTTCTCCAAATATTCCTTTCTTTCTTCAAGGTCGGCCTTCAGCTTCAGGAGTTTTTCCCGGGCATCCTTAATATCGTCGGTCATGTGGTTAAACGAATTCGTCAGTTCACCCAATTCGTCTTTTAAAGTGCTTTCGACCCGGAAGTTCAGGTCGCCTTCCGCAACCCTTTTCATACCTTTGACAAGCTTTACAATCGGAATAATAATTCCCCGGGAGACAAAAAAGGAAATGAATATTACGCCAATAATACATATACCCACCACGGTACCAGCACGGTATTTGAATCGGGAAATCGGCGAATATGCCTCCGATTCATCCGTCTCCACGAGAAGCACCCATTTCATCTTCTTTATATAGCGTGTTGCACCGATAACATTTTTCCCCATATAATTTTTATATACCCCTACAATTTCTTTTCCTGAGTGGAGCACTGCATTTACCGGTTCTGTGTTGACCAATTGCCTTAAAATAGCCTCTTCCTTAAATCGTGAACCGGTAATCATCATGCGGTTTTTGTTTACAATATACGCCTCGCTTGTCTTGCCCCTCCGGAGGAACATGCCCGTATCTTCTTTTACTCCGGCCTTTTTCCCCGTTGTAATCTCATTTAACTTGTTCGCATTGTACCGGATTACCAGCACGCCAAGGAACTTCCCGCTCCGCTTTTTCAGAATCGGCGCCGCAAATGCCATCGAATACTCCCCGGTGTTTTCATCCCTGTAGACATCCTTGACGTAAGGGCCTTCCTTGCCGCGGGTAAAATAATCTGCGCCGAATTCAATCTTGCCGATATTATCCTCGTTACTTGATGCCACGATAATCCCTGCCGGGTTCAAGACAAAGGTTTCATAAAAATCCTTGTTCAGGTTCGTTTTGTATATCATGTAATCAGTGAATTTTCTGACGATATGCGTATTCTTTGGATTGTGGTTCAATATCTCCAAATGTCTCCGGATAAATTCATCGGATGCAAAAAACTGTGATGAATATTCACCCGCATTAAGAATGGTCAGGATATGATTTTTAATTCCATCGGCAAGGAATGCCTCTTCATTGAGGAGTTCGTTTTTGATGGTTTCCTGTGCGTACCGATAGGTAAGAATGGCAACGGTAATGATGGGTAAAATGGATAACAAGAGAAACCAGCACAGGAGTTTTCTTCCGATGCCGCTAAAAAGATTTACACCTTTTATCATAATTTTACCATAATTTCCACCCTTGCGTGCCGATGGTAATTTTACACTACCGCATAAGCAACATCAAGCCGTAAATAGACGTGCAACATCGGCAATGTAGACTTTTATTATTTAAAAGAACTTTTCAAATCCTCCAAAGTACTTTTGATTTCCTCCGCGTCAGGGGCGTTGGGATTGAGCTTCAGGTAGATCTGGTAATCCTTTCGTGCGTCTTCGTTTTTCCCCAGTTTTTTAAAGGTGTTTCCCCGATGCAGGTAGGCAAAGGGATTATACGGGAAGAGGTCAAGGGATGTGTTAAAATCAGCAAGGGCATCTTCAGGCATTTCCAGCTGGTTTTTGATTTGGCCCCGTTCGAAATACACACCGGCCAGCCGGGGACTCAACTCTATCACCCTATCATAATCCTTCAGAGACATTTCAATGTTTCCATTCCCGCGGTATGCCTTGGCGCGAATATAATAGGCGAAGGAATTGTTCGGAGTGAATTTTATGAAGGTCGTTATGTCTTCAATGGCTTCATCATAACGCTGGGCGTCAGCATGAAGGATTCCCCTTTTCATGTAAATTTCTGCATTGCCGGGGTCAAGTTCCAGCGCCCTGTTAAAGTCTTCCAGGGCTTTTTCCGGTTCACCTGATTCGGCGTAAGCCAAACCGCGTTGTGCATATGCAGCTGCAAATTTGGGATTCAGAGAAATGGCATTGCTCATGTCTTCGATAGCGAGGTCTGCCCTTCCTACCATTTTAAAGGCAATGCCCCTGTTATAATATGACAAGGCCGAAGTGGGGTCTAAAGACAGCGCCTTGCTATAATCCATAATGGCCTTATCAATAACTTCTATGGAAGCGTAAAGAGAGCCACGGTTGTAATAGGCTGGGGCATAATCCGGGTTCAGTGCAATGGCTATAGTGTAATCTTTTATCGCCAGATCGATATCATTCATTTTTTCGTAAAGCACACCCCGGTTACAATAGGCTACAGCGTCGTTTCCGTGTAGCTGGATCGCGTGGTTAATGTCTTTCAGCGCGGCATTTATATTGCCTTTCTCTTTTTGTATTATCGAACGGTTCAGATAAATATTGGCAATAACTTCGTTTGTCGTGAGGTTTTTGAGGTAATAGCCGTTCCTGATGCTTGTTTGGGAAATACGCTTTCCGGGCATATGCACATAATAACTGTCGGGTGTAGCCATGCCTTCATAACCTGTTTCAATGTTCTTGCGAAAATCTCCGTCGTCATAACGGACAAAGATATGCTCCGGCACGCTCACCCCATAAACAGGCAACTGTAGCCCTTCCGCGATACTGAGATAGAGGATGGACAGCCCTATGCAGTTGCCGGTCTTTGTGTCCAATACCTTATTTAAGGATATATAGTCAAGTTCACCTGTTTGTACATATTTAAACTGGAGTTCGTTGAAGAGCACACTGTTGATGGTTTTGATAATCTGTTCCGGTTCTGTTTCGTCCCTGAGGCTTGTCTTAATATTTTTGACAATGGTATCGAGCTTTTTGAGATACAGTTCTACGTCTATTTCAGGGTACGATTCCTGCGCAATTTGAAGTGCGGTTCTGGCCAGCCCTGTTTCCTGTGTATTAATTTCCCAGACCAGATTTGGCCTGAAATCTTCTGCCAATAGATCGAACGAGGCATACTTCAAACCAATGAAAGAATATTTGAAACCGCAGATTACACAGATTGCACAGAAAAAAAATACAAAAACAGATCTCATAGATTTTTTATTTATCTGTGTAATCTGTGGTCGTTTTCTCATTTTGTTAGTATGCATGCTTGTTGATAAATCCATTCCACATCGTAAGCCAGATTATCTTCAGATCAAAGTTTAACGACCAGTTTTCAATGTAATACAGATCATATTCAATTCGTTTTTCCAGGGACGTGTTCCCGCGCCACCCGCAAACCTGTGCCCATCCGGTGATTCCCGCCTTCATTTTGTGCCTTAACATGTATTTTGGTATGGTGTTCCTGAAGTTTTCTATAAAGATGGGTCTTTCAGGACGCGGTCCGACAATACTCATGTTTCCCCGTAATACATTAAAAAACTGGGGGAGTTCATCCAGACTCATCCTTCTCAACAATTTGCCTATCCCGGTGCATCGGGGGTCGTCCCTCTTCGTCCAGACAGGGCCTGTTACCTGTTCCGCATCGATGAACATCGTCCGGAATTTGAGGATATTAAATATCTTACCGTCCATTCCCATCCTTTCCTGCTTAAAGAGCACGGGGCCTTCGGAAGTTAGTTTAATCAATAGTCCGATAATGATCATAAGAGGGGCCGTAAAGACGAGTACAAGAGAGGCGAAAACAATGTCCAGAACCCTTTTTACAATGATATTCCAGCCATAAAGAGGCGTATCGCGAAGGCTGATGAGCGGCATACCTTCGAACTCGCTGACGCTGCCCCGCAGGGTAATGAACTCAAAGAGATCCGGTAAGACCATGATACTTACCATTTCGTCGCCGATCCAACTTAAAACCTCCTTCAATTGATTATGCGCATCAAAGGGCAAGGCGATAAAGACAATATCGATGCCCAGTGTGGTAATGAATTCACGGGCATCCTGATACCTCCCCCGGACCTTTATCCCCTGTATGGTATTTCCAACCTCGTTCGCGTTACTGGCCAGAAAACCGGATATCTGAACTCCAAGTTCGGGATGTTTCTGCAGTTTTTTTACAAGGTCTTGTCCCAGTTTTTCCGTGCCAAGGATAAGGGCGTATCTCTGGTTGTATCCCTTCTGTCGCAGGAAACGCAGAAATTCCCGAAACAGGATGCGGGTCAGGCTGAGAGCGGCAATGTTTATGAGCCAGAAATACAGGAACGTCAGCCGGGAAAATTCATATTGCCGGAACAGGAAAGTCAGTGCGATCAGGATCAGTGTGGCAAATGTAGATGCCTTGCCGATATCGATGATTTCAGAAAGCCGGCTTGAAACCCTGCGGGGACGGTATAATCCAAATACCTTAAAAACCATACCCCATAAAGGGATCATGAAAACGAGGAGGACCAGGTAGATTCTAAACGGGGGAATTCCTTTATAAACGGGTATAATGCCGGAATAAAATCTCAGGTAGTAAGAGGATATCCACGTGATGGACAGGGTGAACCAGTCCGTGAGGAGCAGCAACGATTCGAAAAACTTGCTGTGCTTCTTTAGCATAACAGTTTTTTACTATACTGTTTAAACTTTTCTTTAAATACGGAGCGATCAAAATTTTCTGCGTGTTTTCTGATCGATAACGCATCGAACAGGTTTTTATGACCTTCAAAAAATCTTACCGCTTCCATCAAAGAATCCGCCGTTTGTTTTGTAAAAAATACCCCGGTAGGCATTTTGGGTTCTGTGCGTGTCCCTTCTGCCGCACGATTGTCGTGAGGATAGATACCCTGGACAGTTTCCAGCGCCCCGCCTGCGGCAAAGGCAATTACCGGTTTTCCGCACGCCTGGGCTTCTAAAGGCACAATTCCGAAGTCTTCTTCACCCGGAAAGATCAATGCCTTGCATCCCCGGTAATATTCCTTTAAAGATTCGCCGGATTGCCATCCTATGCATTTTACATGTCTCTTTGTCAACTTCCTGATGTGCCCTTCTTCCTGTCCGCCTCCGATAATGACGAGAGGTAAGCCCATTCGTTCAAATGCGTCTATAGCGATATCAATCCTTTTATAGGGGGCAAAGGCCGATACAATCAGATAGTAGTCTCCTTCTTTGCGTTCCTCCGGAAGCGTATAAAGCGAACAATCCACAGGGGGGTGAATGACCTCTGCCGATCTTTTATAATATTTTTTTATCCGGTTTGCAACATGATAGGAATTTGCCACGAAGTAATCCACCCGGTTACTGGAGGCAACATCCCACATCCTCAGGTAATGGGCAATGGCAGGCATCAAAAACCGGGAAACCGCCCCCTTTTTGTCGTTGCCGAAATAAGTGTAATAGTGGTCCCATACATAACGCATCGGGGTATGACAGTAACACACATGGATTGCAGAGGGGGAGGTCAGCACCCCTTTGGCCACGCAATGGCTGCTGGACAGAACCATATCATAGGCCCTCATATCAAATCCTTCTATTGCTAAAGGAAAGAACAGCAGGAAAGAGCGGTAGCATTTTTTAACCAGGGGTATTCTCTGAAGAAAGGAGGTTTGTATATTTCTCTCTTCTATTGTCTTTGAAACCGAGCCGCGCAGATGGAGTAATGTGAAGATATCTGCCTCCGGAAAGAGTTCGCAGAAGACCTCCAAAACCTTCTCTCCTCCCCGCATTCCGGTAAGCCAGTCATGAACTATTGCCACCCGCACGTGTGTTCTCTTATCAGGTTCATTAAAAATTGAGCATTAAAATACCATGATACCCAAAATTTGCAGAAATGACAATTTAAAATCACAGAGAAAAAATCGGCGGGAAGATTTTTATAAATAACTATGGTTTCCGGTGTTGTGCATTTGATGTGGGCAGACAAGAAGGATGGCCGGCAAAAATATATTTTTTTTGAAAAAAACCTGCCGATTATTATAATGGTGAAGCTTAAAGATGCATGTGGAAATACCATACACTCGGAAAGCAGCTTCGGAAATAGTGATAATTGCACTGTATTACGATATATCTCAAATAAGGAAACTTCACAAGATAATATCTGGCTTGTAAAAGCTATTTGCATAGTATGAATCCAAGGACTTCACGAGAAGACTGTTTGATGAGAATATTAGATGTTGTATGCAGCTTTTTTTTACTTATTTTTCTTCTCCCCTTATTTTTTATTATTGCCATTTTGATAAAAATGGATAGCAGAGGACCTGTTTTCTTCCTGCAAAAGCGGTGTGGCAAGCGCGGGAAGACCTTTGATATGTACAAATTTAGAACAATGGTTAAAGACGCAGAGTCGTTGAAAAAAAAGCTTAAGAATGAAATGGAGGGTCCCATGTTTAAAATGAGAAACGACCCGAGGATTACAGAAATAGGAAGGATACTCCGAAAGTATAGCCTTGACGAATTGCCCCAGTTGATAAATGTTTTCACAGGGCAGATGAGCCTTGTGGGTCCACGACCCCTGGCAGATGAAGAGATGACGGGAGATGACGCCTGGAGAGAAATCAGGCTTTCGGTTAAGCCGGGCATGACCGGTCTCTGGCAGATAATGGGAAGAGAGAGTGGTAAATTCAGTGATTGGGTAAGTTATGATACTGCCTACGTGCGGCAAAAATCATTTTTCTTGAATATAAAAATCCTTTTTTTCACCTTATTTACCGTCTTTAGCAAAGTCGGGACATAACAACAATGATCCATGATGCAGGGTTACGGCCACGAGTTTGGCATATTCCTTGTGATTCAGCCCTTCTTTAACAGAGAAACGAATTTTTCTTTCCAATCCTTATAATCAGCCACATAATTCCACCCACACACCTTGCTCAATTTTCTGCCGTGCAGTATCCTGTCGATTTTGGTTGCACATTCCCTGGTTTCTTTCTGCGGGCCGAAGGGATTGAATTGCATGTCATTCCCCCTGAGGAACACATAGTCACAGATGAGAAGGATATCCTCAAAGAGATAAAGGGTAAAGCCCGGTGTGTGTCCACCGATATGAAATGCCTCGATGCCCAGTTCGGTGAAATTTTCCGTAAAGGTCACATCGAAGGTGAAGGCAAGGCAGATGTTGTGTGCGGAGTCTAACTTGTGTATCCGCACCGGGGCGTTGAATAAGTTACGGTACTGATTGCTCGCACCGAGGAAGTGATGATGGGTAAACGTGATGGCGTCTGCCTGTTTAAGGCTCGTATCGAAACAGGAAGGGCAATCCACCCAGAACGCCTTCCCGCCGGTTTCAATACGGTAAGCGGCATGTTCAAAACCAAGAGGGGGGACTGAGTTTAAGCGCGTGACCTTTTCGTTTACCGGGGCGCCCATGACTTTGTACCGTGCAGAGCATTCCGCCGATGGAATAAATTCTTCCTTTGGTGCCCCGCAGAACGGGCAAAAGTCAGGATAGCAGCCCACCATATTAAACCCGCACACGGTGCAGACATATTGTTCCTTTTGCATACTTTTCTCCTTATCCCCTTTATCCCCGGCGCGGCTATGCCGCAACCAAAAAGATGCAGCAGGCGGGGGGGGGTATTTTCGTGCCAATACTGCACAGTGAGTTATTCTCCCGAATCATTACGGATCATCACGTAATGGTCGATATCGGCTTCTTTAAACAACTCCCCAACGATCTCAAACCCGTGTTTTCGATAAAAGTTGGCTAGGTATACCTGGGCATGCACCTTGAACTTCTTAAAGCCATGTTCTTTTGCAACTGATATCATAAACCTGGTCAATTTGTGGCCCAGATTCTTTCCACGGTATGATTTCCGAATCGCTATGCGTTCCAGTTTTGCATACTCGCCCTGTACCCGTATACGGCCTGATGCAAATGGTTCTCCGTTTTCTTCTCCCAGAATATGTGTTGCAGAGTAGTCATACGCGTCGCGTTCTATCGTATATGAAACTCCCTGTTCTTCCACAAATACGATACCACGTACGATAAACACCTTGATCAGATCATCGAGATGTGTTACCACTCTAAACATTTTGCATGCAATCTGGTATAAATACTCTGTGAAAGGTAGAAGTCAGAAATTAGAAGAAGCGATATATTGTTTTATATGTTTCACGTCTCGCTCCGATGGGGTTGTGGTTTTGTGTATGATTTCTTTCTCTGGTAATATTTTGCCCCTAACGGGACGTGACACTCATAGAGCGGCGGAGCAAAGCCATCATTTCATCTCAATCAGATGTACATCCACAAGGAGGATTTCTGCATCGGTTTCTGCCTTTACATGAAGCCTTGTTTCTTCAACAACCTTTGCAGCACCCAGGGCAGAAACACGGTGATTATTTACCTGAACAGGTCCTCCCTCAAGCACAGAGAGATATACTCCTCTCCACTCTTTGATCTGGTGATCAAGTGTCAGCCCCGCCTGAAGAAAAGAAGAATATACCTCTGCATTGGCGTGTATAGAAAGTGCACCCTTATGTTCATTGGAAACAAGGGGAAGGAATCGGTTTGTCCGTTCTGCACGTTCCACCTGCTTTTGTTCCACTAAGGGTTCCAAACCGCGTTCAGAGGGGAAGAACCACATCTGGATAAACCGCATGGGTTCATCCCGCCGATTGTTAATTTCAGAGTGGTACATACCTTTACCGACCGTTGTGTGCTGTACCCAGCCTTTTTTTAAGACGCCTCCCTCTCCATCCTCGTCAGCATGGCGGAATTCCCCACCAGCACAATAGGTCACCACCTCGATCTCCCGATGGTAATGCAATGGCCACACGGCGCCCGGAGAAAGGGTATCGTCATTAAATACCCGTAAAATCCCGAATTGCATATAATCAGGGTCATTGTATTCGTCAAAAGAGAAGTGCCAGCGTCCGTGAAATGTACCTCCCTGAATATAGCCTTCTGCCTGATAGATATCTTCTGGTTTTCTGATTGTTATCATAGTCGTTTATCTCTTTTTGCTTAAAGATACCACGAAATACCCTTGTTTACAAAGTGAAAAAGCTATTGAATCGAAGAGTACCGTTTCATAATAAAAATAAACTTTGTAATGCTAAAAGTGCATCGGATTTTTTTCCTGATACAGGGGTTTATTTAAATATTTTTGGAAAATACCAGAAAATGCTGCCGTGGCAGAAAGTCGAATTCGTGCTGGAGGTGATAGCCGGCCGACTCCATCTCCTTCTTTATCACTGCGCTTGCCGTAAAGTGAGGAAAAATCTTCTGGAACCATCCTTTGCCACTGAAGTCGATGATTGCAACGCGACCACCGGGCCGTAAGTATTTGCGAATGTTGCTAAAATATGCCACCCGGTCTTTGATGTGGTGATACGTATTACAAGTAAAGATTAAATCTACCCCATCTTTTGGAATAAGAGGGTCATGATGCTGAGCAAGAACGACCTCGATATTCTGGCAGCCCCTTTTTCCGGCTTGTTTCTCCAAATATTTATTCATCTCCTGGTCAACATCCACGGCATATACCTTGCCCGCTGGACCAACTGCATCCGCGAAGCGGAAGGTAAAATAGCCACTACCGGAACCCAGGTCGGCGATGTGCTGTCCGGGCTGTATCTCCAGCACTTGGATTACCTGTTCCGGATGCTGCCACTTATCCCGCCAGAACCCCTCATATGCAAAACGCTTAACGCTCGTACAGCAAACGCCACAGGTCACGAGGAGAAGGAAAGCGATGGATAACAGTAAGTGCCCATTTCCGCAGGGCATAGATTGCATCCCTTCCTTCTTTGTTTTGGTTGTTATATCGCGACCTGTCATTGTTCTGAAAGTATAAATTCATCTCCTTGCACAAGGTTTACTGAATTCCCACTTGCGCAGGGATGACAAATAAACCAAATAAAACCCTTCTGTGCAAAGGGTCGTGTGTAACGTTGGGTAGAGCATGTTCACAACCCAATTATAGCGTTTACGGAAAGGGTGGGTTTCGTTCCTCAACCCACCCTTACAAAACTGCCCAGGAGGGATCTTGTTTCCATCGGTGATTTTATGGCATCAATAGCCATCTCTTGTGAGCCACGTGGTATTTTATGCTGGATTAGCGGTAATTGGGGAACAATTTTCCTTGCCCAGAATTTGATGGAAAGGAAGTTTTAAGCGGGATATTCTGAGTAACATTCCCTTTATCCAATATTTTCACGCTGAAATAATTTTCAGAAAAATAGAGAAAATATTTTGTATATTCCTACACTTTCTTACTTTTACAGAAAACGGTATTATCAACACATCGATATTTCCAAACAGAAAACCGGCAAAGGTTTTTCTGGACATACGGGACAAGGTAATCCATGGCGGTGAATTGGGCCTAATGGGACTCGCCTTTCATCCTGACTGCGAGAAAAACGGTTTCTTTTCCATCAATTACACAACTCCCAATCCCCTCCGCTCCATTCTTGTCAGGTACGGTTGTAAAGTTGTATTAAAATACGTCCCAGTACGATGAATATCATCTTCAGTCCGGTATGGCCTTGTTTTCCTTTTGAAAACTTTTTAAATACCTGAAGTAGTCTCCGTCCGTTGTCAGAATGAACTGCGTCTGTTTATTAAAGGTCGATTCATAGGTTTCCAGGGTTTTTGTAAAGGAATAAAATTCGGGCGCTTTTTCGTATGCCTCGGCATATATCTTTACGGCCTCGGCGTCGGCCTGTCCCTTGATTTCTTCCGCGGTCCGATACCCTTCCGATTCAATGCGTTCCAGTTCCCTTTTCATGGAACCCAGGATTTCAGCCTCTTCTTTCCGGCCCTCAGACTCATACTTGTTGGCAATACGGATACGTTCAGAGCGCATGCGATCGTATATCTTTGGAATGACGGCCTCTACATAATTAATATATTTTATTCTGACGTCCACCAATTCGATCCCGTAACGACCTTCCAGTGCACGTGCAGCCATTTTTCGTATTTCTTCAACGATCTTATCACGTCCCATGGTAATTAATACCTTTTTGATATCCTCAGCGTCTTCCAGTTCTTTTGTCGTATATTCCAGCTTGCGGTTGGTATTTCTCAGTACTTCTTTTAATGTATAGGCACTGACCACGTTTTTGACTGCCGATTCAATTACCTCATCAAGCACACCCTGACCGCGGGCCTCCGTTCCCAGTGATGTATAGAATTTAAGGGTGTCTATGATCTTCCATCGCGCCCATGTGCCTACTCCGATATTTTCCTTGTCTCTTGTCAGAATATCGCTCGGTTCCCCACTCCACTCCAGCAACCGCTTATCAAAATATCTGACCTCCTGGATAAACGGTGTCTTTATATAAAGTCCGGGTTCTGTCATGGTTCGAACAGGTTTTCCAAATTGTGTGATAACGGCCTGCAACCGTACGTCCACGACATATAATGATGCCTTTAAACAAATCAACACAGCAGCTACGGCAATGATTATTATAATAATCGTCTTCTTCATTTCTTCACCCCTTCCGCATTGATCTCAAACATAGGCAGGAGACCCTTTATATCCTTGTCAATGATGTATAGCTTTTCACAATTCGGGATAACCTTTGACATGGTTTCCAGATATAGCCTGCGTCTCGTCACGTCTTCGGCCTTTTTGTATTCTTCATAGACAGCCTGAAATGCCTTGACGTCGCCGGTTGCTTCGTTTACCCTCCTGATGCGGTATCCTTCTGCTTCTTTGATAACCTGCTGTTTTTTCCCTTCGGCAGCGGGCAGTATCTTATTCCTTTGCCCTTCTGCTTCATTAATAATTCTGTCCCTTACTTGAATCGCCTGATTCACGGCATTAAAGGCGTCTTTTACGGGTTCTGGAGGATTAACCCCCTTGAGCAGTACCGTCTGGATGTCAATCCCGCATTTATAACTGTCCAAGATCCTCTGAATATCTTCTTTGGACTTTTGCTCGATCTCCGTCCTGCCAACGGTCAAGACCTCATCGATAGAGCGATCCCCGACCAGTGTGCGCATGGTGGCCTGTGAAACATCTCGAATGGTTTCTCTGACGTTTCTTACATTGAAAAAATACTCTTCTAATGCCTTTATTTTGTACCGAATGACCCAGTGCACCTCGGCGCTGTTAATGTCAGCGGTAAGCATCAATTTTTCTTCTCTTACATCATCAATCATACTGGAATAGCCACGAAGTTCCGTTCTGAAGCCAAACTCTTCATTATAGATACGTTTGACTTCCCCTTTGAGCACCCTATCAATGCCATAGGGAACTTTGGTATGGAGTCCGGGACCTACCGTCTCTTTATAGCTGCCGAATCTCAGGATAACTGCCTCTTCATTGGCCTTTACGGTATAGAAAGCCGTATATCCTGTAATAATAACGAAGATAATAATCAATATTGGCGGTATAAATTTTTTTACCGACCCCCATGGAATATCCTCGAAACGTACATCTTGTGGCCTTTTGTACTGTCCGTAATCTGGCATATCGGTCCTCCTATGCAATTTAATGAGTAATGAGTAAGATGGGTTAAGCGAAGCGAACCCATCAACACCCTTTATGTTGGGTGCATTGTACTTCACCAAACCTTCATAAAAAACGCGAATTGGAATTATATGATCTTTGTTATCTCGTCTACCGTGAATGTCGGCATTTTTATGAGCTTATCTTTTTTAAAAAGTTTTAGTCCCTCACTTTTTTTGGTAAGTTTTCCTATCGGAGTACATACTATACCATTCTTTGCGAGGATGGCAATAACTTCTTTTGTGTCTTTCGGGTCAAGTGCAATTAACAAAGCCCCCGATGCGATGAGACCGAGCGGCTGGATATTGAATAGTTTGCAAATGTGCTCTGTTTCTTCATAGTATGGAATCTTTTCTGCATCAATAACAGCTCCCGTTCCCGATGCCTGTGCAAGTTCTCTTATGCCGGTAGCCACTCCGCCTTCCGTCGGGTCGTGCATGGCGTGGATTCTGGCTGCTTTATTGGCAAACAAGGCGTCCGCGACGACACTTAACCCCGGCTGGTCTATAAATGCCTCTGTCTTTTTAAGGAATCGGTTGCCCAATTTCTTCCGGATTACCGCCGCCTTTTCCCGTGCGATAATGGCCGTTCCTTCTATGGCAATACCCTTTGTGAGTAAAAGGTCATCACCTGGTTTTGCGTTTGCGTTTATCACCAACTTATCCTTTTCAACCTCGCCCAGCATATGGCCAATGACAATGGGTCGATCGACTTTATATGAAATTTCGGTATGGCCGCCGCACAGGGTGATATTGAGTTTTTGAATTGATTGAATAATGTCTTTAAAAATTTGTGTTATCAGTTTCGCATGCGTCTTTCCTTCAGGCAGCAATACTGTTGCCAGGAACCACTTCGGGGTTGCCCCCATTGTGGCAATGTCATTGGCATTCACGTTGACGGCATACCAGCCGATGCGGTGTGTAGTAAAGGTAATGGGGTCGGTCTTGGCTACGAGGTACTTTTTCCCAAAGTCGATGACGGCTGCATCCTCACCAATCCGTGGACCTACGATAACTCTCGGATCGTTAATGGGACTTGATTTCAGGAGTTTTTCCAGCAGCCGATAATCAAGCTTTCCGACGGGAAAATATTTCATGCCAGTTCTGAATAATTTTCTTTGCTTGTTCCCAAACTTCGTTTGGGAATACTATGTCCTGCGAAACGCTGTTTCTCAGGAATTTATTAGAGAATAATTGTAATTCGTAAATCGTAAATTTTCCAAATTTATAAGGTACTGGGTCCATGTAACAAGTGGAAGGAATCTATGAACTCCCGTGTTCAAAGTATATCCCGTATGTCCTTCAACCCAACCTGTTCCCGGCTCATAAAGGGCTCCCCATAATCAGCCCTGATCAGATTTCCATAATAGTGATTCTTTGCCGTGAGCGCGCTGCTGATATATTTCCAGCGTGTGTCATCATAGGCAAACTGGGATTGATAGACCTTTGCAATCTGGAGTTTCTTTTCAAATTCCTTGCTGATATCAAGGATGAATGAGGGTGTGACGTGAACACGGAAATGTGAACAGAGGTAGTAAAAGATGTGCGAAGGATAGCAGGGGTCTCCGGGGATATCCGATTTTGTCAGCTTTGCGTAGAAGCGGGCCGCCTCGCCAATCTGGGTGGTCTGGACGTGATCAGGGTGTGCATCGATCCAGTATGGGAGAAAAATTACCTGAGGGCGTATCTTTCGAATCACGGCAGCGGCCTTTTTGCGGGCTTCTATCCCGTCCATGAGATAACGATTGGGAAGGTCAAGTACCGTCCTGCTCTTTACACCGAGCAATGCAGTTGATTGCTCCCATTCTTTCTGTCTGATTTCGGGACTGCCATGGGGGGTGGGTTCCCCGTTAGTCAGGTCGAGGATGTGGACATCGTATCCCAGCGATACTAATTTCAGAATACTTCCCCCCATACCGCCTTCCACGTCATCAGGATGGGGTCCGATTGCAAGGAGAGTGGTCATATGAAGTACTTTAAGAGTTGATTCATCATTGATAATAGGGAAGCATACTATCAAAAACTGAGAAGTTGTTATTGTACTCAATGACTATAAAAATGCAAGGGAAAGGTAATATTGAACGTGGCAATGTCAAAGTCTGGCAAAAAATGGGTATCTCTTGCTTCCGTGTGTTTTCAATATATTCAAGGCAATAATATATATAGCGCATTATTGCAATTTAGCACTAGTTTCCGAAATGAGAAACACCCTTAATCACCGTTGGAGCTTGAATAATGGTCATACCCTCCAATCGGCTTTTATTTTTCTCCCTGTCATCAACAACATCACGGATCCTGATTTCCTGCACTTGATCAGGAAATCTCTTCTTTATCTCACGATAAACCTCAGGATCTTTTTCTCCGGAGTCTCCCACCAAAATAAACTTCCTCTCCGGGAATCCCTGCATGATTTCACTTATCTGCGCCACTTTTTGCTCAAAAGTGGCGTTCTTATTCGTAACCACTTCTTGAAGATCTTTCCAAGTGTTTGGGCTCATAAGATTCTTTCTGACGTTCTTCATGTGGAAAGTACCTTCGGGGAATCCCCCTTTTTCGCTGAAGAGAAATTGGGAAAGCGGTCCGTACAATTGCCAGGGGCTTCCTGAAACGTAATGAAAAGAAGCACCGTTCCATCCCTGATACATCTTGGCCATTTCAGGCGCGGCCATAAAGTCACGGAAAAATGTATTTCTAACCACAACTTTCAAGCCCGCGGGAATTTCGGTTATCTTAACGGTATCGTCAATGTCAGAAATCACTGATAGTCCGGTGGATTCAACCAGACGGACCCGGCCTGCGCCGGAATGCCCATTTTTCGTAGCGCGATAGGTTAGCCAGCCGTTCTGTGAACCTTGCCGTTTCAACAGGTCTTTTGCTTTCGTTACCGGGATTTTAAGCACGCCCTCTATGAGGCCATTCAGGTCTGTTTTTGGGAAGTTTTCGTGGCTGTCCTGTACACGGTATTCCTGATTCTCCGGGTCATTGTCAAACTGAAAGGTAACTACCTCGCCGGATTCACTATCCGCTACGAAATCCTGAATACGTAACCGGAAGTTATCGATTTCCCCTGGATCAAGATTACCCATACTTGCTGCTGTTTTTGCCAGCAATTTTTCAGCAGGGCAACGACGTTCATGAGCCCAGACACGCATCGGGATCACCCAGTCATCCCCTTTTTTGTACCCGTAAGTGGGGTAAAAAGTCACTTGCTCTCCATCCAAAACCGCTGTCGCGTATGTGCTGTTAAAAACATGAGAGTAATTGACAAGTAAACAGATGAACAGAAAAGTTAGTGTAGATTTCATAGCAAGCCTCCTCCGACCCTTACATGGAATAATTCTGGTGAAAAGAAACTGTTTTTTACCGTGGTGAAGTCTTCACCGGACAGTATACTGCCTAAAGTTTCCTGGAGTGATTGGATGGAATGTTCATCCTGAGGGGAGGTTATTTCGAAATGGCCTGTCACCCCAGCCAGCAAATCAAACAATTCTTGCTGAGACATAGGATTTGTGATGCTCATGAGGTTTGTGCTCCTTTTTAGCGATGTCGTATAGACTTCGAGCCCCTCTCAACAACAACATAGCAAAAATCTATCGCTTGTCAAATAATTATCGATCTTTTGCGACTTCCTGAGTTATGAAAGATTCAATTTGACAATTAATACCCACCCGCCTATATTTAAACCAATAGTTCTATTTTATAAGAGTACGAAACTGATACAAATTTTCAAATGCTGGTTACTGAATCTATACCGAAGACAACCTCACAATCCGCATTAAATCAATCAGTCCAATACCTGAAAGGTGTCGGACCGAAACGGAGTGAAATCTTTGGGAGGCTGGGAATACATACAATCCGTGACATGCTCTTTTATTTCCCACGGGATTACAAAGACCGCACCCGGATACAAAAGATTTCTGAAGCCAGAATAGGCGCAGAGATTACACTTCACGGCAAGGTGCTTGGCGTTCAAACGAGAATGGCTCGAAGCCGAAAGAACATCCTGGAGGTTTTTGTCGGTGATGAAACGGGTGCGATTGCGGCAACCTGGTTCAATCAACCCTTTCTCATGAAGAAGTTTCATGTGGGAGATACTGTTTTTTTGCAAGGTAAGGTGGGGGCGTATAAATATCTGCAGTTATTAAATCCGGAATACGAAATCATTCGGGGCAACGATGGTGATATAAAGGAAGGAAGTATTATTCCTGTCTACCCACTCACCGGGCAGATGAGCCAGGCCTACTTTCGGAAGATCATGAAAGATGCAGTGCATCTTTTTGCCGGGAACGTTGATGAAATACTCCCCAAAGAGATTATAAAGAAAAACCAGTTAATCTTCATACATAGTGTCATAAAAAATATCCATTTCCCGGAGACGTTTGAAAATTTGAAAAATGCAAGGTTCAGACTTGTTTACGACGAATTGTTTACCCTTGAATTGGCCATGGCGCTGAGGAGACGTGGCATTAAAGAGGAAACGGGAATCTCGTTCAGGATAGGAGCCAATGTTGACTCGCACATACGAAACCTTATCCCTTTTGCTCTGACGAATGCGCAGGAGCGGGTAATCACTGAAATCACGGAGGACATGCGGAGTGGTAAACCCATGAACCGATTGCTCCAGGGTGATGTTGGTTCCGGTAAGACGGCTATTGCGATTTATGCCATCCTTGCCACCATTGCTAATGGTTACCAAGCCGCCTTCATGGCGCCCACTGAAATACTGGCCAAACAACATTTTCAAACCCTCCAAAAATATCTTCAACACTCACACGTCAGGATATCCTTGCTGTCAGGGGATACAAATTCCAGGCAGAGAAAGGATAACATTGAACAAATAAAAACCGGGCAGGTCGATCTGGTTATTGGAACACACGCCCTTATTGAAGAAACCGTCAAGTTCAATCAGTTAGGCCTCGTGGTAATAGACGAACAGCACAAATTTGGCGTAGTACAGCGCCTGAAATTGAAAAAGAAAGGGCCTTGTCCCGATGTGCTTATCATGACGGCAACCCCTATTCCCCGCACACTTTCTCTTAC
Organism: Candidatus Brocadia sp.; assembly: GCA_011525665.1. GTDB lineage: Bacteria > Planctomycetota > Brocadiia > Brocadiales > Brocadiaceae > Brocadia. The sequence continues at coordinate 38,952 of WYAU01000007.1, forward strand.
CTTATTTGGCGACCTGGATGTTTCGATATTGGATGAAATGCCACCCGGTCGTACCCCCGTGAAGACCATTTGGGTAACGAAAGACAAAGAAAAAGGCGCCTATGACTTTATCAAGGGTGAAATTGCAAAGGGCAGGCAGGTTTTTATCGTCTATCCCCTGGTTGAAGAATCGGAGAACTTCGACCTGAAATCGGCCGTTACCGAAGCAAGGAAGTTGCAGCAGGAAGTATTCCCAACCCGCAGGATAGGCTTGCTCCACGGCCAAATGAAGCCCGCGGAAAAGGACAAGGTTATGATGGATTTCAAGGAAAAGCGGTATGACATCCTGGTTTCTACCGTGATCATAGAGGTGGGGATTGATATCCCCAATGCCACCGTAATGGTTATCGTACATGCAGAACGGTTTGGGCTTTCCCAACTCCATCAACTGCGTGGACGTATCGGCAGGGGAAGCGAACAGTCGTATTGCCTGCTTTTTGGGAATCCCAACAACTATGTATCAAGCGAACGGCTCAAGATCATGACCAGGACCAACGACGGATTTAAGGTGGCAGAGATGGACTTCAGATTACGGGGACCGGGTGAATTTTTTGGTACGCGGCAACATGGCTTACCAGGGCTTAAGATAAGCGATCTCATGAAGGATTTTCCCATACTCAAAAAAGCCCGCAACGACGCCTTTGAACTCGTCACTCAAGACCCGCAACTCACCATGGTTACGCATCACAAGATTCGACAAAGGGTTTTGGAGACTTTTAAGGACCGGTTAGAACTCATGAATATTTGAATTTGAAGAGACGATTGCTTAATATGTGAGACAACCTTTACACTTCCTCTGTTGCAGCATCGCTGAATAGTTACAAGTAATATTTTTATTGGATACTCACTTGCTTGCTTTATCAGCAGAAAGATCGGCGTTGAATAGTGAAACAAAGGCGTCCTCACATCTATAGTATGACGTGTCGTAAGCGCCGGGCATCACAGGAAAGTCAGGCGACAGGGTTTCTCCGGTCACATAGGCGTTTCCCTTACTATCAAGGGCAATTGAATTGCCGAGATCGGAACGAGACCCTCCATGATACGTGGATGCAAGCAAGTTCGTCAGCATACCGTTGAATTTCGACACAAATGCGTCGCTATTACCGTTAGCCGAGGTATCATAAGCGCCGGGCGTTGTGGGAAAGTCTGTTGAGTTGGTGGAGCCGGTCACAAAGACGTTTCCTCCGGCGTCGATGGTAATTGATTTGCCATAATCATTAGAATGCCCGCCCAAAAGCGTGGATGCAGACAGAGCCGTCAGCCCGCTGTCGAATTTTGATACAAAGGCGTCTTTAGAGCCGCGATTGTAAGACGTATCATAAGCGTCAGGCGTCGTGGGAAAGTTTGGTGACACGGTTTCTCCGGTGACATAGACGTTTCCTGCGGTATCGACAGCAATTGATTTTCCGAAATCATTTGAGTATCCACCCAGGAATGTGGATGCCAGCAGGTCCGTCAGCCCGCTGTTGAACTTTGATACAAAGACGTCATCATTACCGCCGTTGTGAACCGTATTGTAAACGCCGGTTGTTGCGGGAAAGTCTTTTGACCAGGTGTTGCCGGTTACCAGGATATTTTCCGCGCCATCGACGGTAATGGATATGCCATAATCACCGGAGCTACCACCCAGGAATGTGGATGCCAGCAGGGTTGTCAGGTCATTGTTAAACCTCGATACAAAGGCGTCATAGTAACCATCGTTGTAAGACGTATCATAAGCGCCAGGTGTCGTGGGAAAGTTTGTTGAATAAGTAGCGCCAGTCACAGAGATGTTTCCCGCGGCATCGATAGCGATTGAATAGCCATACTCATCGGAATCTTTACCCAGGAATGTGGATGCCAGCAGTTTCGTCAACCCGCTGTTGAACTTTGATACAAAGGCATCCCAACGCCCGTTGTAGGCCGCATCATACACGCCTCGCGTCGTGGGAAAGTCCCTTGAATAGGTAGCGCCAGACACAAACACATTTCCTTCAGCATCAACTGCAATGGAATAACAACGATCATGGTTGAGTGCTCCGCCCAGAAATGTTGATGCCAGTAAATTCGTCAGTCCGCTATTGAACTTCAACACATAGACGTCGGTATTACCGTTGCGCGATGTATCATAAGCGCCGGCTGTTGCGGGAAAGTCAGAGGACAAAGTTTCTCCGGCCATATATATATTTCCCTCTGCATCAACTACGATTGATTTGCCATAATCCTCATAAGCCCCACCCAGGTATGTGGAAGCCAGAAGGGGGTCGATAATGAGGTCTTTTGTTTTGTCGTACTGCGCAACCTTAAAACCATACAAGGGTGAGGGGTGACGAGCGTCAGGTGACGGCGTTTTAGATTTTGGATTTCGGAGTGCAGATTTCGGATTTGTTTTACGCTTTGCATTCCGCGCTTCACTATCCGCAAGCCGGTATCCACATTCAACATATACCCTCGTACCGTCTATCTCCTGATATGCAACCGGTTTGGTGAATTTTACAGCGCCTAGTTCAGTTTCTGCCACAAGCTCGCCTGCCTCGTTTACTGTCAATTCCTTCGCGCCCTCCACTCGTACTTTTATCGTCTCATGATTTCCACCGGGCTTTACCGTAAAGAGTTTTTCCACGTTGTTTCCGTATGCCTTCAGGCGTAAGCCTATTTTCCTGTAAACTTCTCCCATATCAACAATTTTATATGTTGATATGTTGCTCTTCCAGAGCGATGGATCATTTCCGTAAAAACAACTCACGGTGGATATGGACTGCGCCCTACCCATGATTTCTCCCATCTTGCCGCCCACCAGTATTTCTTTCAAGGCAACACCCGTGATTTTAGATTTTGGATACTCAGACACGGGCGAGGACGTATTTTGAATTTTGGAAGCTGGCAGCGAATAAACAATCTCCCCGTCCTTTGTTACAAACACTGTTCCCCCCAAAGTCTTCGCATAAAAACGTACTCTTTCATCGACCTGCCCCTTGTTGACGATGAAGGGCGTCTGAAGTTTTTGTATCTCCCTGGGCGACTCTTCCCTTGTTGGTTTATCTGTGTTGCCTTGTTTTGCAAAAAGAGGAGTCGTCGTCAAAAGGGAGAAAGTAAAGACCGCCGTACACCAAAGAACGTCATACCTATTCGATACACGACTACGAGACAAGTTTCTCATCGCCTTGCTACCTTCTTTCTGAGATTATTAAAAAAACAAAAGATACCGGTCTGAGCACAGCCACTGCCAGACTCCCGCCATAGTTTTTTCCCGTAAACAGGGAATTATAGGCATAGGTGTTACGTTAAGGAACAAAAAAACTATAAAAAATAATCATACACCGATTTGCAATTATTACCAAGACAAAAAAGAATGCAGAACAAACCCATTAACACCCTTTTCCCATTATTCTCATTGACAGATAAACCATAATAGAGATAATCTCGTTGTATACAGACACTTTCAAAAAATACTTTAAACCGGTTCTTTTTTTATTGCCTGGGGGATTCATGATTGTGGCGTTCATTTAAGCTTTCTTTAAACTCGAAACTCATCCTGATGATGCTTTTCTTAATCGTTACTCTCCTTCCTATCCTGGTGTTCGTTTATCGCCAGTCGGAGCAGGCGCTGTCACTGGAGGTTAAGACACATGCGAATGAGCTTTTAAAGGCCATACAGATGACCATTGAAGAGGCCACCGGCACCGACGAGATTATAGACATGTCGCACATTAATGCATATCTGAGATCTCTGAATATGAAAGGAATTAATGAAGTGTCGATTGTAAACAACGCCAATAAAGTAGTAGCAAGCACCAATCAGTCACATGTCGGGAGTGTGCTGACCGGGGAAGAAAAGAGGGCTGCGACTGGGTCTGAATCGGAAAACGGAGGGGCTTCTCTTAAGAAAGAGAAGGTGATCGGTATCCTTTCGGAAGACGAGAAGGGGGCATATAACTTTATATTCCCTGTTGTGGCTCGCGACATACGCTTCGGATATATATTGCTCAATATAAACAGTGAGGTGTTTTCGGGCTTTCTCAGGGTGCGTGCCATCAAGCGGCTTGAGGCGGTTCTTTTGGTGTTTTTTATCGGCATAATTATTGCGTGTTTTTTATCCAGACACTATACCCGCCCGATCAAGATGCTGGCTCAATCGGCCATGATGGTAGCCTCTGGAAATTTCGATCAGAAGGTTGAAGGGAAGGGAGGGGACGAGATGGGACAGCTTTTTGAGAGTTTTAATTTCATGGTCGAAAGATTGAGGGAAAGCCGTAACTACGAGAAAAGGCTCAGGGAGGCCGAACATCTTGCAGGACTGGGGCAGCTTTCAAGGAATATTGCCCATGAGATACGGAACCCGCTGAATTTTATGAACCTCAGCATTGCCCACATAGATGAAAAGTATAGGCCTGAGGATCCGGGCAGACAGGAGCGCTTTGATGCCCTCGTAGGGGGCATCAAACTCGAGATCCAGCGTCTCAATAAACTCGTAAGCGATTACCTTGACTACAGCAAACCGATCAGGCTTAACCTCCAAAAGGTGGAGATTGAACGGCTTGTGGATGAAATAATCGACCTTATCAGGGCAAGGGCAGAGAAGGAGGGTATTTCCATAGTAAAAGAATACCATACGGGAAATGAACTCGAGATGGACAAGGATCTTATCAAATCCTGCATATTAAATATCGTTTCCAATGCATTTCAGGCGATGTCAACATCCGGGAAGAAGAAGGTCTTGTCACTAAAGACCGAAACAGCCGGAGATAGACTGATTCTGTCCATTGCAGACTCAGGAGGGGGTGTGCCTGCCGCAAATCTGCCAAAAATATTCGACCCCTTCTTTTCAACAAAACCGGACGGACTCGGCCTCGGATTGTCAATAACCAAAAGGATAACAGAGGAGCATGGCGGAGATATAGAATTCAGGAGTACGGAAGGGGAGGGCAGCGAAGTACGCCTTTTGCTGCCCATGGCTCAAAAGGGGACTGAATGATATGGCTACCATAGTGGTAATTGATGATGAGTCCCGCCAGCAGTTTGTCCTGAAAACGATCCTTGAGGACAAGTGTTACGAGGTGCATACTGCATCCTCTGCGGAGGATGGTCTGAGGCTGATAAAAGCCCTTTCCCCGGAAGTCGTTATCACCGACATCAATATGGGCGGAATGAGCGGGGTGCAGTTACTGGATGCCATCCCTGAAGATACCGTGAAGCCTGCCTTCATAATCATGACTGCGTATGGTACCATATCCTCCGCAGTTGAGGCTATGAGGAAAGGGGCCTTCGACTACCTCACAAAGCCCCTGGATAAAGATGTACTGCTACTTACTATCCAGAAGGCCACCGAGAGGATGCAGCTTTTCAAGGAGAATATCAGGCTACAGAATGCCCTGCACGAAAAGTTCAGGATCGAGGGTATCGTAGGGGAATCCAAAAAAATGCAGGAGGCCCTTAACATTGCAAGAAAGGTTTCTCCTACAGCGACAACCCTGGTTATTTACGGCGAGAGCGGTACAGGGAAAGAACTTTTTGCAAAGGCCATACATTATAATAGTCCACGAAAAACAGGCCCTTTTATCGCTATCAACTGCGCCGCTATTCCTGAAAACATCATTGAAAGCGAACTATTCGGGTATGAGCCCGGGGCTTTTACCGGGGCATCCAGGCGGACGGTAGGACTTATTGAAACCGCCAATAAAGGGACCTTATTCCTTGACGAGATCGGTGACCTGCCGATGATCACCCAGACCAAGCTCCTGAGGGTATTGCAGGACAAGGAGATACGGAGGCTCGGAGGAAAAGAGAACATCAAGGTCGATGTAAGGATAATCTCCGCCACTCATAGAAACCTTGAAGAAGAGGTTCAGGCGCGGAGGTTCAGGGACGACCTTTATTACAGGCTTAAGGTGGCAACGATTGAGCTTCCGTCTTTACGGGAGAGAAGAGAAGACATCCCTGCTCTCGTTAGTTTCTTTATTGACCGGTACAACAAGGAATTCGGAAAAAAGATCAAAGGTGTGAGCCCGGAGGCCATGAAAGCCCTGACCGGTTTTCATTGGCCCGGGAATATAAGGCACCTTGCCGCAGTCATTGAAATGGCCGTATTGCTGGCAGATACCGATCTGATTGATATAAACGATATAGAGCGGGAGATCAAACTCCCATTGCATAAAAAGGTGCTTGATATGGATATCCCTGAAGAAGGGATAAATTTTGAAGAGCTGGAAAAAAAGCTTCTCAGAAAGGCTATGCTAAAAGCGGATAACGTGGCAACAAAGGCGGCTAAGCTGCTTGGAATGAGCTATAAGACATTTCTTTACCGGCTTGAGAAATTCGGCCTTCACCCTGAATGCTCAAATAGGGAATCCCCTTCCCTAAATGAGGAATAAAAAACCCGGCAAATTTCTCCCCTAAGACGCACTTTCCAATAAACAAGGGTAAGATACGTCAATTAAATCTCTGAAATCTCCTGGCACAACTGTTGCGATGTACTGGCAAAAGCAAATTCCGTGAAAAATGTGCATCGTGGCAGTTGATGAAGATTACCCTTATTAATACAGCGTGGAGATTTTCTTGTGATGGTTCCCATCTTATCTCAGCACTCCTGAAGCAAGCTGGTCATACGGTAAAAAATGTGTTGCTGGCAAGGCAGCCAAACATTCCCTATAGACAGGATGAGATCGATCAGTTGCACGAAATCGTGAAAGGAACTGATCTGGTTATGATCGCTGTCTATAGCAGTTTCGCAAACCGGGCAATACAAGTTACGGAATTTGTCCGTAAAAAATACCCTGGAATGAAGGTAATCTGGGGTGGTCCTCACTGCATTTCAGCGCCGGAACTCAGCCTTCGTTATGCCGATGGTGTCTGTTTTGCCGAAGGCGATAAGGCAATCGTTGATCTTGTAAACAAGATGGAGGCAGACAGCGACTATTTAAACACACCAAACATGGCCTTCAATGTGGGTGGCTCTTTCAAAACAAACGATGTTTTGCCACCATTTTCTGATTTGGATGGCCTTCCCTACTATGACTATGACATAAACGACCGATATTTGCTTGATGAGAGACTGCTGCCGGTGACGAAGGAAATGGTTAAGGATCATTACGTGTTTTACCCGTTTGGTTCTCCCACCTTTACGTTAATAACTTCACGGAGATGTCCTTATCAGTGTACTTACTGTAATAATATTCGGTATATTGCCATGCATGGTCATACCCCTATACGATTTCAAAGTGTCAACCGTTTTATTGATGAACTGGAATATGCGATACGGTATTTTGGTTTTTTTCAGTTTGTAGCCTTTGGAGACGATGACTTTCTTCTTCGGGATAGAAAACAGTTAGAGGATTTTGCAGGGCACTATAGAAAAAGAGTAGGACTCCCTTTTGCTATCTGCGTAAGCGCAAATACCTTTCGCAGGGAAAAAATGGAAATACTCCTGGATGCCGGCGTGAAACTCGTTCAGCTAGGCGTACAGTCTGGAAGCCAGCGCGTCATCGATGAGGTATTTGACCGCAAAATCAATGTAACAAAGACGAGGGAGATTGTCCGGCAGATCAGCCCTTATTATAAAACGCACGGGCTCAATCTCATCCTTGATTTTATTATTGATAATCCATACGAAACCCGGCATGATATCATTCAGACCTATCAATACCTTGTTAACCTGCCACCCCACGTAAGAGCCAATATATTTTGCCTGGCTTTTTTCCCCGGTACACCAATCTATAACAAGGCCCTTAAGGATGGCATTATAGAACCATACGGCGATGATTTCTTAAAATTTTTTTCCAATACCAACAAAATCACGTTCCAGGAGAATTATGAAACTTTCCTGGTTTTGTTGTATCAGTCCTTGCTTCGTCATCCGATACGGCGGAGATTCATTCCACAGTTTATTCTGCGTGTACTGGGAAGCGGTCTGGTAAGAGGTATTGCATCAATCCTTCCGTTCTCATTCTATGCAGTTCTGGTTAAAAACATCCAATAACTCCTTGCCTGCTGCATGAAAAACTAAAATATAGTGAGCTTTGCTTCGCCCCTACACGACTCAATGCCATTGATACTGCCTTTCAATGTAAAGGTTTTGCGTAAATGAAAGCGTATAAAAAATCTTTGCAAAAAAGAGACAATGTATTATAATTCTGAGAAATCGTATTTTATAACAATAACCACTTTTTTTGAAAAGAAGGAGGTATTGTATGTGTACGACATGTGCGAAGCATAACCCCGGTGGAAAAAAGAAGATGGATGAGACAGAGAAGAAAAAGGCGGGAGAAAAGGGAAAAAAGAAATAAAAAGAATCGTAAAATGAAAATCCCCTCCGTTTGTTGAAGCTAACGGAGGGGATTTTCGTTTAAGCAGACAATAAGCCGAGTCCTGTCGTGGACGGTCATTTATCTAGCCTCGCCGTTGCCGGCGAGATCAAACGGCTTACCCGGAGGTTCTTTCGAAGCGGACCACTTCATCCCTCCCTATTTAGCCTTTCTCCCAGTGGGGTTTGCCATGCCTCCGATGTCGCCACCGGAGCGGTGGGCTCTTACATTAAGTCGTTGAGTGCCCTGTGCGTTTCACAGGGAAGCGACCCCGCCATTTCACCCTTATCCCGCCAAAAGACGGGACGGTATATTTTCTGTTGCACTTTCCTTCCCGTCACCGGGACTCCGCGTTACGGAGCACTGTGTCCTGTGGAGCTCGGACTTTCCTCCCGTTCCTTCTCTGTTTGGATGAGTTGGAACCGGCGACCGCCTTGTCTGCTTTAACGTACAGAAAATTCACAATTTTTGGAGAGACAACTTCTATTGGCGACGAGGCTATACACGCCGTTGTGCATAGCCGGTTCGCCGTCAGGAGACGGTTCTCCCGATGATGCATTTAACCTTCAGTCAAGCCGGGGAATCTACTTCACGTCTTCTTCCACATCTTCATTGCCACTCTCCAGATATAAAATCCGCCCGCAGCTATTGCAAAAGGTGAGATCTTTGCCCGACATAAGCTGATTCAGTATCTGTGCCGTTACGGACATAAAGCATCCCTGGCACACCTTGTTTACAACATTCACTACGGCTACCGCATCTTTGTGGCTTACTAAGCGATTATACTGTTGTAAGGTGTCGCTGTCCAGCATGGACGCATATTTATCCCGTTTTTTCTTCAGTTCGTTGATTTCTGTCTCCAATGTTTTCATGTCTGTTTCTACCTGCCTCTGGAGTTCCTTTAGTTGAGTCTCTTCATGTTCAATTTCTTTTTCGAATGATTTGTATCTCTGTTGTATCTCTTCGTACTGTGACATCATGCCCAGAATGGCATCCTCCAGAACGGACTTGTCTGCTTCCTTCCCGCCAATTTCCGTTTTTATTGCGTTGTATTCTTTGTTTGTCTTGACTTGGTTCATCTGAAGCCGCAATTTATTAATCTCTGCTTCTCTGCTTTTCAAGTCAAGCTCCTTGCTGCCGACGTTTTTCTGGACGGACTTTATCTCCTCTCCCAGCTTGGACAATTCTGCCTTCTTTTGTTGTATGTGATGCTGTTTCTTTTGAACGTCATATCCCCTGTAGAGCTTATCCCCTACCAGTCTTTTTACCTGTGTATCTATGGATTGCAACCTCCGTAGCACCTCTATCCGTTCATTCATAGCGTCCTCTTGACTGATAATTTTATGCACCTCAGACGAGACAAACCTCCGGCAACCATCAATCCGCACCAATTCCATCCAGGAATCCTTCCAGTTTGCGGCTTCTGATCGGGTGCTGCAATTTTCTCACTGCCTTTGCCTCTATCTGCCTTACCCTTTCCCTCGTGACCTTAAATATCTTACCAACCTCTTCGAGCGTATAGGTATAGCCGTCGCCGATGCCGTAGCGAAGCTTGATGATTTCCCTTTCGCGGTATGTTAACGTTTCCAATACACTCTCGATTTTATCTTTCAGCATCTCCTGTGTTGCTGCGGACACCGGAGATTCCGCCTTTTCGTCCTCAATAAAATCGCCGAATGAACTGTCTTCGCTTTCACCAACCGGCCTATCCAACGAGATTTGATGCCGGGATATCTTGAGTACCCGCCGCGCCTCCGACACGGTAATCTTTACTTCTTTGGCAATTTCTTCTATGGTTGGTTCCCGGCCCTTTTCCTGCAGGAGTTTCTTTGAAACGTTCCTGATCTTGCTCATGGTCTCGATCATGTGGACGGGGATGCGGATCGTTCTTGCCTGATCCGCAATCGAACGGGTGATTGCCTGACGTATCCACCACGTGGCATAAGTGCTGAATTTATATCCCCGGCGGTATTCGTATTTATCCACTGCCCGCATAAGGCCCGTGTTCCCTTCCTGAATCAGGTCAAGGAAACTTAATCCGCGATTTCGATATTTTTTTGCTATGCTCACGACCAACCGCAGATTGGCCCCGGATAGTTTTCTCTTTGCAGCCTCATGTTCCCTGTAAATATTTTCGACGGATTCCACTCGCTGCCTTAAACTCCGGGAAGATTCTAGCGCCAACTCTTCCAGTTTTGCAAACTGAGACTCCAATTCTTTATAATAACCATTGGATTTTGAACGTTGTTTGCACTCTGTCATTTGTTTGTCTAAAGTTTCCATTTCAAGAACGGTTTCCTGGAGTTTTTTCATCATGGGCTGTATCCGTTTCGTGCGAATATTGATTTCTTCGAGGAGATCTATGCCCTTTCGCCTTCTGTTTCTGATTGCCCGAAGAAGTTTTATTCTCTCTCTCTCGGAGGTCTGCTTCCGTTTGGCGCGCTGATAATCTTCCTTGTTTTTCTGAAGCAGGGATTTGAGGATTTTGGCGCTCCGGGGAAATTGTTCCAGAATCTCGTCCTTGCAGTTGTCAACCATCGCATTTACCTTCAGCGTCCGGTCAAACGAGAGTTCTCCGTTGTTAACGTCCTCTAATATCCGCAAACAGGTCGCAAGGGAGAGGTCGGAATGCAGCACCTTCTTTAAAAATCTCTTCCTTGTAATTTCTATTTTTTTAGCCAGCATGATCTCTTCGTCCCGTGTGAGTAAGGGAATTTCTCCCATTTGTGTGAGATACATGCGGACAGGGTCGTCTATCTTTTCCGTGATAGTAGGAACTTCCCCAAACTCCAGGTCGACTTCCGGATAGGTTTCTCCCTCTTCTGCCTCGACAACATCACGATTTTCAATCTCTGTTTCATCAATCAAATCGACTCCCAATTCGTCCAGCATCATTAAAATATCATCAATCTTTTCGGGGGAAATATCCGCATCGTCGGGCAACATATCATTCAGTTCTTCATAGGTTAAATAGCCCTTTTCTTTGCCCTTTTGCACAAGCTGCTTGATTTTTTGGTTTAAACTTTCCATCTAAAGATAGACCTCCTCAACAATGCCATTTAGATAATACGGAGATAATCAATATTGTCTTTTTTCCCAACCTGTTTTACGCCTGACAGCGGCACCTGTCATGCCGCTTCATGAGAAATTTTCGAGACGGATATCAGACCTTATTTTTCAGGACGTGGATGTTTTTGCTTTTTTTGTGAAATTCATCCAACAGGACAATGATGTCTTCCTCATTGCTGCCGACCTTAAGGGTCTTTAGCGTTTTTTCCTTTGTGTGGCGTCTTTCTCTCTTGCTATTTCGTCTTTGAAAAAAGTGAATACATGCTTCCAGCCTCTCATCCTGATTTGTAATATTTTGAAACTCCTGAGTAGTGATAATATCCATCAGCATTTTATTGAGTTGCATGTCATCCAACAGATGGAGCACATCTCCTTCCGTAACCGTATTGTGTTTACGGTATAATTCGATTATTTTTTCGGCAATCTTTAAAAGGGCCGTATTGCTGAATTCTTCCAGGCCTATCTCCTCCACGACTCTCGGTATAAGTTCATTGCAAGATAACATCAGGTACAAAAGTTCCCGCTCTGCCATGAAAGAGGCGTCTAGCCGGCGCCTGACATCTTGTTTGTTCTGTACAAGCGGTGATTGCCGACTGAATTTTTTCAGATGAGTCCGCAATGCTGGCTCATCGATGGACAGTTCCTCGGCAATCCTTTTGATAAGTAAATTGCGTTTAATAATGTCGGGCATTTTCATCGCTGTGGAAAGGACGTCATGAATGATATTCGCCTTTCCATGAATAGTCGACATATCCCATTTGGTACCAGCCGTTTCGATCTTAAAGCTAAAAAAATCCCGTGCGTTATTAACATGAATCAAAAATTTCTCCGGTCCCTCTTCCACGAGGAAATCACACGGATCATAATCTTTTGGAAGCCGGGCTATCTTTACGTCAAATTCTTCTTCAATAAAAATATCCAGGCTCCTATCGGAAGATTTCCAGCCTGCGATATCCGAATCCAGCAGTAATGTCACCTGGGTGCAATATTGCCTTAAGAGCCTCAAATGTTGTTTAGAGATTGCTGTCCCCATCACGGCAACAGACCACTCGATACCGTGCTGGTGCGCCATAATTACATCGGTGTAACCTTCCATGAGGATAACTTTCTGATTTTTCACAATTGAATTTTTCGCCTGGTCGATTCCATAAAGGACATTGCTTTTATTGAAAAGAAGAGTTTCTGGCGAGTTCAGGTATTTTGGGAGAGAATCATCCAGCACCCTTCCACCAAAACCAATGGCTTGTTTCCGTGCATCATATATCGGGAACATCAACCGGTTGCGAAAACGATCATAATAACCGAATCCATCTTTTTTCGATATAGACAAACCGGCTTTTTCCAATAGATTTTCCGGAATATTTCGTTCTTTGCATACCCGTATCAATGTATTCCAGCTGTCAGGGGCGTAACCGAGGCGAAAGTTTTTAACAGATCGGTCATTTATCCGCCTTTTCTGCAAATAATCTCTTGCAGGCCTCCCCTGTTCGGTGTCGAGCAAAATTTTGTGATAAAATTTTGCGGCAAAATCATTTATCATTATCAAACGGGTCTTTTCTGAAAGAGAAAGGGCTGCCTTATGATTGTTTAAATGAGAAAAATCAATATGTGACCTGGAAGCGACCAGCTTTACTGCCTCTAAAAAATCCACCCCCTCCTGTTTCATGATGAAGTTAAATACGGTTCCACCTTCGCCACATCCAAAGCATTTGAAGAGTTTTTTTTCCGGATTTACCGTAAATGAAGGTGTTTTTTCTGAATGAAAAGGGCACAGTCCTATAAAATTTTTACCGCTTTGTTTAAGGTGGACATATTCTGATATGATGGGAATGATATCGGCGGTATGCTGTATTTCTGCAACTTTTTCTTGTGGGATAAAATTTGCCATTAATTGGAAGAGGTGAATTGTTTGGTATAATAAATAACCCTAAAATTATATCATCAAATCAAATAATGTCAATAAACCGGGAAATAATTATTATGCATCTCTCAAATACAAGAATTGGAATATGTTGTGATATAAAAAGCGTAACTATTCACAAGGTCTTATGGTAATACCTTTTTTTGACAAATACTCCTTTACCTCTTTTACAGAGAGGGTTCTGTAATGAAAAATAGAGGCAGCCAGCGCTGCATCCACCTTTCCCCAGGCAAAGACTTCATAAAAATGTTCTAATTTGCCTGCCCCTCCGGATGCGATAAGGGGAATATCCACAGCGTCTGATATGGTTCTGTTTAATTCGATATCAAACCCGTCCCTTGTCCCGTCACAGTCCATGCTGGTAAGCAATATCTCTCCCGCGCCCTTATTTTCTACGGCCTTTGCCCACTCAACGGCATCTAACCCGGTAGGAGTCCGGCCGCCGTTTATATAAACTTCCCAGTGTGGTGTGTTCGAAGCGCCCTTTGTTCTTTTTGCATCGATTGCGACCACGATACATTGACTCCCAAATCGCCTGGATGCCTTTGTAACAAACTCCGGGTCTTTAACTGCTGCGGTGTTGATTGAAACCTTATCGGCCCCGGCAGTGAGCAATCGGCGGATGTCATCAATAGTACGAATGCCTCCCCCCACAGTTAACGGCATAAATACTTGTTCGGCGGTTTTTTGTACGACGTCGAGAATGATGTTTCTATTTTCGTGGGAGGCAGTTATGTCCAGAAAGGTTAATTCATCGGCTCCCTCCCTGTCATACAATGCAGCTATTTCGACCGGGTCTCCCGCGTCTTTCAGATTTAAAAAATTTGTTCCTTTAACGACACGTCCGTCCTTGACGTCGAGACAAGGTATAATTCTTTTTGCAAGCATGGTAAACGTAAAAAGAAAAGCATAAGCATGTTTTCACTCATTGTGATAAAAACTTACAGGGGGGGAAAATTGCAGTTAAAAGTCCTTTTCCGGACTGCTGGCTTTTGCGTATAATCTCCTGGGTATACGTCCGGAAAAGAATGCAAGTCGTCCGGATTCACATGCCAGTTTCATTGCCCGTGCCATTTTGACAGGGTTTTTTGCAAGGGCAATTCCCGTGTTCAACAATACGCCATCACAACCAAGTTCCATGGCTATGGCAACATCGGATGCCGTACCGACACCGGCATCTACAAGGATGGGAACCCGGGCTGATTCGAGGATGATCCGTATGTTGTTTTTATTCAATATGCCCTGGCCAGACCCGATCGGAGCCCCTGCCGGCATAACGCTGGTAGCGCCTGCATCTTCTAATTTTCTTGCAATAATGGGGTCGTCAGAGGTATAGACGAGCACGGTAAAACCTTCTTTTACCAAAACCTGTGTTGCTTTGAGGGTTTCTACCGGGTCAGGCAAGAGTGTCTTCTCATCTCCCAGTACCTCCAGCTTGATCATATCCGAGATGCCTGCTTCCCGTGCTAGACGCGCTACCCTGATAGCTTCGTCGGCAGAATAACAACCCGCAGTATTGGGTAAAATCGTGTATTTCTTCGTATCGATATAATCCAGCAGGGAGGTTGTCTCATTGGTCTTTACCCTTCGGACGGCAACGGTAACAACCTCTGCGCCGCTGGCCTCCAGGGCCTCCTCCATTACCTCCATCGAGGGGTATTTGCCGGTGCCAACAAAAAGCCGGGAAGTAAATTCATATTTCCCGATCTTTAGTTTTTTGTCTTCCGCTTTTTCCTCTGCCTTATCCGCCACCAACAAAAGTTACTACCTCCAAAATATCATCATCCTTTAGTATCTGTGTAGGAAGTTCTTTTTTTGGAATGATTTGCAAATTCAATTCAACTGCAACACGATTTTTATCGATCTTGTATAAATCCAGCAATCCTTCTATGGTCATCCCTTCCGGGCATTCCTTTACTTCGCCATTGAAAGTTACTTTCATTTGTTTCAACTTGCCACTGCCTCAGGTTTTTTTGTCCTTACGTAGGCATCGATTGCCTTTGCCGCCTTTTTCCCGGCACCCATGGCCAGGATTACCGTTGCTGCGCCCGTTACAATATCGCCACCTGCAAAAACTCCTTCTTTGCTTGTCTTACACGTCTCCAAATCCGCTACAATATTGCCCCATTTATTTACCTGTATATCGGCTGTCGTGGATTGAACTAATGGATTTGGACCATTGCCGATGGACATTATTATACACTCGACATCTATCACAAATTCCGACCCTTTCACAGGGATGGGACGTCTTCTTCCTGATTCATCAGGTTCTCCCAGTTCCATCCGCACGCACTCTAAACCTTTGACCCAGCCTTTTTCATCACCCAGGATCCGTATAGGATTCGTTAAGAACCTGAATTGCAGGCCTTCTTCCTCTCCATGGTGGATTTCATCAATCCTCGCGGGCATTTCTTCCCGTGAACGCCGGTAAACGACGTATACGTTTTCAGCGCCCAGCCGTAAGGCGGTTCTGGCAGCGTCCATCGCCACATTTCCGGCGCCAATCACCCCCACGTTCTTCCGCATTGCAATGGGCGTCGCATAGGTTGGGTTATAAGCCCTCATGAGATTAACCCGGGTAAGGTACTCATTCGCGGAATATACGCCGTTGAGGTTCTCCCCCGGAATTCCCATGAACATGGGTAAACCGGCGCCTGTGCCAACAAAGACCGCGTCGAAACCGTTCTGTAGCAATTCATCTACCGTTTGCGCCTTTCCAATGACGACATTGAGTTCAAGTTTAACCCCCAATTTACAGAGGTATTCAACCTCAGAGTCTACAATAGCTTTCGGCAACCGAAACTCCGGAATTCCGTAGACCAGCACTCCGCCGGCCTTATGAAGCGCCTCAAATATCGTTACATCGTGTCCCATCTTGATTAATTCGCCCGCACAGGCGAGTCCGGCTGGCCCGGCACCCACAATTGCCACTTTGTAACCCGTTTTTTCCGGAATGGCCGGTATATCCAGCGCGCCATGATTCCGTTCATAATCGGCAACGAAACGTTCAAGATTTCCAATTGCCACAGGTTTAAATTTTTTCCCTACAATACAGACCTTCTCACACTGGTCTTCCTGCGGACACACCCGCCCGCAAACAGCCGGCAGGGCATTTGTTTCCTTTATCTTGCGCGCCGCTGCAAGGAAGTCTCCTTCTGCAATTAATTTGATAAATCCGGGGATATCAATGCTAACAGGGCATCCATCACAGCAAAGCGGCTTCTTGCATTGCAGACACCGTAGTGCCTCCTGCCGCGCCATTTCCGGCGTGTATCCATACGGTACTTCTTCAAAATTCTTTATCCTGTTTTTCGGGTCTTGTTCCGGCATCTTTTGCCGGGGAATGGCGCCCATTTTCTTTGCGCCCGGCTTTCCCCCGTCTGGCGCAACGCCGGAAAGCCCCTCGGCCAATTGATCAATAACGGCATGCCCTTCAGATGCATGCATGGAGACTGCTGGTTTATGTGCCGCGCCTGCACGGTCTTCGGGCGGTTTCCAGCACGAACTGTCTTTGCTTACACTGGTTAAGCGCGGTTCTTTGCCGGCATATGTTTTCAAACGCTGCGTTAAATTTTCATAATCTACCAGGTGTCCGTCAAACTCCGGTCCGTCCACACAAACAAATTTGGGTTTATTATCAATCAAAACCCTGCAACAACCGCACATACCGGTCCCGTCTACCATAATCGGGTTAAGGCTCACGATTGTTTTGATATTGTACGGTTTGGTAAGTTTGCTGACGGCAGCCATCAATGGCACCGGACCTACCGCAAACACGACGTCAATTTTCTTTCCCGTGTTAATCAATTCCTGAAGTATCTGGGTGGGAAATCCTTTCGTGCCCTTTGAACCATCATCAGTGGCAACCATGAACTCGTTGCTGCATGCCTGCATCTCTTTTTCGCAAATCAACAGGTCCTTATTCCTTGCGCTAATGATCGATATTACATTGTTACCGGCGGAATGAAGAGCCTGGGCGATCGGCATTACCAGCGCAATGCCCAGACCGCCGCCAATACAAACGGCCGTCCCGTAATTTTCAATGTGCGTCGGATGTCCTAATGGCCCGACGACGTCTAAAATGTAATCACCGGCATTTAAACCGGATAATTGACGCGTTGTATCCCCCACGACCTGGAATATGATGGTTATGGTGCCCCGTACCGGGTCAGATCCTGCTATAGTCAAAGGTATTCTTTCGCCGGCCTCGTCAATACGAAGCATAACGAATTGCCCTGGTTTTCTTTTGCTGGAAATCCTGGGAGCGTCTATCTTCATTAAAAAAGTAGATTCCGCAATCTTTGTCTTTTCAATAATCTTAAACATATCCCCCCCACTCGTGTATATTCGTGTATATTATTTAATGATGAATAATGAGAATCTTTATACGAAAATTCAGGAAAAATATATTAAAATTTCATGTTAACGTATAGAGAGATGAAATGCAAGGGAAAAGAAGGTTTGACAAAGGTTGCTGCACTGCATATAATTCCTTCCCTCCGGGTTTGCATCTGATTACTATCCCGGCGGGACTCTTCGTAGCAAACCACAACGCCCTTTCTTTCGTAGATCTGATTGTAAATTTATTATATTTGATGGGAGATAGGGGAAAAACTTACTCATGACAGGTTAAGGAGTGTGTTCTGTGAAAGACAACACCGGCATAAAGGCTTGCGTGGAAAATATCTATGACGTTATAAAACGTTACCATCGTTTTTTCATTACTACCCATGTACGGGCAGATGGGGACGGCATTGGGTCTGAAATTGCCCTCTTCCGTGCGCTTGCCGGCATGGAGAAATCGGTATTTATTGTCAATGACTCCGTAGTTCCCCAGATTTATAAATTCATCACGCCCGCCACGGGGCTGTATGTTTATCCCGACCTTCCGAAAGATTCACCCGAGGTTGTTTTTGCCCTTGATAGTCCGACCATGGAACGCCTCGGAAAAATACAAGAATGCATTCCTAATGATGCGATAATCATAAATATTGACCATCATATCTCTAACGAGTATTTCGGCACAATAAACTGGGTGGCGGAGAATGTGTGTGCTACCGGGGAAATTATCCTCATCCTCCTTAAAAAAATGAATATTGATATTACCCCTGATATTGCTACCGCATTATATGTGTCGATTGTAACGGATACCGGGCGGTTCACCCACAGCAATACTACGCCCGACGCCCTCAGGGCTGCCGCATTCCTCATCGAACGCGGGGCAAGGCATGGAGAGATTTCCAAAAACGTTTACAATACAAACCCCTTTAATTTGATCCAGTTGCATGCCCGGGTGCTCAACACGGTCAAGCTTCATGCCGGGGATCGAATCGCTACGGTCTGGCTTACCAAAGAGATGCTGGAAAAGGCGCATGTCAATGCTATCGATACGCAGGAATTTGCCGATATTCCCGTGTCGATTGATGGGGTGACTGTCGGTGTGTTGCTCCGGGAGATGACAAAACCCAACTGGGTGAAAGTAAGTCTCAGGAGTAGAAATGGATTTAATGTAAATGACATAGCGAAAAAGTTTGGAGGCGGTGGTCATAAATATGCTGCCGGTTGTGAGATACAAGGCAGCATAGAAGAGGTACAACAACTCATTCTTGAAGAACTGGAGAAGGCCTTGATGCAAAAAAGTACTAGTGCTTCAGATTGATGGAAAAAGAAATTGTTATGTATTTCTTAAATAATTCGGTGTATTTCCTTGAAAATCTGCAATGAACGATTACTATGTCCACAGATGAAATAAAAAAAGAGTTGGCATCCATAATTCATGCCGTTAGAACCAGGATTGAGATGGAAAAGGGGTTTGGAATAGATACCTTTACGTTTTCCAGGCCAAACAAGACAAGTGTCCCGCACTTACCCAATCCTCCCCCTGAAATGCTGCCCATGAAAACCCCCGACATCGGCGGACAAATTCGCATACCGGAGATAGGGGCAAACGGCTGTTCGCCTAATGTTAATGTTTCAGTAAAGCCATTAGGTGATAAAACCGCCATGAATGAGAGAGAAAGAAGGATTCAGCTTTTGGAAAAACTAAAACAAGAGATGCTGGCCTGCCATAAATGTCCATTAGGTAAGACACGTGCCAACCTTGTTTTCGGCGTGGGGAATCCCATGGCAAACCTTATGTTTGTGGGCGAGGCACCGGGACGTGACGAAGACCTTCAGGGCGAACCCTTCGTCGGTCGCGCAGGCCAATTGCTCACCAAGATCATCGAGGCTATTGGTCTGAAGCGCAGCGATGTGTACATTGCCAACGTCCTGAAGTGTCGTCCACCGGGAAACCGCAATCCCCTGCCAGAAGAAATTGTCCTCTGTATACCCTATCTCCTGAAACAGATCGGGATCATTCAGCCAAAGGTCTTATGTGCCCTGGGTACCTTTGCCGCCCAGACCCTGCTGAATACGAAAGCGCCCGTAGGCACTTTAAGGGGAAGATTCCACGATTATAAAGGAATACCTATGATGGTTACCTTCCATCCCGCCTATCTCCTGAGAAACCCCAATGATAAGGCGAAGGTATGGGAGGATATGAAGAAGGTGCGGGATCTTTTGGGTGAATTATCCGGAAAAGATACAAAAGCTTAGACAACACAATATCATCTGACATAAAAGTGTGACATGTCGCACTTGTGTGTCATGACACACTTTCCCCCATTCCATTGAGTGGTCATTCCAGTTTGTTTGCTTCTCATAATAATTAATGAGCAAAACGACTTCTGACAAAAATCATACAGAAGGCCTTTTGTTCTTGATTATGGCACACATTTTGATAAAAACATTTCAGGCGATTTTCAAAATAGAGATGCCTCACTTCGTTTTGTATGTTCAAACAAGTATGATGATTCGCAGTAGATAAGAAAAATTATTTTTCGAACATTGGTACTGACTGTGTCTGTGTAGCGCCGCCTATGGCGTACAGGTGGCTGTCATTTGATCCGATGTAAATAGTGCCATCGGGTCCTATGGCCGGAGAGGATTCAATGGCACCTTTCGTTTGAAAGGACCATTTGAGGGTACCGTCTGCATGAATGGCGTAAAGCTTCCCGTCACTTGAGCCGATATAGACTGTTCTTTCTGCATCGATGGCAGGTGAGGATTCCACCCAGTTGTTGGTCTTGAAACTCCACGTGAGTTTACATTCCGGAAGGACGGCGTATACAAAGCCATTATATGAGCCAAAGACAATGGTTCCATCCTTTGTAATAGCGGGGGTGCAATGGACGGCCTTGCCGGTATTAACATACCATTTGACATTGCCATCGGGTTTAACGGCGACCAATCTGCCGCTGTCTGTACCCACATACACAGTCCCATCCGAACCTATCGACGGGGAAGAATAAGAATCATAGACACCCGTCCCGACGCGTTTCATCCATTTTTCATCCCCATCCGGAGTGAGTGCGTGGAGTGCACCGCTAACTTCGAAAAGATAGATAGTGCCGTCTGTCCAGACTGCCGGAGATGCAATTATGTTGCTGTTTGCGGTATATTTCCATTTGAGTTTGCCTTCAGTCGTAAGGGCATAAAGATTGTTGTCGTCTGAACCAAAAAAAATGCTGTTGGCAGTAACAGCCGCAGACGAGAGGATGATGCCGCCGACCTGATATGACCATTTCAGTTTTCCATCGGGGGTAATCGCATACATCTTTTTATCCCGGGAGCCGATATAAATTGTTCCGTCGTTTCCAATGGCAGGTGAGGCGGTTATTTCACTTCCCGCCTGAAACGCCCATTTTGAAGTGCCGTCCGGATTAAGGGCGTAAAGCCTACCATCTATGGAACCGAAGTAGATCGTGCCATCAGATGCAACGGAAGGAGAGGATGTAATGCGGGTATCTATTTTATACAGCCATTTCAATGTATTGGTCTGTGCCCCTTTATAAGGGCTTTGGCCTGTGTGCCGGAGATCGGCCCGAAACATCTGCCAGGGAATTTTTGTGGTTTCCTGACCCTCTATGGATTTGAATTGAGCAAGCGCAAAAAGTATAATAAAAATGAAGAGAGTCAAATATGTGCTGGTTTTTCTTTGCATGATTTTTCTCCATAAGTTGCATCGGTTGACGTAGCGCGGTATACTTGCGCGAAATTGCCAAGCTTGATTTTACTCAATCCCTTTTGCAAAAGGTGTACGATAACAAACTGGCAAGGGATGGCAAAAAACTTACAAAAAAGAAGGTTTCAAAGAATATGGGTCACTATGGTAAAATAAATGGTGGAATAAGTCAACAAAAGAACGTTTTGTGGCGTGACTTATTTATGACATGTTTATGAATCAGATAAGCGGCTGGTAAATTTTTGGGTTTTATTTCAAACGATGATGAAAAACAGAGGATGGGTGAAAGGTGTTGTAGGGTTTTTTAAGAGTATCAAGGTCAAGCTCATCTGCTATCTCATTCTTATGACGACCCTTCCTATCCTCATTGTCAGTAGTACGGCGTATAACCGCGGAAAGAGGGCATTAAACGAAAAGGTGGTTGAAAAGCTGACCTCTATTGCAGATTTAAAAAAGGCGCAACTCAGCAACTGGTTACAGGAAAGAATGGTTGATATTGGAGTGCTTTCGACTAACAAGTCTTTAGAGGTATCGTTTTCCAACTTGCTCTACCTGAGAAAGGCGTTTCATACGATTGACAGGATGAAAGAATCGGAAATCGGTGAGGTTTATTATAAAAGACTTTCCGAATATTTAGGTAAGCTTAATGAAAAATTTATCTATTGTGATGAAATAGCCATTCTGGATGTGGAGAACGGCGAGATTGTGATCTCTACGACGGAAGCAAACATTGGATTGATTGATGGGGATTACCTTTATTATCTCGACGTACTGGTAAATAACGGAATGCCTGTGAAAGATGTGCATTATTCAGGATATACCGGGAGGACAGGAATAACCCTCTTCGGTATCATGAAGAGAACAGACCCGATTACCATGGAGGAGACGGACGTTGTCAATGGCATTGTACTTATTCGTGTAAATACAAATGACGCTATAGGTTCATTGCTGCAGGACTGGCCTGGGAGCGGAGAAACGGGGGAGACCCTGCTGGTGCGTCGCCAGGGGGATAGATTGCTCTTTCTCAATAATACGCGACATCTCAGAGATGCAGCATTGAAGATAAATATTCCCGTGAAATCACTGGTGCCAGAATCTTTTATGGTGTCCGATAAGGAGGAAGGAATAAGAAAGGCGTTGGATTACAGAGGTGTCGGGGTCCTTTTGGCTTTTCGCTACATACCGCAGTTGAAATGGGGACTGATTGTGAAACAGGATACGTCCGAGGCCTTTCAGCCTATTATGGAATTGAAAGATCAGGTAATTACCCTGGCGATTGTAAGTGTAGTGATTATTGTTGTTATCGTTTTTATTTTGGCACACGGTATCACGCAACCTATCCTCCAGTTGGTTCAGGGAGCACATGCGATCGGAAAGGGGAACCTCGGACATCGTATTCCTATTGACTCGGAGGACGAAGTAGGTGTTCTGGCCTCGGAGTTTAATAAAATGGCTGAAAAACTGGAGGGGTCTTATGCAGGGCTTGAACAAAAGATTCGTGAGCGAACTGCGCAACTGAGAGAATCAGAAGAAAAATACCGGGAATCTATCAATCTGGCGAACGATGCAATTTTTACCCTGGATGCCGATTCGGCGCAGATTATTGATTCAAATAAAAAGGCCGAGGAGCTGTCGGGGTGTGGAAAAGATGAATTACGTCAAAAAAAGATATGGGAAATAGTTCCTGAATATGATCGGGAAAAAACAAGACAACTGTGGATAGGGATAAATAAAACGGGATCGGGTATGCTGGATAATATTGACTATCAGCATGCTGATGGGAGACTTACCCCCACCAGCATCAGCGCTAACGTTATTGAATATAGCAAGAGGAAGACGATTCAATGGATTTGCCGTGATATTACCGAACGAAAAAGGATGGAATTGCAATTGATTCAGGCTGAGCGTTTAGCCGCAGTAGGGGAATTAGCCGCGGGGGTTGCCCATGAGGTAAATAACCCGTTGGGGGGGTTGCAGAATTTTGTTAAAATGATGAAGAAAGAGCCCGGGAATATATCGCAAAACCTGGAGTTTCTTGATTTGATGTCCGAGGGACTGAAACGAATCGAGGTTATTGTTAAACAATTGATGGCGTTTTCCCGGCCGTATTCTACGCACATGTCTCACCACAGTTTAAATGAGATTGTAGAAAATTCCCTGCGATTTGTTGACCACAGAATAAAAGAGCTTGGTATACGTCTGAAAAAGAATTTGTCTCCTGATTTGCCTGAAATCTACGGAGATGCAGACAATATTTCGCAGGTTATCATTAATATTATTGTAAATGCCCTGGATAGCATGCGGGACGGTGGCGGCTTGATAATTACGACCGGTTATTGTGATTTTCAGCCATCGAGCATACAGGTCGCTATTTCCGATACGGGAACGGGGATCCCGGAACAAATTCTCACTAAAATATTTAATCCGTTTTTTACAACAAAGGAAATGGGAAGTGGACTGGGACTTGCAATCAGCAAAAGGATAGTTGATGACCATAAAGGAAACATTGTGGTTAAGAGCAGGCCGGGGGAAGGGGCAACATTTTATGTTTGCTTGCCGGTGAGAAAAGTAACGGTATTGACATAATTGGGAGTGTTTTGGGAGTAATATATGGGGAGTAATGTGCTGATCGTGGATGATGAAAAACTCATGAGGATATCCCTGGAAAGCCAGTTAAAGAAGGAGGGATATCACGTGAAATCGGTGGATAATGCCTTCGATGGACTCAAGATGGTTAAATCTGCTGAGTATGATGTGGTGGTAACGGATTTGCGATTATCGGGCATGAATGGAATGGATTTTCTGAAAGAGATAAAAAAATATAGCCAGGAAATAATCGTCGTCATCATGACAGCTTACGGGACTCTCGAAAGCGCCGTATTGGCAATCAAAGAGGGGGCATATGATTATATAGCAAAGCCATTCTCCACCGATGAATTGATTATCAAACTTCAAAGAGCCCTCCATTATAAAAATACGACCGCCGAAGTAAATCGTCTGAGAGGTGAAATCCAGGCCGAATTTGAATTCTGCAACATTGTTGGAAACAGCGATGCTATGAAGAAAGTGCTTGAGACTGTCAAAAACGTTTCGGGAAGAGATACGACCGTTCTTATACGGGGAGAAAGTGGGACCGGGAAGGAAAAAATAGCGGGCGCCATTCATTATCACAGTAGCAGAAAAACAGGTCCGTTTATCAGGGTAAGTTGCGCTGCATTAAACAGAGAAATTCTGGAAAGCGAACTCTTTGGCCATGAGAAGGGGGCTTTTACGGGTGCGATTAAGACAAGGCGCGGAAGATTTGAGTTGGCAAGCGGAGGCTCGATTTTTTTAGATGATGTGGACGACATACCGCTGGATATGCAGGTAAAACTCTTGCGGGTGCTTCAGGAAAGGACATTTGAACGGGTCGGAGGTGAAGAGACACTTTCTGCTGACGTAAGAATTATTTGTGCAACGAAAAAGGACCTTTTGGAGCGAGTAAAAGAGGGGTACTTTAGAGAAGACCTGTTCTACAGATTGAATGTAGTGCCAATTAGTATACCGCCATTACGGGAACGAAAGGGGGATATTCCACTCTTAATCAATTATTTTCTAAAGCAGTTTGTATCCCAGTATGAGGATGCCTTGCCGGATGTTTCGCAAGAGGCAATGGATGTGTTGGTGGCTTATGATTGGCCCGGCAATGTCAGAGAGCTTGAAAATGTCATTGAACACGCCGTTGCGTTCTCTAAATCAAAAGGTATTTCACTGGAAACACTCCCTGAATACCTGAGAAAGGTTGATATACACAGAGACCTGTTGTCAATGGATTTGTATAACAAACAAGCGATAAACCTGCAGGACGCACTTACGGAAGTCGAAAAAAAACTTATTCACTGGGCACACCAAAAAACAAATGGCAATCAAGTCAAAATGGCAGAAATATTAGGTATCCCCAGAACAACACTTCGCAATAGACTGGTCAAGTTGCAATTATTCGATAAATCGATACCATAAAAAAAGTGACAACAACACAACATCTTGTGACCACAATTAGTCAGTTTCTATCGCCTTTGTTGATAAACAGATAAGACTTCCGCCTCCGGTAGAATCTTTTTTTGATGACCATTTATAGTCTTTTACTCCAAACTGTTTTTACTCACAGTTCTTGTAATGTCTTTTCTTTTTGGTAGTTACGCTATATGTTCTTCTTGATAGAGAAGTGGTACGTTTATTGCTCACCTTCACTTACCTAAAATAAGTTCAATTCCGTATTGTTAAGATTGTGAAAAAGAAAGGAGGTGGTCTATTCAGAGGTAGTGAGTGGGAATGCAGTAAGTTGTTTTATTATGTAATGATGTCGCAGGTGAAATTGTTTTTGTGTCTATAATTCCTAAATATTTAAGTCCAAGATTTTAGGAGGGAAGGAAGAGCGATGAAAGGAAGAGGATGGATAGGAGCGATGGTGTTGGGGGCGGTGATGGCGGGTGGAGGAGTAGCGAGTGGGGGTTTTATTCAGGGGACGCACGTAAAGACGGAGA
>WYAU01000066.1 GCA_011525665.1 Candidatus Brocadia sp.
AGCCTTTATCTCATTAAAGATGGAATTAGCATGGAGAACAGCCCCAATTGGAAAGGTGAATGCAAATCTACCCTTCTTCAGACAAATAACAGAAAAAGAATTTACACAAAAAACTTGACAGTACCCCTGCTTTTTTCTCATTTGTTTAAAGTCGTCTATCAATGCAGGGGTAATTTCAGTAAGTTTGTATTTACCAAAGAAGTCTTTCAGTTGGTTCAGGTAACTTATCGAACAACGCCAGCTCTTGAGTTCCCTGAAAACCTGATATTCGTATTTTTCGGCTAGCTCAAGAAATGTCCGCTGGCTTGCCTCATGAACTTCGAACCATTTTCCCTCAACGATGTCATGTTTAACCTTGCAGTAGATTTTTTCTGCCAGCTTCTTATCTGTTGTCTCTGTCGATTTTCTTACCTGTTGGCCATTGTAAGTAAACCGCATCCACCAGACCAGACCTCTTTTATAAAGTCCCATGTTCTTCCGCCTCCTTTCCGAGACCTTGACTTGGGCCTGGTTTCCCGTTGGATGCATTATATACATCATCCAGAACGCTATCAATACCATTTTTGGCGCAATATAACTTAATGCATCTCTTGTTCATTTCTTCCCATTGGTTTACTATTTCCTGAAAGGCTTTTATGTCTTTTCCCTCGTCCCATATCTTGTTCATTATCTGTTCGAGTTCTTGTGTTTTATCATGCATCCTGGGAAACACTATCATTATGTAACTAAACATATCCGCTCGGTATACTTGTGCAATTTTGTCTACCTTATCCTTAAAAATAGCTTCCATTTTGTTCATAGTCTTCAGATACTCTATGACTATAGCCTTATTCCCTTTTATCTCATTGATTATTGTTGAAGCTTCTTTCGGTGGATTGCCTTTGCCTACAAACTTTAGTGTAATCTTGTCACCGTTAAGCGAGACCTTATATCCCATGTTTTGCACGGTATGGATAAGTTTTTGAATGTCGTTCAAATCTCAATCTCCTTCTCTGGAATACCTGTATCCTCTGCTAAATCACCCATTTCAATGGTCGCATGGTCAGGGTCATTATCTGGCATGGACTTATGACTTACCATTGCACTACTACTGCAATGGTCATCAATGGTCATGGTATTATTGTTGATCTTGTATCTCTGGTATATGTTCTCGATACGGTCATAACTGAATTCATAAGCCCTTTTGCCGTCTTTTCTCCCAGCCGACTTATCATAAAGGCTGAGTTGCTTGAGTATCTTCCCTACCCATATATGGAATCTCTTTTTTTCTTTTTCTTCCATAGTTGCATAATCTGATTTCAACCTCTTTGCTATGTCGGTTACTGTTAATGTGTCTTTTCCTTTGTCCTTTACCATTTCTTTTAATGTCTCAAATAGTTCTATTTCATATTCTGTTAACTCATTTTGGGTTTCTTGCATACTTTCCATGAAAAAGCCTTTAATCTCTTTCATTTCTTCACCGGGAACATCTTCAAGCCTTAATATAGTCTCAACAGGTCTCCAGAGTTCCTTTACTCTGTGGGATACGTCTTTCCCCGTGTCTTGATAGAGGTCTCTTACTCTATGCCACCTTGTTAAGAGGAGTTTGTATAACTTATCCCTTAAATCGCCCCAGATTGTCAGGTATGCGTCAGGATAGGGATATTCCTTTATTGCCCTGAGCATGGTAATTTCAATACATCTATCCTTTAAATCGCTGTCTATTTCCTTTATGCTTGCAAATGCCTTTGGCCCAAAGGTCTCAAATTCCAAAATCCTACGGCCATTGTTTGAGGTATTTACAATCCTTCTTTTACCGCCGCCGATTGTGTAACTATCCGTTAAAATGCCTAAAATTCCTGTATTCTTTTTATCGCTGAGCTCTTCGGCCTGATCATTTAAAAACGTACCTCGTATTCCGTCAATGCTATCCGCAAGGGCTGCAACGGAAACCCCTTTTACCTTCATGGCGTTAAATGACAGTCTCTCCAATAAGTCCAGAAACCTGCTTTTACCGCTCTGTTTTTTCCCGTAGATGAATAGAAAGGGGAAGGCGTGAAAGCATCGGTGAAAGTATGTGGCTATAATCCACGCCGTTATCATGCCGTAAATGGCTTCTTTTTGAAATTCGATATAGTTTTTGAGTATCTGTTTAATTTCCTGATAGAGTTCTTTTGGTGGTTCTGGATTTGTAATAAAGCTCAATATCTTGTTTTTGTCCCATCGGTCATTCACCCTTAAGAGTATCCTGTCTTGTTCATGGAATATGATTGTTTTATCTTCGTATTTGAAAAGATGCTCTTTGTGTATTGATATATCTTTCCTGGAAATGATATAAAAATTCTTGTCTTCTGGTTGATTGTTTGAGATTACCGTTTCCCGGAAGCCTAATGACAGAAATGTCTGGTTTACTTCATAAGAAGGATGGGCAATAATAATATCGTGTTCGTTCTGTATATTATTTATGTTGTTCGTTTCCATGAACTTCCTCAATTGCGTGTTTAATAATTCTGTCAATATCCTGCTTTTTCGTTGTCTTTTTTGTGATCCTTTGGGGTACGACCTTTGTATTTGTTGATGCTTTTACCCAATCCTCTATCTTTTCCATATCAAAACGCCAGAGGCCATTTAATTTGAATGAGGGTATCAACTTTTGATTCA
>WYAU01000067.1 GCA_011525665.1 Candidatus Brocadia sp.
AGCCTTTATCTCATTAAAGATGGAATTAGCATGGAGAACAGCCCCAATTGGAAAGGTGAATGCAAATCTACCCTTCTTCAGACAAATAACAGAAAAAGAATTTACACAAAAAACTTGACAGTACCCCATAATCGATATGCCTTGTTTTCATCAGGGTCTTTTGGTATACGCTTATGTTCGTATTCACTCAATTCAACAAGTAAAACTTTTTTTGCTTCTCTATCTGCCTTTGAAATAGCATTATCTATTTTTTCTTCTACTTCCTGGTTACTTGAACAATCGGTTGGCCATATACTATTACCTTCTTTAGAAGGCATGAATTTGAATAACCTTTTGTATGCATAAAGAGACAAATCTAATAATTTTATCTCATTTTCACGGATTGCAAGCCAATCTGGGTCTCCATTGTTCGTCGTATGACTCTTCGAGCGAATATCTAGAAATGGATCTTTATATGCCAAATAACCGTATTTATCTTAATCACGCGACAAAAATCTATAATTCTCCTTATTATCAGCATTCCAATCTTCTTTTTTAATATCCGTTAGTTTTTTATATTTTGGTTCTTCATCCCAAAATTCAGGAATTCTATATAATTTGGAACAAATTAGTAACTTTTCAGGGGTGTCGGCGATTTCACAAAGTGAAAAATTTCTGAATTCTATAGGCCAATCTGTTATTGATCCGACATTCAGCTCCAACCATTTTTCGCTATTGCCATTTGAAAAATACCTACCCTTATGAGTATGTGCTGAAATATAAACTGGGATTTTATGTTGCGTTATCAACAAATCGATTTCATCTTGAGCACCTTTTTTTAGTTGTTTAAAAGGATGATGGCCCATAAGGATAATTGTTGATCCCTCTTTTTCTCTTTCCACCAATTCCTTTATAATTTCTAATTGGTCTGACTGTATATCACCAATTTTTCCCGCTGGTTGTCCCGGAATATTTGGCCTTTCCTTATATTGAGTAGTGTCGAGTATGAATGCATATACGTTCTGTGAGAAACCGGGCAAGCTAAGATTTAGTTCTTATACTATGTATGATTTCTCTTCTTCTGATAAATCCTCCCATTTTTTGGGTTCTCCTTTTTTCACCTTTTCATATTCTTCTTTTGCTTTATTATCAGGGTCAAGCAATTTTACCAAATCGATTTCTTCAAATTTTTCATCAAACAACTGGTTAGCGCCACTTTCATTAACACGATTTTTACCCCACAGGCCATACTCAGGTCCAAAATTAGAACAACCAGTTGAATTATAAATAATCCCGCAGAGGTAAAATATCCATGATTACCATACAAAACTCTCTGGAGAACGCCGGGGATAGGCACATGAAGCACGAAAACAATATACCGCTTCAAGAGGGTTTATTGTAGCTGTAAAATGTCTTCTATTCATAATGATGCTCCTAAAAGAGCTTTTCCTATTTATATACTCAGAATACCTACAAAATGTGAATTTTGTACAGGGTGGCACGGACAAATTTCGTTTATCCGTGCTGAACTTGCACATCGTTGTTTATGAATTGTCCATTTTGAAGGGTGGATATGAAACACAAGTATAACCATAAGATGTTTCTCTCCGTACCCCTCGTGGGGAAAATTAGCCTGTTACAATTTTATTGACAACTTTTTAAAAATCTGATATTTTTCGACTTATGACGATAATCACTATTCCTAAAATACTGCGGGAAAAACTTACCGAAGAGGGTACCGACGCCCTTGTTGAAATCCTTGACAAGGTCGAGGAGCGAAGCGAGACGCATACGCTCAGGGTGGCAGAAGAACGTTTTGAGAAAAAACTTGAACAAACCAAGTCGGATTTAAAGGAAACCATTAACAAGGTCGATATACGACTTGAACATGCTAAGTCTGAATTGAAAGAGGATATTAGCAAGGTTGATAAACGTCTTGATCAAGTTAAGTCTGAATTGAAAGAAGATATTAGCAAGGTTGATAAGAGCATTGAACAAGTAAAGTCAGAATTAAAGACGGATATTGCCAATGTCAGGGCCGACCTCATCAAATGGATGTTCATCTTCTGGGCAGGCCAGGTAATCACGATTACCGGCATCCTCATCGCCTTCCTGAAAAAATAAGAAACGTAATCCGCAAAGACAAAAGCATGAATTCCTGTCAACTATAGAATTTTTCAAATTTTCAGAAACTGAAGCAATCAATGCTGTTTTTGTATTCAAATTTTACAAAACGCACTAAAAATAGAATCAAATACATCGGGCCTACTAGTAGTATCACCCTTTTAAAACTTCTTTTTAAAAGGTTTTTATAACCTCCATTCCCCTTTATTTAATAGAAATTTAGATGCGGCTTTATCGATCTATGAATTGAGGTAACTGTGACAAATGATAACAAACACCTATTGATTATCGGTGGCGTAGCGGCTGGGATGAAGGCGGCGGCCAAGGCGCGGCGTGAGTCTCCAACGATGAAGATTACCGTCGTAACTGATGAGCAATACATTTCCTATGCAGGATGCGGCATGCCCTATTTTATCGGGGATATCATCAAGGATTCAAAGAAACTCATCCTCCGGGAACCTCTCTATTTTAAGAACATGCATACTATTGACGTCCTTACCCGGCATCAGGCTACTGCTATAGACATCAAGTCCAAACAGGTTAAAGTCAAGAATCTTGAGAAAAATAAAGACCTCACATTTGGTTATGATAAACTTATCATCGCCACGGGGGCACAGCCCATCGTTCCTCCCCTGCCGGGTATTTCTCTGGGTAATATCTTTACCCTGAGAACCATGAGCGATGTGTTAAAGATAAGGGCGTGTGTGGACGGCGGAAAGGTCAAAAATGCCGTGATTGTAGGAGGCGGTCTTATTGGCCTAGAAATGGCGGAAAATCTGGTTCTTAGAGGTATCAAAGTGACCGTTGTTGAACTTCTCGACCAGATCCTGCCACCTCTGGATAGGGATATGGCGCAGCTTGTTCAGAAACACGTGATGGAGAAGGGTGTCGAGGTCATCACATCGGATGGCGTTAAATCCTTCGAAGGGAATAGCAGTGGTGCTGTGACAACAGTAATTACGGATAAACGACACCTGCCGGCAGATATGGTCATCCTCTCCGTTGGCATCAAACCCAATACCAAATTGGCCCAGGAGGCTGGTATTGACATTGGTACCACACGGGCCATAAAGGTAAATGAGCGGATGGAGACAAATGTTCCCGATGTATATGCCATTGGCGATTGCGCCGAAAGTGTCCACCTGGTAACCGGGAAACCTGTATGGATGGCCCTGGGTTCTACCGCAGCCAAGATGGGACGTGTTGCCGCTATTAATGCCACGGGAGGCGCTGACACTTTTAAAGGTGTTTTGGGTACTTTAATTGTAAAGGTCTTTGAACTGCATGTCGCAAAGGCAGGTCTCTCCGAACGGGAGGCCGTGAAGGAAGGTTTTCAGGTCGAATCTGCCATTGTCCCGGCAGGAGATAAGGCCCATTACTACCCTGAGACAAAGGACATTATTATTAAACTCATCGCCGACAAGACTACGAAAAAACTCCTGGGAGCAGAGATCGTTGGGGAAGGTATAGTCGATAAGCGCATTGATATTATTGCAACTGCACTTACTTTTGGCGCAACGGTTGACCAGATCTCTAAACTCGACCTGGCTTATGCCCCACCCTATGCCATGTCCATGGATGCTATCATTGTGGCAGCCAATGTATTAGGCAATAAATTATCAGGAAAGACGGCGGGCATCCTTCCTTATAAAGTTGCAGAAAAACGTGACAGAGGCGAGGATTTTGTATTGCTCGATGTAAGGACAGAGATTGAATATAAGAATGGTCATATTAAAGGATGTAAACACATTCCCCTGGATAAGCTGGCATCCCGGACTTATGAACTCGACAATTCTCAGGAAATCATTACTTACTGCCGTGCGGGTCTGCGTGCTGCCCAAGCGTATCGCATCCTGAAGAACGCCGGTTTTCGTAATGTAAAGTACATGGATGGCAGCATCATGGCGTGGACGTAGGGGTTAGAAAAATAACGGCATTAATGCTGTCACACGTTTCACGAATGACGCTCATTAAGCGTGTGCTAAATGCATCCAGTTACGCCCCCTGAAGGAAAACAGATGGGCGATTCTTTATCGGGCAAAACAGTTCCATTCTAACTCACACAGAAGGCTTGTAGAAACTGACCCTGTTCCTCCCCTGCCGCTTGGCTTCATACAAGGCCATATCCGCCTGACATATCAACTCCTCTGCACTGCGGGTCTGTTCGGTAAAAGAGCTGATGCCAACGCTGATATTCAAAAAAGTATGTATATTTCTCTCCTTATCCTCAATCCTGAGTTTAGATATGGTATTTCTCACTCTTTCGGAAAAATTCACCGCCCCGTGTATGTCTACATCAGGCAGGATGACAAGAAACTCCTCACCACCATACCGTGAAATGACATCTGTATAACGCTTCATTTCAAGTAAAAAAGAAGAAAAATACACGAGCACCTTATCTCCGAAGTGATGTCCGTAGAGGTCATTTATCTGTTTAAAATAATCTATATCGATCATTAAACAGGAAAGGGGATTTTTATATCTTGCAGCCCGTTTAAATTCTTTCTCTAACACCTGGCATGCATAACGTCGATTGTACAAGTCGGTTAAACAATCTTTTACTGAAAGTTCTTCCAGTTTTTTATTCGCCTCACGCAGGCTATGTTCCATATGTTTTCTTTCCGTAATATCGCGCATAATACTGGTAAAGAAATATTGACCATCATTCCTCCACTCCGACAAGGACATCTCGACAGGAAACTCCGTGCCATCCTTCCTTAAACCAGTCATTTCAACAATATTTCCGATAATCTTTGATATACCCGTGCTGATGTAGCGATTCAAGCCTTCCCGGTGAGGCTGACGGCATCTTTCAGGCATCAGGATAGTAATATTTTTACCAATAATGTCAGTGTCATAACCAAACATCTTCATCGTTGTAGAATTGTAAAAAATAATACGACCTTCGCTATCTATTGATATAATGGCATCGGTAACCGTTTCCGTAAGAGCAAGGTACCTGTTTTCTATTGTCCTTATATCCCGTGAAATTGTTTCTAATACGTCTTTTGATATTATTTCCACTATCCTGTTCAAGGTCTTAAATTCTTTTTCACAGTTAATCATTGCTTATTTTACGATTATCCAAAAAACGTTTTTTAAAATACCATTAAAAAAAGCCCTACTGCAAAGAGAGAGAAAAGATATCTTCGGCAGTAAGGCTGTCTTTTCATAATCCGTTTGAACAGTTTGAGCGGTTTAAACTGTTTAAGCGGCTCGTAAGATCCTTTACTTTGCGCCCCCTGATCACTCAGGGTTTGCCTTTATCAAAATTATATACAACTGTGAGCAAAATACACACCAATACAAACAGAGAAAAAATAATTTACTTAGTCATTCTATAATATAATGGATATTAGTCACTTACGAATGAACAAAAAAAATATCAATGGCAACAAATATTTGAGATGTAATGAAAAAAACGTGACATGTCACAAAAGTGTGTCGCTACACATGTGTGTCACGACACACCAAACCTATGCCTGGTAAACAGTAAAAGCAAGGATGTTTTTTCCAAAAACCAGGCCGTTACCAAAATTGTATGCGGAGTAATTATCTTGCCGGCTTCAACCCGGTGGTAATCAAAATTTATCTTGTGGATACCCCTTAAAAAAATTATATTTGATGAATTGAAAAGGCCATTTTACCATCTTTATTTTCTTTTCGGGATGCATTTGTAAATATTACAATGGATAAAGAAAGATTATTTAAGGTCTATCGTGAAATCTATGCAACAAATTTTGGTTTCATGCCATGCATGGAGAAGTGTGATGGCAGATGTGAGCAAAAACCGTTGTCCGTGCTGTTGCCTTATGAAGACGAGTTTATCTTTCTGAGAAGCGGCAACCATATATGTAATGAAAGGCTTATGCTACAAGCGGGAACCCTTGAAATCATCGGTAGTGTGTGTAATTTTACTGACGGTATACAATGCTTCATCCATGCGGACCGCCCCATCGCCTGCCGTTTGTATCCCTTCTATCCGAATTTGACAGATGAAGGTGCGCTAGAACTTCTTATTGATGAATTTTGTCCGCTTACAGAATTATTGATAAAAGATTCTGCCTATCTGTCAAATGTCATACGAGCATTGAATAAGCTTGTTCCATTAATCGACAAAGATTACTGGAAAATGCTAAACCAAATACCGCCAAGACTCTGGGATGATACCTGCAAGGCAAGGCGTGTGTGTATACTGGCAAAGGATTTGTGACGAACTATTCTCGCCCTTATTTTTAAACTCTGCGAACTGAAGTTTTGCGCTGCATCCCCCCTAGCCCGGATTTCTCACCGAAGAGATAGAAATCCCCTGTTGTTTATGGTATAAGATGTTTGTAAAGAACAGATTATACACAACAGGAGGAGGGTTGAAGGTGAAAACAGGGTGTAAAGATGCAAT
>WYAU01000068.1 GCA_011525665.1 Candidatus Brocadia sp.
AGCCTTTATCTCATTAAAGATGGAATTAGCATGGAGAACAGCCCCAATTGGAAAGGTGAATGCAAATCTACCCTTCTTCAGACAAATAACAGAAAAAGAATTTACACAAAAAACTTGACAGTACCACAACGGTGGATAGTGATGGAGATATAGACTATCATTATCGTAGCTCCCTGGCGATAGATTCAAAGGATAAAATACACATCAGTTATTATGATAAAACGAACAATGATATTAAATATGCCACCAAGGATTTTCAATCACCTACACCAACACCTTCGCCACAACCCACGCCAACACCAACGGTGGTGGCAACACCCACAGCAGCACAAACACCGACACCAATAATAACGCCAACAGTAACACCAGGACCAACACCGATACCAGCGTGTGAACCTGAAAACATAACAGCTGATCAGAAGAATACGGTGGTTTCGATAGATTCTAATGCACAGGCAGCAATAACAATTACCTGTGAAGATGGCACTCCCCTTGAAGATAAGAAAGTAGCCTGGAAGATTAAACAGGGCAAAAAGAATATCTCCATTACACCGAAAAATGCAACTACCGATGCTAATGGTCAGGCGCTATTCACCATTACAGGGGTAAAGAAAGGGAGGGCAAAGGTCGAGTTTACATCCGGTGATTTGAAGGTGAAGGTAAAAGTGAAGGTGAAGGAGTAAAACATCACGATATTTGGCAGGTGCAGGTTTGAACCCGTACCCTTAATTTAGTTAGTGCATATGCCATCTGTCAGTAAGAGTAGCAGTAAGTTTGACTGCATGGTGTCAAACTCAACCTTGTGCAAAGAATTCGGATATTATTGAATTAAAAAATGACATTTGAGAAGGAATTCGGTTGGTTTCAAAATACTGAAATTAAATATTTTTTCTAAACTAAGTAAGTGGCGATCTCCCGAGACTATAAAATGTGAATTTGATGCTAATGCGCAATCAATAAACTTCTGATCATCGGGATCGTTCAAAGGAACATAGAGACTTTGTGTGGGATTAATCATGGTAGTATAAGAAAGTATAGTATCTACAATGAAGTTTGAATCTTTCACTGACAGGTCGAATTTCTTTCTTAGTTTTGACCGGATTTCTTCGATGATTTCATGGCTTATAAAGGTTTGAATTTTGTTCAATTTGGCAAGGGCGATACATTTTCTTGGATTTCCAGCCCAAAATAAACCAGAGAGATAAACATTGGTATCAAATATCACTCTGATCATAGATCAGCTTCATGGAGAATTTCATCAACGAGGGAGAGTTTCTCGTCTTCGGTCATTGTATCAGGATTAAGATTTCTTTTTTGACAGATTTTCTTGAAAGCTTGATCGCCTAATTTGCATGACAAAGCAAATTTTTCATCACTTTCGAATAATAGACGATCTAATACCTGCTGTTTTTCATTTTCCGAAAGCTGGTTTATTAAAGAAACAACTTGATTACAAGAAACTTTAGTAGGCTTCGACATATGACCTCCATTTTTAAAATAATCAATTTTTTTTCATAGTATATAGGTATAAAAGGTTTGTCAATATAAATAAGGTTTTTGAAAGAGCCCTTGGCAACTTTTCAGAATGGTAATGAAGGGGGAAATAACAAGATGGAAAGGATGAGTAAGGTTTTTGTTACATCGGCAATTGTAGTGGTTTTGGTCGTTGGATTTTTAACAAAGACACTTTTGGCAAAACAGGAAGGTGTAAAGAGATTTTCAGAGGCTGAGATTGCCCAAAAGTCGGGGGACAGTGTCAGGGATCAGTGTCAGAGTATTGGCGAGCTGTCAAATACAGAGGTTGTTCAAAAGATAAAGAAACTCCAAATCCCCTTTATTGCTAATAATGGACAGACGGATGACCAGGTAAGATTTTATGCCAACACCTTTGGCGGGACGGTGTTTGTGACGGAATGTGGGAAAATTGTGTATTCGTTGTCCGCCGGGAATAATGAAGCGTTGACAGAATGCTCCCCTCTAAAAAGAGGGGTTGGGGGTGTGTCGAACTGCGCCAAACAAGTACCCGATTGTTCAATCCCACGATCCGAAGTCCAAAATCGTTCGACTGAACGCTCACGACGAAGTCCGAAATCCGAAATAAAGGGGCTTGCCCTGAAAGAAGAACTCGTGGGAGGAAAGGTTTCCCATATAACGGGGGAAGGAGAGTCTGTAGCAAAGGTAAACTATTTCAGGGGAAATGATCCCGCACAGTGGAAGACAAATATTGCGACCTATGAGATGGTAAGCCTTGGCGAAGTCTATAAGGGAATAGATTTAAAACTCAAGGCACATGGGAATACGGTAGAGAAGTTCTTTTATGTAAAGCCTGGTGCTGAGCCTGATAATATACGATTAAGCTTGAATGGGAATAAGTTTTTAAGGATCAATAAGGATGGGCAGCTTGTCGTAAAGACGGCACGGGGTGATGTGAAATTCTCAAGACCTGTGGCGTATCAGGAGATCGATGGGATGCGGGTGGCGGTGGAAGTTGCATATAGGTTTCAGGGGTTATGGGGCGGGGATCAGGAGTCAAAAAATCGAAGACAGAAGTCAGAATCCAGAAGTCAGAATATCGGCACAAACCCTCTAAATCAGAAACTTGTGGTGAGCGAAGTCGAACCATCCGCAATGCACAATCGTTCGACTGAGCACTCACGACGAAGTCCAAAATCGAAATACGGTTTCAAGGTCGCCTCCTACGATAAAACACAGGAACTCATCATCGATCCACTGCTCGCTTCGACATTTTTAGGAGGAAACGATAAAAGTGATCAGTGCTTTTCTATAGCAGTAGACTCCAGTGGAAATATCTATGTAGCTGGACGCACAACGTCAGAAGATTTTCCCACAACCACCGGTGCGTATGATACTTCTATTGGTGACGAAAGTTCTGGAACGTCTGATGGTTTTATATCAAAATTCGATGGAAATTTGACCACTCTAATTGCATCCACATTTTAGGTGGTTCATCCTGGGATTCGGGTAAGTCTATAACCATGGGATTAGATGGGAACATATATATTGCTGGTAATACTGTTTCTTCTGACTTTCCAACAACTGAAGGATCTTATGATACTGATAATAATGGAGGTTCTTTTATATCGAAGCTTAATAGTGATTTAACGAAACTCCTTGCTTCTACATTTCTGGGGGGATCAGGTTGGGATGTTAGTGAATCTATAGCCATAGACGTACTTGATAATATCTATGTAACTGGTTGGACATCTTCAGAAGATTTTCCAACAACCAAAAATGCTTACGATACTGATTCCTATAATACAGATGCATTTATATCAAAACTTGACAGTGCGCTTTCAAAAGGCAAGGGCGGCAACAACACTAATACAGCGAAAATAAACGGCTCCGTGGTTGATACAGAGGATAACCCCATCGAATCAGCCAAAGTAAAACTCAAGGGGAAAAAGACGGGGAAAAGTGAAACTACGTATTCCGGTGAAGATGGATATTTTAAATTTGAAGACCTGAAGGCAGATACATACACAATTACTGCAAAGAAAAAAGGATATAAAAATGATAAACAAACGTTAGTTCTTGATAAAGGCAAAGATGCAGAAATAGAAATGAACTTGAAAAAGAAGGGTTTTGAATAAAATCAGAAATGAAATTTAAAAAAAGGGGCATAAAATGCGACAAAGGAGTGGTTTGTTTATAGCGTCTGTTGTTCTTTTATTTTGCATGATGTTCTTTAATCAACTCCCCATGGCGCAGGAGTTTTTGCGACATGATAGTGTGAAGGCTGAAACATGTCAGGCGGCTAGTTGGCAAAGCGACTATAATGCTGGCATAACAACCGCTATAAACGGGTTAAACAATCCTGAGGAAGCCTGCTACCTTGAAAGGCTGAAGAGGGAAAGTATGCCGTATCATTCTCACAATGCTATTCATGAACTTAAGCAAAATAAACGAACAGGTCATCTCCTGCAGAATGCCTCTTCTGATGAATGGAAGATAGAGTCAGTAGATGCGCCAAATTTCTTCTCTGTTTCCGGTCCACGTGCAATTGCAGTTGACGCTCATAATCATCCTCATATTGCCTATGGAGGCGACCATCTGTACTATGCATATTTTAAGGGAGATACGTGGAATTACAAGACTGTGGATGCATCCCCTGGTGTAGGTCTATATGTCTCTATAGCCTTGGACTCATCAACCAAGGTACATATTAGCTATTATGATCAATATAATGGAGCTCTCAAGTATGCTACCAATGCCTCGGGGGAGTGGATCACAACAACAGTGGATCATGCTGAGAGAGGATCTGTCTCCATAGCGATAGATTCCAGGGATAAGGTGCATATCAGCTATAATGGTGGCACCAATGGCCTTAAGTATGCTACCAACGCATCTGGTGTATGGGTAACGAAAACTGTGGATGACGGTGGTGCTTATAACTGTATAGCAATTGACTCCAATGGTAAGGTGCATATCAGCTATTTTGGAAATAACCTTATGTATGCAACCAATGCCACAGGCATATGGGAGACGACAAAGGTGGATAGCACTGATAATGCTGGCTGGTATAACTCCATAGCGATAGACTCTGGAAATAAAGCGCATATTAGCTATTATGATTGGTCAAACTACAAGCTCAAGTATGTTACAAACGCCTCTGATGCATGGGTGACGACAACAATAGTTAATGAAGATAGACTTAAATATTCAGCCGGGCACTCCTCCATAGCAATTGACTCCAAGGATAAAGTGCATATTAGCTACGAAGGCGAGGTGGGTCTCGAGTATGCAACCAATGTCACAGGCGTATGGACAACGACAATGGTGGATAATGGTTATGGCAGTACTGGCAGCAACTCCTCCATAGCAATAGACTCCAAGGATAATGTGCATGTCGGCTATTGTGGTTATAACTCCGGCAGGGACATTAAGTATGCCACAAATGCCTCGGGTAGCTGGAAGACGACGACGATTGATGATAGTAGTGAAAGCGCTGGTAAGGATACCTCCATAGCGATAGACTCACAGGGGAATGTGCATATTAGCTATCGTGGTGCAGGACTCGAGTATGCGACCAATGCCACGGGTGTATGGATAATGACAAAAGTGGATAGTGGCTGGGATACTTCTCTAGCAATCGACTCCAATGACAAGACGCATATCAGCTATTTCAGCTATGGACACGCCAACCTTGGGTACGCCACTAATGCCACAGGCACGTGGGTAACATCCACACTGGATAGTGAAGGATATGTAGGTGAGTATACCTCCATAGCGATAGATTCCAGGGATAAGGTGCATATCAGCTATTATGATTGGTCCAACAAAGACCTCAAATATGCCACCAATGCCTCGGGTACGTGGGTGACGACAACGGTGGATAGTGATGGAGATGTTGGCGGGTATACCTCCATAGCGATAGACTCGAGGGATAAGGCACATATCAGTTATTTTGATTCTTCAAATTTAAATCTTAAATACGCCACAAATATTTCTGATGCCTGGATGATTACAACAATAGATAGTGACGGACAGGTAGGTGGTGACACTTCCATAGCGATAGATTCCAAAGATAATGTACACATCAGTTATCATGATTATACACAGGACACTCTTAAGTATGCCACCAACGCTTTGGGACTGTGGGAGACAACGACGGTGGATAGCGATGGACTTGTTGGCAGATATACCTCCATAGCGATAGACTCGAGGGATAAAGTGCACATAAGTTATGCTGATTATATACAACATTATACTCTCAATTATGATGCTCTCAAATATGCCACCAATGCCTCAGGAGCGTGGTTAAAGAAAACGGTGGATAGTAATGGATGGGTAGGTGCGTATAACTCAATTGCGGTAGATGCCCAGGATAATGTGCATATCAGCTATTTTGATGACACACTGAAGGATCTCAAATACGCAACCAATGCTTGTGAACCTGGATCGATGAATGCCAGTATGGAGAATGTAAAGATTACACAAGATTCCAGCGAACATGAGACGATAACGATTGCATGTGAAGATGGTGCGCCATCAATGGCTGAAGTGGTGGCCTGGAAGATTAAAAAAGGCAAGAAAAATATCTCCATTACACCAGATAGTGCAACTACAGATATTAATGGTCAGGCGGTGTTCACCATTACAGGGGTAAAGAAAGGGAAGGCGAAGGTCGAGTTTACCTCCGGGGATTTGAAGACAACGGTAAAGGTAACGGTGACAAAGTAAGTGACTCCTTTGCGAAAAAGAGCAGCAATAATAATAAAAATTTTTTTAGTTGATAGGAACAGAATTTTTGATAATACCAGTTATTTGTGAAAGGGAGGAGAAATGAAGGGGACGAATAAATATTTGATGCCAATAGTCCTTTTGTTATGTGTGATATTATCCAGCGTCCTTCTTGCAGAGCATAGGGATACCGGGCAAGGTATTATGTCAGAGACTTTAAAGGATAGATATAAACACCACAAGAGAGACCGTAGGATGGATTTGAGAACAAAGGATTCAATCCATCAGAAGCAATTTCAAGAAAACAGCATTGCAAATGCCTCTTCGGATGCATGGAAGATAGAGGCAGTTGATGCACCAAAATATTTTTCGAATTCTTCCTCAAGGGCAATTGCCATTGATGCTCATAATTACCCACATATTGCCTATGGAGGCGATCATCTGTACTATGCATATTTTCATGGAAGTAAGTGGATTTATGAAACGGTGGATGCATCCCCTGGTGTAGGTTC
The DNA here is from genome assembly GCA_011525665.1 of Candidatus Brocadia sp. Lineage (GTDB taxonomy): Bacteria > Planctomycetota > Brocadiia > Brocadiales > Brocadiaceae > Brocadia. The sequence continues at coordinate 6,714 of WYAU01000068.1, forward strand.
AGATGCCTCCATAGCCCTTGACTCATCAGGCAAGGTACATATCAGCTATTTTGATTATAGCAACAAAGACCTCATGTATGCCACCAATGCCTATGGTACGTGGGTGACCATAACAGTGGATAGCGATGGAGATGTTGGCTGGTATACCTCCATAGCAATAGATTCCAGGGATAAGGCGCATATCAGCTATTTTGATAATAACAATAATGACCTCAAGTATGCCACGAATGCCTCCGGTACATGGGTGACGACAACGGTGGATAGCGTGTATAGCGATGGATTTGCTTGGTTGATTACCTCCATAGCGATAGATTCCAAGGATAAGGCGCATATTAGCTATTATGATAACAGCAGCGACGACATCAAGCATGCCACGAATGCCTCCGGTACGTGGGTGATGAAAACGGTGGATAGTGATGTTGTTGTGTGGAATACCTCCATAGCGATGGACTCCAGGGATATGGCGCATATCAGCTATAGTGATTCTTCCAACGACGACCTCAAGTATGCCACCAATGCCTCCGGTACGTGGGTGACGACAACGGTGGATAGTGATGGAGATGTTGGGGGGGGATTCCTCTATAGCGATAGACTCCAGTGATAAGGTGTATATCAGCTATTATGATTATAGCAACGACGACCTCAAGTACGCCACGAATGCCTCCGGTACGTGGATGGCGACAACGGTGGATAGCAATGGAGATGTTGGCTCAGATAACTCCATAGCGATAGACTCAAAGGATAAGGTGCATATCAGCTATTATGACAGTAGCAACATTGACCTCAAGTATGTCACGAATGCCTCCGGTACGTGGGTGACGACAACGGTGGATAGCGATGGAGATGTTGGCTGGTCTATCTCCATAGCGATAGATTCCCGGGATAAGGCGCATATCAGCTATTATGATAATAACAATGATGACCTCAAATATGCCACGAATGCATCGGGTACATGGGTGACGACAACGGTGGATAGTGATGGAGATTTTTGGTGGGATACCTCTATAAAGATAGATTCCCGGAACAAGGTACATATCAGCTATTTTGATGAGAGCAACGGCGACCTCAAGTACGCCACGAATGCCTCCGGTACGTGGGTGACGACAGCGGTGGATAGCAATGGAGATGTTGGTTCAGATAACTCCATAGCGATAGACTCCCAGGATAAGGTGCATATCAGCTATTTTGATTATAGCAACGAAGATCTCAAGTATGCCACGAATGCCTCCGGTACGTGGGTGACGAAAACGGTTGATAGTGATGGAATTGTTGGGTGGTATACCTCCATAGCGATAGATTCCAGGAATAAGGTGCATATTAGCTATATTGATGGTCATTATATCTACCTTAATTATGGTAACGACGACCTTAAGTACGCCACCAATGCATCGGGTACGTGGATGACAACAACAGTGGATGGTGATGGATATGTTACTCTTGATACCGCCATAGCGATAGACTCCAGTGATAAGGTGCATATCAGCTATTTTGATTGGTCCAACAAAGACCTCATGTATACCACCAATGCCTTTCAATCACCTACGCCAACACCTTCACCGCAATCTGTAACGAAGATAACTGGTTATGTTGTGGATATCGGAGATAACCCCGTCGGATCAGCCAAAGTAAAACTCAAGGGGAAAAAGACAGGGAAAAATGAAACTACGTATTCTGATGAAGAAGGATACTTTGTATTTGAAGACCTGAAGGCAGATACATACACGATCACAGCAAAGAAAAAAGGGTACAAGAAGGATAAACAGACGGTCGTTCTTGATGATGGTGAGGATGAAGAGATCAAGATGAAACTGAAAGGAGAAACAAATACGAAGGCAATATTTAAAGAGGGATGGGAAAAAGGCCAAAGTTGGCACTTACAAACCAACTGGTGGTAAAGATCTTATATCCGCCGATGAAGGTCACTGGTTTCTGGGTGATACGGTTTCAAATTTTGATAAATGTGGTCCCACACCGCATAAAGCGGAAATTTATAAAGAAAATGGAAGCAAGGTCATTCGCCTTACATCAGGCTATAGCAGCTGTGCTGATAACGTATACGTGGCCCTGGGCGATTTTGGGAAATATAATAAAGGATTTTCCATTCCATTTGACAAAGAAACTTCTCTGTCTTTTGAAGAAATAGGCGAGCTTTTTGATCCGGAAGAACACGGTAAAACGGACTCATGCATTATGCCTCCGTGTTTTGATAATGTGTCCATGAGTCTTGTAGATGGGCGAGGAAACCAACTTGCCTACGTCTTGCAACGCTATCCCGATGCCGAGCCGAACAAGAGGCATGAAGACTACAGGGAAGTGTTTCTCGACCCCGATGCGGGTGCCTATGAGCGAAACCTGTTTGATGATTTTCTTACGATACCGGCATTCGACCCCTCCGATACAAAAGGACATAAAATCACATTAATTGAGTTACGGATTGACGAGCACGGTTGGGCGATCTTTGACAATATTGTATTTGGGAAGTAGATGTCTTTATTAACGCATAAATGGCAGTAATCTGTTAACAGAACAGATAAAATGCAAGGCAGCAATGCATTTTAAGTTTTCTTTCTGACGTAATTTCTGATGATAAATTTTATCATATATAAACTACGTGTTAAGTAATTTCAATTTTTAATTCAAGCGTTAACATAGGGGAAAACAATGGTTAAAAAAAAATTATTATTTGTTGTATGCCTTTTGTTTGTATTTCTGATAGATGCTTCCTACGCGCAAGAATTAGTATTATTAAAATATAAAGACGGAAAGATGGAAGAAATTTCTGATGGGACATTTTCCTTAAATTATGCGTTACATACCAAAGCCGTTTCTACTGTAACAATAAATGCCTCTGTGACCATTCATGATGCTGATACCATGAAAGAAGTGATAGAGGTTTATCCTGGACAAAAAGTTATTTTGTATATTTATTTCAATCCATTAGTAAATTTAGAAGGTCCATTTGAGGATTTAATTGGAAGGGACATGAAATCCTCCTATAAATTAACTGGGACAATAAGATTTAAAGCCAGACGTAAATTCCCAATCGAAGAGGATCATGCGGGATTGATTGGAGTTGGTATATTTTATACTATTCCAAAAGATGCAAAAAGAGGCAAATTTAAATATAAAGGCAAGGTCAAAATTAGTGGTTTGAAGTGTGAAGATAATAGTGATGAAAAAGAATATAAAGTTGTTTATGAATAGATAGTAACAATTTGATTATGGACATCTTTTTTAGTTTGTGTGTGCCTGTAGTAAGTTGTATTTTGCTATCTGCATTTGCCATGATGGTTCATATGCGGATACATCTTCGGCTGAAGAAAAAGCATTGTTTGATATTAATGCAAGTGCAAAAGGCGGTACTATCTATGGCACGATGACTGATGACAGCGGCGATCCTGTTTATGATTGTTGTGTTCACGATATATTACTAAACTTGACTCTTATAAGGAGGTGACAGGTGAAATGGAATAATGCAATGGGATTTTCTCATGTCTTTTTCGGCGTTTTTCGATCGGGCATATTCTCACGTAAGGCACGATCAAGGCATCGGTTTCGTAAAGTGCTTGTATGTGTGCTTTCATTGATACTGGTATTCAATGGATGTGCCACGATGCGCTTGCCGGAACATGAGGCCCAATCGTTTGATCACTATAAACATGCACAAGTCAAAGGTGAATTGGCCGTGGCCATCCAACCCTTGACCGATAAGAAGGATATAAAGGAATATTTTGGCACCAATCTCTTGTCGATGAATGTCCTGCCCATCTTTATAACCGCCGAAAATAGAAATTCTTCTGCGAGTTTTATCTTATCAAAAGATCGATTCTCGCTGGATTCAGCACAATCTGCACACCACAATCTTGGTCATGCAGGATCTGGGCGGGAGTCTGCGGGTCAATCGGTAGCACTGGTTGGGGCTGCGCTAATTTCCCTGCCCATGCTGTTTGCCGGCATGAAGATGGTGTCTGATTCCACGGTAATTCAGCACAATTTAAAGGTGAAAGAATTTCAGACAAACACGCTTTCTCCCGGTGAAAAGACACAGGGCTTTGCCTATTTTCAACTGCCGGACGAAAAGACACGGCCAAATCAATGGAATTTACACCTGGAGGCATTGGAAACGAGGAACAAAAAAACAGAGGATTTTGACTTTACATTTACATTGGAAGAAAAGGGAGGTGATCAAAAATGATAAAGAGAAAAAAACAGTTTGCTATTTCGGCACAAATAGTTTTGTTTTTTCTGTTATTTGCTGGTTGTACGCACGTATACAAGGCTCCGGTAAACCTGGTTAAGGTGGATCAGCAGAGAGAAAAAATTCCTCTGACCGTGGGACTACAACTTTCAGATGAATTGCGTAATGCCAAATGGGAGAAACATGTGATGGGTGACACCTTCGTTCTTCCCCTGGGGGATGCTCTTACACAAAATGCAGAAGCGGTCTCACGGCATGTATTTTCAGAGGTAGCGGTTACCCAGGGTACAAACAATGAGGCAACAGGTGGGGTAGAAGCAGTTCTCACCCCAAAGATGGTGGTAGCAGAGTGGACCTGGGGTGCCACTGCCTTTGGCGCTTCGATTCTCTCCGTCATGCTCGAATGGAAAATGGAAGATCTCAATGGCAACATCATCTGGATAGATACCGTTAAGGGCGAGGACAAGGAAAATACAGGAAATATTTTTACCCACAAAAGTAATGCAAAAAAGCAAATTGAAGCATGTATTACGGATTTGTTCCAAAATTCTTTTGAGGCATTGTCATCTTCTGTAGAAATAATGGAATTCGCAAAGAAGAAAGGGGGTGGTTGATAAGGGTTTGGTATAGGCTTAATGTAGTGTCTCATTACAGGTGTTTTGGATATCTCATGTGCAAAAGAAAAGGAGGATTATACAAAATGGTTAAAAAACAGATTGCTATTGTTGGGGCGATGGTTGGTCTTATTTTTATGGGTACTGGATGTGCATCTATTATCAATGGAAGCAAGCAAAAGGTACCTATAAGTTCAACCCCTGATGGCGCTAAGGTGACAATTTATGATGAGCAAAAGCAGGTTGTGTATTCGGCAAACACACCATGTACCGTCGATTTAAAACGCGGTACCGGATGGTTCAAGGGTGGTATGTATAACATTGTAATAGAAAAGGCAGGTTGTGACACTACAGAGGTCAAACTCGAGCCCAAAGTCGGTGGATGGTATATTGGCGGTAATTTGTTTTTTGGCGGCCTTATTGGGTATCTTGCTGTAGATCCTGCGACCGGGGCAATGTGGACATTGACACCGAAGAAAATAGAAACCAGCCTCACCGAAAAGCAGGCATCGCTTCCTAAAACCGAGATTCGAGAGCCTTTGCCGAGACCATTAACAAATTGATGTCATACCTAAGTTCTGCAATCAGGCTTTGCCCTGATTGCAGGATTTACTAGAGGTGCAGGTTGAGTGTTTTTTTAAAAGTATTTTTAAGTTCCGGGTTGATCTTACACTGAAAAAAGGCGATTTATTTTAACGTGAATTACTGAGGTTCGAAATAGTTAATTGAGAATTTCCGGGGAATGTGCGGTCAGGTTATATTGGCACGGGCAAACTTTTTGTTCACGCATCATATGATCCGCGCAAACATAACGAAAAATACCTTTACTCGGTGGGTGTCACGGTAGTGTGGTGTTGCGTCTTGATTTGTGATTAATTCCTAGCTAAACCACCCGCATAACGGGTGTGAATAGCAAAAGCTATGCTGCAGTATTTAATTGTGAAAGACAGAATAAGTATACTACCCTCCTTAAAATGCTTCCTTAAATACCTCCCCTAAATCTATGACAAAATCCTTTAAAACCTTGGACTTAATTGTTCTGTTTTCACCCTCTTCCACATAACCTTCTGAAAAGAGTACGTAAGCGCCTTTCTCATTCAACGACAGCACCTCTATACACTTCATATAGGGATTAACTATCCAGTACTCTTTTACTTGAAACCTTGCATATAAATCCTTCTTCTCATAAACGTCCCGGTATTGGGTAGATGGAGAGACTATTTCTGCGACTAAATCAGGTGGGCCAAAAACCCCTTTTTTCTTGATAATGTCTTTATTTTCCCTTGATATAAACAAAATATCAGGCTGTACTATGTTCTCTTCATCAAGCACGACATCAGTTGGAGCATCCACAACGTAACCCAAACCTTTTGTTTCCACAAATCTCATGATTAAAAACTCCAGTCTTGCAGATATTAATTGGTGATTAAATTCAGGTGCTGGAGTCATCATTGATAATTTACCCCCCAAAATTTCGTATCTCTTATCATCTGTTAAATGCAGATAATCTCCATAAGTCCATCTTTTTTTTTCTAATATAGGTGTCATCTTTCATTCCTCCCACCTTGAAAATTACCAGGAGTTCAGTTCTTCACAGAGGTGCAAAGAGCGCAAAGTTTAAAATTTAGCATGACCTGACTTCGGGATTACCGATTTCAATCTGAGATGCTTTCCGGAGGATATTATTACTTACGATAGCTTTTCTAAGCCACCTTTACCCCAACACACGTCTTTATTGCGGCATTTAATTCCTTCAATAAATCTTCAAGGTTGACAGGGTTGATCTGCACTGCCTGTCCCAGGCTGATCGTTCGGGCAAGGGTATTTCTGAGGATGGGATTTTTCAACTGCTTGAATCCAAACCCTACCATTATATCCAGGGTTTGCGGATACTGCTTGATGAGTTGATAGACGTTTGTATTGGCAGTTGCTATTTTGATTTGCTCTGTAGGTTCCTCTTCGATATCAAGTTTCATGGTCTTCCATGCATTTATACCAAAGAAAAACATGGCTGTATATTCAAGAAAACCGCTCATTCCCATAACAGGATACAATTGTGGATAGAGATGAGTGGCAACTGGCTGGGCAACTACCCTGAACGCACATCCGATGTTGATAAATACAAAGGTTGCATTGAGGAGTTTCGGGCTGCATAATTTTACGCCTTTGCTCAGGGGGATCATTTTAGAGGCACATCCCAGGATCATCATACTGATAAATCCGACAAAGATGGCGTGCCGGTATGCGCCAAACAGTGCATGGGAAACCCGTTCTCCCGAAAGAGTTTCATAAACCGTAAAGGTCAGGAGCGCCCCCTCCGAGACAAACAACCAAACGAGCGCGGCCCTGATATATTTTCTAAACCCGGTTGGCAAATTGGTCAGGTTTTTGACCGTTTTTCTCCTGTCAAATAAATTCAGGTTATAAATAAATAAAAATACTCCAAACGTCTCCAGAATGCCCGCCATACAAAAAACCGTGGTAAAAAAACCATGAAGATTGCCTGTATATTCCTTGTAAAACTCCGAGATCGTCCGTAACGCAATGGAAATATTCAGGATATATAACACGTAGCGGCTGATTTTCGGGTTGGGTTCCTGTATACCCAGGAAAATTGGCAGGGTCTTTGTGAATATTCCGATGATCACCAGACAGGCAAATCCCATGATCTGGATGTGACGAATGGGGTTCTTAAAGACCTCCGGGATATCCGTATTTTCCACAATGGTAAAATGGAAATATAAGGCGACAAAGGCAATGGCCTGGATGATGAACCAGAGGTAACTTGACAGGAGAAACCCCTCGTAAATTTCAAACTTTTGTTTTTCCGAGGAAAAATATGTCCTGCAAATAACGTAGATGAAAATTGCTATCGACGCCGCTTGAAACGCGCAGCCAATCAAAACGGGGATTTTCAGGAAGAAGAAACCTGAATAATAGGAAGCCGTTTTAAAGACAAAGGAGAGAATGATGCCTGCTACCATCAGAAAAAAAGATTTGTATGCTAATGGCGTGCTGTAAAGCATGGAATTCCAGAATTTGGGTAAGGCAAAATATGATATGCCCATGATAAAGAGACCCACCCAGCCGTAGACCTGCGTGTCACCGTGCGTTTCCGTAAGTATCCAGGAAACTGAAGTGAGGGAGTTCTGAAATGCCATGTAAGCCAATAGTGACGCCCCATAAAGACATCCGGTTGAAAGCACGATAATAACGGCTGTCTTTACAAAGATCTCATAGACGTGTTCTGTTTGTGGTTTTGTTATTGCAATATCGCTGCCTGAGTCAATTTCACCTTCGATGAGTTTCTGGAGGTCGTCAATCAATTTGGCAGGGCTGATATTATGCATCCTGGCGAAAAAGGAAAGGGGTTTATCAGGGAGGATGTTTCCGCCGCACATAATGCCATAAGTTTCAAATATGCGACGGGTTACAGGAAATTTTTCAATAATCTCTTTGACGGTATTTTCTGGCAGTATCCTTTCCATAGGTGTGGTTCCTTACGTTTCCCGTAAAACCATCTACGATTTGCAAAAATAACCTACAGAAAACAGCTTGTAATTTATTCAGCACATCGTGATAATATGAAACAATTACTAAAAAGTAATATATCAGACCTGTAAAGTCGTGTCAATGACTTTCTCTGCTCAAATGCTCACAAACGGTGAACCTTTTGATCAGATAAGCGGACATTTACTGATTAATCCTCTCTGAGAATGTAAAGGAATTCTTGTAAAGATCATGATCTCTTCCATACTGTCTCCTCATCGACTCCTTCTCGTCGGGTTTATTTCCATCATTGCAATAAGTGCTTTCCTCCTTGCGCTTCCGGCAGCGTCTGTTTCCGGCAAAGCACAGCCTTTCATTGATGCCCTGTTTACGGCCACGTCAGCCGTCTCCACTACGGGATTAACCGTGGTAGACGTGGGTAATTTTTATTCCCTCTTTGGTCAGATCGTTATTCTTGCACTGATCCAGATCGGGGGATTGGGATACATGATCTTCATCGTTTTGGTTATATCCGGCCTCGGCATACGGTTGTCGCTGAGCGGTAAATTGGTACTACAGGAATCTTTGACCAGTCCACCGTATGAAGAAGCTGTCCGGTTCAGTAAAATGGTCATCTTCGTCACTTTTGCATGTGAGTTTTTCGGCGCCATGGTTTTAAGCCTGTATTGGATGAATGAGTTTTCTCTGAAACACGCCATTTACCTTGGGGTATTTCATTCCGTCTCTGCCTTTTGTACTGCCGGTTTCAGCCTGTTTTCCGACAACCTCTGTGCATATCGTGACAGCGTTGTGATAAACGCGACAGTAGGCGTCCTCTGTATCGTGGGTAGCATCGGATTCATTGTTATTTATGATATCTATTATGCGATCTTCGGAAAACCGGGAGAAGATGAGCCGCCGAAGAGACTTCTGGCGCATACCAAGCTCGTCTTGCTCATGCTTCCCGTACTGCTGATCACAGGAATATTACTGGTATGTGCTTCGGAATGGTCTGTTCCATTGCCGTCGCTGAAAGACAGGCTTTTTTCTTCGATATTCCAGGCCGTATCGGCTTCGACCACAACCGGTTTCAATACCCTGGATACGGGAACAATGAAACCCCTGGGATTAACTGCAATGATTATCCTGATGTATATTGGCGCTTCGCCGGGTGGCACCGGCGGAGGAGTTAAAACGACCACTTTCGGATTGTCGATCTCATCGGTGATTTCTGTTGTGTCCATGCGTGACGAATTGATACTTTTTGGCAGGCATATACCCGGAAAGACGAAGGACAGGGCGTTTGTCATTTGCGCCATTGCCGTGTTACTGATCGCGCTGGATGTTTTAATCCTGTCGGTAACGGAAAGTGCATCTTTTGCAGAAATAGTATTTGAAACCGTATCTGCTTTTGGCACGGCGGGGCTTTCTACGGGCATCACTTCTTCATTGAGTACACCCGGCAAGATTGTCATCTCTGCCACCATGCTGATTGGCAGGGTGGGCCCGCTTGCCATAGGATACTCCATCAGGGGTAAATGCAGACCGGTTCCGATTAAATATCCGGAAGGTGTAATGCTGGTGGGATAATATCACATTCTTTTTGTTTTGCTTACTTTGAGCTATTTTGTTATTTTTAAACAAATTCAGTATTTTGAAATAGCTTCGGATTTCGAAATTCTTCGCGGGTCTTCGGCCTGGCCGCGGCCGGATGATGTTGGGTTTCCATCCGCGCAGTTTTTCATGGGCTATAAGGGACGCAAAAAAGCGTTTTTGCGGGGCAGAGGGGAGGAGGCTTGATGTATGAGACAGTTTGCTGTGATTGGGTTGGGAAGGTTTGGCCGCAAGGTGACAGAGACTTTGGCGAAAAAAGGTGCTCCTGTCATTGCCATTGACAGGAATCAGGAATTGGTAGAAAAAATAAGCGACTTTGTCACAAAGGCCATTCAGATGGACAGCACCGATGAAAAGGCGCTGATTGCCGGCGGTATCAAGGATGTAGACGTGGCGGTGGTAAGTATGGGTGAGGATATTGAGTCGAGTGTGCTCACAACGGCGCTTTTGAAGAACCTGGATATAAAGGAAATTATCGCAAGGGCAGGCACGCCACTTCACGCCCAGATATTGAAGATGGTCGGTGCTACCCGCGTTGTATTTCCGGAAGAAGATATGGGCATCCGGGTAGCCAACAGCATCCTTTCCCCCGGCGTGCTGGAGTATATTGAGTTGGGCGCCGATTATACCCTTGCGGAGATTGAGGCAAAGAGCGAAAGTATTGGCCATACAATCAACGAGCTGGATTTGAGGGCAAGATACGGGATCACTGCCCTGATCGTTAGGAGAAAGGTTTTTGAAGTGGAAGAAAAGACGGGGGAAATAACAGAGAAAGAAGTCAAGGTGTTACCGACATCCGATTACAGAATTCAAGAGGGAGATGTCCTTGTCGTTGTCGGGAGCAGCGAGGATATTGAATCCTTTGAAAAACACATGAAATGACTGTTTTTTTGCAAAGAGTCGAGCGGCCTTGTAAAGAAGAAATAAAAAATCAAGATACAAAATGACAGGTCAAGGTTTAAATTTTTCATTTTATTTATGCGGGTTTCGTGACCATAATCAATATGGCAAATAACCGGTGGAAGACTTCCCCTTCATCCCCTCCTTCACGAGGAGGGGAAAGAGGGGTGGTTAAAAGTTCAATGCGAAAGAGAGAATAATTTTACCCCATGCGGAGCATTGCGCTAACAAATCAAAAGGGGGGAGTGGCAAAAACAACGACTACCGTTAATCTCGGCGCCTGCCTTGCCCAGATGGGTAAAAAAGTACTCCTCGTTGATCTGGATCCCCAGGGAAATCTGAGTTCGTGGTTAGGACTTGATATTCACAGCCTCGATCGGTCGATGTACAATGTGTTTTTGGAAGAGGTCTATTTTGAGGAAATTCTTACGAAGACATGTGTTGAGAATATGGCTCTGGCGCCCGCTAATGTGGCACTGGCAGGCGTTGAAAGGATTCTCGCCCATGAAAAAGGCCGGGACCTCATCCTGCGTAAACGTCTCTCGTCGGTTACAGGCAAATATGATTATATTCTGTTGGATTGCCCCCCCTCACTGGGACTGATTACCGTTAATGCATTAACCTTTGTCAGGGAGGTCTTTATTCCATTGGAAACGAAGGTGCTGGCTTTAAATGGACTGGTTACCCTGATGAACACCGTGCAGGTGGTAAAAGAAAGGCTGAATCACAACCTGGAGGTAACGGGCATCATTGCCTGCCGGTTCGACAGCCGGACAAACCTCAGTAACGAAGTGTTTAATCAGATTAAAGAACGATTTAAAGACAAGGTTTTTAACACTATTATCAGAGAAAATACCCGTCTTGCAGAATGCCCTATATCCGGAAAGCCGATTACCCTGTACGCGCCGGATAGTCCCGGAGCGATAGATTATACGAATTTGGCGAAGGAAGTGGTGGAAAGAGAGAAGACCGTCGTTGAACGATGAGGTATATCCCGAGTGTAGAGAATTTCAAACAAAAATTTCCTCCCCCTTAATCCCCCTTACGAGGGGACAACAATTGTCCCCCCTGGGGGGGGGATGTGATTTCGTCGCAAAAAAGTTGTACGTGTAAGTTGCCAAAGACCTAATGAAAGGTACAAATGCATTCATAAAACCCCCGGTGCAGGAGGTCTGTTGTCTTCGGCTGACATCAATTATGACAAGCGGAGACGGTTGTCCTGACAACAGAGGGGGTGTTTGATATGATACATTGATTGTTAAGGAGCCTTTCCGTGTCCAAACCGCTCCAGAAAGCGAAAGTTTTATGGTTTTTGTCCTGCCTGTATTCCGGCGCCTTATTCTGTTTTTGCCTTCCCTCCTTTCATGTACCGATAATCCTTGCCGAAGAAACGGAAACAGTTGTCCAGGGTATCGAAATGGAAACCCGGATAGACATCATTAACGATAATTACATTTTTGTGAATTATACCTTCCAGTGCCCTGAAGACGATGATGGAAACGAACTTCCCTTTGTGGCACAACACAAGGGCAATTCTGGCGTGAATGTGCATTACCGGGGGTATATAAATACGAACCTGAGTGCCTTTGTCAGCGGGAGACGTTTCGGGGAAGATGGTGACCTCCGGGACAACCCGCCGGCCTATGCCCTCCTGAATCTTTCTGTTATCACATTTGACAAATGATAAATCATGGGAAGACTATAGCGTTCTGGTTTGCGCTTTTATTCGCTTTCCACGCGTCATACCCGATTTCTGAGGGAAATGCCGGAGAAAGAATCGCGCCGCCGGAGGGGACTCTTGCCGGTG
>WYAU01000069.1 GCA_011525665.1 Candidatus Brocadia sp.
TAATATGCACCTTGTCTTTTGAGTCAATTGCAATCGAACTATAATCACCAACATAATATATACCATCATCTACTACTGCTGTATTCCATTTACCAGAAACATCAGTGGCATACATAAGAGTGCCATCACCACAATAGCTGATATGCGCCTTATCATTGGAATCAATTGCAATAGAGGCATATTCAATAGCAAGTAAATCATAATCAATTTGTGTTACCACCCATTTACCTGACTTGTTGGTGACGTACATAAGACTATAGCTATAGCCATACTCGTAATAGCAGATATGCGCCTTATCACGTGAATCTATAGCTATAGATACATATATGAAGGGATACAGTTTTGCACTTGAATCACTTACTACCGTTGTTGTGTTCCATTGTCCCGAGGCATTTGTAGTGTACTTCAGCTCAGCGTTAATAAAATATGGATAATTCGTGATTCCATTTGTAAGATAGCACATATGCACATTATTTCTTGAATCGGTTGCTATAGAAGTATTTCCGTTTAAATATTCATAGTTATCTACGAGTTCCATTTTCCAACCGCCTGTAGTATTTGCGGCATACATAAGTTTTTTTTGATGATTATCAAAATAGCTAATATGTATTTTGTCCTGTGAATCAATTGCAATGGAAGTGTAAAAACCACCGGAATAATCTATTCTTGTTGTAACCCAATTGCCAGAAACATTGGTAGCGTACTTAAGGTCGTCACCCCTTTCATATGTGTTATAATCACAATAACTGATATGTACCTTACCATTGGAGTCAATTGCTATGGAAGTGTACCAGCTTACATGGCTACCACTATCCACTGTTTCCGCTATCCATGAGCCCGATGTATTCGTGGCATACCTGAGGTCGTTATTTGTATCGTCAAAATAGCTAATGTGCGCATTGCCTGATCCGTCCAATGCTATGGAGGTATATTTGCCCACATCGCCATCACTATCCACCGTAGTCGCTACCCACGTACCTGAGGTATTCGTGGCATATTTGAGGTCATTATTACTATCATCATAATAGCTGATATGCACCTTATCCTTGGAGTCAATCGCTATAGAGGTATAATCGCCAACATTTCCTTTGCTATCCACCGTTTCCTCTGTCCACGAGCCAGAAGTATTCGTGGCATACTTGAGGTAATAGCTGCCATAGCTGATGTGCACCTTACCCTTAGCATCCAGCGCTATAGAGGTATATTCTCCACCACTACCTACGGTTTCCGTTACCCATGAGCCAGACGTATTCGTGGCATACTTGAGGCCATAGCCGTCATAGCTGATGTGCACATTTCCCGATGCATCAAGTGCTATGGATGCATAAGAACCAACTCCAGGTGAGTCATCCACCACTTGATACTGCCATGCGCTTCCATCGTGATAGGCATAGTACAGGTGGTCACCCCCATATACAATATGCGGATGGTTGTCGGCATCAACGGCGATAGCCCGTGAATAAAAATCGGAGAAATATTTTAGCGCATTAACTGCCTCTATCTTCCATGCATCCGAAGAGGTATTTGCAATGCCGTTTTCTTGAAACGGTTTCTGATGAGTTGCATCCTTTTTTCTCAAATCCATCCTACGGTCTCTCTTGTGGTGTTTATATCTATCCTTTAAAGTCTCTGACATAATACCTTGCCCGTCACCCCTATGCTCAGCAAGAATGACCCTGGAAAATATCACACACAACAAAAGGACTATTGGCATCAAATATTTATTCGTCCCCTTCATTTTCCCTCCCTTTCTAGAAATAGAAAAGCCTGTTCACCGCAGAGAACGCGGAGTATGCAAATACCTTTCTTTAAGTTAAACACGGACAAACAAGTTTGTCCGTGCCACCCATCAATATTGAAATTCCTTACAATTCTGCTAAAGATAGTTTCCCTTTATTCTATAACCTCTACCTTTACCTTCGTCTTCAGACCGGCCTTTTTATCCTTGAATTCAATCTTTGCCTTTCCTGGCTTGTTCACGGCAGTAATGGTAAAGACTGTCTGGCCATCATTGTCGGTGACAGTGGTTAATGGCGAAACGGCAACCATGTCCTTGCCAGATTTAACCTTTGCCTTTACTGTCTCACCGGCAACAGGTGTACCATCTTCGCAGATAATCGTTATCGTCTCTTGCTCGCTTGTACCTACGGCAATATTCATGTTCTTTTGATCTGCGATATTTACCGGCTGGCATGGTGGAGACGCATCGGATGATTTGGTGGCATATTTGAGGGCATTTTCACGCGCATCGGTAAAACCTGGATAGCTGATGTGGATAGTGTCCTTTCTATCCAGTGCTATGGAGCTAAACAAACCAGTATCATGTCCAAAAATGTCTACATCGGTTATTACCCATATACCTGAGGCATTCGTGGCATATTTAGGTTGCCATCGTTAAAACCGTGATTACCGTGATAGCTGATATGGACTTTACCTCCTTTATCCACCGCAATGGATGTAGAGGAATATAAAGGCAAATCACCATCTTCATTGCTATCCACCGTGGTCGTTAACCCACTTACCCGAGGTATTGGTTGCATATTTGAGCGTCTCATTATGACTATCATAATAACTGATATGGGCTTTACCCTGATCGTCAAGGGCTATGGAGTTAAACCATCCAACAGATGTGCTGCTATTATCCACCATAGTTTTAACCCACGCACCTGAGGAACTGACTGTATATTCGAGGTCTGCATTACTGCCATCCTGGTAGCTAATGCTGGCTTTGTCCTGGGCATCTAACGCCTCTGTCGATAATGCATCGGCAACCACATAAACATTACCCCCGATGGTATTGGCAAGCACAAAAGAGAAATAAAATATCAACGCATTCCACATTACGCATCTCTCCTTTTTTGATAACTGAGTCTCTTGCAAGTCTTCAAAAGTTATGTAGGGCATACGATGTGCAAACTCAGGTGGGGAAGTTTTAAAGACTTCCCCACCCTTGTTTATCAGCGAATACTTATATTACCCAGAATCATTCCCTCAATATAACTTCCATCTCCTCATTTTCTCCCTCCATGAGTTCTACGTCATACCCGATCTTTGAATACCCCCGCTTTATAGCGGTTATAACATAGGTATCTGCATCCAAGTCCTTAATCTCAAAGAAACCTTTCTCATCTGTGAAATCAGACTTTAATGCCTTTGTCATTACCCCTTTCACCTTTACCCTCACCCGTTCAACCGGGTTGCCACTTCTATCCATCACATGGCCAGACACCTTTGCCGCACGCTTCAGGGCTGTCGTTCCCACGTCTGCCTCCTTGTCCTCCTCTATAACTGCAGCCCTCGTTTGGGTACGATAACCATCTTTCTCGTACAAAATCATATAATCGCCCGCGGCAAGGTTCACAAAGGCATAATACCCAAACCCGCCCGTCCTTGTGTTGTCCACACCGCCTATCCCGTACACCGTTACCGATACATCAGGCACATCATTTCCCTCCTCATCACGAACAAACCCAAAGACACTGCCTCCTTCATGGGAAACGGATGTCAATGGCGCTGCCAATCCAATACCGGTAACACCTTCTCTCTCCACAACGGTTATTCCACTGAGGTCTATTACCTCTCGCGGTATCGTTGAATTTATATTCGTCCCGTCTCCCATCTGCCCATACTTGTTCAACCCCCATGCCCAGAGTGTATCGTCATTCCTTGTGGCCAGGCTGTGTTGCCCTCCACCTGATATGGTTATGACGCTATTCAGTCCACTCGCTTTCACCGGGGTTGTCCTCCGGGCTGTTGTCCCGTCTCCTAACTGACCGTGGGTGTTTTTCCCCCACGTCCATACCGTACCATCCGACTTCAACGCCATCCCGTGATATCCACCGCCATCAATGTCCGTAATACCCATGAGGTTTTTCGCCTGTGCAGGCACACTCCTATCTTTGGTTGCGCCGTCTCCCAGTTGACCGTAATTGTTCATCCCCCATGTCCACACCGTGCCATCTGATTTCAGGGCGAGGCTGTGTCCACCACCTGTGCAAATTGCCTTGACGTTACTCAGCCCGCTTGCCTGCACGACAAATATCCTGTCCGTCTTTGTCCCGTCTCCCAGTTGTCCATACGCATTCATCCCGCACGACCACACCGTGCCGTCCTGCTTCAATGCCATGCTATGGAAACCTCCCCCTGCTATGGCAATCACATCACTCAAAAATGCCATCTGCACGGGTGCACTCCTGTTCTTATTTGATAGATTCCCCAGTTGTCCGTAATCATTCCTTCCCCATGTCCACACCGTGCCGTCTTTCTTCAATGCCATACTGTGGAATCCACCACACGCAATGGCTATGACATTACTTAACCCGCTTACCTTTACCGGTGTTGCACTGCTGTCTGTCGTGCCGTCTCCCAGTTGTCCATAGGTATTCATTCCCCATGCCCATACCGTGCCATCCTCCTTCAAAGCAAGGCTATGTAATCCACCACCGGCAACGGCCGTCACGTCGCTCAGCCCGCTTACCTGTACCGGCGTATTCCTATCTACCCTTGTCCCATCCCCTAACTGGCCAAAGGTGTTCATCCCCCATGTCCACACCGTTCCGTTATCCACCAGTGCAATGGTATGGTTCCATCCTGCTGTCACCTGCAGATTTGTCTGTGGAGGTGGTGTGGGTGTTGGGGTAGGTGTTGGTATTATTACGGCAGTGAGCGCAAAATTGACCTCGGTTGTTTTACCCGCCGTAACTGTTGCGCTCTTTGAAGCAGAGGTATACCCGGATGCTGATGCCGTTACGGTGTAACCGCCAGCAGCTATACCTTGAAACTTATAACTACCGCTTGTGTCTGTCGTTGTTGACTGACCGGTATTAAGCTTTACCGTTGCACCACTGATGCCTTTCCCTGTCGCCGCATCAGTAACCTGACCTGCGATATCACCCCTTGTATCGGGTGTTGGTGTCGGGGTTATAGCAGGTGTAGGTGAAAATGCAGGAGTTGGGGATGGGGTTGGATGTGGAATAATACCGGTAATCTGGATATCGTCAATATACCAGCCGGAACTTACGCCCCACCATGCAGCCGTATGATAAAATGCAATCCTTATCTTTTTACCCGCATAACTAGTAAGGTCAACACTCTTATATGACCAAACACCAGAAACACTACTAATAGCATTACCAAGAGTTTCCCAGTCCGACCATCCATTTGACGTATTATAAGAGATCTGGACATATCCAGCATCATTGTAATCATAAGAAAACCAATGCCAGAATCGAAGGGACAACTCTTCGTCCCCCGTAACATTCGAAAGTACGATGGAAGGACTTATTAAACGGCTGTCTGCATCCTCCTGATAACTTCCATTGAGAACCGTCCCGGCACATTGAGTACCATCATGGCTGCCCTTTGGTCCCGCCTGGGGTGCCCCTATCTCCCAAATACCGTTATCCGCATTCCAGTCACCCCATCCAGATTCAAAATCATACGTATAAATCGTCTCTGTCTCCGCCATCGCTGAGGGCATCGCTAAATATAGAACATGCAGAAACACGAGAAACAGCGTCATCCACATCATTGTCCATCTTGCTTTAATCATTCCTTGCCTCCTTTAAGACCAATAGTAAATGTTCAATAATAACTTGCTCATCAACACCGAATTAGGTCTTTATAAATTTAATAGATCCTCTCTTCTTCTTGAGTATTGGGTTTCAAGATAAAACTATCTTCATAAAACAAAAAAGCCTTACTGCAAAGATATTTATTTTAAAAACATCTTCGGCAGTAAGGCTATCTTTCTGCTGCAATCGATTCTTCGTCGTGCTAATCCAGAGACCCTGTTACTTTGCGTCCCCCGATCACTCAGGGTTTGCCCTTATCGTGATTGCAACATGTAGTTTATTTCGTCTTCGGCATTTTTTTGTTAGCAGAAAAATTTTTTTGGCTAATTGTATCAAATGCGCGTTACAAATCTGTTACAGATTGAAAATTTGTAACAATATTAGCATTTTGAAAAACATCCCGATTCGCCCGAGTCGGAAGCATGTCGCACGGCATTTATATCGACGTCCTGCGAACTGAAGTTCGCACTACACAGACGGTAAAACCTGGTTTTATTAAGGTTTTTTCAAGAAGCTAACTTGTTACAGTTTCTTGTGAGAAGAAATAATACCCCCATTTTATGGGTAAATACGTCTGAGTTTATCAAATTTACTGCGCAAATCCCTCCTCAGAGAGATTACCCAGGATTGGTCTGAATCTCCTGGCAAAAAGTCGCCTCTGTACAGACGTTTTATCTTTTCAACGAGTTCTTTTGGATCTCCTTCCTTATTTTGAATTTCTGATTCACCCGGATGAAAGCCTCCTGGTAAATGCCGATCATTTTCGTTTAGGACGTTGAGCCTTTCAAATATTCGCTGGAAAGCCCAGACATCCACCCAGCAATATCGTGTATCGATTGTTATATGTCCATTTGCAGTCTGGATAACTTTTTCATTGTCAAGCAGTTTGCGCAAGCGGTGTAATGTAGTTCTAAAAGACCCGTATGCCATGTCGCCTTCTGCCTCCGGCCAGAGAAAATCAGCTATGGTGTCACACGGCACGTTTCTCCCGCCCAGGGCAACGATCACCTTAAGCATGAGTATGGGCATTTTTTGTATTTTTGTAGAGAAGGCAACAGGTTTCCCGTTTTTTACTATCTCAAAACGACCAAGGGTATATACTTTTACCTGCCAGGGCCAGTTCTCACATCCATTTTGAGATGCATCGGGAATCAGATTTCGACTGCTGATAAGTTCTTGTACGTACCTTATCTCGATCCCTGCGTCCAAGGCTTTTGCGCAGAGATTTGCCATTACACCCGGTTGCCATCCAAACATATTAACGTAGCCCTGCTCCCATCCCAGTTTCATAGCCTGGCGTAATGACGCCAATCCGTTTTCTTTCTGCCTCTCATTGTACTTCAACAAGAGGTGAGACTCTTCCTCCGCTTTTTCTTTCACTTTAAAATTCAGGTCAAAATACGCTCTTGACAGGAGACACATATATTCGATCAGCGTGCTTTTCAACCCTGTACCTATCTTATGCGCTTGGCTGACGTGCGCTAACGCCTCCGCATATTTTCCCTGTTCAAAGAGGGAGTGTGCCATAAGAAGCCTGCATGCCGCCTCAGGGAAGATCATTTTTATTTCCGTAACAATTTTCGTGGCTAACCCAATATATTCCAGGGCAAAGGATACGTTTCCCTGAAGCAATGCATACCAGGCAGCCAGATAATGATAAAAACCCACGTCCACCTTTCGTGCCTGGTCAAGCTCCCCTCCAAATTGCCGGAGCAATTTTTCTGCAGTTTTCAGATTACCCCCGCTCAGAGCAGCGCATATGCCCTGGGCCATGAGGTGGCCATAACAGCCAAAGACCCCGGCTTCTCTGGCAAGTTTTAGGGCATTCATAGCAGTCCGCAGAGATAGCGGGATAGAACCGGTAAGCCATGCATACATAGTCTTGATACTCATTCCCAGGAGACGAACGAACGGAGGCATCCCTTCCCGTTGGGTTTTTTGATAAAACGGGTCGATTATCATACCCGCTTTTGCAAAGTTGCCTGTCCAGCAATAATGAACCCCGAGATAGTACTCCGTCTGCAAGGGGAGAGACGCCTTGCACTCATGCAAGTATGAGAATACACATTCTGCCAGTTTTTCGATCTCCGGATGATGCGGTTGCCTTAACACCATGCTAACGAATCTACTGGACGATACACGCATTTTCACATGGAAGGAAGGAATTTTTGTGTCCTTTTTCAGTATATCGTCCAGTAACGATATCCAGGTATCAAGAGGTGAAAGGTCTTCTAAATCGTGGAAAAAGGTCTCTACTGCATTTGACCAGGATAACAGCATCCCGGTTAAATCCTTTTTATTGTGAAAAAGTTTTAAGGCATTTTCGAAGTGGCGGCGACTTTCGCGGGGATTAAATGGTAATCTGCAGATGCCTAACCAATAGGAAAGCCATGGACATTCAATGCCCCCGAGAAGCTCATGGGGAATACTGGTAATCCACTTCTCAAGGGTATCGTTTCTTCCCTGCGCTAGCAAAGTTTGGGCGTGGCTGACGATTAACGGGACTAATCGTTTAAAATCCCTGGCTTCAAGAAGGAGTGATACTGCATCTTCTATCATTCCCGCATTCTCCAGGAGCGTTGCTACACTGTGCTGTATTTGGGATAAGTCTTCCGGGTGAAAATAATTTCTCGCCCTCTCCAGAAGGAATTCCCTGAAGAGAGGATGATATTGGTAGACAGATTCATACCTCCGAACTCTTTCGCCCTCAATAAATTTGCCATAATGAGGGAGATCACCTGCTTTTGAGGATACGCCGGCATATGGCAGGGGGTACATTGTGATAAAAAAATTACTTTGTCTCAGGGTAGAAAGTATCTTCCCTGATTTGCGAATGCCTGAAAGTTCTTTGGCCGCTTTCAAAGTCATTCTGGGCAAAAAGGCGGTCTTTAGCAAAAATACTTGCGTATCCTTATCTGTCTTATCAAAGACTTCGCTTGCAAAATAGTTAAAAATCCTTCACAGGCTAGCTCATTGAATTTCTCATATTGGGTCTCGTCAGGGATGGAGATATTTTCCTTTTTTATATCCTCCACGACAAGTCTTAGTCCCGCTATCCAGCCCTGCGTCTTATTATACAAGTAACTAACGGTTTCATCAATCAAACCCAATTGCCTATCCCTGGAAACAACAGCCATGAATTCTTCCTGGGTAAATCGAATATCATCCCATACGAGGAGGGCCATTTGATTGTTTGCACGTAAACGGGTAAATTGCGGAGAAGGCTCATTTCTGCTCAGTATTATGATATTTACCCCTTCGGGAATTATATCCATGCCACGAAGGATAATATTATTGAACTCAGAACAGGCAAAGAAATCCTGAGGGCTATCAAAAAAAATGCAAAATGGAGGCTTTAAACTGTTATAGAGAATTTCAAAATAACGTTTTGTAAAAAGAGAAACGTCCTGTTGATTTTCAGAGGTTAAGAGAGGTAAGGGTTTTCGCAATAAGGGGACGGCCTTTTTCACTGCCATACCCATGTAATAGAAGAAGGTTGCAATATCACTGTCCCTTTCGTCGACCTGATACCAGATGGAAGAGAGTTTTCGGGTATCAATATAACTTGCTGCAAGGGTGGTTTTCCCGGAACCAGGAGGACCTGCAATCCAGATAACGGGGTACTTTCGTCTTGTATCTATCAACTGGAATAGCCGCTTCCTGAGGAGAATATTTGAAATTTTTGGACGGGTAATCTTGGTTATTGAGACGTCTTTTTTTGTCACGGCACTTGTTCCTGTTTTGCCCAATTTGTCTAAAAACAAAAAAAGCCTTACCACCAAAACACAAACATCTTTGGCAGTAAGGCTGTCTCGTTGAATTCGTATTTCCCTATACGCTTAGACCGATTACTCTTTTGCCGCAACTTCCCTGTGCAGTAAAGACCCTGTTACTTTGCGTCCCCTGATCACTCAGGGTTTGCCTTTTTCAGAATACAGTTCCTGCTGCTGGAATCTCTAAAAGATAGTATTAAAACAAATAAAATTTTCTTGTCAACGGGAAAATATTTTCTATAGGTCTTGGCATCGCCTTTCGCAGGGAGTCTCTCCGTTACAGCCCGGCGAAAAGATTTGTTATCCCGCGGACTAGTATATTGACAAATTAATATCGAAACATTATGCTGTGCTTCATGAGACAAACAAAAATTCAACTTACCGAGGAAGAACGAACAACCTTGAAGTCATTTCGCTCCAAGGGGCAGCACATGACAA